>NZ_JAPDRF010000001.1:0-576965 GCF_040706615.1 Lentisalinibacter sediminis | reverse complement strand
AGGTCGGGAAAAGCGTCCCCTGCGTGCGCGACTCGCCCCGTACGTAGCTCATAAAAAAATACCCGCCACTTGCGTGACGGGTATTTTCTATCGCCTGCGCCTCTTTGTCAGGGGTTTTGACACACCCTGCATTGGCGCCCTTTTTTCTGGCTTGTCCGAAGGCGTCAGTCGGCCGAGCCATCGTTGCCCGATCTCAGGCCATCCAGGTATTCCTGCAGCTTCTTCTGCTCGACTACCGGCCTCAGCCTGTCCTTCACCTCTTCGAAGGAAGGGGCCTCCGTTTCCCGCGAGTCCTCGCGCAGGATCACGTGCCAACCGAACTGAGTCTGAACCGGCTCGCTGGTATAGCTGCCGTCTTCGAGTGCCACGACTGCGTCAGAGAACGGCTTGACCATCGAGTCCGGCGGGAACCAGCCGAGATCGCCGCCGTTGGGGCCGGACGGGCCGGTCGATTTCTCCTTGGCCAGTTCGGCGAAGTCACCGCCTTCGTCAAGCTGGGTGATCACTGCCTTGGCCTCGTCCTCCGTCTCCAGGAGGATGTGACGCGCCTTGTATTGCTGGGGCTGGTATCCGGCCACCTGGGCGCTGTATTCGGCGCGGAGCTCCGTCTCGGTGGGCGGGTTCTCTTCCAGGTAGTTTCCGGCCAGGGCCGAAGCAAGGGTGGACATGCGCTGGAGCTTTATCTGAGCCGCGACTTCGGGGTCGTCGTCAAGCCCGGCCGCTTCGGCCTCTTCGGCAAGCAGGTAGAGGTCGGCGACTTCCTCGCGGAACTGCTCGCGCTGCTCGGCGGTGGCGTCGCCCTGTGCGCCCCGCATGCGATTTTGCATGTAGAGTTCGAGCACCTTGGCCTCCACCTCGGGGTCCGCCACCGCCCCGGTGTCGGACTGTGCGCAGGCTGCCGTGCTCAGCAGCACTGCAGTGGCAAGCACGAGGGCCTTGCCGGCGCCTAGCTGGCGCAGATACGTAGTCGTCATAATTGGTCCTCTGTTTCCGTGGTCGAATCTTGCCCTTAATCCCTCCGGGCTTCACCGGGGGCGAGGGCGGAAATACTGAGCGCGTGAATGTCGGTGTCCATCATGTCCCCGGCGGCATCGTAGACGAGTCGGTGCCGCTGGATGCGTGAGAGTCCTTCGAAAGCGCTGGCGGTCAGCCGCACGGCGAAGTGGCTGCGGCCATCCTGCGCGCCGGCGTGACCGGCATGCAGATGGCTTTGATCCCTGATCAGGAGGTCCTCGGGTTGCAACGCGTCCCGAAGCCGTTTCTCGAGCGCCGCCTGACGCTCCGTCACGGCAGGACCTTGTTGAACGGTTTCACGACCACTCGCTGGTACACGCCGGCTTCCACGTACGGGTCATCGTCGGCCCAGGCCCTGGCATCCTCCAGCGAGGCGAATTCGGCGATGACGAGACTACCCGTAAAACCGGCTTCGGCCGGATCCTCGTTATCGATGGCGGGGTGCGGTCCGGCGACCAGGAGGCGGCCTTCGTCGCGCAGCGTGCGCAGCCGCTCGAGGTGTCTGGCCCTCGCGCCGGAGCGCAGAGGCCCGCTGTTCGGTACGTCTTCACTGATGATGGCATACCACATCGTTATTCGGCTCCGCTGGTTGATTTGCGCTCGTTCCTGGAGACCATGACGGCCAGCCAGACGCCCTGGATCACCATGAAGGCGAGGGTCATACCCAGCAGCCCGAAGAGTTTGAAGCTGACCCAGGCGCTCTCGCCGAAACGGTAGGCGACGAAGATGTTGGCCGCGCCCGCCACGGCGAAGAATATGCCCCAGATCACGGTCAGTTGACGCCACTGGGCTGCGGAAAGTTCCACGGCGGATTGCAGCAGCCGCTGGATCAGGGGTTTCTCGCCGATGTAGAGGCTGCCGAGGCACACCGCGGCCATGGCCCAGTTCAGGAGAGTGGGCTTCCAGATCAGGAACAGGCTGTTGCGCAGTGCCAGTGTCACGGCGCCGAGTACCAGCACCAGCGCGGTCGAGATCAGGTAGATGCGTCCGACCTGCCGGGTGAATATCCAGTGGGCCAGCGGCACCAGCGGCATGGTGGCCATGAGGACGATGGTCGCGGTGTAGATGTCGGCCTGTTTGTAGGCCACGAAGAATGCGACCACCGGCAGATAGTCTAGTATCAGTTGCATGCGCTGGGAGTCTGTTTTGCGGTGAGTACCGTGATCCGCGAATGATAGCGCACACGCCGGCGCAGCCCCAACGCAGCGGTTCACGACAGTCGGATTTGTGTCTGCGTGACGGTAGAATGCCGGGCGTGTCGCAGATCATCACCATACACCCGGACAACCCGCAGAAGCGCTATGTCGACCAGGCGGTCGACATAATCCGCGCCGGCGGCCTGTTGGTATACCCCACCGACTCGAGCTATGCCTTCGGCTGCGAGATCGGCAACAAGAAGGCGCTGGACCGCATCAGGCTGCTGCGCCAGGCGGACAAACTCCACGATTTTTCGCTGGTGGTGCGCGACCTGTCGGAGATCGCCACCTATGCCCGGGTGGACAACTGGGCGTACCGGCTGTTGAAGCATTTCACGCCGGGACCCTATACGTTCATCCTGAAGGCCACCCGGGAAGTGCCCAACCGGCTGAAGAATCCCCGCAAGAAGACCATCGGCATCCGCGTACCCGACCACCCGATCAGCCAGGCGCTGCTCGAGGCGCTGGGCGAGCCGATGATGAGTTCCACGCTGCTGCTGCCCGGCGACGACGTGCCCATGACCGACCCGGTCGAGATCGCCGGTCGGCTGGGTAATCAGGTGGACGCGGTGGTCGACGGCGGGCCCGGCGGGATGGAGCCATCCAGCGTGCTGGATCTCACGGAGGGCACGGTGCATATCTTGCGGCGCGGGATCGGCGACGTCAGCGCCTTCGAATGAGGGGGCCGCGGCCCCGCCGGGATTACGTTAGAATCACCCTGTGTCCGAATCAGAGAAAAAGCAACCGGTCCTCCGGGTGGTAAGCGACCAGGGGGCGCCCAAGGCGGTGCCCGAGGATCTGCGGCCTTCCCAGGCCGAGATGCCGTTTGCCATCGTGGACGGCGAACCGGTCACCGAGCTGCCTCAGGATCTGTATATCCCGCCCTATGCGCTGCAGGTGTTCCTGGAGGCGTTCGAGGGACCGCTGGATCTGCTGCTCTATCTGATCCGGCGCCAGAATCTGGACATTCTGGACATCCCCATCGCCGAGATTACCCGGCAGTACATCGAGTACATCGAACTGATGAAGGAGCTCCAGCTGGAGCTGGCCGGTGAGTATCTGGTGATGGCGGCGATGCTGGCGGAGATCAAGTCCAGGATGCTGTTGCCGCGGCCGGTGGTCGAGGAGGACGAGGAACACGACCCGCGGGCGGAACTGGTCCGCAGGCTGCAGGAATACGAGCGCTTCAAGAAGGCGGCTGAGAATCTCGAGGAGCTGCCGCGCCTGGAGCGTGACGTCCACGTGGTGCAGGCCGAGGCGCCCGAACGCCAGGTGGTTACCAAGCTGCCGGACGTGACGCTCAAGGAGCTGATGGTGGCCCTCCGGGACGTGCTGGCCCGCGCCGAGATGTTCACCAACCTCCATGTGCAGCGCGAACCGCTGTCGGTCCGGCAACGCATGTCGGAAATCCTCACCCGGATCCGGGGCGTGCAGTTCACCCAGTTCGACAAGTTGTTCGATGTGGAGGAGGGCCGCATGGGCGTGGCGGTGACATTCATCGCTGTGCTGGAGCTGCTACGTGAGTCGCTCATCGAGGTGGTGCAGTCCGAGGACTTCGCCCCCCTGCACGTGCGGGCGGCCTCGAATGTGCGCGTTGTGAATGATGAAGGGGACGCGAGGGCGTCGGACGAGAGCGCCACGTCCTGAGCGTTCCCGCTAAAGTGACCTATGGATGAGACGAGTATCAAATATATTCTCGAGGCGGCGCTGCTTGCCTCGGCAGAGCCCCTGTCGATCGAGCAGATGATGTCGCTGTTCGACGAGAGTTCACGTCCGGAACGCAAGGATATCCGTGCGGCTCTCGACGAACTGGAGGCCGACTACGAGGACCGGGGCATCATGCTGGCCGAGGTGGCATCGGGTTTCCGTGTGCAGGTGCGCCCGTCGATCACGGCGATGCTGCAGCCACTGTGGGAGGAGCGCCCGCCGCGCTATTCCCGGGCGCTGTTCGAGACGCTGGCACTGATCGCCTACCGCCAGCCCATCACCCGTGGTGAGATCGAGGATGTGCGTGGCGTCACCGTCAGCCCCAATATCATCCGTACGCTGCTGGACCGGGAGTGGATCCGGGTACTCGGCCATCGCGACGTGCCGGGCAAACCCGAGATGTTCGGCACGACGAAGGTCTTCCTGGACTACTTCGGTCTGAAGCGGCTGGACGATCTGCCTCCGCTGGCCGAACTGCAGGATATCGAGGGCCTGAACGCACAGCTGGAATTCGCAACCGGCGACGAGCGCGATGCGATGGTGGCCAACGTCACTGCCCTGCGGGCCGGGGACGGCGACGGAGGCCCGGACGTGGCGGATGGCGATGAAGCAGAGGACGCCGCCGACGACGCGGGGATCAGCGACGGCGAGAGCGCTTACGAGGACACGGATGAATTCGCCGACGCGGACAAGGTCGCACAGGCCGAGGCCGGCGAGGAGAGCGAGGAGGCCGGGGAGGAAGAACGCGCCAGCGCGGGCGCGCCGCCCTCGAGCTGATACGCACCGTCATGGCTGAGCGCTTGCAGAAGGTGCTGGCGGCAGCCGGCCACGGTTCGCGCCGCGCGATCGAGCGCTGGATCAGTGACGGGCGGCTGGCAATCGACGGCCGCACGGCGGTACTCGGCGATACGGTCACCGGCGACGAACGGATCACCCTCGACGGCCGCCCCATTGCGGTCCGCCGGCCCGAAGCCGGTTCCCATCGGCACCTGATCTATCACAAGCCTCAGGGCGAGGTCTGCTCGCGGAGTAGCGAGTCCGGGCATGTCACCGTTTTCGATGCGCTGCCGCGGCTGCATCGGGGGCGCTGGGTGAGCGTCGGCCGTCTGGATGTGGCCACGAGTGGTCTGCTGATCTTCACCACCGACGGCGCGCTGGCCAATGCGCTCATGCATCCGTCCAGCAGCATCGAGCGGCGCTATGCGGTGCGCGTGCGGGGCACCCCTGCGGCGGAGGAGCTGGCACGACTGACCAACGGCATCGAGCTCGAGGACGGCGTAGCCGCCTTCGGCAGTCTCACGGAGAAAGGCGGCGAAGGTGTCAATCACTGGTACGAGGTCACGCTGCGGGAGGGCCGCAACCGGGAGGTGCGGCGGCTCTGGGAAGCGGTGGGTGTCGAAGTGAGCCGCCTCATCCGCATCGGTTACGGTCCGATACGTCTCCCGCGGGCGCTGCGCCGGGGACAGCACCGTCCCCTGACGGCGGCCGAGGCGGCAGCACTGTATGCGGCGGCAGGCCTGGAGGCCGCAGTCGAGGATCCGGACGATGTCGGGCCGGATCCGAAACGGCGCCGTCGAACGACCGGGCCGAAGACGGAGCGGCAGATCGGTCGCGTGGCGGGCAAGTCTACTGGGCGTCGAAAGACTCGCCGGTGACGCCCCGGCTATCGGGGCCGAGCAGGTAGATGTGGGGTGTCAGCACATCCTCCGGCGTGGCCAGCTTGTCCCTGTCCTCCGCCGGATAGGCTTTCAGGCGCATGTCGGTGCGGGTGGCGCCGGGGTTCACGCAATTGACCCGGATGCCCGCCTTCTCGGTTTCCTGCGCGAGCACCTGAGAGAGGCATTCCACACCGAATTTGGAGACGGCATAGGCGCCCCAGTAGGCCCGGCCCTGCCGGCCCACGCCACTGGAGGTGAAGACGATGGAGCCGTCCTCGGATTTTCGCAGCAGCGGCAGGCAGACCTTGGTCAGGACGAACTCCGCCGTCAGATTGACGTGGATAACGCGCTGCCACAGGGTGACGTCGTAGTGCTCGATGGGGGCGAGTTCTCCAAGGATGCCGGCGTTGTGCAGCAGGCCGTCCAGCCGGCCGAACTCGTCCGCGATGCTGTCCGCCAGGCTCGTGTAGGTTTCGCCGTCGGCCTTCTCGAAGTCCATGGGCGCGATGGAGGGGCGCAGGTGCCCGGCGTCGATGATCTCGTCGTAGACGGACTCCAGCTTGCTCACGGTGCGGCCGAGCAGGATCACGCGCGCTCCCAGTTCGGCGAAGCGCTTCGCCGCGGCACGCCCGATGCCGTCGCCGGCGCCCGTGACGAGGATGATACGCTCGGCCAGCAGGTTCTCGCCGGGAGTGTAGGTGCGGGGATCGAAGGTCACGGCTGCTCCTGATCTCGGGTCGTGGGGGCGCGCGCCTGGCCCCGGGCGGCGCGCCATGCGTGCCACAGCAATTGTAACGGATGGGCCGGCCCGCGGGTCCCGGCGCGGCGCCGCGCGCTCAGGTGGGCCTCGCTGACGGCGGCGACCATGGAGGTGACGGCGCTGGCGCTGCGGATTACGGGGCCGGCCCGTGCCAGTTCCTCGAGTCCCGCGTCCGCGAGTCCTTCCAGTACGCGCCGGAATCGGTCCTGCTCTGGCCACTTGCCGGGCGGCACCTCGTCCAGTCCGGCATCGGCGGCCATATCCCGGGGCAGCAGGAAGAGCTGCTGTCCGCGCGCCAGCGCGGCCGTGGTCTTCGCCATGCCCCAGGCGATGCCGGCATGCCGCGCGGCCGTGCAGCGGGACTGTTCAGCGGGATCGTCGCCGCGCGGCGCCGCGGCGAGCGTCAGCGCGGCGCCTTCCCGACGAAAGCAATACAGGCGCAGCTGGTCGGCGGTCTCCGGCGTCTCGCCGCGCCCCAGGGACTCTGCGCAGATGACGAGCTCTTCCAGCCAGGGGACGAAGGGCGAGGCCGCCGGCAGCACCTCCGCCAGCCCGCGGGTCAGGGGATGACGCGGCTCGCCGGTAGCCAGGCGGGCGAGCTCCTGTCGCCACCAGTCCAGCTTGACGGCGCCGATCGCCGGATCCCGGCTTCGCGCCGTGGTGGCGAGGATCGTATCGCGTAGCGCGCACAGCAGCCGGAACCGGCGCTCGGAGTCGCCACGCAGGAAATTGCCGATCAGTTCCTCGTCGGAACCGACCGGGAGCCTCGTCCAGTTCTCGGCGGTGTCGGTCACGGGTCAGGGGCGCGTTGGGCCGTCTGTGGGGTCTGCCGCGCCGTCGCCGCCGTCGCCGGTCGATCCGGCGCCCGAATCGGAGGTCGGCTCAGGATCCGGTCCGGCGGGTGGCTCGGTCTCCGGCGCCGACCCGGCCACCCGCGTGATCTCTTCGACCGGCTCGAGCGAATCGAGGGTTTTGCGGGTCTGTACGCCGAGCTCCCGGAACTTGCGGGCGCCGGGGAGCACGCTGCGTTCCAGCGAGCCGACGGCCGCGTTGAACGCGTTGACGCTGCCGGAGAGCTGGCGCCCGACCCGGTTCAGGTGGCTGCCGAAAGTGGCCAGCCGATCGTAGAGCTCGACGGCCAGTCCGCGGATCTCCTCCGCGTTCTCGGCCAGCGCCAGCTGGCGCCAGCCGTAGGCGACGGCCTTCAGCAGCGCGACGAAGCTGGTGGGCGTGGCGAGGATGATCTTCTGTCGCAGGGCCTCGTCCAACAGGTCCGGATTCTGGTTCATCGCCGCCGAGAGGAACTGATCGCCCGGGATGAACAGGATCACGAACTCCGGGCTGCGTGGAAACTGGGACCAGTAGTGCTTGCTCGCCAGCTCGCGGATGCGCTCCCGGACCTTGCGCTCATGGCGGGCGAGGGCAGCCGTGCGGAGCTGGTCATCAGTGGCTTCCACCGCCTCCAGGTAGGCATCCAGAGGCGTCTTCACGTCCACCACGAGCTCCCGCTCGTCCGGCATGCGGATGATCATATCGGGACGTATGCGCTCGCCGGCGCCGCCGCCCGTCTCCTGCTCGACGAAATCACAGTGCTCGACCATGCCGGCCAGCTCGACGAGGCGGCGCAGCGTGATCTCGCCCCACTGGCCTCGCACCTCCGGTCGGCGCAGGGCCTTCACCAGATTGCTGGTCTCGGCCTGCAGGGCCTGCTGGCTGGCCTGCATGGCTTCGAGCTGAGCGGTGATGCTGCCGTAGGCCTCCGAGCGGGCCTTCTCGAGTTCGCCGATCTGGCGTTCGGTCTTATCCAGCGCTTCGCGGATGGGTTTCACCAGATTCTCGACCGCCTTCTCGCGCTCCGACAGCGCGTGCGTGGCCTGCTGCTGCTGGGCGCCGAGGTTCTGCTTCGCCAGACGAAGGAAAGCCTCGCTGTTGACCCTTAGGCTGCGATGGGCCACGTCGCCGAAGGACTGCTGGAGACGGCTGGCGGCGAGGTCGAAGGCCGCTTCCCGTTCCGCCCGCAGCGCTTCCTGATCCTTCACCCGGCGCTCGGCGTCGTCGCGCTCGGCGGCCAGCCGGGCGATGCGCCCGCGGACGAACAGCCAGAGCAGGAGCAGCCCCAGGGCCAGCGATACTGCAGAAGCGATGCCGGCCATCCACGCGGGAACCGGTATCTGCAGCCAGTCACTCACCCGCGCGCTTCCTCCAGGATCGGCAGCAGGGCCACGGGATGCTCGATGACGAGGTCGGCCTGCCAGCCCCGGGCATCGTCCTCCGGCAGCAGATAGCCGTACGCCGCAGCGATCGTGCGCATGCCGGCCGCGCGTCCGGCCTCCACGTCGCGCAGGTTGTCGCCCACGTAGACACACTCCCCCGCATCCACGGCGAGCGCGCGTGCCGCGTGCAGGAGCGGCGCCGGATGCGGCTTGCGTTGCGCCAGTGCGTCGCCGCCGACCGTGACCCGGGACCGGGTGCTGAGTCCGAGCCCCTGTAGCAGCGCGTCGGTGAGGCCCTGCGGCTTGTTGGTCACAATGCCCCAGGGCAGGCCGACGGCCTCGATGGCCGCGAGGACTTCTTCCATGCCCTCGAACAGTCGCGAGCTGCGGTGGATGCGATCGGCGTAGCGTTGCAGGTATTCCTCATACAGGGCGCGGCGCGTCTCTTCGTCCCGATCCGGGAAGGCGAGGCGGATCAGGCCGGCAGCCCCGTTGGTGATATTCGCCCGCGCGAGGCGGTATTCGGGCGGGTGCGTGCCGTACGCCCGGCACAGCTCCGCCAGGGTGTCGGTCATGTCCGGCGCGGTGTCGATGAGCGTACCGTCCAGGTCGAACAGCCAGCCGGCGAAAGGCCTCGGCTCCGTCATCCGCCGGCGCCCCGCCTGCGGAAGTGGGCGATGTAGTTGACGTCCACGTCGTTCGTGAGACTGAAGTGGCGCGTCAGCGGGTTGTAGCGCACGCCGGTCAGTTCCTCCACGCGCAGGTCCGCCAGCCTTGCCCACGCCTCCAGTTCCGAGGGGCGAATCAGCTTCTCGTATTCGTGGGTGCCGCGCGGCAGGAGGCGAAGCACGTACTCCGCGCCGACAATGGCGAGCGCGAACGCTTTCGCCGTGCGGTTGATGGTGGAGAAGAACACGTGGCCGCCCGGCCGAACAAGGCGGCTGCATGCGTCGATGACGCTGCCGGGTTCGGGCACGTGCTCGAGCATCTCCAGACAGGTGACGACGTCGTAGGCGTCCGGGCGTTCGGCCGCCAGGTCCTCGGCGCCGCTCTCCAGGTACTCCACGTCCACGCCGGATTCCCGGGCGTGGCTGCGCGCCACGGCGAGGGGGCCGGGGGCGAGGTCGATGCCGGTCACCTCGGCGCCGGCCGCCGCCATCGCCTCGCTGAGAATCCCGCCGCCGCAGCCGATGTCGAGTACCTGGCGGCCCGACAACGGCGCCCGCTCGTCGATGTAGCCGAGCCGCAGCGGGTTCATCCGGTGGATGGGGGCGAAGTCCCCGTCCGGGTCCCACCAGGTCTCCGCCATGGCCTCGAACTTGCGGATTTCGCCCTCGTCGACGTTACCGCCGGTCTTCGCTTGCGGGTCATTCATGGTCGTAGTTCCAGATTTTCTCTCTCCATTCTGCGGCCCGGCCGCTGATATCGTCCAGGCGCAGGTGACTGAGCCGCCCGCGCTTGACCAGCTGTCTTCCGGCCACCCAGACGTCGCTGACCTGCGAGGCCTCGGCCGCGTAGACGAGCTGGGAGACCGGCTCGTAGACGGGCTGGGTGCGCGGCGCCGACAGGTCGACGGCACAGACGTCCGCCCACTTGCCCGGTTCCAGGCTGCCGATGCTGTCGGCAAGGCCCAGCGCCGCGGCTCCGTTCAGGGTGGCCATGCGCAGGACGGTATGGGCGGAGAGGGCGCTCGCGTCGCCGGCGGCCGCCTTGCCCAGCAGGGCGGCGGTGCGCATCTCGCCCAGCATGTCCAGGTCGTTGTTGCTGGCCGCGCCGTCGGTGCCGAGGGCCACGTTGATGCCGGCCTCGAGCAGGCGCGCGACGGGGGCGATGCCGCTGGCGAGCTTCAGGTTCGACTCCGGGCAATGGGCCACGGAGACGCCTGCGCCGGCGGCGAGCGCAATCTCCTCGTCGTTGAGACAGGTCATGTGCACGGCCAGCAGCGAGCCGTTCACGAAGCCGAGGCGCCGGAGCCGCTCCAGCGGACGGATGCCGTTGGCCTCCTCTTCGGCGGCCACCTCGGCCGCGGTCTCGTGGACATGCATGTGTACCGGCACGTCCAGCTGGTCCGCCAGGGCCCGCAGCTTGCCCAGGCTGGCCTCGCTCACGGAGTACGGCGCATGGGGCGCGAAATGGGTGCTTACCAGCGGATGGGAGGCGTAGCGGTCGTGCACGGCGATGCCCTTGGAGAGGTACTCGCCCGCATCCTTGGCCCAGGGCGTCGGCGCGTCCACCAGGATCATGCCCACCGAGGCGCGCATCTGCGCGGCGGCCACGGTCTCGGCGACGATATCCGGGAAGAAATACATGTCGTTGAAGCAGGTGGTGCCGCCCAGCAGCATCTCGGCGATGGCCAGCCGGGTACCGTCACGGACGAATTCCGCGTCGATCCAGCGACCCTCGGCGGGCCAGATGTGCTCGCGCAGCCAGACCTCCAGCGGCAGGTCGTCCGCCAGCCCGCGGAACAGCGACATGGCGGCGTGGGTGTGGGCGTTCACCAGCCCGGGGATCAGGAGATGATCGTCGAGATGGACGACGTCGGCGGCTGCGAAGCGGGCGCTCGCCCGCGCGGCGGGCTCCAGCGCGACGATCACGCCGTCACGGATGACCAGGGCATGGTGCTCCAGCACCGTGTCCGCCGGCGTCACAGGTGCCACCCAGCGGCACGAGATGATCAGGTCGCATTGCTCCATGTCTCTGAATTGACTGATGTTATAGGCAATGAACGGATGCCCGGGAAAGGGCAGGCAGCCTAGTATACAGGGCCGCCCGGCAGGCTCCGTGCCGGGCCGCCGTGGTCGGCGCCGGCGGGCCCCCGGCGGCTACGTACAAGTCCCGATTTATGCTAAAATTTTCCTCTGATCAGGAGCCAGAAAAATGCGCAGAAGTAGGCTATACCGGCTCCCGCCGCACGCACTGGCCGAGACCTGATTCCTGCAGCACGGATCGTCCGCCGGCACCCTGCAAGGGGAAGGCGGTGGACCGGTTTTATGTGAGTAGCCATGAGTGACATCGCCCAGGAAATATTTTCGGTAAATCTCGAAGACGAGATGCGCCAGTCCTATCTCGATTACGCCATGAGCGTGATCGTGGGGCGGGCGCTGCCCGACGTGCGCGACGGCCTGAAGCCGGTGCACCGGCGCGTTCTCTACGCGATGCGGGAACTGGGCAACGACTACAACAAGGCGTACAAGAAGTCGGCCCGCGTCGTCGGTGACGTGATCGGTAAGTACCACCCCCATGGCGACAGCGCCGTCTACGACACGATCGTGCGCATGGCGCAGCCGTTCTCGATGCGCTACATGCTCGTGGACGGGCAGGGCAACTTCGGCTCGGTGGACGGCGACGCCCCGGCGGCCATGCGTTACACCGAAGTGCGCATGGCCCGCATCGCCCACGAACTGCTGGCCGACATCGACAAGCAGACGGTCGATTTCGTCGAGAACTACGACGGCTCCGAGAGCGAGCCCTCGGTGCTGCCAACGCGCATCCCGAACCTGCTCGTCAACGGCTCCTCCGGCATCGCGGTGGGCATGGCGACCAACATCCCGCCCCACAACCTGGCCGAGATCATCGATGCCTGCGTGGCAGTGATCGACGATCCGGACATCGACGTGGCCGGGCTGATGCAGCACGTGCCGGGACCGGACTTCCCGACCGCCGGCATCATCAACGGCGCCCAGGGCATCTACAGCGCCTACAAGACGGGCCGCGGCCGCGTGCATATCCGCGCCCGCAGCCACGTCGAGGAGATCGGCAAGGGCAGCCGCGAGGCCATCGTGATCACCGAGCTGCCGTACCAGGTCAACAAGGCCCGGCTGATCGAGAAGATCGCCGAGCTCGTGCGCGAGAAGAAGCTGGAGGGCATCAGCGAGCTGCGTGACGAGTCCGACAAGGACGGCATGCGCGTCGTGATCGAGCTCAAGCGGGGCGAGGTGCACGAGGTGGTCCTGAACAACCTCTACAAGCACACGCCGCTGCAGAGCGTCTTCGGCATCAACATGGTGGCCCTGCACGAGGGTCAGCCGAAGCTGATGACGCTCAAGGGCATCCTGGAGGCTTTCGTGGCCCACCGCCGCGAGGTGGTCACCCGGCGCACGATCTACGATCTGGGCAAGGCCCGCGACCGTGCCCACCTCCTGGAAGGCCAGGCGGTGGCGCTGGCGAACATCGACGAGGTGATCGCGCTGATCAAGGCCTCGCCGTCGCCGGCCGAGGCGAAGGCAGGGCTGGTAGCGGGTCGCTGGGCGCCCGGTGCGGTCACCGGCATGCTGGAGCGGGCCGGCGATATCGACACCCGGCCGAATGCCGATCACGGGGTATTCGGCATCGTCGAGGAGGACGGGCAGCCCGTTTACCGCCTGTCGGAGACCCAGGCCCAGGCCATCCTGGATCTGCGGCTGCATCGTTTGACCGGTCTTGAGCAAGAAAAGATAATCAATGAATACAAAGAGATACTCGATAAAATTAGAGAGTATTCTCTTATTCTGGCCGACCCCGACCGGCTCCTCGCCGTAATCCGCGAGGAACTCCAGGCGGTGCGCGACCAGTTCGGCGACGAGCGGCGCACCGAGATCATGGAGGACCACTCCGACCTGACCATCGAGGACCTGATCCCCGAGGAGAACGTGGTGGTCACACTGTCCCACGGCGGCTATGCCAAGGCGCAGCCGCTGGACTCGTACCAGGCGCAGCGCCGGGGCGGGAAGGGCCGGGCGGCCACGCGGATGAAAGACGAGGACTTTATCGACAACCTGTTCGTCGCCAACACCCATGACACGCTGCTGTGCTTCTCGAGCCGGGGCAAGGCCTACTGGCTGAAGGTCTATCAGCTGCCCCAGGCGGGCCGCGGCGCGCGGGGCAAGCCCATCGTGAATCTGCTGCCGCTGGAGCCGGAAGAGCGCATCAACGCGGTGCTGCCGGTGCGCGACTTCGAGGCGGGCAAGTTCGTCTTCTTCGCCACGAGCCACGGCACGGTCAAGAAGACGCCGCTGGATGCGTTCTCGCGGCCTCGCTCCAACGGCATCATCGCCATCGACCTGCGCGAGAGCGACCATCTGGTGGACGTGGCCCTCACCGACGGCGACAGCGACATCATGCTGTTCGCGAGCAGCGGCAAGGCCATTCGCTTCAGCGAGGCCGACGTGCGGGCGATGGGCCGCGGCGCGGCTGGCGTGCGCGGTATCCGCCTGGCGGAGGACCACGAGGTGATCGCGCTCATCATCCTGTCGGAGGGCCTTATCCTCACCGCGACGGAGCACGGCTACGGCAAGCGCAGCGAAGCGGACGAGTTCTCGGTCCAGGGCCGCGGCGGTCAGGGGCTCATCGCCATCCAGACGTCCGAGCGCAACGGCCGCATGGTGGGCGCGCTGCAGGTCTCCGATGACGACGAGATCATGCTGATCAGCAACGCCGGTACGCTGGTGCGCACGCCGGTCGCCGATATCTCGATCCTCGGCCGCAACACACAGGGCGTGCGTCTGATCCGCCTGGGCGACGACGAAGCTCTCGTGGGCCTGGAGCGCATCGAGGCCCTCACGGAGGACGAGGACGAGTGACGGTCAGCCCGCACCGGCGCCGCCGTACCGGAGAAGCTGAATGGCAATGGCGACGGTAAGCGCAGGGGCCCGCGTCCATAACTTCAGTGCCGGTCCCGCAGCGCTGCCACTGGCGGTGCTGGAACGTGCACGTGAGGAGCTGACGGATTTCGCCGGCACCGGGATGTCCGTGATGGAACTCAGCCATCGCGGCGCCGCGTTTCGGGAGGTTGCGGAGCGCTCGGAGGCGGCGCTGCGCCGGCTGCTCGGCATCCCCGGGAACTATCGCGTGCTGTTCCTGCAGGGAGGGGCCACGCTGCAGTTCGCGATGGCACCCCTGAATCTCGCGACGCCGGATGCCATGGCGGACTACGTGGTGACCGGCAACTGGGGCCGCAAGGCCGTGGCCGAGGCGCGGCGGTTCTGCGGCGTGAATGTCGCGGCAGACGAGGAGGGCTCTGGCTATACCCGCGTGCCCGCCGCCGCCGAGTGGGAGACGCGCAGGGACGCCGCCTACCTCCACTACACGCCCAACGAGACTATCGGCGGCGTGGAATACCACTGGATACCGGACACGGGCGACGTGCCGCTGGTGGCGGACATGTCCTCCAGTATCCTCTCCCGCCCGCTCGACGTCGGCCGCTTCGGCCTCATCTATGCCGGCGCGCAGAAGAACATCGGCCCTGCCGGGCTGACGCTGGTCATCGTCCGCGACGACCTGCTGGAGACGGCCCGGGACGAGGTGCCGAGCATGCTCCGTTATGCCGTGCACGCCGAGGCCGGCTCCATGAGCAACACGCCGCCCACATTCGCTTGGTACATGGCGGATCTGGTCTTCGACTGGCTGCTGGAGCAGGGCGGGCTCGAGGCCATCGGTGCCGCCAACGCCCGCAAGGCGGAGACTCTCTACCAGGCCATCGATCGCTCGGATTTCTACGCGAATCCGGTGGATCCCGGCTCCCGCTCGCGCATGAACGTGCCGTTCACGCTGGCCGATCCGGCCCTCGATGCGACGTTCCTGGCCGAGGCCGAGGCCGCGGGGCTGGCCAACCTGAAAGGCCATCGCTCGGTCGGCGGCATGCGGGCGAGTCTCTACAACGCCATGCCCCAGGCGGGGGTCGATGCGCTGGTGGCCTTCATGGCGGAGTTCGAGCGGACCCGCGCCTGAGGTGTCCCTTGCCGCGCCAGCCGTTAGACTTGCCGCCTGAGAACAGGAAATCCCCGATGAACGAGCGCACACCGGCGCCGGATCTCACCGAGATCCGGCAACGCATCGACGAGATCGACGAGCAGATCCAGGCCCTGATCAATGCCCGCGCCGAGCAGGCGAAACTGGTAGGCGAGAGCAAGGGAGAGCTCGCCCGCTCGATCGACTATTTCCGGCCCGAGCGCGAGGCGGAAGTGCTGCGCGCGGTGCTCGCGCGCAACGAGGGCCCGCTCAGCGACGAGGAGATGGTGCGGCTGTTCCGGGAGATCATGTCGGCCTGCCTCGCCCAGCAGGAGCCGCTGAAGATCGGTTTTCTCGGCCCCGAGGGCACCTTCACCCAGTCGGCGGTCAGCAAGCACTTCGGCCATTCGGTGCGGGCGCTGCCACTCGCCACCATCGAGGAGGTCTTCCACGAGGTCGAGGCCGGCCATGCCGACTTCGGCGTCGTCCCCATCGAGAACTCCACCGAGGGCACCGTCAACCACACGCTGGACATGTTCCTGATGTCGCCGTTGAAGATCTGCGGCGAGATCGAGTTGCGCATCCGCCAGCATCTGCTCGGCAACCTGCCGTCGATGGACAAGGTGGAGCGCATCTGTGCTCACCAGCAGTCACTGGCACAGTGCCGGGTCTGGCTGCGGGAGTATCTGCCTCAGGCGGAACTGATACCGGTCACGAGCAACGCGGCCGGCGCGCGCCGGGCCCGCGACGAGGCGGGCACGGCGGCCATCGCGGGCGAAGCCGCGGCCGAGGTGTACGGCCTGGACGTGATGGTGGCGGATATCGAGGACCGGCCCGACAACACCACGCGCTTCCTGGTGATCGGCCGGGATCTCCTCACACCGAGCGGTGACGACAAGACGTCGGTGCTGGTGTCGGCCAGCGATACGGCGGGCGCCGGCGTGCTGCACACCCTGCTCGCGCCGTTCTCGAAGCACGGCATCAGCATGACCCGCATCGAATCGCGGCCGTCCCGGCGCAAGAAATGGGACTACGTGTTCTTCATCGATCTGGAAGGCCATGCGGACGAGTCGCCGCTGGCGGATGCACTGGCGGAACTGGAGGAGGGCACGTCGCTGTTCCGCGTGCTGGGGGCCTACCCGAAGGCGGTGCTGTGAGCGTCGGGGCGTTTCGCACGGTGCCCGGCGGAGTGCCGGCGGGCGAGATCAGGGTGCCGGGGGACAAGTCGATCTCCCACCGCTCGCTGATGCTGGGTGCCATCGCGGAGGGCGACACGAGGGTCACCGGCTTCCTGGAAGGCGAGGACTGCCTCGCCACGCTCGGGGCGCTCGAGGCCATGGGCGTGGCGGTGGAACGTGAGCCGGACGGCGCCCTGCGGGTGCGCGGTGTGGGTGCCGACGGCCTCACCCCACCGGCCGCGCCCCTCGATCTCGGCAATTCGGGCACGGCGATGCGCCTGTTCTGCGGTCTGCTGGGCGGCCAGCCGTTCCGCTCGGTGCTAACCGGCGATGCGTCGCTCGTGAAGCGGCCGATGGGCCGGGTCATCGATCCGCTGACCCTGATGGGCGTGGAGATCGACAGCGAAGCCGGTCGTCCACCGCTGGTGATCCGGGGCCGACGGCCGCTGGACGCCATCGATTACCTGCTGCCCGTGGCGAGCGCCCAGGTGAAGTCGGCGATTCTGCTGGCGGGCCTGTACGCCCGGGGCGCCAGCCGGGTGACGGAGCCGGAGGTGACCCGCGACCATACCGAGCGGATGCTCACCGCCATGGGCGCGAAGCTGCATCGCAGCGGTAACACGATCATGCTGGAGGGGCCATCCACGCTGCGCGGCATAGAAATCCCCGTGCCCGGCGATCTTTCCTCGGCCGCGTTCTTTCTCGTGGCCGGCGCACTGGCGGCCCGGGATGGCCTGGTCATCCGCAACGTGGGCGTGAATCCGACCCGCACCGGGGTGATCGGCATCCTCCGCGAGATGGGGGCGGACATCGGGATCGCGGGCGAGCGGCTCGCCGGCGGCGAGCCCGTGGCCGATATCACGGTGCGCCGCTCGGCGCTGCGGGGTATCGACGTGGACCCGGAGTTCGTGCCGCTGGCCATCGACGAGTTCCCGGTGCTGTTCGTGGCGGCGGCCTGCGCCGAGGGCGAAACGCTGTTCCGTGGCATCGGCGAGCTGCGGGTGAAGGAGAGCGACCGGATCGCCGCCATGGCCGAGGGCCTGCGGCGGCTCGGCGTCGAAGTGGAGGAGACCGTGGACTCCGCGCGCATCCGCGGCGTCGGACGGCTCGCGGGCGGCCGGGTCGACAGCCATGGTGATCATCGCATCGCCATGGCCTTCGCCATAGCAGGAGTTGCGGCGGAGGAGCCCATCGAAATTGGCGATGTCGCCAACGTTGCCACCTCGTTCCCCGGCTTCCCGGAGACCTGCCGCCAGGCGGGCTTCGGGCTGGAGACGCTGGCGTGAACACGGTGCCCGTCATCGCCATCGACGGCCCGAGCGGATCCGGCAAGGGGACGATCGCGCGGCGTGTGGCCACGGCGTTGGGATTCCACCTGCTGGACAGCGGCGCGCTCTACCGTCTGACCGCGCTGGCATCCGCACGCCGGGGTATCGACGTCGACGACGTAGCCGGCCTGGTGCGGGCCGCGCGGGAGATGCGGGTGTCTTTCGGCGCATCCGACGGGGCCGAAACGGTGTGGCTGGACGGCGACGAGGTGGGGGGCGAGCTGCGCACCGAGGAGTGCGGCCGGCTGGCCTCGCGGATCGCCGCGGTGGCCGAGGTGCGCGAGGCGCTCAAGGCCCGGCAGCGGGATTTCCGCGAGCCCCCCGGCCTGGTCGCCGACGGGCGCGATATGGGCACCGCGATCTTTCCCGCGGCCGCCCTGAAAATCTTCCTGACGGCCAGCGCCGAGGAGAGGGCTCGGAGGCGCTATAAGCAGTTGAAAGACAAGGGTATTGGTGTTACGCTTGCCGGCCTTGCCCGCGATATCGCGGAGCGTGACCGCAGAGATACCGAGCGATCGGTGGCGCCGCTGGTCCCGGCCGAGGACGCCATCGTGATCGATTCCACCTCACTGGGCATCGAGCAGGTGACGGAAAAAGTGCTCGGTCTGGCGGCGGAAAGGCTCGGCGACGAGCAGGCAGGGTAGTGCAGGTCGGACAGGGTAGTCCGGCTTTTATTTTGTGTGGACCGTCGGTCGCAGGAAGCGGCAGGCGTGTAATTTCAACGAGGGCTGCCTGCGGGCGGCATGGTTTCCAAATCAATGTCTGAATCATTTGCTGAGCTCTTCGAAGAGAGCATCGCCAGTCAACAGATCAAACCTGGCTCCATCCTGAACGGCAAGGTCGTTTCCGTTAACGAAGACGTCGTCATCGTCAACGCCGGCCTGAAATCCGAGGCGGTCATCCCGGCCGAACAGTTCCAGAACGAGAACGGCGAAGTCGACGTCGCGGTCGGCGACACCGTCGAGGTGGCGCTGGACGCCGTCGAGGACGGTTTCGGCGAGACGCGCCTGTCCCGGGAGAAGGCCATCCGCGCCCGGACCTGGACGCACCTGGAAGAGGCGTTCGAGAAGGGCGAGATCGTCAACGGCGTCATCAACGGCCGCGTCAAGGGCGGCTTCACGGTCGAGATCGACAACGTGCGGGCGTTCCTGCCCGGCTCGCTGGTCGACGTGCGGCCGGTGCGCGACCCGTCCTACCTCGAGGGCAAGGTACTCGAATTCAAGGTCATCAAACTCGACCAGCGCAGGAACAACGTGGTGGTGTCCCGCCGCGCGGTGGTCGAGGAAGAGTACAGCGCCGAGCGCGAGGCGCTGCTGGAGAGCCTGCAGGAAGGCCATGTGGTCAAGGGTATCGTGAAGAACCTGACCGACTACGGTGCCTTCGTGGATCTCGGCGGCATCGACGGCCTGCTGCACATCACCGACATGGCGTGGAAGCGGGTGAAGCATCCCTCCGAGATCGTCAACGTCGGCGACGAGATCGAGGTGAAGATCCTGAAGTTCGACCGCGAGCGTCAGCGCGTCTCCCTCGGCATCAAGCAGCTGGGCGCCGATCCGTGGCAGAACATCAGCCGGCGCTACCCGCCGACCACCCGCATCTTCGGCCGCGTCACGAATATTGCCGACTACGGCTGCTTTGTGGAGATCGAGGACGGCGTCGAGGGCCTGGTCCACGTCTCCGAGATGGACTGGACGAACAAAAACGTCAATCCCTCGCGGGTCGTGCAGGTCGGCGACGAAGTGGAGGTGATGGTGCTCGATATCGACGAGGACCGCCGCCGCATCTCGCTCGGCATCAAGCAGTGCAAGCCGAATCCGTGGGCCGAGTTCGCCGCCAACTACAACCGGGGCGACAAGGTCAGCGGCCAGATCAAGTCCATCACCGACTTCGGCATTTTCATCGGCCTGGAAGGCGACATCGACGGGCTGGTGCATCTGTCCGACATCTCCTGGGACGAGGGCGGAGAGGACATGGTGCGCAATTACCGAAAGGGTCAGGAAGTCGAAGCCATGGTGCTCGCCATCGACCCGGAGCGCGAGCGGATCTCCCTCGGCATCAAGCAGCTCGACCAGGATCCTTTCTCGTCCTGGCTGGCGCAGAACCCGAAGGGCAGCATCGTCAAGGGCACGGTCACGGAAGTGGATGCCCGCGGTGCCGAGGTCGATCTCGGCGGCGGCATTACCGGCTATCTCCGTGCCTCGGAGCTGGCGCGCGGACGGGTGGAAGACGCCCGCACCGTGCTGAAGACCGGCGAAGAGGTGGAGGCCAAGTTCACGGCGGTGGATCGCAAGAACCGCAGCGTGCAACTCTCCATCAAGGCCAAGGAGGCCCACGAGGAGCAGGAAGCCGTCGCGAGCTACAAGTCGGAGTCCGGCAGCAGTGCTTCCGGCACGACGCTGGGCGAGCTGCTGAAGGAGCAGATCTCCGGCAATTCCGACTGACAGGGGACCGGAGGCGCCCGGGCGGGAGCACTGCCCGGGCGCCTTGCGGATAGCGGGGAGCCGCGCGGCTGCGCGGGCGGAAGAAAGCGAACGCACCTATGACGAAGTCTGAACTGATCGAGATAATCGCCAGGAAGCAGAAGCATCTGCCCGCGAAAGACGTCGAGCTGGCGGTCAAGCATCTGCTCGAGATCATGAGCGATGCGCTGGCCCGCGGCGATCGCATCGAGATCCGCGGCTTCGGCAGCTTCTCCCTGCACTACCGTCCCCCGCGCATGGGGCGCAATCCGAAGACCGGCGAGGCCGTCGCACTCTCCGGCAAGCACGTCCCCCATTTCAAGCCGGGCAAGGACCTGCGCGAGCGGGTCAACGAGAGCCGACACCTCCCCATCAAGAACTGAACGGCGCGCGGCGGGCTTACCAATCGGCAGCCATCTGCACTAGACTCATGAGGGGGTGCTCCGCTGAGCCCCGCTGCTGATTCAGGTGCCGGTATGCTGCGCAAGATCGCGACCATCGTCCTCATCATCGCCCTGCTCGTGGCGATCATCGTCTTCACCTGGCTGAACACCCAGGAAGTCAGCCTCGATCTGGCTTTCACGACGGTCCAGACCCAGATCGCGGTCGCTTTCACCATCACCTTCGCCCTGGGCTGGCTGTTCGGCCTGTTCTGTGCCGGGTTCTTCGTCCTGAGATCGGTGGCCGAGCGCCGGCGGCTGCGCAAGAACCTGGCCGCCGCGGAGCAGGAGGTGAGCAAGCTGCGCAGCCTGCCGCTGCAAGATGCTGCCGAGTAACCAGGCATTTCTGCTTGCCGGGTTATTTCTGCTCATCGCGGCAGCCGGGTGGCTGTTCGGCCGGTTCGGCGAGAGCAGCCGTGAGCGGGAAGAGAACGGCGGCAATCTCAGCACCGACTACCTGAAGGGCCTCAATTTCCTGCTGAACGAGCAGACGGATCAGGCGCTCGACCTGTTCCTGAAGGTCGTCCGCGTCGATGACGACACCCTGGAGACCCACTTTGCTCTCGGCAGCCTGTTCCGCCGGCGCGGCGAGGTGGACCGCGCGATCCGCATCCACCAGAACATCATCGCCCGGCCGGATCTCTCGACGGAGCAACGGGACGAGGCGATGAACGCGCTCGCTCGCGATTACCTGCGGGCCGGCTTGCTGGATCGGGCCGAGAAGATGTTCGAGACGCTGACGGACAAGCCGGTGTACCGGGAGGACGCGCTGCTCGCGCTCTGCGGCATCTACGAGCAGGAACACGAGTGGGAGAAGGCGATCGAGACCGGCGAGCGACTCGAGGACAGTCGTGGTTCCATGAGCCGGCGGGTACCTCATTACTATTGCGAGCTGGCCGAGCAGGCCATGGAGCGCGGGGAATGGCAGCGGGCCCGGAACCTGCTGCGCAAGGCCCGCAGCCGTCGCCGGCCCACCGTGCGCGGCGCCCTCGACCGCGCCCGCATCGCGCGGGAGCAGGGGGACGCCCGTACGGCGCTGCGCCTCTATCGCCGCACTCTCGAGGAACACCCGGATTTCCTGGTGGAGATCCTGCCACGCATGGCGGATCTGCTGGCGGCCACCGGCAGGGTCGGCGAGTTGCAGCAGGAGATCGACGCGCTGATCCGGCGCGATGCAGACTATCGGACCGCCATCGCCTACAGCGCGATCCTGCACGACCTGCGTGGGCCGGTCATCGACGATTGCGTCGAGCACTACATTCTCACGGAGCCGACGCTGGCCTCTTTTGTGGCCGGCCAGGAACTCGCGACCGCGGGCAGCGAGCCGCGCCGGGAGGCCCTCGCGCGGATCCGCGAAGGCCTCGCCCTGCTCGCGCGGCGCTCCCCGCGCTATCGCTGCAAGGAATGCGGTTTCTCCAGCATGCAGTTGCTCTGGCAGTGTCCGAGCTGCAAGGCCTGGGAGACCCAGAGACCGGCCGAGAAGGTCCGCTTCGATTCCCTGCTGCGCCAGGGCGAGATCGCGCGCTCGCCGGCCTAATCTCCACGCTTCGGCGAGAATGACGGCCGGCTGCCGCCGCGCCACCCCGGCATGATCCTCCGGTATGCGGGCGCAGAGTCGTCGTCCGCGGAACCGTAACCGGAGGAACAGTGAAATGACCAGGAAAACCCCATGGATCACGGCGTTGCTCGCGGGCCTGCTGGCGCCGCTGGCCGCCGTCTCGGGCCCGGTGAACGTCAATACGGCGGACGCCGAGACCATCGCGGCCGAGTTGGACGGGATCGGCATTGCCCGCGCCCGCGCCATCGTGGCCTATCGGCAGGCGAACGGTCCGTTTCGCAGCGTCGACGACCTGCTGGCGGTGAAGGGTGTGGGAGAGCGCATCCTTGCCGCCAATCGGGACAACATCCGTCTCGCTGCCGCGGAGAAATCCGCCGAGTAGACCGGCCGGTCGCGCCCGGTCCCCGCCGCCCCGGGGCGGGGACCGCATGGCCAACCCGGGGTCCTCTCGCTAAACTGGTCGCGTCACCCAGAAGAGGAGCGCGACATTGAGCAAACCGGTAAGGACCGCCGTTTTCCCCGTCGCCGGCAGGGGCACCCGTTTCCTGCCCGCCACCAAGGCCAGTCCGAAGGAGATGTTGCCGGTCGTCGACAAGCCGCTGATCCAGTACGCGGTGGAAGAGGCCATCGCGGCGGGTGCGACCAAGCTCGTATTCGTCACGGGCAGCACGAAGCGGGCGATCGAGGACCACTTCGACGTCGATCCGGAGCTGGAGCGCGCTCTCGCCGAATCCGGCAAGCAACGTTTGCTGGATTCGGTGCGAAACACGCTGCCGGCAGGCGTGGATTGCGTGTTCATCCGCCAGGGCATCCCCCTCGGTCTTGGCCATGCCGTGCTCTGCGCCCGGCCTGCGGTCGGCAACGAGCCGTTCTTCGTCCATCTGGCCGACGATCTGATCGACGCCGAGGTGCCCTGTCTGAAGCAGATGGCGGCCGAATATGCCGATCACGACGGCAGTGTTCTGGCGGTTCAGGAAGTCCCCAGGGACAAGACTTCCAGCTACGGCATCGTGGCGGTGGAAGAGGATGCACCGGGGCGCCAGCGAATCCGCCAGATGGTGGAGAAACCTGCGCCGGAGGACGCACCGTCGACGCTGGCCGTGGTGGGTCGCTACCTGCTGGACCCGATGGTCTTCGACAAGCTGGAGAAGACCGAGCGGGGCGCCGGCGGCGAGATCCAGTTGACCGATGCCATTGCCGCCATGCTGGATAGCCATCCGGTCTACGCCTACACCTTCGAAGGCACGCGCTACGACTGCGGCAGCAAGCTCGGCTATCTGCAGGCGACGGTGGAGCTGGCCCTGAAGCACCCGACGCTGGGCGAGCCGTTCCGGGAGTACCTGCGGAGTCGCGCGGGATGATGGAGCGCCGGCTGGTACCCCTCGCCTTCGCGTCGGTGCCGGCGAGCGTCCTGCTCTTGCTGTGCCCGGCAATCGCGTCGGCGCAGACCTGGTCCACCGCCGAACTCAGGCAGTGCGTGGCGCTGGAGGACGACGGCGAGCGGCTGGCCTGTTTCGACCGTCTCGCGGCGGAGAAGCTGTCCGCGGCGGCGTCCGGGGAGGAGGGCTCCCGCCGCTACTCGACGCTCATGGAAGGACGCGGCGACAGGTCTGGCGACAGGAGGTCCGACGCCTACCGGGCCCGCTTCCGGGATATCCGGATCGTGGCGTTCGTCCACGAGCATCGTCGCGGCCGGGATTGGCGGCGTTACGTCAGCGACGACGGTCGCTACTGGCGGCTGCGGGACGATCAACCGGATGGCGAGCGGGAATTGCCCTTCGCGGCAGAGGTGATCCCGGACCCGGAGGCCGAAGGCGGCTATCTGTTGCGGCCCGAAGGAGACGGAGCGCCGATACGGGTATTGGCGGAGCGTGAACAAAGCGTATCAGAACCTGATTAAAGTCAATGAATTAGAGACGAATTCTCGACAGGTTCGAGAAAATTCCAACCCCGGCATAACGCTTTCGGAGATCGCTCCGGCCTGGCCGGCCGGGGCCGTCGGCGTCAGGCCTGGCGCTCCCGTCCGGCTGACCGACCGTTCTCCCTCCATGAAGCGCGACGTCCATCGCTCGACTCCTGGGTGGCGGGGACATCCGTCTGTATGATGAAACTCAGTCGCAGCTAGAGAGCAGTATCCTGGGAACCGCCGAGACGTCCCCATCGAGTTTCCTGACCCAGACCCTGAGCGGGGTCTATCAGGCCGTGGCGGCCAACCTGCCGTCGCTGGTCGCCGCATTGCTGATCGTCATCGCCGGCTGGTTCCTGGCCCGACTGGCACGCCGGGGCGCCCGCCGTTCCGCCGAGTTAGCCAATCGCCTGCTCGAGCGGACGCTCCGTCGGGGCTCCGCAGCGGGGGTGCGCATCTCACTCGCCTTCACGACGGTCACCGGCGAGATCGCTTTCTGGCTGGTGTTGATTCTGGCACTGGTGCTCGCGGCGGGCGTGGTCGGCATCGGTTCCATCGGGCAGTGGCTGAATCAGCTCGTGGCCCATCTGCCGAGCGTGATCATCGGGGCCTCGATACTGGTGGTCGGCTATTTCGCGAGTGTCTATCTGCGCGAGTTCGTCGCCTCCTCGGCCGAGGCGGCCGAGCTGCGCACCGCCGGACTGCTCGGCCGTCTGGCCCAGCTGGCCATTCTCGCCATCGCGCTCATCATCGGTCTGGATCAAGCCGGGATAGAGGTGGCGATACTGTTGATCGCCTTCGCCATCATCCTGGGCGGCGGCGTGTTCGGCGTGGTGGTCTCGTTCGCGGCGGGTTCCGGCACATTTGTCTCCAATCTCATCGCCGCCCGCAACGCCCGTCACGTGCTCCTGCCCGGCATGCGGCTGCGGGTCGAAGACGTCGAGGGCGAACTGCTCGAAATCTCCCGCACGCACATAGCCGTCGAGACGGATGAGGGACGGGTGCTGCTGCCCGCCCACCGGTTGGAGGCGGGCCGGGTGCTGATCCTGACCGCCGTCCGGGGGCGTGGCGAGGCGGGTCAGGACGGTGGCTAGGGACAGGGCCGGAAAGACGGCGAAAACACCGCGCTCGCTGATTCTGTCGTTCATCGACCGCCAGCCCGACACGGCGGCGCGAGCCCTGACCGCGATGGAGCCGGCGAAGGCGCGGGCCCTGCTGGCGGATATTCCGGCACGTTTCGCCAGCCGCGTGATCGCCCGTATGGGTCCCTCAGTCGCCTGTGAGCGACTGGCCGGCATGCCGCCAGACACTGCAGCCGCCGTGCTGCGGGGCCTGGCTTACCAGAATGCGGCGGGGCTCCTGCGCCTGATGCGCGCCGATTTCCGGGCAGCGGTCCTCGCAGAGCTGCCGCGGGCGGTGCGCCGCGATCTGCGTGCCACCCTCGACTTCCCGGCCGATACGGTGGGTGCACACATGACGCCTGCGATACTGACTCAGGGTGCCGCTCAGACGGTCGCAGACGCGCGGGAGCTGGTGCGCCAGGCCACGCGGGCGGAAAGCGGCTGCGTCATCGTGGTCGACGAACAGCGGCGCCTGTCCGGCCTCGTCGATCCGGTTCTGCTCCTGCGCTACAGCGGGCGCACGCCGCTCGGCGAGATCACTGACCGCAGCGTTGCGCCGCTGTCCGCACGGGCGCGTGTCGCGGCCATCCGGCCGCTGGAGGCCTGGGACCGTTACCTCAGCCTGCCGGTCGTCAGTCGGCAGGAACACGTCATCGGCACGATCTCGCGCAGCGCGCTGCGTGAAGCGCTGGCGGTCGAGTCCACTGCTGCCGGCCGTGCTGACGATGCCTTGCCGGTCGCGCTGGCGGATGCGTTCGTGGGTTTCGTCGGCGGCCTCCTGCAATTCGCCGATGGCCGGTCTGCCGGCCCCGACACGGGGAGAAGGACGTGACCAGCAACGATCTGGCGATTGCAGAGGACCTGATGACGCGGCGCTATCTGCGCGATTTCCCGGTAGAGGCAGCGCGGCGTATCGAGGAACTGGAGCCGGCGCAAGTGCTCGACGCCGTCGCACGTCAGTCGGCCGCCACCCTCGCGCCGGTGTTCGCATTCCTGATGCCTGACAGCGCGGCCCGGCTGCTGACGGCACTGCCTGACGGACTCGGCGACCGTATCCTGGAAGAGCTGCAACCGGCACAGACCCTGCGGATCATGGCCTCGCTGCCCCAGGACGAACGTGCCGGACGCCAGGCTCGGCTCGAGCCCGCCGTGCGCGCCGAGTTGGAACGTCTCGGTTCCTACCCGCCCGATACCGCGGGCCGGGTGATGAACCCGGGCGTCGGGGCATACCCGCGAGACCTGACGGTCGGCCAGCTGCTGCGCGCGCTGGGCGAGTCCGGCATGCTGACGGCGCGGTCGCTGTTCCTGGTGGACGGCGCCGGTCGCCTGAGCGGGCGGGCACCGCTGAAAGACGTTGCCCTGGCAAGCCGGGATCTGCCCCTCTCGTCGCTCGAGCTGCCGGTCAGTATGACCGTGCATCCGATGGATTCCATGGAAACCGTAACCCACGCGTTCGAGGGCTACCGAATCCTGGATCTGCCGGTGGTCGACGGCGAAGGCATCTTCCTCGGTGCGGTGACGCACGACGACCTCGCCCGGGCGGTCCAGGAGGACGCGTCTATCGACATCCAGACCATGGTGGGTGCCGGCCGCGCGGAGAAGGCGCTGTCCACCCCCATGTTCACCGTTCGGCGGCGCATGCCCTGGCTGCAGATCAATCTGCTGACCGCGTTCCTGGCGGCTGCCGTCGTCGGTCTGTTCGAAGCCACCATCGCCCAGGTCACGGCGCTGGCGGTCCTGTTGCCGGTAGTTGCGGGCCAGTCCGGTAACGCCGGCGCCCAGGCCCTCGCCGTGACCATGCGCGGACTGGCACTGCGCGAGATCAGCGTGCGCCAGTGGCTGCGGGTGGTACGCAAGGAGGTCATCGTCGGGCTGGTGAACGGCATCGGTATCGCCATTACCTGCGGGCTCGGTGTGTGGTTCTGGAGTCAGTCGGCCGGGCTCGTGGCCGTCATCTTCTCCTCGATGATTCTCGCGATGGTGGCCGCCGGCTTCGCGGGCGCGCTGATCCCGATTCTCCTGACCCGGCTCGGTCAGGACCCGGCCACCTCGTCCTCCATTGTTCTCACTACCGTCACCGATATCGCGGGCTTTTTCTCTTTCCTCGGCATCGCGACGCTGATGATGCAGTTTCTTTGACAGTTGACTGCCCGCCGAGGCCAGCCGGCCGTCGTAGCCTGTAGCTGGGCGGGATCGCTGCGTGCAGGCACGGACCGGCTCGTTCTGCCACGAAAAAGCCCGCACTGTGGCGGGCTTTCGAGGACATCTCCGGTACTACCAGGGATTCCGGAATCTGGCTCCCCGGGCCGGACTCGAACCAGCGACCAATTGATTAACAGTCAACCGCTCTACCAACTGAGCTACCGGGGAATGGCAGGACGCTGCGGCGCGCCGCAGCAGGCGCAGAATTCTGGGGGAGGCGGCAACCCAAGTCAAGTGACCGCGTCCCGGCCGGCAAGGGCCGATTCGAGCCGCCCGAGCGCGTCCCTCAGCGTCTCCAGGCCGCAGGCGTACGACAACCGGAAGTGTCCGGGCGTGCCGAACGCAGACCCGGGCACCACGGCGACGCCGACCTCGTTCAGCAGCATCCGGCAGAGGTCGGTGTCGTCGGCCATGCCGAGACGCGCGATGGCCTCCCGGGCATCGGCGAAGGCGTAGAAGGTGCCTTCGCCGGGCCGGCAGGCGACGCCGTCGATGGCGTTCAGGGCGTCGACCACGAAGTCGTGCCGCTGCCGGAATGCCTGGTTCATTTCGGCGACGCAAGACTGGTCGCCGGTCAGGGCGGCCAGCGCGGCGTACTGGGAGATCGTGCAGGCGTTCGAGGTGCTCTGGCTCTGGATTTTCTTCATTGCGCCGATCAGGGTCGCCGGTCCGGCCGCGTAGCCGATCCGCCAGCCGGTCATCGCGTAGCACTTGGAGACCCCGTTGATGGTTACGGTGCGCTCGAGCAGCGCCGGGCAGGCCTCGGCGAAGGAGGTGAACGGCTCGTCCGCCCACCAGATGTGCTCGTAGATCTCGTCCGTGGCGACGACGATGTCCGGGTGGCCGGCGAGCACCTCGCCCAGCGCGGCCAGGTCCTCGCGGCGGTAGCCGGCGCCGCTGGGGTTGCCGGGACTGTTCAGAATCACGAGCCGGGTCCGGGGCGTGATGGCCGCTTCGAGCTGCTCGGGCCGCATGCGGAAGCCGCTCTCGAGACCGGTCTCCACGATGACCGGTTCGCCGGCCGCGAGACGCACCATGTCCGGATAGGAGACCCAGTAGGGCGCCTGGATCACGGCCTCGTCGCCCGGATTCAGCACCGCCTGGCAGACGTTGTAGCAGATCTGTTTGGCACCGCCGGAGACGATGACGCGCTCCGCCGCATACTCCAGTCCGTTGTCGCGGCGGAACTTATCTGCCACGGCTTCCCGCAGCTCCGCAATACCGTCCACCGCGGTATAGCGGGTGCGGCCAGCGCGGATCGCCTCGATGGCCGCCTCGCGGATGTGCTCCGGCGTGTCGAAATCGGGCTCGCCGGCGCCGAGGCCGATGACGTCCCTGCCGGCGGCACGCAGCTCGGCGGCGAGAGCCGTGACGGCCATGGTAGGCGAGGGACGCACGCGGCTCAGCCGGGTCGAAACTGTTAGACTCAAACGTTTGCCTCCGGGCGGGTTTCTCCGCCGAATGGTACTGGAACGCTGTCGGGCCCCCAACCGGGAAGGCGACCCTGGTGATCCTGGCGATCCTGGCCACTACACATAGCTTCCCCACTCGAGCGATGTCCGAACGACACTTCACACTGGCTTCGAACTACGAACCCGCCGGCGACCAGCCGGAGGCTATACGCTCTCTCGTGGAGGGGGTGCGCGACGGGCTCGCCCGCCAGATCCTGCTCGGTGTCACCGGCTCCGGCAAGACGTTCACGATCGCCAACGTGGTGCAGCAGGTGCAGCGCCCGACCATTGTTCTGGCGCCGAACAAGACGCTGGCGGCCCAGCTCTACGGCGAGTTCCGCGAGTTCTTCCCCAATAACGCGGTGGAGTACTTCGTCTCCTATTACGATTACTACCAGCCCGAGGCGTACGTGCCCGCCTCGGATACGTACATCGAGAAGGACGCGTCGATCAACGACCACATCGAGCAGATGCGGCTGTCGGCGACCAAGGCGCTGATCGAGCGCCCGGATGCGATCATCGTCGCCACGGTATCCGCCATCTACGGTCTGGGCGACCCGGAGGCGTATTTCAGCATGGTGCTGCACCTGGTCCGGGGCGACCGGCTCGACCAGCGCACGATCCTGCGCAAGCTGGCGGAGATGCAGTACAAGCGCAACGAGATGGAGCTCTCCCAGGGCACCTATCGGGTGCGCGGCGACCTGATCGACGTCTTCCCGGCGGAATCCGAGCGCGAGGCGGTGCGCATCGAGCTGTTCGACGACGAGATCGAGTCGCTGGCCTGGTTCGATCCGTTGACCGGGGAGGTCACGGCCCGGGTGCCCCGGCTGACGGTCTATCCGAAGACCCATTACGTGACCCCGCGGGAGCGGCTGCTGGCCGCCATCGACGACATCAAGCTGGAGCTGAAGGAGCGGCTCGCGGTACTGCGGGACATCGGCAAGCTGCTGGAGGCGCAGCGTCTGGAGCAGCGCACCCAGTTCGATCTGGAGATGATCGCCGAACTCGGTTACTGCCAGGGCATCGAGAACTACTCCCGCTACCTCTCCGGCCGGGCGCCGGGGGAGCCGCCGCCGTGCCTGTTCGACTATCTGCCGCCGGACGCGATGCTGATCGTCGACGAAAGCCACGTGACCATCCCCCAGCTCGGCGGCATGTACAAGGGCGACCGATCCCGCAAGGAGACGCTGGTCGAGTACGGTTTCCGGCTGCCCTCGGCGCTGGACAACCGGCCGCTGCGCTTCGACGAATTCGAGGCGCTGGCACCCCAGACGGTCTACGTCTCGGCGACCCCGGGGCGCTACGAGCACGAGCATGCGGACGCGGTGGTCGAGCAGGTGGTCCGGCCCACGGGTCTGGTCGACCCCGCGGTGGAGGTGCGGCCGGTGCGCGCCCAGGTGGACGACGTGCTGTCCGAGATCCGGGAGCGGGTGGATCTGGACGAGCGGGTGCTGATCACGACGCTGACCAAGCGCATGGCGGAGGATCTCACCGAATATCTGGCCGAGCACTCGGTGCGGGTGCGCTACCTTCACTCCGATATCGATACCGTCGAGCGCACGGAGATCATTCGCGACCTGCGTCTCGGCGAGTTCGACGTGCTGGTGGGCATCAACCTGCTGCGCGAGGGCCTGGACATGCCCGAGGTCTCCCTGGTGGCGATCCTGGACGCGGACAAGGAGGGGTTCCTGCGCTCCGAGGGGTCGCTGATCCAGACCATCGGCAGGGCGGCCCGGAATATCCACGGCAAGGCCATTCTCTACGCGGACCGGATCACCGGCTCCATGCAGCGGGCGCTGGAGGAGACGGATCGCCGCCGGTCGAAGCAGGAGGCCTTCAATGCCGAGCACGGGATATCGCCCCAGACCATCCGCAAGCAGGTAGCGGACATCATGGAGGGTGCCCGTTCGGCGCCCGGTCGGGGCCGCGGGCGCCGGCGGGTGGCCGAGGACCATCCGGCGTGGGAGGGCATGAGCGAGGATGAGCTGCTGCGCAAGGCGAACCGGCTGGAGCAGCAGATGTACCGTCACGCCCGGGACCTGGAGTTCGAGGAGGCGGCGAAGCTGCGCGACGAGATCGAGCGCATCCGCCGCGTCGGGCTCGGGCTGGACGACGTGGCGGCCGGCTGATCGGCTTGCCTGCATTGGTGACAATCCGGTATCTTTGCGCACCCCTGCGAGGGGGAGGCGGGCGATTAGCTCAGGGGTAGAGCGCCACGTTGACATCGTGGAGGTCGGTGGTTCGATCCCACCATCGCCCACCAGTCGCATCCCGGCGGGTGCCTCCGGAGACGGCCAACAGACTGTTGCGGCGAGTAAAATTGCGCCGCTCCGGGCTTGTCTCCGGGCGGGGCCGGCGATAAAATTCCGGAATCTGCGAACGGTATACGGGCGATGGCGAGAGCGCCCGTGTCCGTGTTCGACACGGGCCGTGGGCACGCGCTTACCCGGGTCGGCCTCGACGGGCCGGCGGGACGGGTCGCGAGCCGCGGCCGTTGTTTATTGGAGGAACTTCGTATCGCTGCAGCAAAACGCGTCCGACGCAACGACGAGATCGATGCGTCGACGGTCAGAGTCATCGGAGCCGACGGGGACCAGGTCGGCGTACTGCCACTGTCCGAAGCACTCGAGCTTTCATCCGGCCAGAGCATGGATCTGGTGGAAGTGTCGCCGAACGCCGATCCGCCCGTGTGCCGGATCATGGACTACGGCAAGTACGTCTTCGAGCAGAACAAGAAGGCCCAGACCGCCAAGCGCAAGCAGAAGCAGGTCCACGTCAAGGAAGTCAAGTTCCGGCCGAATACGGACGAGGGTGACTACCAGGTGAAACTGAGGAATCTCACGAGGTTCCTCACCACTGGCGACAAGACGAAGGTGACGCTGAGATTCCGGGGCCGGGAGATGGCCCATCAGGAACTCGGCGCCAAACTGCTGGCGAGAGTACGCGACGATCTCGAGGAGCTCGCCACCGTCGAGCAGATGCCGCAGATGGAAGGGCGGCAGATGGTCATGGTGCTTGCCCCGAGAAAGAAGTAGGAGGGCCTTCAGGCCCGACATAAAGAGAAGTGGCGAGGACACCTGCGGGTGCCGAGCCCGCCTGATCCGGCAATGACCGGTACCGGGCCAGACAAAACGGAGACGACAATGTCGAAGATGAAGACCAACCGGGGCGCCGCCAAGCGCTTCCGCCGCACGGGCAAGGGTGGCTACAAGCGTTCCCAGTCCCACCTCAACCACATCCTGACGAAGAAGAGCACCAAGCGTAAGCGCCATCTTCGTCACACACTCCAGGTAGCCGACGCCGACGTACCGGCCGTGCGTCGCATGCTGCCGTACAGCTGAGGAGGGCAGGAACATGGCACGAGTGAAACGAGGCGTCATCGCCCGCGGTCGGCACAAGAAAGTGCTCGACAAGGCGAAGGGCTATTACGGCGCGCGGCGCAAGACTTACCGGGTGGCGAAGCAGGCGGTCATCAAGGCCGGCCAGTACGCCTACCGTGACCGCCGGAATCGCAAGCGCGAGTTCCGCGCGCTCTGGATCACCCGCATCAACGCGGCTGCGCGGGCCAACGGCCTGTCCTACAGCCGACTGATGAATGGCCTGAAGAAGGCCGAGATCGAGATCGACCGCAAGGTCCTCGCGGACATCGCTGTGCACGATCCGGAGGGCTTCGCCGCCATCGCCGAGCAGGCCAGGGCAAGTCTCTCCGCCTGACCGGGGCGGGGACCCCGCAGCGGGAACCCTGGAAGCATGCTTGATCTCGACGCGATCGAAGCGCGTGCGCGCGAGGATATCGCCGCGGCCTCGGACCTCGATGCGCTGGACCGCATCCGGGTCCGGCTGCTCGGCAAGAAGGGCGAGCTCACTGCAGCGCTGAAGAGCCTGGGCGGCCTGCCGGCCGGGGAGCGGCCGGCGGCAGGCCAGCGCATCAATGCGGCGAAGCGTGCAGTCGCCGATGCCATCGGCGAGCGCCGGGCGGCGCTGGAGGCCGAGGCGCTGGAGGCGGGCCTGGCGGCGGAGGCGCTCGACGTCACGCTGTCGGGCCGCGGTCAGCGTCCCGGCGGCCGCCATCCCGTCGTGCGTGCGCTGGAGCGCATGGAGGCGATCTTCCGCAACGCGGGTTTCCAGGTGCGCGAAGGGCCGGAGATCGAGGACGATTTCCACAACTTTACGGCCCTGAACATCCCCGAGAATCATCCCGCCCGTGCCATGCACGACACGTTCTATTTCCCGGGCGGCCACCTGCTGCGCACGCACACCTCGCCGGTCCAGATCCGCGCCATGCAGGCCGAAGGCGTGCCGATCCGCATCATCTCGCCGGGGCGGGTCTATCGCTGCGACTCCGACCAGACCCACACACCCATGTTCCATCAGGTGGAAGGCCTGGTGATCGACCGCGACGTCAGCTTCGCCAACCTGAAGGCGGTGCTGCACGACTTCGTCGAGCAGTTCTTCGAACGCCGCGCCACGCTGCGGTTCCGGCCGTCGTATTTCCCGTTCACCGAACCCTCCGCCGAGGTGGACGTGCTCTCCGAACAGGGCCGCTGGCTGGAGATCCTGGGCTGCGGCATGGTGCACCCGAACGTGCTGCGCAACGTCGGCGTCGATCCGGAGGAGTACACCGGTTACGCGTTCGGCATGGGCGTGGAGCGGCTGGCGATGCTGCGCTACGACGTCCGCGACCTGCGCACCTTCTTCGATAACGATCTTGCCTTCCTCGAGCAGTTCGCGGGCCGATGAAGATCAGCGAGACATGGCTGCGCCGCTGGGTGGATCCCGACGTGTCGACCGATGCGCTGGTCGAACGCCTCACCCTCGCGGGTCTGGAGGTGGACGGGACGGAGCGCTTCGGCGCCGGGCTCGAGGGCGTCATGGTGGGCGAGGTGCTGGACGTCGCGGCTCATCCGGGTGCCGACCGGCTGAGCGTCTGCCGGGTCGCCACCGGCGGCGACGAAGTACAGATCGTCTGCGGCGCTCCGAACGTTCGCGCCGGGCTGCGTTCGGCCCTCGCCCTGCCCGGCACCGTGCTGCCGAACGGCGTAAAGCTGAAGCGGGCCAAACTGCGGGGCGTCGAGTCGGCGGGCATGCTCTGTTCCATCGCCGAACTCGGTCTCGGCGAGGAATCCGACGGCATCATGGAACTGCCGGCGGATGCGAGCGCGGGCACGCCGCTCGGCGAACTGCTCGGCCTGCCGGATACCGTCATCGATATCGACCTCACGCCGAACCGGGGCGACTGCTTCAGTGTCCTCGGGGTCGCGCGTGAGGTGGCGACCTTCACCGGCGCCGCCCTGGCGGATCCGTCGGTGCCGTCGGTCGACGCCGCCAGCGACGACACTCATCCCGTCCGGGTGCTGGCCCCGGAGCGCTGCCCGCGGTTCATCGGCCGCGTCGTGCGCGGCATAGACGCCGGCGCCCGCACGCCCCTGTGGATGCAGGAGCGGCTGCGGCGCAGCGGCGTCCGCGCCATCCATCCCGTCGTCGACGTGACGAATTACGTGCTGCTGGAGTACGGACAGCCGCTACACGGCTACGATCTCGGACTGTTGCAGGGGGCGATACAGGTTCGCGCCGGCGAGGAGGGCGAGTCACTGGAACTCCTGGACGGACGCACGGTGGAAGTGGACGGCGAGATACTGGTCATCGCGGACGACCGGGGCCCGATCGGGCTGGCCGGCATCATGGGCGGCGGGTCCACCGCGGTGAGCGAGGGCACCGTCGACGTGCTGCTGGAGGGGGCGTTCTTCACGCCCGACGCACTCGCCGGCCGGGCGCGGCGCTTCGGGCTGCACACCGATGCTTCCATGCGTTTCGAGCGCGGCGTGGATCCGCTCGAGCAGCGGCGGGCCATCGAACGGGCGACGGCGCTGCTGGTCGGCATCGCCGGCGGCACGCCGGGCCCGGTGACCGAGGTCGCGGACGAAGCCTGCCTGCCGGCTCGTCCGGCGGTGCTCCTGCGCCGGCACCGGCTGGCGCGGGTCCTCGGGGTAAGCCTCGAGGACGCCGAGATCCGGGACATCCTGGCGCGGCTCGGCAATACGGTGACGCCGGTCGACGAGGGCTGGGAGGTCACGCCGCCCACCTTCCGTTTCGACATCGCCATCGAGGAGGACCTCATAGAAGAGGTCGCCCGTGTCCATGGCTACGACGAGATCCCGGAGATCCGGACGCGAGGCGCCCTGGGTCTGCCGGCGGTGACCGAGACTGCGGTGGACCGGGACCGGGTGCGCTCGGTCATGGTCGATCGCGGTTATCACGAGGCGATTACGTACAGCTTCGTCGATCCGAGGCGCCAGCAGGAGATCATGGGCGAGAGCGGTGGGCTCACGCTGGCCAACCCCATCTCCTCCGAGCTGTCGGTCATGCGCTCCTCGCTGCTGCCGGGGCTGCTGGAGGCTGTCGCGAGGAACGTGAGCCGTCAGCGCGCGCGGGTGCGGCTGTTCGAGATCGGCGTGTGCTTCTCGGGCGCCGAGGGTTCGGTGGTGGAAGAACCCCGGCTTGCGGCGGTGGCCTGCGGCGCGGTGCTGCCCGAGCAGTGGGGTGCGGAGGAGCGTCCTGCGGATTTCTTCGACATGAAGTCGGATCTGGAGGCCGCGCTGGCACTGAGCGGCGATGCCGCCGCCGTGCGGACGGAGCCGGCAGCCCATCCCGCGATGCACCCGGGCCAGTGCGCTGCGGTACTGAGGGGTGGAGAGCGGCTCGGGCATATCGGCCGGCTGCACCCGGCCCTGGCGTCCCGGCTCGACCTGCCGGAGTCGGTCTTGCTCCTCGAAGTGGATTTCACCGCTGCATTCGCGGCGAAAGTGCCGGTATCAGCGCCGATCTCGCGCTATCCGTCGGTGCGCCGCGACATCGCCGTGCTGGTGGCGGACGCGGTGGCGGTCGGCGCCATGGCCGCGGCACTGGGCGACGTCGGCGAAGGGGCGCTGCGGGAAGTTCGTGTGTTCGATGTGTACCGTGGCAAGGGCATAGAAGAAGGGCTAAAAAGCGTAGCTTTAGGCTTGATTTTGCAAGAAACATCGCGCACCCTTACCGACGATGAAGCGGATGCCGCCGTGCGTTCGGCAGTGCAGATTCTGGAACGGGACTTCGGAGCGAAACTGAGAGACTGATGGCACTGACGAAGGCAGCAATGGCGGAGTCGCTGTTCAACGAGCTGGGTCTCAACAAGAGAGAAGCTCGCGAACTGGTCGACCTTTTCTTCGAGGACCTCCGGTCCGCACTGGCCGCCGGCGAACAAATAAAGCTTTCGGGCTTCGGTAACTTCGACCTTCGGGACAAGAACGAGCGGCCGGGCCGCAACCCGAAGACGGGTGAGGAAATACCGATCTCCGCACGACGTGTGGTGACTTTCAGGCCCGGACAAAAATTAAAAGCCCGAGTGGAAGCCTATGCTGGAACCGGGAAATAACGACGAATTACCACCGATCCCGGGCAAGCGCTATTTCACCATCGGCGAGGTGAGTGACCTCTGTGCGGTGAAGCCGCACGTGCTGCGCTACTGGGAGCAGGAATTCCCGCAGCTCAAACCCGTGAAGCGCCGCGGCAACCGGCGCTACTATCAGCGCCAGGATGTGCTGATCATCCGTCAGATCCGTAGTCTGCTGTATGACGAGGGCTTCACCATCGGAGGCGCCCGGCAGCGGCTCACCGGCGAGGCAGCCAAGTCCGACGTTAGTCAGAGTCAGCAGATTATCAAGCAGTTACGCATAGAACTTGAAGAGATCATGAAGATTCTCCGGCGCTGATGCCGGGGTTGCAATGGCGGCTCGCGGGAGTATGATTCAGCCGCCGGTAGTCGGGGCGTAGCGCAGCCTGGTAGCGCACCACAATGGGGTTGTGGGGGTCGGAGGTTCGAATCCTCTCGCCCCGACCATTCGGTCTCTTTTCTCTCAGTTCAATCCCGGGCGAGCAGCTCGGCCGTCGGGTTGGCGTGGGCATCGCGCCGGAGTACCCGGTCCTCGATGCCGAGCAGGATGGGCTCGGCCTGTTCCCGGTAGATATTCACCTTGGCGTTATAGACGCAGCGGCACAGCCCGTGCTTGTCCGCGATCTCCAGCTTGCGGATGGAGTACTTGCCTGAGGCGAGCTTCTCGCCGGTGAGATAGCACTTGATGGCCGAGATGCGCTCGCCGGAGAGCACGAGGCCCTTCAGCCGACGCAGGTTGTGCTGCGCCTGATCGACGAAGCGGATGGCGTCCAGGTCGATGAGCCCGGTCCCGGGTGTCTCGTCCAGCGGGCCGCGGGCCTGGAAATCGCCCACGAAGATCTGTCCGGGCATGGCTCGCTCGATCATGCGCGCCAGCTCGATGGTGACTTCGCCCACGATGTAGTCGTGCACGGTCGGGTTGAGGCCGTCGGCCTGGTGAAACTCGTAGCAGCTGCCGACGTGGAAAGCGGCCCTGAGGCGCGGCACCGATGCGGTCTTCGCCTTGCTGCGGGCGATCGCGTTGTCGGCCAGCACCAGATGCATGAAGTGATACAGGTTGGTGTTGGAGTCCGCACCGCCGTCCCGGTTCCAGATATAGAAGCCGTCGCCGGTCGAGGAACGCGCGAAATTGATGCGCAGCTCGCCTTCCAGCATCTTGGCGTAGGCCGAATTCAGCGAATAGGACAGGCTGTTCAGCTGGGTCATCTGTTCGAACGGGCTCAGCAGGCTGAAACCCACGATGTCGAACAGCGCCACGGCACGATTCTCGACGTAACTGATGCCGTAGCGTTTCACCATCATGTCGATGATCCGCGTCTCCGCGGGCGTGCCGCGCAGCGGCTCGCGCAGGCGGATCAGGCGCGGTTGCACCTGGAGAAGGCGGGATACCTTCTGCATCTGCGCCGGGGTGAGCTGACGGCGGCCGGAGATCAGGTCCATGATGAAGCGTTCCGATACGCGCCAGCGGCGCGGCTCGCCGGGCGCCGGCATGGCTGTGTACTCGGCCACCGCATAGTGGGGCACGACCAGCAGCGCCACGCCGTCGTCGTGGATGCACCAGTTGAGGATGCAGTTCTGGCCGAGGCCCCATTCCCGGTGCAGTTGCTGCTCGAGCTGGACCAGGTTGCTGCGCTGGCGCAAATCCATGTCCGGCGGCAGTTCGGACAGCGTACCCGAGTACAGCGGGCCGGCGCCCGCCGGGCCGTGGTCGGCCGTCGAATAGTCATCCGGGTTCATCTCGGCTCCGATCGGAAGTCTTGCCGCCTGGCTCGTGGCCCGCGTTGGCGGGCAGCCCCTGTGCTGCCCGCGGGCCCCCGCGTGGCGGCGGACCCGCCCGACGGTAATGAAGAGACTGTGTGGATGCAAGCGGCCGAGGCAAAGGGCCGATGGGACGGCCGGCCGGTGCTAAACTGCGGTCGCGCCCGGGGCGGCGGCGCGACGGCGGTGGCCGGTGCAGTGCAGGCACGCAGAGCGGAGGCTCGATGAAAAGACTCGAGGGCCTGAAAGCGGCCGTGGGCGAGGGGGGATATCTGGATGACCCTGACGCGATGGCGCCCTACCTCGAGGAATGGCGGGGACGCTACCGGAGCGATACCCCGCTGGTGCTGCTGCCGGCGACTACCGGGGAGGTCGCCCGGGTGGTCGCCGAATGCAGGCGGCACGGCATCGGCATCGTCCCCCAGGGCGGCAACACCGGACTCTGCGGCGGGGCGGTGGCCGGTGGCGAAGACCTCCAGGTGATCCTGAGCCTGCGGCGGATGAACCGCATCCGCCAACTGAGCACGGCGGGAGACTTCGTAATCGCGGAGGCCGGCTGCGTGCTGGCCGACCTGCAGCGCGCGGCCGACGAGGTGGGCCGGCTGTTCCCGCTCAGCCTCGCCGCGGAGGGCAGTTGTCAGATCGGCGGCAACCTGTCGACCGACGCGGGCGGCATCAACGTACTGCGCTACGGGACGGCGCGGCAGCAGGTCCTGGGTCTGGAGGTGGTGCTGGCGGACGGGCGTGTGTGGAACGGTCTGCGCACCCTGCGGAAGAACACGGCCGGCTACGATCTGCGCGACCTGTTCATCGGGGCCGAGGGCACGCTGGGGATCATCACGGCGGCAGCGCTGCGCCTCCACCCGCGCCCGGCCGACGTCGCCACGGCCATGATCGCCATCGACGGCCCGGGCGAGGCGGTGGCGCTGCTGGAGGCCATGCGCGGCCGGCTCGGCGAGGAGATCAGCGCCTTCGAACTCGTCTCCGCCCGGGCCCTGGAATTCGTCCTCGCGCACATCGCCGATACCCGCCACCCCTTCTGCGAGGATCATCCGGCCTACGTGCTGATGGAGAGCACGGCCAACAACCCGGGTGAGGCCATGCCGCGCCTGGAGGCCGCCCTCGAGACGGCGCTGGACGAGGGCCTCGTGCGGGACGCGGTGGCGGCCGGGGACGGGCGCCGCCGGGATGCACTGTGGCGGCTGCGGCACAGTATCTCCGAGGCCCAGCGCTTTGAGGGCGTCAGTCTGAAGCACGACGTCTCCGTGCCGGTGGAGCGTATCGGCGAATTCCTCGAGCGGGCCGGCACGGCGCTGGCCGGCCGTTTCCCCGAGGCCCGGCTGGTGGTGTTCGGCCACGTCGGCGACGGCAATCTCCATTACAACCTGAGCCAGCCGGCCGCCGCCGACCCGGAGTCGTTCCGCGCCGCCGAGCCTGAAGTCAACGGTATCGTCTTCGACACGGTACAGGCGTGCGGCGGCAGCTTCAGTGCCGAGCACGGTGTGGGCCTGCTGCGGCGCGAGCAGATGCGCCGCTACCTCGACGAGACGGAACTCGACCTGATGCGACACCTGAAGACAGCCCTCGATCCGGCCGGGATCCTGAACCCGGGCAAGGTGCTGTGAGCGGTAAGGGCCGGGACGGGGCGGAGCGCGAGGTAGAGGCCGCCACCGCGCGTCTCGACGGCAACGGGGCCGCCGCGGGTGCGCCTGCCGACAGCGAGCAGCTCGCCACCGCGCGGCTGGATGAGGGCGGCGAAGCGGAGGGGGCGGGTGCCGCCAGCGGCGCCGAGCTCGCCATCGGCACGGTCATCGGTGGGCGTTACGAGCTGTTACGTCGGGTGGCGGGCGGCAGCATGGGGGTGGTCTACAAGGCCCTCGACCGCCAGCGCACTCTCGAGACCCACGAGCCGGCCTGGGTCGCCGTCAAGGTACTGAAACCCCGGCTCGACCAGCATGGACCGGCGTTGCGCGCATTGCAGAGAGAAGCGGAGACCGGGCTCCTTCTGGACCATCCCAACGTGGTGAGCTTCCATGGCCTGGGCAGGGACGGCAACCGTTTCTATATCGTGATGGACTGGCTGCCCGGCTGCTCGCTGGCGGACTGGCTGGATCGGCGGCCGGGTGAACCGATGCCCGCCGGCGATGCCCTGCACATCGTGCGCAGCATCGGTTCGGCTCTCGCCCATGCCCACGAGAGAGGCGTGGTGCACGCCGATGTGAAACCGGGCAACGTCATGCTGTTGCCGGGCGGGAGCGTGCAGCTCTGCGACTTCGGCATCGCGCGCCTGGACCGGGTGCTCGCGACGGGAACGGGCACCTTCGACCCTGGCGTTCTGAAGGCGGCCACGCCGGCCTATTCCAGTCCCGAGGTGCTGAAGGGGGAGACGCCGACGATCCGCGACGATATCTACTCGCTGGCCTGCCTCGCCTATCGCATGCTGTCCGGCCGCCGGGTATTCGGCAATCGGGATGCGACGGAGGCCGAGGCGGCGGGGGAGTCGGCGCGCCGCATCGAGGGCCTTAATGAGACCCGCTGGCGTGCCCTGGAGGCGGCGCTCTCGTTCTCCCGCTACGAGCGCCCGCCGGACGTCGGGACCTTCCTGCGTCCGTTCGCCACCGAAGGGGCCCGCCGATGCCGACGCACGCTGCTGGTGCTCGCCGCGCTGCTGCTGGCCGCCGCGGCGGTCGTCCTGCCGCTGGCCGCGTTCTGAGGGCCGCGGCACCGCGAACACGCCGGCGCCGGCGGCCCGTCGATCCGCTACAATGCGCTGCGGCCGGCGCAGGCGCGCCGGTGAGAATGGGCAGGCCGCGCAAGGGCAGCCAGGGCGATCAGGGCGACCAGGACGACGAGGGCCGGCGAAGTTGAGGGAGGCAGTGTGACCGAGCAGAAAGACAAGCGGCGTTATTCGCGCATCGTGGTGGAAGGCGTGGAGCACGCGCCCGGCCGGGCCATGCTGCGGGCGGTGGGTTTCGGCGACGAGGACTTCACCAAACCCCAGGTCGGTATCGCCTCCACCTGGAGCATGGTCACGCCCTGTAACATGCATATCGACGGGCTGGCCCGGTCCGCGGCAGAAGGCGCCGACGGTGCCGGCGGCAAGGCGGTCATCTTCAATACGATCACGGTGTCCGACGGCATCTCCATGGGCACGCCCGGCATGCGTTACTCGCTGGTCTCGCGGGAAGTTATCGCCGATTCCATCGAGGCGGTCACCGGCGCCCAGGGTTTCGACGGACTGGTCACCATCGGCGGCTGCGACAAGAACATGCCGGGCTGCGTGATCGCCATGGCCCGGCTCGACCGCCCCTCCGTCTTCGTCTACGGCGGCACCATCCAGCCGGGGCCGAAGCGCCGGGACATCGTCTCCGTGTTCGAGGCCGTCGGCGGGGTCTCCGCCGGCTCCATGAGCATGGAGGAGCTCGGCGAGGTGGAGCGCACGGCCATACCGGGGGCCGGGGCCTGCGGTGGCATGTACACGGCGAATACCATGGCCTCGGCCATCGAGGCGCTCGGACTCAGCCTGCCGGACAGCTCCGCCCAGGAGGCGGTCTCCGGCGCGAAGACCGAGGATTGCCGGCGGGCGGGCCGCGCCGTGCTCGGGTTGCTCGAGCGCGACATCCGGCCCTCGCACATACTGACGCGGGAGGCGTTCGAGAACGCCATCACGGTGGTCATCGCGCTGGGCGGCTCGACCAATGCGGTGCTGCATCTGCTGGCCATCGCCCATGCCGCAAACGTGCCGTTGGAACTCGACGACTTCACCCGCATCGGCAAGCGCGTGCCCGTGCTCGCCGACCTCAAGCCGAGCGGGCGCTACGTCATGAGCGACCTGGTGGCCATCGGCGGCATCCAGCCGCTGATGAAGATGCTGCTGGACGCGGGTCTGCTGCATGGCGACTGCCTGACCGTGACCGGGCGGACGCTGGCCGAGAATCTGGCCGAGGCCGGCACCTACCCGGCCGATCAGGACATCGTGCGGCCGCTCTCGAATCCGCTGAAGGCCGACAGTCATCTGGTGGTGCTGTACGGCAACGTCGCCCCGGCGGGGGCGGTGGCGAAGATCTCGGGTAAGGAGGGCACCCGATTCACTGGCACTGCCCGCATCTACGAGGCCGAGGAGGAGGCCCTGCAGGCCATCCTCGACGGCGAGGTGCAGGCCGGCGACGTGGTCGTGGTGCGCTACGAAGGCCCGGTCGGCGGTCCGGGGATGCGGGAGATGCTGAGCCCGACCAGCGCCATCATGGGCAAGGGCCTCGGCGACAAGGTGGCGCTGATCACGGACGGCCGTTTCTCCGGCGGCAGCCACGGTTTCGTGGTGGGTCACGTGACGCCCGAAGCCGCGGTCGGCGGACCGATCGGCCTGCTGCGCGACGGCGACCGCATCACCATCGACGGCGCCGCGTGCCGCATCGAGGCGGATCTCTCCGCCGACGAACTGGAGGCCCGTCGGGCCGACTGGGCCCCTTCCCGGCGGCCGCCTGCGCGCGGGCTGCTCGCCAAGTACGCCCGTCAGGTCAGCTCCGCGTCCCTGGGTGCGGTGACCGACAACTTCGACGAAGACGACTGACGGCGGCGGTATGGCAGACCTGACCGAGACGGCGCTCACGGAAGCGCCTTTCCAGGACGCGCGGGAACTCGGCGCACCCTCGGCCTGCGCGAACTCCACCTGGGTGGTGATGAAGTTCGGCGGTACCAGCGTCTCTTCGCGGGAAGACTGGCAGAGAATCGCCGGGCTGATCGGCAACCGGATGCGGGCGGGCCTGCGCCCCCTCGTGGTGTGCTCCGCGGTGGCCGGCGTCTCGAACGCGCTGCAGACCCTGATCGACCAGGCCATCGGCGGCGACCCGGAGCCCGTACTGGGGGAAATCCTCGAGCGCCACCGTCGCCTGGCGGACGAGCTGGAACTCGATGCCGACGAGGTGCTGGGCGAGTATTTCGACGAACTGCGCCAGCTCGCGGCCGGCATCCGCCTGATCCGCGAGGCGAGCCCGCGGGTGCAGGCCCGCCTGATGGGGCTCGGCGAACTCATGAGCACACGGCTCGGTGCCGCCTGGCTCGGCGCCCGGGGCGTCGATGCGGCCTGGACCGATGCCCGCGACTACCTGGCGGCGACGGGACAGCGGAACAAGAACGAGCGGCAGCATTTCCTGAGCGCGGTCTGTGCCCACGACACGGACCCGGACTTCCCGGAGCGCTTCGGGGCGGGCACCGGCGCGGTACTCACCCAGGGCTTCATCGCCCGCAACGAGGACGGCGAGACGGTGCTGCTCGGACGCGGCGGCTCGGATACCTCGGCGGCCTATTTCGCCGCCCTGCTGGGGGCGCGCCGGCTCGAGATCTGGACCGACGTGCCCGGCATGTTCAGCGGCAATCCGCGAGCCGTGCCGTCGGCGCGACTGCTGACGGCGCTGCACTACGACGAGGCTCAGGAGATCGCCTCCACGGGCGGCAGCGTCCTGCACCCGCGCTGCGTGCCGCCGGTGCGCCGGGCACGGATCCCGATCCACGTGCGCTGGACCGCGCGGCCGGACCTGGACGGCACGGTGATCTCGGCCGCCACCCGCGAGGCCGAGCCGCGAGTCAAGGCGATCTCGCTGCGCATGGGCCTCACGCTGGTGTCGATGGAAGGCGTGGCCATGTGGCAGGAGGTCGGTTTCCTGGCTGACGCCTTCGGCGTCTTCCGGCGCCATTCCGTCTCGGTGGATCTGGTATCCACCTCGGAGAGCAACGTCACCGTCTCCATCGACACCGCGTCCGGGGCGCTCGGCGGCGAGGCGATGGAGGCGCTGATCGAGGAGCTGGCGACCATCTGCCGGGTGCGGGTCATCGAGGACTGCGCGGCCGTCAGTCTCGTGGGGCGGAAGATCCGCACGATCCTGCACCGGCTCGGCCCGGCGCTGGAAGTCTTCGAGGAGCAGCGCATCCACCTGGTGACCCAGGCGGCGAGCGACCTGAACCTGACCTTCGTCGTCGACGACGAGCAGGGCTACCGGCTGGTGCAGAAGCTGCACAGCTCCATCATCGCGCCGCAACGACGCGGCGAGGCCTTCGGCCCTACCTGGGAGACCCTGCAGGCGGAGGGAGAGGAGGCCCCGGGCCTGCCGCCGATGTGGTGGAGCCACCGCCGGCGGCAGCTGCTGGCACTGTGCGAGGAGGACTCGCCGCGCTACGTCTACGACGCCGATACGATCCGGTCGGCGATCGGCCGTCTGCAGTCCATCGAGCACCTGGATGCGGTGTTCTACGCCATGAAGGCGAATTCGAACCCGGACATCCTGCGTCTGGTGGAGAGTGCCGGCGTGAATTTCGAATGCGTCTCGCCGGGTGAGATCGAACGGGTGCTCGGGCTCTTCCCCGACATCGATCGGCGACGCATCCTGTTCACGCCGAACTTCGCGCCGCGCCGCGAATATGCCGACGGCCTGGAACTCGGCGTCTGGGTGACCCTGGACAACCTGCATCCTCTGCGTGCCTGGCCGGAGCTCTTCCGCGACCGGGACGTCTTCATCAGGCTCGACCCGGGGCAGGGGCGGGGGCATCACGAACACGTGCGCACGGCCGGCACCCATTCGAAATTCGGCATCCCGCTGTTCGAGCTGGACGAACTGGAATCGCTGACCGCGGCCGCGGGCGCGCGGATCGTCGGCATTCACGCCCATACCGGCAGCGGTATCCTGGACCCGAGCAACTGGGCGGAGGTCGCGAACGAGCTCGCCAACGCCGCCTCCCGCTTTCCGGACGTGCACACGCTGGACCTCGGCGGCGGGCTGGGCATACCGGAAAAGCCGGGCGAGGAGCCCCTGGATACCGGCGAGCTGGCACGGCTGCTGGGCGAGCTGCGCCGGGCCTGGCCGGATTACCGCCTGTGGGTGGAGCCGGGCCGGTATCTGGTGGCCGAGTCGGGCGTGCTGCTCGCGCGGGTGACCCAGACCAAGGGCAAGGGGGCCGTGCGCTACGTGGGCATCGAGACGGGCATGAACAGCCTGATCCGCCCGGCGCTCTATGGCGCCTACCACGAGATCGTGAATCTCACCCGGCTGGGTGAGCCGGCGACGGAGGTGGTGACGGTAGTGGGTCCCATCTGCGAGAGCGGTGACCGGCTGGGCAACGACCGCCTGCTGCCGGAATGCCGGGAGGGCGACGTGCTCCTGATCGCCAACACGGGCGCCTACGGCTACACCATGGGCTCACGCTACAACCTGCGCGAGCCCGCGGCCGAGACCCTGCTCGGAGCCGAGCCTGTCAGCGGGTGAGGCTGCGGTGGCGGGCCTCGAGCTCGGCCGCCACATCCGCCAGATCGAGGCCTTCGACCGCCAGTAGAACGAGCAGGTGATAGACCAGGTCGGCGGCCTCGCCGACGACCGCGTTGCTGCCCGCGTCGGTGGCGCTGGCCAGCGCCGTTTCCACCGCTTCCTCGGCCACCTTCTGCGCCACCCGGGCCTTGCCGCCGGCCACGAGGCGTGCCGTGTAGCTCTGTGGCGCCTGGGTGTCGAGGCGCGCGCGGATCACCTGTTCCAGTTCCCGGAGGAAGGCCGGGTCCCGTTCTTCTGCCATAGCCTCAGACCCTCATCTCTATGCCGCGGTCGGCCAGCCAGCGTTTCAGTTCTGCGATATGGATCTCGCCGCTGTGGAAGACGCTCGCCGCCAGCGCGCCATCGACGCGGGCTTGCGCGAACGCCGCCAGGAAATGTTCGGGCGCGCCGGCGCCGCCGGAGGCGATCAGCGGGATGCCACAGACCCCACGCACCGCGGCGAGCTGGCCGAGGTCGTAGCCCTCGCGCACGCCGTCCTGATTCATGCAGTTCAGCACGATCTCGCCGGCGCCGCGGCGCTGGACCTCGGCCACCCAGTCCAGGGTCCGGCGGCGGGTCGCCGTCGTTCGGTCCGGGTCGCCGGTGTACTGATAGACGAACCAGTCGCCGTCTTCCTCCCGGCTGTCGATGCCCACCACCACGCACTGTACGCCGAAGCGGGAGGCGAGCCGGGTGATCAGCTCCGGGTCGGCGAGCGCCGGGCTGTTGATCGAGATCTTGTCGGCGCCCCGGTTCAGTACGCTCTCCGCGTCCTCGAGGCTGCGGATGCCGCCGGCGACGCAGAAAGGGATATCGAGCACGGCCGCCACCCGGGAGACCCAGCTGCGGTCCACGGAGCGTCCGTCGGGGCTGGCCGTGATGTCGTAGAAGACCAGTTCGTCGGCGCCCTCGTCCCGATAGCGCCGGGCCAGGTCCAGGATGTCGCCCACGTCCCGGTGATTGCGGAAGCGCACACCCTTGACGACGCGGCCGTCCCGGACGTCCAGGCAGGGGATTATGCGTCGCGCGAGAATGACCGCAGCTCCTCTCTCGTCAGCGTGCCTTCCAGCAGCGCTTTGCCGGTGATCGCCGCGGCGGCGCCCGAGCGCCTGAGCGCCTCCAGGTCGTTCACGTCCCGCACGCCGCCGGAGGCCTGCAGGCCGATATCCGGGAAGCGGGAGACGAATTCCCCGTACAGGTCCACGTTGGGTCCGGTCAGCGCGCCGTCCCGGCTGATGTCGGTGCAAAGCACGTGGTGCAAGCGCGGCTCGGTAAAGCGCTCCACCGCCTGCCACAGCGTCAGCTCCGAGTCCCGCGTCCAGCCGTGGCTGGTCACCCGGGGGATGCCGTGGTCGTCCAGCCGCACGTCCAGCGCGATCACGATCCGCTCCGGCCCCGCCTCGCGCAGCCAGCCTGTGACCGTCTCGGGGCGGTTCACCGCCAGGCTGCCGATCACCACGCGATCGACACCGCAGCCGAGCAGCCGCTCCAGGCGCTCCTGGTCACGGATGCCGCCGCCCACCTGCACGGTCATCGTCGTCCCGGCGGCGATCGCGCGGATAATGTCCAGATTGGCGGGATCGCCGGTGCGGGCCCCGTCCAGATCCACGACGTGCAGTTCACGGCAGCCGGCCGACTGATACTCCAGTGCGAGTTCCAGCGGGTCGTGGTCGTAGCCGGTCTCGGCGTCGAACTCGCCCTGGAACAGCCGCACGCAGCGCCCGCCGCGCAGATCGATGGCCGGCATCACGATCACAGCGCGTACTCCAGGAAATTCCCGAGCACGGTCGCGCCGTGGGCGGAGGAGCGCTCCGGGTGAAACTGGGTCGCGAAGAAATTGCCGCTCTCGAAGACGGCCGTGAACTCGCTACCGTACTCGGTGCGTCCGGTGGTGGTGTCCGCCACCGGCAGCGCGTAACTGTGGATGAAATAGAAATGTGCGCCGTCGGGCACGTCCCGCAGGAGTACCGATTCGCCTTCCTTGCGCACCCGGTTCCAGCCCATGTGCGGTACGGGCAGCTCCGGTGAGGCCGGCAGCCGTCGGGCGCGTCCGGGGACGACGCCGAGGCAGTCCGCGTCGTCCTCCTCGGAGCCGGCGGCCAGCAGCTGCATGCCGAGGCAGATGCCGAGCACGGGCTGCGCGAGCGTGGGGAGCAATGCGTCGAGGCCGAAGGAATGCAGCCGTGCCATGGCGTCCGCCGCGGCGCCGACGCCGGGCAGGATCACCGCGCGTGCGCCGCGGATTTCGTCGACGTCGGTGCTGAGGGCCGCGTCCGTGCCGAGGCGCTCCAGCGCCCCGGTCAGTGAGGCGATGTTGGCACCGCCGGAGCCGACGATCACGACGTCACGGGAGCCCGCCATGGCTACAGCGTCCCCTTCGAGGAAGGCAGGGCGTCTCCCTCGATACGCAGGGCCTGGCGCAGCGTGCGACCGAAACCCTTGAAGCAGATCTCCACCATGTGGTGAGCGTTCTCCCCCTCCACCTCGACGTGCAGCGTCGCGCGCAGCGCGTCGGCGAGGGAACGGAAGAAATGGGTCACCATCTCGGTGGGCAACTCGCCCACCCGGTCCCGCGGAAACGCGCCGCGGAAGACGAAATAGGGCCGGCCGGAGAGGTCCAGCGCGATACGGGCCTGGGCCTCGTCCATGGGCAGTACGAAGCCAAAGCGGCCGATGCCGCGCTTGTCGCCGAGAGCCTCGCGGATGGCTTCGCCGAGCGCGAGCGCCACGTCCTCGACGCTGTGGTGTTCATCGACGTGCAGATCGCCGTCGCAGCTCAGGCGCAGCGAGAAGCCGCCGTGGGTGGCGATCTGTTCCAACATGTGGTCGAAGAAGCCGATACCCGTGGCGATGCGGTTGCCGCCTTCCCGATCCAGGTCCACGGCGGCCGTGATGCGTGTCTCCCGGGTGTTGCGGGTGACGCTCGCGCGGCGGGGCAGGGCGCAAAGCCGATGGGCGATGCCGCTCCAGTCCAGCCCGTCCTCGCCCAGACGCAGGCCCGGGATGCCGATGGCCTCGGCGAGGCGGGCATCCGTCTCCCGGTCGCCCACCACGGCGCTGCGCTCGAGGTCCAGCGTGTTTGCCGCGAGGTATCGCGTCAGGAGGCCGGTGGCGGGTTTGCGGCAGGCGCAGCCGTCCGTCTCGAAATGGGGGCAGATGAACTCCTCGTCGAAGGTGATGCCCTGGCTGGCGAACAGCGCGCGCATGTGTTCGTGGGGCAGGCGGAAATCGTCTTCGGGGAAGGACTCGGTGCCCAGGCCGTCCTGGTTGGAGACCAGCACGAAGCGGTAGCCCGCCGCCTTCAGGCGCAACAACGCCGGGATGACGCCCGGAACCAGCCGCACCTTGTCGAGACGGTCCACCTGCTCGTCGGCAGGCTCCTCGATCAGCGTGCCGTCCCGGTCGACGAACAGGACCCGCAGCCCGCTCATGCGCGCACCGCCTGGCGGCCGAGGGCCGCGAGCAGCCGTTCGTTGTCCGCGGCCTCGCCGATGGTGATGCGCAGACAGTTCTCGAGCCCCGGCTCGCCGCCGAAGTCCCGCAGCAGCAGGCCGGCGTGCCGGGCGCGGGCGAGGGCATCGGTGCTGTCGCGGAATCGCACCAGCAGGAAGTTGGCGTCGCTCGGCCATACCTGCAAGACGGCCGGGCACCCCTCCAGCGCCTCGCGGACGCGCTCGCGCTCGTCGCATAGCGCACGGATGCGCTCGGGCATGATCCGGAAGGACTCGTTAACGACGGCGGCCGTGGCCGCCTCCACCGTCGGCGTCGGGATCGCGTAGGGCGGCATCACCTTGCCCAGCAGACGCACGACGGCGGGCCGGCCGAGCGCGACGCCGCAGCGGGCGCCGGCCAGTCCGTAGGCCTTCGACAGGGTGCGCAGCACCACCAGATTGTCGTGCGCGGCCAACAGGGCGGGGCAGGGGTCCTCGCCGCCGAATTCCACGTAGGCCGCGTCCAGCACCACCAGCCCGCGGCCGGCGAGCCCTTCGCAGAGCGCGCCGATCACTGCCGGAGGGATGCTGTTTCCCGTGGGGTTGTTGGGCGAGGTCAGGAACAGCAGTCGGCAGCGCTCGTCCCAGCCTGCCAGGAGGCTCCCGGCATCGACGCGGAAATCCGGCGCGAGCAGCGGCACCCGTCGTACGCCCGCATTCTGGATGTCGGCGTAGACCTGATACATGCCGAAGGTGGGCGGGCAGATCACGATGTCGTCCAGTCCGGGGCGGCAGAAGCAGCGGATCAGCAGGTCGATCGCCTCGCTGGTTCCCCGCGTCACGAAGGTCTCCTCCGGGCTCGCCGCGTAGTGTTCGGCGAGCAGCGCGGTCAGTGCGCCCGGCCGGGCCTCGGGATAGCGGTTCAGACCGCGTTCACTCGCGTCGCCGCCCGCTCGCCAGGGCGCCTCGTTGGCATTGAGGCGCACGGCGTCAGGCGCATAGCCCGCCGGTTCGTAGGCCTTCAGCGCCCGGATCTCCGGCCGCGCGAGTGCAAGCACCGCGTCGCTCATGCGACCGTCCGCCGGCGGATCTTCTCGAGGCGCAGGGTGACCGCGCGCGCGTGAGCGTCCAGCCCCTCGAGGCCGGCGAGCGTGACCGCGGTGGGCCCCAATCCCTCCAGCCCGGCGGCACTGAGCTCCTGTACCGTCATGTGGCGCAGGAACTGGTCGACGCCGAGACCGCTGTAGGTGCGTGCGTAACCGTAGGTGGGCAGCACGTGGTTGGTGCCGCTGCAGTAGTCGCCCATGGACTCGGGCGTCCACGGGCCCAGGAACACCGAGCCGGCATTGCGGATGCGGGGCAGCCAGCTGCGGGCGTCCGCCGCCTGCACGATCAGGTGCTCGGGCGCATAGGCGTTGCTGACCCGCACGGCCTCGGCGAGATCGTCGACGATGATGACGGCGCTGTGGGACAGGGCCTCGCGCACGATGCTACCGCGGCCCAGCGCCTCCGTCTGTTCCTCCAGCGCCGCGGCAACGGCTTCCGCCAGCGCCGCATCCGGCGTGACCAGGAAGACCTGGGAGTCCGGTCCGTGCTCGGCCTGGGACAGCAGGTCCGAGGCCACGAACGCCGGATCCGCGTCGCCGTCGGCGATGACCAGCACCTCGGACGGCCCTGCCGGCATGTCCAGGGCGGCGCCGTCCGGGTCCGCCGCCACCAGGCTCTTGGCGGCCGTGACCCAGGCATTGCCGGGGCCGAAGATCTTGTTCACTCGCGGGACGGACGCGGTCCCGTAGGCCATGGCGGCGACCGCCTGTGCCCCGCCCATGCGGTAGACGGCGGTGGCACCGGAGCGCCGCGCGGCGGCCAGCACCGCCGGGTCCGCCGTGCCGTCCGGGCGCGGCGGCGTGCACAGGATGCGCTCCGGGCAGCCGGCGATGGTCGCCGGGACGGCCAGCATGATGGCGGCCGAGGGCAGGGGCGCCGTACCGGCCGGCACGTACAGTCCCACTGCGTCGAGCGGATGGCTGAGCCGCTCGCAGACCACGCCGGGGGCGGTCTCCACCCGCACCGGCTGCGGCAACTGGGCGCGGTGGAAGCTATCGACGGTCTCGATGGCACGGTCGATGGCGGCGACCGCCTCACGGCCGAGCCCGGCTTCCGCGGCCGCGAAGGCTTCCTCCGGCACACGCAGTTCGTCGATCTCGGCGCGGTCCAGCTCGCGGGTCAGCCGGCGCACGGCAGCATCGCCGTCCGCGCGCACGGCAGCCAGGATCTCCCGCACGGTGGCCTCCACCGAGGCGCCGGCGGCGACCGCCGGCCGTCGCAGCAGATCCTCGCGGGCTGCATCGTCGAGTTCGTTCCATCGATAAAGGGTCAGGGACATGGTCGGCTCCGTCTTTCGTCGACTCCGCATCAGGCGAGCATTTTCTCGACCGGCAGCACCAGCATGGCGCTGGCACCGGCCTCTTTCAGATTCTCGAGGGTCTCCCAGAATACATTCTCGCGGCAGACCGCGTGCACGGCGACGCGGTCCTCTCGCCCCTCCAGCGGCAGGATGGTGGGCGCCTCGGATCCCGGCAGCAGCCGCGTGATCTCGGCCAGCGCGCTGCGCGGCGCATGCAGCATGATGTACTTGCTTTCGCGCACCTGCTGCACGCCCTCGATGCGCATCAGCAGACGCTCGATCCACTCGATCTTCGCCTGCGGCAGCTCGGCAGCGGTGCGTATCAGCGCCGCTTCGCTCTCGAGCACGGTCGCCACCTCGCGCAGCTGATTGGCCGCAAGCGTCGAGCCGGTGGACACCAGGTCGCAGATGAAGTCGGCCCGTCCCAGTCGGGGGGCGATCTCCACCGCGCCGGAAAAGTGGACGATCTCGGCCTCGATACCGGCCTCGCGCAGGAATCCCGCGAGCACGCCCGGGTAACTGGTCGCGATGCGCCGGCCGGCGAGAGAGGCCGGTCCCTCGTAGGGCAGGTCGTCGGGAGCGGCGATGCACAGCCGGCAGTGGCCGAAGTCCAGCCCGCGGATGACCTCGAAGTTGGACAGCGCGCCGTTGCCGTCACCGTGCAGACGCTTCTCGTGGATCACGTTCAGACCCGCGATGCCGAGATCACAGACGTCGTCGGCGACCAGGCCCGGGATGTCGTCGTCGCGCACCAGCAGGATGTCGATGGGCATGTTCTCGCCGAAGCAGAACAGCTGGTCCTTGCTCTGTGTGTACTTCAGGCCGCACCGGGACAGGAGATCGAGACAGTGCTCGGTCAGGCGTCCGGATTTCTGGATCGCGATCTTCAGCCGCGGGGTTTCGCTCTGCATTCGGGGTTCCTCGGGGAGACGCGTCGGCGGCTCCGTGTCATTCCTTGCGGGTTCGCTCCAGCGCCGTGCGGTAGCCGCCGAAGCCGTCGGCGAGAAACCGTGCTACCCGGCCGATTGTCGTCACGCTGACGCCGGTCAGCTCATTGATCCGGCGATAGGGCAGACCTTCGTCGAGCAGTTGCACCACACGCCAGCGGTCGACGAGTGCCTGCAGTTCTGCCGGCGTACACAGGTCGGCGAGCAGGGCGCGCATCTCGTCGGCGCCGCGCATGGCGACCAGTGCCTCGCACAGCGCCGTCTGCTCTCGCGCCGCCCGGCGCGCACTCGTCTCGCGGTTGGGTTTCATGCCGTACCAATGTATTAACGCGTTAATACATTAATGCAATTCGACGGCCCGGTCAACAGGGTCTGTGCTGCCACATCCGGCTCGAAGTAACGATTTCCGCTGTAACCAAACAACGGTTGACGGCGGCCGCGGACGGACACTATAGTCGCCGCTACTCATCGAGACCGGCTGAGGGAAGGGCCCGACGACGCCGGGGCAACCTTCAGGCCTAACCAGCCTGAAAAGGTGCCAACTCCTGCGGCAGCGCGAAAAAGGTGCTGAGCGAAAGATGAGTGTCCGAGCAGCGGTAGCGATACCGATGGGCGAGGCACCTTCCTCGAGTTCTCCGCAGAGTGGCCGCCTGAGTGCCGGGCCCGTGATCAGACGGAGAACATCCATGACACAAGGCCCCCAGAGTGCGACCCAGGCAGTCCGCGCCGCGCTGGAATCCGACGCGCAGTACGGCGCGGTCGTACCGCCCCTGCATCTGTCGTCCAATTACACCTTCGAGGGCTTCGGCCGGCCGCGGCAGTACGACTACACGCGCAGCGGCAACCCCACGCGGGACGCCCTCGGCCGGGCACTGTCGGAACTGGAGGGTGGTGCCGGCGCCGTAGTGACCGGGTCGGGTATGTCGGCCATCACGCTGGTGTGCCAGCTGCTCAAGCCGGGCGACCTGCTGATCGCGCCTCACGACTGCTATGGCGGCAGCTTCCGGTTGTTCCGCAATCTCGCGGACCGCGGTGCATTCGACCTGGAATTCGTCGACCAGACAGACGTGCGAGCGCTGGAGGATGCCTGCAGCCGCGGGCCGCGGCTGATCTGGGTGGAGACGCCGAGCAACCCGTTGCTGCGCATCACGGACATCAACCGGGTGGTCGCCCTGGCGAAGGACTGCGGCGCTCTGGTGGCCGTCGACAATACCTTCCTGTCGCCCGCCCTGCAGCAGCCGCTGGCCCTTGGCGCCGACCTCGTGGTCCATTCCACGACCAAGTATCTGAACGGCCACAGCGACGTGGTCGGCGGTGCAGTGGTGGCCGGCGACGAGGCACTGGCATCGGAACTCGCCGACTGGGCGAACTGTATTGGCATAACGGGAGCGCCGTTCGACAGCTATCTCACGCTGCGGGGCGTGCGGACGCTGTTCGCGCGGATGCGCCAGCACGAGGAGAATGCGGCGGCGCTGGCAGACTTCCTGGCGGGTCACGAACAGGTGGCGCGGGTGTATTACCCGGGACTGGAGAGTCATCCCGGTCACCTGATCGCCGCCCGGCAGCAAAGCGGTTTCGGCGGTATGGTCAGTTTCGAGCTCAGGGGCGGTATCGAGGATGCCCGCCGCATCGCGGACGGACTCGTCCACTTCTCGCTCGCCGAGTCGCTCGGCGGTGTGGAGAGCCTGGTCTGCCACCCGGCGACGATGACCCATGCGCCGATGACGCCGGAGGCCCGCACCGCGGCCGGCATCAGCGACAGCCTCGTCCGGCTGAGCGTCGGCATCGAGTCGACGACGGACCTGCTCGGCGACCTGGCGCGGGCGCTGGACGGCCTGGGCGCGCGCGGCGACCTGCGGGCGGTAGCCGGCTGAGCGGCGCACAGCACACGACGAATCAACGAAACCTCACAAGGGAGAAAGGACAGAGCGATGGCACTGGATAAAAGCAAGCTTCATTACGAGACACTGCAGATCCACGCCGGCCAGGAGCCGGCGCCGGGTACGAATTCGCGGGCGGTCCCCATCTACCAGACCACCTCGTACACGTTCGACGACACGGCGCATGGCGCCCGGCTGTTCGGCCTGGAGGAATTCGGCAACATCTATTCCCGGATCATGAATCCGACCAACGACGTGTTCGAGCAGCGGGTGGCCGCGCTGGAGGGAGGCGTGGCGGCGCTGGCGACGGGCAGTGGCCAGGCGGCCCAGTTCCTGGCCATCACCACGCTGGCGCAGGCGGGCGAGAACATCGTCGCCCGCAGCTCGCTCTACGGCGGCACCTACAACCAGTTCAAGGTCTCGCTGCCGCGTCTCGGCATCGACGTGCGCTTCGTCGAGGGCGACGCGCTCGAGGACTACGCGGCCGCCATCGACGAGAACACGAAGGCCCTGTACGTGGAGTCGATCGGCAACCCGGGCTTCGACGTGCCGGACTTCCGGGCGCTGGCCGACCTCGCCCACGACAACGGCATCCCGCTGATCGTCGATAACACGCTGGGCTGCTGCGGCTACATCGTGCGGCCTATCGACCACGGCGCCGACATCGTGGTGCAGTCCGCCACCAAGTGGATCGGCGGCCACGGCACGACCATCGGCGGCGTCATCGTCGACTCCGGCCGCTTCGACTGGTCGAACGGCAAGTTCCCGGTGTTCACCGATCCGTCGCCGGGCTATCACGGTTTGAAATTCGCGGAGGTGTTCGGGCCGGACGGGCCGTTCGGCAATATCGCCTTCATCATCCGTGCCCGCGTGGAAGGCCTGCGCGACATCGGCCCTGCGCTGAGTCCGTTCAACTCCTTCCTGCTGTTGCAGGGGCTGGAGACGCTGTCGCTGCGGGCCCAGCGCCATGCCGACAACTCGCTGGAACTCGCCCGCTGGCTGGGCGAGCAGGCCGATGTCTCGTTCGTTAACTACCCGGGCCTCGAGTCCCACCCCTATCACGAGCGGGCGAAGCACTATCTCACCAACGGTTTCGGTGCGGTGCTGACGTTCGGGATCCGCGGCGGCGCCGAGGCCGGCCGGCGCTTCATCGAATCGGTGGAACTGGCCAGCCATCTGGCCAACGTCGGCGATGCGAAGACGCTGGTGATCCATCCGGCGACCACCACCCATCAGCAGCTCAGCGAGGAAGAGCAGCGATCCGCGGGCGTGACGCCGGACATGATCCGGGTGTCGGTGGGCATCGAGCACATTGACGACATCAAGGCGGACTTCGAGCAGGCCTTCAGCAAGGCCCGGAGCCGGGACGCCGCATGAGCCTGCCGCACGGCATCGCGCGCTGGCTCTCCTCGGATACCCGCTACCGGGAGCTGCCCGGTCCGCTCCGCCTCGAGAGCGGTGAGACCGTGGACGACCCGGTGGTCGCCTACCGGACCTGGGGCACGCTGAACCGGGACGGCACGAATGCGGTGCTGGTGTGCCACGCGCTGACCGGCTCGGCCGATGCGGACGACTGGTGGGCGGGCATGCTGGGGCCTGGCAAGGCGCTGGACCCGGAGCGGGATTTCATCGTCTGCAGTAACGTGCTCGGCGGCTGCTACGGCACGTCGGGGCCGCTGTCGCCAACGCCGGACGGCGGTCGGCGACAGGGGGGCGACTTCCCCCGCGTGACGGTGCGCGACATGGTGCACCTGCAGCGACGCCTGCTGGATGCGCTGGGCGTCGGCCGGCTGGCGCTCGTGATCGGCCCGTCGCTCGGCGGCATGCAGGTGCTGGAGTGGGCGGCCTGCTATCCGGACCGGGTGGATGCCATCGCCCCCATCGGTGTCTCGGCACGGCACAGCGCCTGGTGCATCGGTATCAGCGAGGCTCAGCGCCAGGCGATCTGGCGGGATCCGCTGTGGCGGGAGGGGCATTACCCGGACGACGCGCCGCCACGCCAGGGCATGGCGGTGGCCCGCATGGTCGCGATGGTCAGCTACCGGAGCTGGGACAACTTCGAGAGCCGTTTCGGGCGCGAGCAGGCGAACCCGGAACTCTTCCAGGTGGAGTCCTATCTGCGCTACCAGGGCGACAAGCTGGTGGACCGCTTCGATGCGGCCGCCTATGTGCGTCTGACCCAGGCCATGGACAGCCACGACCTGGGCCGCGGCCGGGGCGAGCTGGAGACGGTGCTGGCCGGCATGCGCCAGCCCGCTCTGGTGGTCTCCGTCAGCTCCGACGTGCTGTACCCGCCCGCGGAGCAGCACTACCTCGCCGAGCACCTGCCGAACGCCCGCTACGAGGTCCTGGATACTCCCCACGGGCACGACGGTTTCCTGATCGATCTGGAGGCGCTGGGCGAACTGGTGCTGGATTTCCGCCGCGGCCTCGACACGCCGCGGGCGCTGGCAGCCGGCTGAAGCCGGCCGGTCGGCCGGTCGGCAGCGCCTCAGTCCTCGCCGAGCCGCTCGATCACGGCGGCGGTCATCTCCCGCGTCCCCAGGAAGGCATGCCCCGGCGCGGCGATATCCGCCGTCCGCGCGCCGCTGCGGATGGCTGCCGCCACCGCCCGTTCCACCTCGTCGGCTTCCTCGTGCAGACCGAGGCTGTAGCGCAGCAGCATCGCCGCGCTGGCGATGGCGGCGCAGGGGTTGGCCGCGTCCCGGCCGGCGATGTCGGGGGCCGAACCGTGGATCGGCTCATACAGGCCCCGGGTGCCGGCGCCCAGGGAGGCCGATGGCAGCATGCCGAGCGAGGCAGACAGCATGGAGGCCTCGTCGGTGAGGATGTCCCCGAACATGTTCTCGGTGACGATGACGTCGAAGTCGGCCGGCCGACTGATCAGGTGCATGGCGGCGGCGTCGACCAGCACATGCTCCAGCTCCACCTCCGGGAACTCCGCGGATACGATCTCCGTGGTGACCCGGCGCCACAGGCGGGAGGTCTCGAGCACGTTGGCCTTGTCCACGGAGGCGAGCCGGCCGCGCCGGTCGCGCGCGAGCCCGGCGGCGACCCGCACGATGCGCTCGATCTCGAGCCGGGTGTAGCGGCACAGATCCGAGGCGCTGTCGGCATCGCGGTGTTTCTCGCCGAAATAGATGCCGCCGGTCAGCTCGCGCACGACCATGAGGTCGGTGCCCTGCAGCCGTTCCGCGCGGATGGCGGAAGCCTCGTAGAGTTCCGGCAGCGGCCGCACCGGCCTGAGATTGGCGAAGACCCCCAGCGCCGAACGCAGGTCCAGCAGGCCCTGCTCGGGTCTGACCGGGGCCTCCGGGTCGGACCACTTCGGCCCGCCGACGGCGCCCAGCAGCACGGCATCGGCGCGTGTGCAGAGCTCCAGCGTATCCGGGGGCAGGGCGCTGCCGTGGCTGTCGATGGCGGCGCCGCCGACCCGCCCCTCATGCATCTCGAAGCGGTGACCGTGCCGCGAGCCCACGCCTTCGAGCACTCGCCGGCCGGCCTCCGTCACTTCGGGGCCGATGCCGTCCCCCGGCAGCAGGGCGATCAGGGCTTCCATGGTCGTGTCGTCTCGAAACGGGCGATGGCGTCTTCCTGACTCAGCAGGAAGCCGAGCTGATCGGTGCCCTGCATCAGGCAGTAGCGGGCAAAGGCCTCGATGCGGAAGCGCTGCGCGCGACCGTCGGGCAGGGTGAGCGTATTGCTCTCGAGGTCGAGAACCACGTTCGCGCCGGGATGATCCAGCAGCCAGCGGTGCAACTCGGCGGGCACGTCCACCGGCAGCAGGCCGTTCTTCAGCGCGTTGCTGCGGAAGATGTCCGCGATCTCGGTGCTGATGACGGCGCGGATGCCGTAGTCCGCGAGCGCCCAGGCCGCGTGCTCGCGGGAGGAGCCGCAGCCGAAATTATTGCCGGCGACGAGTATCGTGCGGCCCGCGTTCTCCGGATCGTTCAGCACGAAATCCGGGTTCTCGCTGCCGTCTTCGCGAAAGCGCCAGTCCGCGAACAGCGCCTCGCCGAGCCCCTCCTTGCTGGTGGTGGTCAGGAAGCGGGCAGGGATGATCTGGTCGGTGTCGATGTCGCTCTGGTCGATGACGAGCGTGGCCGATTCGATGCGGGTGACGGGTTCCATGGGCTCAGACTCCTTCCAGCAGCGGCCGCGGGTCGGCGATGCGGCCGGCGACGGCGGAGGCGGCGGCCGTCAGCGGACTCGCCAGCACCGTGCGGGCGCCCGCGCCCTGGCGGCCCTCGAAGTTGCGGTTGCTGGTGCTGACCGAGAGCTTGCCGCGGGGCACCGTATCGCCGTTCATGCCCAGGCACATGGAGCAGCCGGACTCTCGCCATTCGGCGCCGGCCGCACGGAATACCTCGTCCAGTCCTCTTTCCTCGGCCTCTCGCTTGACCTGCTGCGAGCCCGGCACCACCAGCATGCGGACGTTGTCCGCGACGCGCCGTCCGCGCAGGATGCCGGCGACCTGCTCGAGGTCCGACAACCGGGAGTTGGTGCAGCTGCCGACGAACACGACGTCAACCGGCGTGCCCGCGATCGGCCGCCCGCTCTCGAGTCCCATATAGTCCAGGGCTTTGGCGAAGGCCGGTCCCGGCCCCTGCGGTATCCTCTCGGTCACAGGGACGACCATGCCCGGGTTGGTGCCGAAGGTGACCATGGGTGCGAGGCTCGAGGCATCGATGCGCACCTGCCTGTCGAACGCGGCATCGCCATCGGTGGCGAGCGCCCGCCAGCGGGCCAGCGCCCGCTCCCATTCCTCGTCCTGCGGCACCCGCGGGCGTCCCCAGAGATACTCGAAGGTGGTGTCGTCGGGGGCAATCATGCCGGCGCGTGCGCCGGCCTCGATGGACATGTTGCAGATGGTCATCCGGGCCTCCATGTCCAGCGCGCGGATCGCATCGCCCCGGTATTCGATGACATGACCCGTGCCGCCGTCGACCCCGATCTCGCCGATGATGGCGAGGATGATGTCCTTGGCCGAGACGCCCGGTCCGAGCTGACCGGTGATCTCGATGGCCAGCGTCTTCGGCCGGCGCTGCAGCAGGCACTGGGTGGCGAGTACGTGGCCCACTTCAGTGGTGCCGATGCCGAAGGCCAGCGCGCCGAACGCCCCGTGGGTCGAGGTATGGCTGTCGCCGCAGACGATGGTCTTGCCGGGCTGGGTCGCCCCGAGTTCGGGACCGATGACGTGGACGATGCCGCGGGCGTCGCTGTCGAAGCCGAGCAGCTCGATGCCGAATTCCCGGCAGTTCGCCTCCATGCGGCGGATCTGGTTGGCCGCGCTCTCGCCGACGACCTCGATGTCGGCAAGCTTGCGCACCGGTGTCGTCGGTGTGGAATGATCCATGGTCGCCAGCGTGAGGTCCGGGCGGCGCACGGGCAGGCCACGCTCGCGCAGCACGCTGAAGGCCTGCGGGGTGGTGACCTCGTGGATCAGGTGCAGATCGATATAGAGGACCGCCGGCGTCTCGTCGGTCTCGGGCACGACCACATGCTGGTTCCACACTTTTTCGAACAGGGTCTGCGCGCCGTTCATGTCGATCGAACTCATGCGCTGGCGGCTCCGGTTGCCGCATCGGCGGCCTCCACCGGCTCCAGCCAGCCGCGGGTATCCGGTGTCTCGCCCGTGAACAGGCCGAAGAAGGCCTGCTGCAGGCGGGCGGTCACGGGGCCCCGGCGGCCTTCGCCGATCTGGATACGGTCCACCGAACGGATGGGCGTCACCTCGGCCGCGGTGCCGGTGAAGAAGAGTTCGTCGGCGAGGTAGAGCATTTCACGCGGGATGTTCTGGTAGACGACCGGCAGGCCGATATCCTCGGCCAGGCAGATCACCGTGTGGCGGGTGATGCCGTTCAGGATGGAGGAGGAGACCGGCGGTGTGTACAGGACGCCGTCGCGCACCAGGAAGAGATTCTCGCCCGCACCCTCGCTGACCAGACCGTCGGTGGACAGCGCGATGCCCTCGGCGAAGCCGAGCCGCTTGGCTTCCATGCTGATGAGCTGGCTGGACAGATAGTTGCCGCCCGCCTTGGCCATTGCCGGCATGGTGTTCGGGGCGACCCGCTGCCACGAGGAGACACAGACGTCCACGCCTTGCTCCAGTCCTTCGGCGCCGAGGTAGGCGCCCCATTCCCAGGCGGCCACGGCGACGTCGACCGGGTGGTCGTCTTTCGGGGACAGCCCCACCTCGCCGTAGCCCCTGAGGGCAATCGGCCGGATGTAGGCGCCGTTGTTCAGCTCGTTCTCGATGACGACCCGGTGGCACACCTGCATGAGCTCGTCGAACGGGTACGGGATGCGCATGCGGTAGATCTTCGCCGAGTCGTACATGCGCTGCACGTGGTCGTGCAGACGGAACACCCGGCTGCCGGCCGGCGTCCTGTACACACGGATGCCCTCGAACACGGACGAGCCGTAATGCAGGGCGTGAGCGAGGACGTGCACCTTGGCCTGGTCCCACGGCACCATCTCGCCGTTGAACCAGATGTACTTGCTCGCATGGATGGTCATACGAAACTCCTGACGGCCGGGCCGTTAAATGGTTGCGATCTCGCCGGTATCCGGCGCAGGGGTGATCTCCAGCCCCGACTGCTGGCGGCGGATGATCCGGTTGGTCACTTCCAGCCAGGCCAGGGCGCCGGCTTCGACTATGTCTGTGCTGACGCCGTGGCCACGGAAGGTTACGCCATTATATTCCACCGTGACCGTGGCCTCACCCTGCGCATCCTCGCCCTTGGTGACGCTGCGCAGGTCGAAATTGCGCAGCACCAGGTGGATGCCCGTGATCCGCTCCACGGCCTGGCAGGCGGCCGCGATCGGGCCGTCGCCCACCGCTGCCTCTTCCGGGCAGTCGCCGCTCTCGTGGCGCAGGCGTACCGACGCGGTGGCGGTTGACCCCGTGCCGGAGTTGACGTTCAGCACCTCCAGCACCCAGGGGCCGGGAGCCGCGCCCTCGGCATTCAGTATGAGTGCCTCGATGTCGGCGTCGTAGAGTTCCTTCTTGCGGTCCGCCAGCTTCTTGAACTCCTGGAATGCGCGGTTCAGCTCGAAGTCGTCCAGCTCGAAGCCGAGTTCGCGCACCCGGTCGCGGAAGGCGTGGCGGCCGCTGTGCTTGCCGAGTACCAGGTTGGAGCGGCTGATGCCGACGTCCTCCGGCCGCATGATCTCGTAGGTCGAGGCGTGCTTCAGCATGCCGTGCTGGTGGATGCCGGCCTCGTGGGCGAAGGCGTTCTCCCCGACCACGGCCTTGTTGCGGGGAATGTGGATGCCGGTGATGCTGGAGACGAGCCGGGAGGTGGGATAGAGGCGAGTGGTATCCAGGCCGGTGTCCGCGCCGAAGTACTCGCGGCGGGTCTTGAGCGCCATCACCACCTCTTCCAGTGAGCAGTTGCCGGCGCGCTCGCCGATGCCGTTGATGGTGCATTCCACCTGGCGGGCGCCGCCGCGCACGGCCGAGAGGCTGTTCGCCACCGCCATACCGAGATCGTCGTGGCAATGCACCGAGAGCACGACGTCGTCGATGCCCGGTACGTGCTCCTTGAGGTAGCGGAAAAGCTCGTAGAACTCGCCGGGCACCGTGTAGCCGACGGTGTCGGGGATGTTGATGGTCCCCGCACCGGCCTCGACGGCGGCAGTGACAACCTCGGCCAGATAGGGAAGCTCCGTACGGGATGCGTCTTCCGGCGAGAACTCGACGTCCGCGCAGAACTCCCGGGCCATCCTGATGGCGCCGGTGGCGCTCTGGATGATCTCCTCCTTGGCCATGTTCAGTTTGTGGGTGCGATGGATTTCGCTGGTTGCGACGAAGACATGGATGCGGGGCTTCGCCGCCGGCTCCACCGCTTTCCAGGCCTTCTCGATATCCTCAGGATTGCAGCGGGCCAGGCTGCAGACGGCGGGGCCCTCGATCTCGCTGGCGATCGCCCGCACGGACTCGAAATCGCCGGGGGAGGCCGCCGCGAAACCCGCCTCGATGACGTCGACCCGGAGTTCCGCGAGCGCCGTGGCGACCCGGAGCTTCTCCCGCAGCGTCATGCTGCAGCCCGGCGCCTGCTCGCCGTCACGCAGTGTGGTGTCGAAAATCCGGACCCGGTCGCCGTCGTCAGTGCTCATAGTTCTCTCCATCAAAAAAAAACCCCGCGACCTTTCGGATGCGGGGTTTGCCTTCTCGTTCGCCTTGCCTGTCGGCTACCCGCGCATCCTCCCGGGGAGGGCAAGAAGAAGGAGGCCGGACAGCAGAATGACACGCGGTGCGCGTGCCGTCGGGCGTCCGTTGTTGCGGGGTGCTTCGTTCATCGCGGCGATGATGTTGCATGCCCGCCCGGGTGTCAACTGCCAGGTTGTTGTTTTCGCTCGCATAGTTGCGCCTGACACCAATCCGGCCTGCGCTGCCGTCTCAGGCGACGGTGACGATCACCTTGCCGAGGGCCTTGCGCTCGGCCAGCGTCGCCAGCGCCTCGCCGGCCTCTTCCAGCGGAAAAGTCCCCGAGATATGCGGCTTCAGCTTGCCCCGGCTGACGTACTCGAGCAGCTCACGCGTGTTCTCCTCGTGGGCCTTCGGTTCCCGCTGGGTGAAGGCGCCCCAGAACACCCCGACGATCTCGCAGCCCTTCAGCAGGGCGAGATTCACGGGTACCTTGGGTATCTCACCGGACGCGAAGCCGATGACGAGCACGCGGCCCTTCCAGGCGATGGAACGCATGCACTGGTCGAACAGGTCGCCGCCGACGGGATCGTAGATCACATCGGCGCCCTTGCCGTCGGTGAGTTCCCTGACCCTTTCCTTCAGGCTCTCCTCGGTGTAGTCGATGAATTCGCTGGCGCCGTACTCGCCGGCGAGGTCGAGCTTCTCCTGGCTGCTGGCGGCGGCGATCACCCGCGCGCCCATCAGCTTGCCCAGTTCCACTGCCGCCAGCCCGACGCCGCCGGCCGCACCGAGCACCAGCAGCGTCTCGCCGGGCTGCAGCCGTGCACGTTGCTTCAGCGCGTGATAGGAGGTGCCGTAGGTCAGTATGAAACCGGCAGCCGTCTCGTAATCCATGTTGTCCAGGATCGGCACCACTGCGACGGCCGGCAGACAGATCTCTTCCGCCATGCCGCCATGGCCGGTCATGCCGAGGACACGCTGGCCCGGCCGCAGGTGCTCGACACCTTCGCCGATACCGATCACCTCTCCCGAGACCTCGCCGCCGGGGGAGAAGGGCATCGGCGGCTTCGACTGGTACTTGCCGGCCATCATCAGAATGTCCGGGAAATTCACGCCGCAGGCGTGCACCCGCAGCTTGACCTCGCCCGGGCCGGGTTCCGGGGGGGCGACCTCCTCGACGACGAGGCTGCGGGGCGGTCCGTACTCTTTACATAGTGCTGCTTTCACGTTTCCTCCGATGCCAGGGACGATTTCGTGACGCTCTCGCGGGCACGGGCGGTGCGCCGTGGCGCGAGAGTCTAGCATCGTTGCGGGGCAGGAGTTGCCGGCCTGGAGGCCGCTGGCACGTAGTCCGACCCCGCGTTATGCTCTCCGGGCTGCGCACCGCGTGCGGCCTGTCGATGAGGCAGCGGCGGCGCAGATCGTTTCCCTTCATCCAGAGCGGGGTCCGCATGAATTTCGAATATTCCGACAAGGTGAGCCGGCTGCGCGAGCGCGTGAGCGAGTTCATGAACGAGTACGTCTACCCGAACGAAGCGGCGTACGAGGAGTACATCGACGCGAGCGAGGAGCGCTGGGTCATACCCCCCCTCATGGAGGAACTGAAGGCGAAGGCGAAGGAGGCCGGGCTGTGGAACCTGTTCCTGCCCGAGAGCGAGTACGGCGCAGGCCTCACAAACCTGGAATATGCGCCGCTGGCGGAGATCATGGGCCGCTCGCCCATCGCCTCCGAGGTCTTCAATTGTGCGGCTCCGGATACCGGCAACATGGAGGTGCTGGTCCGCTACGGTAACGAGGAGCAGCGCCGCGAGTGGCTGGAACCGCTGCTCGAGGGCCGCATCCGCTCGGCGTTCGCGATGACCGAGCCGGCGGTGGCCTCGTCGGATGCCACCAACATCGAGGCCTCCATCGTCCGCGACGGTGACGAGTACGTCATCAACGGCCGCAAGTGGTGGACCTCCGGCGCCATGGATCCGCGCTGCGAGATCTTCATCTTCATGGGCAAGACCAATCCGGATGCGGATCGCCATTCCCAGCAGTCCATGATCCTGGTGCCACGAGCCACCCCCGGTGTCACCGTCGTGCGGCCGCTGACGGTCTACGGCTACGACGATGCGCCCCACGGCCACGCCGAGGTGGCGTTCGAAGAGGTCCGCGTGCCCGTGTCGAACCTGTTGCTGGGCGAAGGCCGCGGATTCGAGATCGCCCAGGGCAGGCTGGGACCGGGGCGCATCCATCACTGCATGCGCTGCATCGGTGCGGCCGAAAGGGCGCTCGAGGCGATGTGCAAGCGCGCCGACGAGCGGGTCGCTTTCGGTCGTCCGCTGGCCAACCAGGGCGTCGTCCGGGAGGCGATTGCGAATTCCCGCATGGAGATCGATCAGGCCCGGCTCCTGACCCTGAAGGCGGCCGACATGATGGACAAGGTGGGGAACAAGGTAGCCCGCGCCGAAATCGCGATGATCAAGGTGGTGGCCCCGACGATGGCGCTGAACGTTCTCGATCGCGCCATCCAGGTGCACGGCGGCGGCGGTGTCTGCCAGGACTTCAGCCTCGCCCGCACCTGGGCGAACCTGCGTACGCTGCGCATGGCGGACGGGCCGGACGAGGTGCACCGTAACAGCCTGGCGAAGCTCGAACTCGGCAGGCAGCGCGGCCTGCGGGGCGCGTGACGCGAGGCCGCCGGCAGGACTGGCGCGCCGGATCGCGTATGTTATGCTTCGCCGCAGTGTGACCCGCCGTAAGGCCGGGACGCCGGGCGTTTTTCGGTCTTGGCCGAACGCGTCGGCGGCGGGGGCGCGGATGCCGGTTCTCGGCCGGCGGCCTTCACAGTCGCAGCAGGGGAGAGTGCTGCAGGCAGCAGCAGGGCAGGTCGCTTGCGGCAGCGCCTCGCTGTGTTTCTGCACTCCCTCCTTACTGTAGTATGGTGTATGGCCGGTGGTGGCGGGGCAGCACCGTTGCTGGCATGGTGCCGGATTGCAACGCCGGTGTAGACAGCGCGGGCGGTCCTCAAAAGAACTGTCACGAATAATTATTAGGATTGTTGTCCGGACTTAACCAAGGAGCGTTCATGAAACCGTGGAATTCGAGAGCACGGCATCTGGCCGTTGCGATCGTGTCGACAGCGTTGATCGCCGGGGGCGGTGTCGCTGTGGCGCAGACCGTCGATTCCGTCCTCAGGGCAGAGCAGCAGCGCCTCGCGCAGAACCGGGAGGCTCAGCAGCGCATCGACCGCGTGGTGCAGCAGACGCGCAGTCTGGTCGATGACTACAAGGCGGTCACCAAGGAGATCGACGGGCTCAAGATCTACAACCGGCTGATGGAAGCGCAGACCGAGAAGCAGCAGGAACGGCTGGACGAGATCAACGAGTCTCTCGACAAGGCGAACGTGATCAACCGCCAGATCTATCCTCTGATGGAGCGCATGATCGAGGGTCTGGAGCGGTTCGTACAACTGGATATCCCGTTCCTGCTCGAGGAGCGCACCCAGCGTATCGAAACACTGAAGGATCTGATGGACGAGCCCAACGTGTCCGTCGCGGAGAAGTTCCGCAAGGTCATGGAGGCCTTCCAGATCGAGAACGAGTTTGGACGCACCATCGAGTCGTACACGGACACCATCGAGATCGATGGTGGCGTGCGCGAGGTCGAGTTCCTGCGTATCGGCCGCGTCGCGCTGCTGTTCCAGAGTGCCGACGGCAGCATGACCGGCGTCTGGGACCAGGAGGCGGAGAGCTGGAACATGTCCGACGAACACCGCAACGAGGTGAAGAAGGGCCTGCGCGTCGCCAATGAGCTGATCGCGCCCGAGCTGCTCCTTCTGCCCGTACCCGCACCTGAGGAGGCCGGCTGATGAAGAAGATCGTAACCATAGCCGCCGCCGGCCTGCTCGCATTCGGCCTCGGCAGCGGCAGCGCGACTGCGCAGGAAGCCGCCTCCCTGGACGAACTCCTGGACATGGTGAAGCAGGGCCAGGCGCGTGAAGCACGAGAGAACGAACAGCGTCTGGCGGAATTCCGCCGGCGTCAGTCCGAACAGCAGGCGTTGCTGAACCAGGCGAGGAATGAACGCACCTCTCTGGAGCAGCGCGGTGAGCAGCTCGAGGAGCTTTTCGAGGAGAACAACCGCAAGCTGGCCACGGCAGCCGCGGAACTCGACGAGCGCCTCGGCTCGCTGAAAGAGCTGTTCGGCGTCCTGCAGCAGGTGGCCGGCGATACGCAGAGCGTGTTCCAGAATTCACTCATCAGTGCGCAGTACCCGGGCCGTGAGGACTTCCTCGTGGAACTCGGTGCCACGATGGCGAGCAGCACGCGGCTCGCGTCCATCGAAGACATCGAGCGTCTCTGGTTCGAGCTGCAGCGCCAGATGACCGAGAGCGGCAAGGTCGTGCAGTTCGAGCGCAGCGTCATCCTGGCCGACGGCACGGAATCGGTCATTCCGGTGGTCCGCGTCGGCGCCTTCAACATCGTGGGTGACGGCTTCTATCTGAACTACACCTCCGAGACCGGCAACGTGGTCGAGCTGCAGCGCCAGCCGGAACAGGCGCGGTACACGAATTCGACGGCGGCCCTGTTCGATGTGGAGCAAGGTTCGGCGACCTTCGGTCTCGACCCGACCCGTGGCGGCATCCTCGCCCAGCTGGTGGATCGCCCGACACTGCGTGAGCGCGTCGACCAGGGTGGCGTGGTTGGCTACAGCATCATCGGCCTCGGCCTGCTGGGCCTGCTGATCGCGCTGGTCTCGTTGTTCAGTCTGGTGATCGCGGACCGCAAGGTGAGCGCACAGCTGAAGACCGACAAGCCGAACAGCAACAACCCGCTCGGCCGGGTGCTCGGTGCCTACGAGGACAACAAGAAGGTGGACACCGAAACCCTGGAGCTGAAGCTGAGCGAAGCGGTACTGAAGGAAGCGCCGAAGCTCAGCCGTGGCCTGCTGTTCGTGAAGGTGATCTCGGTCGTCGCGCCGCTGGCGGGTCTGCTCGGTACCGTGACGGGCATGATCAAGACCTTCCAGGTCATCACGCTCTACGGCGCCGGCGATCCGAAGCTCATGGCAGGCGGTATCTCCCAGGCACTGGTCACGACCGTGCTCGGTCTGGTGGTCGCCATCCCGATGGTGCTCCTGCACACGTTCCTGCAGGGCCGCAGCAAGCGGATTCTGAATATCCTTCAGGAGCAGAGCGCGGGCATCATCGCGGAGCACTCCGAAGCCGAACACAAGTCGGCAAGCTAGGGAGGCCGCACGATGGTCTGGCTCGAAGACGCACTCCTCGCCGTACGCGACTTCATGGAACTCGGTGGGCCGGTGCTGAACCTGATCGCGGTGACGATCTTCGTGATGTGGCTGCTGATCGTCGAGCGCCTGATTTTCTTCCGGGGCAATCTGCGGGCTCTGTCCCGCCAGGTGCTCGAGGACTGGGAGGCCCGGTCCGAGCGTCAGTCCTGGAACGCCCACCAGATCCGGGATGCGATGATCTCCCGGGTCTCTATGGCGGCGAACCAGGGGCTCGGCTTCATCAAGACTCTCGTGGCGCTGTGTCCGCTGCTCGGGCTGCTGGGTACGGTGACGGGCATGATCGAGGTCTTCGAGGTCATGGCGTTCGCCGGCAGCGGCAACGTACGCTCGATGGCAGCCGGCGTCTCCAAAGCGACCATCCCGACGATGGCCGGTATGGTCGGCGCACTTTCCGGCGTCCTGCTTGTCACAATATTATCGAGACGCGCTGAGCATGAGGTGATCATGCTCGAAGACTCGCTGACCATGGATCACTAGAGTTCACCAGAGGACCGAATAATGCGCAGACCGATCGGCGCCATGGGCGGCGCAGAAGAGGAAGAAAACGAGATCAACCTGACACCCATGCTCGACGTGGTGTTCATCATGTTGATCTTCTTCATCGTGACGGCTTCGTTCATCAAGGAAGCCGGCATCGATGTGAACCGGCCGGATGCTCCAACGGCGGAGCGCAAGGAGAACGCGAACATCCTGATCGCGATCAGCGACAACAACGAGATCTGGATCGACCGGCGGCGCGTGGATCCGCGGGCGGTGCGGGCCAACATCGAAAGGCTGCACGCCGAGAACCCGAAAGGCTCGGTGGTGATCCAGGCGGACAAGAAGTCCTTTAACGAGACGCTGGTCCAGGTAATGGACGCGGCGCGGCAGGCCGGCGTGTACAACGTCTCGATTGCTGCGAACGAAGACTGACGATGCCGCAGATGGCGGGCAGTCGGCCGTCGAGTGACAAGGGTTCCGATTTGCGGAACGGAGGCTAGAGTATGATCGTCCGGTATATCATCTCCATCGTGAGCGGCGTCGCCGTCACATTCGGGCTGCTGTTCCTGATGCAGTTCCTGATCGAGACCGGTGAGAGCGCGCTGACCGATCCGCAGAAACGCTATTTCCTCGACTTCGTCCGGGTGAAGAAGCAGGAAATCGTCAACATCGAAGAGCCGAAGCCGGAGAAGCCGCCGAAGCCGCAGCAGCCGCCGCCGGATACGCCGCCGCCATCCCAGGACGACATCGACCCGAACGCACCGTCGATCAACGTGCGGCCGCCGTCCTCGTCAACCGACGTGAGTATCTCCGGTCCCGGTACCCTGTCCTACACCGACGGCGAATATCTGCCTATCGTGCGCGTCGCCCCCATCTATCCGAGCCGGGCCTTGTCCCGGGGCATTGAAGGCTACGTTGACCTCGAGTTCACCGTGACCACGGCGGGTACCGTGAAGGACCCGGTGGTGATCTACTCGTCCAGCAGCCTGTTCAACCGGGCTGCGATGCGTGCGGTGCTGAAGTTCAAGTACAAGCCACGCGTCGTGGACGGCCAGCCGGTCGAGGTGCCGGGCGTGAAGACGCGCATCCGCTTCGAACTGGAGAACTGACCACGTCCTGGACCGCCATTAACGGGATTCACTGATGATGACGAAATTCTTCACACGGAACTTCCGCTTTGCCCTGCTGGCTGCCCTGGTTGGTGTCTGCATGGTGCCACTGGCACCCACGGCCATGGCTCAGGACGACCAGGAGGCGCGTGACAATCAGAAGACGCGCAAGGCGGAGGCCCTCAGCAAGGCGGTCTACGAGAAGCTGACGGAGGCGCAGGAGCTGGCGGACAACCAGCAGTTCAACGAGGCCATCCGGGTGCTCGATTCGCTCGCCCGCGACGACGATCTGAGCGACTACGAGCGCGCCAACATGCTGAACTTCTACGGCTTCATCTACTACAACCAGGGCAACACCCCGAAGGCGGTGGAGTCCTACGAGAGGCTGCTCTCGATCCCGGACCTGGAGCCCCAGCTGCGAACCCAGACCCTGTATACGCTCGCCCAGCTCTACGCGGTGCAGGAGAATTTCCCGAAGACCATCCAGCTGCTGAAAGAGTGGTTCCAGGTGGCGAATAACCCGGGTCCCCAGGCCTACGTCCTGCTCGGGCAGTCCTACGCCCAGACCGAGCAGTACGATCTGATGATCCCCCAGATCGAGAAGGCGATCGAGGTCGCGCGCGAGCGCGACACCGAGGTCCGCGAGGAATGGTGGAACCTGCTCTACTACGGCTACTATCAGCAGAACAACTTCGCCAAGGTCAAGGAGATCCTCAAGATCCTTCTTGCCGACTGGCCCAAGAAGAGCTACTGGACGGCGCTGGCCGGGGTCTACTCGGAACTCGGCGAAGAGAAGAACATGCTGGCCGCCTACGATGCCGCCTATACACAGAATCTTCTGTCCTCCGAGACCGAACTCGTGACGCTCGCGCAGCTCTATCTGCAGGGCGAGATTCCCTACAAAGCCGCCCAGGTACTGACCGAGGGGATGGAGAACGGCAATATCGAGGAGAACGGCAAGAATTACCGGCTGCTGTCCCAGGCGTGGCAGCTCGCTCAGGAGCCGGAACAGGCGGTTCCGGCCCTGCAGCAGGCAGCGCGGCTCAGTGACGACGGTGAGCTGAACGCGCGCCTCGCCGTGGCTTACCTGAACCTGGACCGCTACGAAGAGTGTGTCCAGGCAGGGCGTCAGGCGCTGGACAAGGGCGGTGTGCGTGAGCCGAACGACGTGCGCATCACCATCGGCATGTGCCAGTACAACCTGGATCGTTACCAGGATGCGCGGCAGACCTTCATGGCGGTCCGGCGGGACGATGAGTACCAGAAAATCGGCAGCCAGTGGATCAGCGTGATCGACGGCGAGATCGAGCGTCTCGAGCAGCTGCGCCAGGCCATCGCCCAGAACGAGTAATCGTCAGTGACAATTGCGGACCGGCGCACGCGCCGATCCGTTTCAGTGGTTTTTTTGAACTACGGCGCGTCGAGGCCGGCGCGCCTTTTTTTTGAGAGCGGAGAATGCCCAGGATCACCTACGTCAGCACCGACGGAGAACGCCACGACGTCGAGGTCGAGACCGGCTACACGGTCATGGAAGGCGCGATGGACAACAACATCGAGGGTATCGTCGCAGAATGCGGCGGCGCCTGCGCCTGTGCCACCTGCCACGCCTACATCGACGAGGCCTGGCTGGACAAGCTGCCCGACATGGACGATATGGAAGACAGCATGCTGGATGCGGCCTACGAGCGCCGGCCCACGAGTCGCCTTACCTGCCAGATCGAGGTAACCGACGAGCTGGACGGTCTCCTCGTCTACGTCGCCGAGAACGAACTCTGATCTGACCGCCGCAGCGGGCGGGTCCTTCAGCGCAGTCCCGTCTCCTGCCTTGCGATGACCATGCGTTGCACCTCGCTGGTGCCTTCGTAGATCTCAGTGATCTTCGCGTCGCGGAAATAGCGCTCCACCGGCAATTCTTTGCTGTAGCCCATCCCGCCGTGGATCTGCACGGCCTGATGAGTGATGTACATGGCAGCCTCGGACGCGAACAATTTCGCCACGCTGCCGTTCAGCGTGTTGCGGGCACCGCTTTTCTTCGCCTCGTCCTTCGCCCATGCGGCGCGCAGCGTCAGCAGCCGTGCGGCCTCCAGGCGGGTCTTCATGTCCGCGATCTTGGCCTGAATCATCTGGAAGCTGCCGATGGGCGATCCGAATGCCTCGCGCTCCCTGGCGTACTCCAGCGAGGCCTCGTAGGCGGCCCGCGCGATGCCGACCGCCTGGGCGGCGATGCCGATGCGCCCGGCATCCAGCACGGTCATGGCGATCTTGAAGCCCTGGCCCTCGTCGCCGAGACGATGCTCCGCGGGGCAATGGTAGTCCTGGAGTTCGATCTCGCAGGTGGCCGAAGCGCGGATGCCGAGCTTTGGCTCCGTCTTGCCGCGGCTGAAGCCTTCCTTCTTCGTATCGATCAGGAACGCGCTGACGCCGCCGGCGCCCTTGTCGGGATCGGTCATGGCGAACAGCACCAGATAGCGGGCAACGGGGCCGGACGTGATCCAGGACTTCTTGGCATTGATCACGTAATGGCTGCCGTCGTCGGACAACACGGCACGGGAGCGCATGTTGCCGGCGTCGGAGCCTGACTGGGGTTCGGTGAGGGCGTAGGCCCCGATCGCTTCGCCCGACGCAACCGGCGTCACGAAGGCCTTCTTCTGATCCTCGCTGCCGAACAGCAATATCCCATTGCAATAGAGGGAGTTGTTTACCGAGACGATCGTGCTGTGCGCGGCGTCCGCGGCGGCGATCTCTTCCATCATCAGGACGTAGCCGACGGCGTCGAGTCCCGCGCCGCCATACGTGTCGGGCACCTCGATGCCCATGAAGCCGAGTTCACCCGCCTTGCGGATGGTCTCCTCGGGAAACTCCCCGCTTTCGTCGAAACTGGCTGCGACCGGCGCGATCTCGTTCTGCGCGAACTCGCGTGCCGCGGCCTGGATCATCTGCTGGTCTTCGGTCAGTGAAAAATCCATAGTGAACTCCTTTTGTCCTCCCCGATTATACGGCGTCCGAGAGGCCGTTTGTGCGTTGCAGCGCGATGTCCCAAGGCCCGCTCATCGCTGTGGAGGCGGTGTCCAGATCGGCAGGTCGCAGCGTCAGGTCTGGATCAGTTCGACCAGCTCGCCGGCCGCGCCGGTGGTGAGGGTGCTGCGTGCGCCACGATACGGCGGGCCGGAGAAACGCCCGGCCGGCAGACCGTCCGGCAGTGCATCTGCGGCGAAGCTCACCATCGCGATGCCCGGCGGTAGTCCGCCGGGCGGGCAGTCCCGCGCAGTCGTCGTGGCAGGATAGTCGTCCACCTCGATCAGGGACTGGCCTGCCAGGGGCATCGCGGCAATGGGATGCATGGTGGCGGCCGGCAGATCGAGTGCGCGTGACAGCACCGAGATGCGGGCCTCCATGACGGGTGCCGCTGGCACGCCGAAGCTGCCGCGGTAGAACGCCTGCATGGCCTCCATGTCCGGGCCGCCGAGGATGACGATGAAGGTGCGGTCCACGGGGCAGGCCGGGCTGGGCAGATCGAACCCGGGCAGCGGCTCCTTGACCATGGTCAGGTAGAGCACTTCTTCTGCCGGCCCGATGACCTGCATCGCCCGGATGGCATCCGAGAAAGACAGGTCCTCCGGCGGGCCGACGATGCGGAACGGAGAGTCCTCCAGTTCGGCCGCCAGCCGGTCGACGTCCTCGACGATCAGCTCGGCGGCATTCCAGCCCCAGGTCGTCAGCGGCCGGTATTCGGGAGCCAGTCGCTGGGCGATGAAGCGGAAACAGAAATCGCCGCCGCCGGCCGGTCTCAGGAGTGCAGAGTCCGCACCCGCGAGGGCGGGCGCGCCCATGAAATCCGCCTGTGCGTTCGCCAGGCGCTCCTCGTGGAATCGTTCGTAGCCGAGGTAGTCCCGGTAGGTCTCCACCGCATGGCCGAGGTCGGGCACGGTGACGGTGACGCAGCGTATGGGCCCGATCACGGCCGCTTCGGCTCCGCCCGGTACCGCTCGAGATGGCCGAGCGCACTATCCAGACTGATGACTTCCGCGTATTTCGCCTGCAGGTCGAAGAGATTCGCTGCATGGGGCGCCGGGTCCCGATCCCCGACCGCCTCGCGCACCACGAAGGGCAGGAAGCCGTGCTGGATCGCGTCCACGGCGGTGGCGCGGATGCAGCCGCTGGTCGTCAGTCCGGCGATGAACACGGTATCGACGCCGAGGCTCGTGAGCGTAGAGGCGAGGGAGGTGCCGAAGAATGCGCTGGCGTACTGCTTGGTCACCACCGGCTCGCCGTCCACGGGTTCGAGACCGTCGGCGAACTCACCATAGGGAGAGCCGCGGTCGAGGCAACGCAGCGCCCCCACCTTGCGATAGAACACGCCGCCGTCGATGCCGCCGGGCATGAAGGCCACGTTGGTGTGGAGTATCGGGATACCGGCCTCGCGGGCGCCCGCGAGCAGCTTCCGGCAGTGGACCAGGGTATCCTCCACACCCGCGTACAACGGGCAGTCGGAGTCCAGGTAGGCACGCACGAAATCGACCACGAGCAGTGCCGGGCGTGCCCCGGGTTGCAACGCGCGACCGAAGCCGGCCTGCCGGTACTCGTCCTCGAGCCTCTCCGCCACCTCAGATCACTCCGTCCTCGCGCAGTGCCTGCAGGCGTTCGGCGTCATAACCGGGCAGTTCGGCGAGGACCTCGTTGGTGTGCTGGCCGAGGGCGGGGCCCGGACTGCGGACCGAGCCCGGCGTCGCCGAGAGTTTCGGCGCCACGTTCTGCATCTTCAGCGTGCCCAACTCCGGGTGCATCGTCTCTATGACCGCCTGGCGCGCCTGGAAGTGGGCATCCTCCAGCATCTCCGGGGCGCGGTAGATGCCGCCCGCCGGAATGCCGTGCTCCTCCATGAGCTCGATGAGTTCCTTCTGGTCCTTGGTGCGGGTCCAGTCCGCGACCAGCGCGTCGAGTTCCTGCTGGTGCGCCCCGCGCGCCGAGTGGTTGTGGTAGCGCTCGTCCTCGGCCAGCTCCGGCCGGCCCATGGCGGCGGTCAGGCGCCGGAAAACAGTGTCCTGGTTGGCCGCGATCAGCAGCAGCTTGTCGTCCCGGGTGGGGTAGACATTGGACGGGGCGACACCGGGCAGGATGGAGCCCTGCCGCTCGCGGATGTAGCCCGCCTTGTCGTATTCGGTGATGAGGGATTCCATCATATTCAGCACCGCCTCGTAGATGGCCGAGTCGACCACCTGTCCCTCGCCGGTGCGTTCCCGGTGATGCAGCGCTGCCAGGGCGCCGACGGTGGCGAAGGTGGCGGCGAGGGAGTCGCCGATGCTGATGCCTACCCGGCTCGGCGGCGCGGACGGGTCGCCGCATACGTAGCGCAGCCCGCCCATCGATTCGCCGACCGCGCCGAAGCCGGCCCGTTTGGCGTAGGGTCCGGTCTGACCGAACCCGGACACCCGGATCATGATGAGTCCCGGGTTGATCTTCTTCAGCTCTTCGTAGGAGAGATTCCAGCGCTCCATCGTGCCGGGACGGAAATTCTCCAGCAGGAAGTCGGCCTCGCGGACCAGGTCGCGGACGATCTGCTGACCTTCCTCGACCCGCAGGTTGACCGTGACGGATTTCTTGTTGCGCGCGATCACCGGCCACCAGAGGGACTTGCCGTGGGCCTTCTCCTGGCCCCAGTCGCGCATGGGATCGCCCTGGCCGGGCGGCTCGATCTTGATCACCTCCGCGCCGAAATCGCCCATCAGCTGACCGCAGAAAGGGCCGGCCAGCAGCGTGCCCATCTCGATCACGCGCAGATCGGACAGCGGTCCCCGGTTAGTGTCACGATTCGCCGATTCGCTCGCCATGGTTCTCCCTCTGAATGCGCATGGCGGCGCGGCACGCGCCGCCGGTTGGACCCCCGCTAGTGTATACAATTTTGCCGGATCTGAGTTAAGGGTTTCAGGATTCTCTTGTCTGCTTCAGACACTTGTATACAATAGACGGCGTTTCAGCGACCGTGACTCACCCAGTTGAGAATCGCCGACCTGCCATGAACCGCAGCATCTCCATCATCGAAGTCGGGCCCCGCGACGGACTGCAGTCCGAGCCGGAGATCCTGCCCGTCGAGATCAAGGCGGAATTTATCCGCCGCGCGGTGGATGCCGGCATACGGCGTCTCGAGGTCGCGAGCTTCGTCAATCCGAAGAAGGTGCCGCAGATGGCCGGCGCCGAAGAGTTGGTGGCGGCGCTGCCGCGCCGGGACGACATCACCTATATCGGCCTGGTGCTGAACCAGCGGGGCTTCGAACGGGCCCGCGACTGCGGCATCGACGAGGTGGGAATGGTCGTGGTGGCCAGCGATACCTACAACCGCCGCAATCAGGGCGTGAGCAGCGACGAATCCGTCGCGGCGTGGCTGAAGATTGCCGCCCAGGCGAAGGCGGCCGGTATCCGCGCCAACATCATGGTCTCGTCGGCGTTCGGCTGCCCCTTCGAAGGGGAGGTTGCGCCGGAAAGGGTCCTGGAGATCGTGCGACGGGTGGCGGAGGCCGGGCCGGTGGAACTGGCGCTGGCCGACAGCATCGGCGTTGCGGTGCCTTCACAGGTTCGCGACCTGCTCGGCCGCGTCGCCGAGGCGGTCCCGGGCATGCCGCTGCGCTGTCATCTGCACAACACCCGCAACACGGGGCTCGCCAACGCGCAGGCGGCGGTCGAGGCCGGCGTTGCGTCGCTCGATGCCAGCATCGGTGGTATCGGCGGTTGCCCGTTCGCGCCGGCGGCGACGGGTAACATCCCGACGGACGACCTGGTTTACATGCTGGAGCGTTCCGGCATCGAGACGGGCGTATCGCTGCCGAAGATCATCGAGATCAGCCTCTGGCTGGAACAGCAGCTCGGGCGGGGAGTTCCGGCGATGCTGCCGAAGGCCGGAATTTTCCCGGAGATGGCCGCGAAGCGGGTCGCTGCCGGGGAGTGAGGGCGCGGTTGCGGGCCGCGCGCAAAGCCGCGAGACTCCGGTTATCCTGTCCGGGGCTCAGGGAGAGACAACGACACGACTGTGGTACGGCGAACGCGGCGTACCGGTGGATATGAACCAAAGCCATTAAGGGGAAGCCATGGCCTACCGACTCGGCGTGGACGTGGGTGGCACGTTCACAGATCTGTTGCTCGTGGACGAGAAGAACGGGGATACCTGGACAGCGAAGGTCCCGAGTACGCCCGCGGACTCCTCCATCGGCGTTCTGAACGGCATCACCAAGATCTGCGATGAGGCGGGCGTAGATTCGAAGAAGATCACGCACGTCATGCACGGCACCACCGTGGCCACGAACACGATCCTGGAGGGCAAGGGCGCCACGGTCGGGCTGGTCACCACGCAGGGCTACCGGCAGGTGCTGCAGATCGCCCGTTCTTTCGTACCGGGTGGCCTCGGTGGCTGGGTGATCTACAACAAGAGCGCTCCGCTCGCGCCGCTGGCCCTGACGGTCGAGGCGGAGGAGCGGATGGGCGCCGACGGCAAGGTGGTCACGCCGCTCGACAAGGGCAAGCTCGAGAAGGAGCTGAAACGTCTGAAAGGCCGGGGCGTCGAAGCGCTGACGGTCTCACTGATCAACTCCTACGCCAATCCGGCCAACGAACGCGAGGTGGCCAAGGTCGCCAAGAAGGTCTTCCCGAAGATGCCGGTATCGCTGTCCTCCGAGGTGGTTCCGGAGATGCAGGAGTACGAGCGCACCATCACGACGGTGGCCAACTCCTACGTGCGCCCGAAGGTGGATGCGTACATCAACAACCTGCGCCGCAACCTGCGCAAGGACCTGAACAAGGAAGTGCAGCTGCACGTACTGCGCTCCGACGGCGGCCTGGCCTCGGCGACGCAGGCGCGGAACTACCCGGTCAACCTGCTCATGAGCGGTCCCGCCGGCGGCGTCTCGGGGGCCATCTGGGTGGCGAAACAGGCCGGCTATCCGAACCTGCTGACCTTCGATATGGGCGGCACCTCGACGGACGTGGCGCTGGTCGAGAATGGCTATGCACAACTTCGCCGCGAAACCAGCGTTGGCGACGTGACCGTGCGAGCGTCCTCCGTGGACGTGCGCACCGTCGGCGCAGGCGGCGGATCCATCGCCCATGTGCCCGAGCTCACCGGTGCCCTGCGTGTCGGGCCGGAGAGTGCCGGCGCCGATCCCGGTCCCGCCGCCTACAACAAGGGCGGCGAGGCCCCCACGGTCACCGATGCCAACGTGGTGCTGGGCTATCTGCCCACGGATGCCCGCCTCGGCGGCGACATGGAGATCCGCCGGGACCTGGCCGAGAAGGCCGTCAAGCAGGTGGCCGACGCGCTGGGATTGCCGCTGAAGCGCGCCGCCGAGGGCATCATCAAGCTGGTGAACGAGAACATGTTCGGTGCCCTGCGGCTGGTCTCGGTGGAGAAGGGCTACGACCCGCGCGATTTTGCCCTTATCGCCTTCGGCGGTGCGGGGCCCCTGCACGCGAACGCGCTGGGTCGCCTGATGAACTCCTGGCCGGTCATCATCCCGCCTGGCCCCGGCGTGCTCTGTGCGTACGGAGATGCCACCACGCGGATGCGCAACGAGGCGGCGCGTACCTACATCAAGCGCTTCTCCAATACGACGCCGGCCGGCCTCGAGAAGATCTTCACCCAGCTCGCGGCCCGGGCCTCGAAGACGCTGGACAAGGAAGGGGTGGCCAAGAAGGACCAGACCATCTCCTACCAGGCCGACCTGCGCTATCACGGTCAGGGCCTGACCCTCACGGTGGACGTGGACCTGGGCGAGATAAAGAAGAAGGGCCTGGACGCCATCGGCGACCAGTTCGACGAAATGCACCGCCAGCTGTTCACCTTCGCCCTGGACGAGGAGAAGGAACTGGTGAATCTGCGTGCGGTGGTGAACGGCAAGGCCACCACCGTGAAACCGGCGGTGATCGAGAAGGGCGGCAGGAGCGCGAAGGATGCCGTGATCGCCGAGCACAAGGTGTACGTGGACGGCAAGGATCGCGACGCGAAGCTCTATCACCGCTCGAAGCTGAAGGCGGGCAACCAGATACCGGGGCCGGCCATCGTGCTGGAGATGGACTCCACCACGCTGATCCTGCCCGAGCACACCGGCAAGGTGGACGAGTTCGGCAACATCCTCATCCGCCCCGATGCATGATTACGAAGGGAGCACGACATGCCTGCAAGACTAGTTGAGACCAAGCCGCGCAAGTTCAAGCGGGAGAAGATCGACCCGATCACGCTCGACATCATCGAGAACGCCATGCAGAACGCGCGCTGGGAGATGGACACCGTGCTGTTCCGCACCGCCATGTCGCCGGGAATCCGGGAGCAGCACGACGAGTTCCCGATGATCGCGAACGTCGACGGCAAGATGGTCGTCGGCCAGTTCGGCAGCTTCATCCACGGCTTCAAGGAAGCCTATGACGGCACCATCGAGGAGGGCGACATCTTCCTCACCTCGGACCCCTACGCCTGCAACGGCGCCGTCAGCCATGCCAACGACTGGCTGTTGCTGCGCCCGATCTTCAAGGACGGACGTCTTATCGCCTACTCGGCCATGTTCGGCCATATGACGGACATCGGCGGCAAGGTGCCCGGCTCGCTGCCCACCGATGCGCGCCAGATTTACGAGGAAGGCATTTGCGTGCCGCCGACGAAAATCTACAAGAAGGACGAGCTGCAGGAGGACGTACTGGAGCTGATCCTGCACAACTGCCGGCTGCCGCACTGGAACCGCTCCGACTTCAACGCGATTGTCGCAGCCGTGCGTACGGCGGAGAAGCGGGTCATCGAGCTCGCCGAGCGCTTCGGCGACGACATCCTGTACTCGGCGCTGGAGGACCTGCTGGACCGCAACAAGCGGGCGATGGCCAGGCTCATCAAGGATACGGTGCCGACGAAGAAGCAGGTGTTCGAGGACTATCTCTGCGACGACGGCCTCGGCATGGGTCCGTACAAGATCCGCTGCGCGATGTGGCGTGAGGGGAACAAGGTCATCTTCGATTTCGAGGGGACCGACCCCCAGTCCATCGGCTCGGTGAATTTCCTCCTCAACGAGGAGATGTTCAAGATGTTCTGCGGCGTGTACATGATCATGGTCTTCGACCCGCAGATCATGTTCAACGACGGTTTCTACGATTTGATGGAGGTGCGCATCCCGGAGGGCACCCTGCTGAAGCCGAAGAAGCCCGCAGCGCTGTCCTGCCGCACCCACGCGCTGGGCCGTATCTTCGACGTGCTTGGCGGACTGCTCGGCCAGGGCAACCCGGACTTCCTGTGCGCCGCCGGATTCTCCGACAGCCCGCACTTCATGTACTCGGGCTACGACAAGAACGGCGAGTGGTATCAGCTCTACCAGATCGGCTTCGGCGGCGTGCCGGGCAAGCCTTCCGGCGATGGTCCGGACGGCCATTCGCTGTGGCCGAGCTTCACCAACGTGCCGAACGAGTTCCTGGAGAGCTATTTCCCGCTGCGCATCGACGTCTACGAGACCATCCCGGACAGCGGCGGACCCGGTTTCCACCGCGGCGGCAACGCGCTGCGGGTGGGCTATCGCTTTCTCGAGGACGGCGAGATCTCTATCCACGACGACCGCTGGCTGACCTATCCCTGGGGCGTCAACGGCGGCCTGCCCGGCCAGCGCAGCCAGAAGGTGCTGATGCGCAGCGACGGCAGCGAGGAACTGCTGCAGTCGAAGTGCGACCGCATCGAGGTGCGAGAGGGCGATCTGCTCTACTTCGACACCTGGGGCGGCGGCGGCTGGGGCGATCCTCTCGAGCGGCCCGTGGAGAAGGTCGCCGCCGACGTGGACGCGGGACTGGTGACCGTGGACGGTGCGCGGCGCTACGGCGTCGTGCTGCGCTCGGACCTCAGCGTCGACGAGAAGAAGACGAAGGCCCTGCGTGCCCGCATGGCGAAGAAGCGGGGTTCGACCCAGCTGTTCGACAAGGGCGGCACCATCGAGGAGCTGAAGAAGCGCTGCAAACGCGAGACCGGCCTGAACCCGCCGCGGCAGCCGGAATTCAAGACCTGGGTGAAGGCCGACAAGCGGGTGCAGGTGAAGAAGAAGGGCAGGCGCAAGTCGAAGGCGGCCTGACGGACGTCCCGATTCTCGGCGGCGTCAGACGGCGATGGCGAAGCTTGGCTTCGTGACGCCGAGGAAGCCGGCCAGGAACAGGAGGCCGTAGAGGGAGTAGCCGTAGCGCAGGGCGTGGTTGATCGCGCCGCAGATGCGGTTCTCCAGTGCGGCTGAGCTACCGGATCGGGCCAGCTCGCCCATCGCGGGGATCAGCGGCAGGAAGGCGCGGTCGATGCCGACGGCAGCGAGGCACACGAGCCCGTACAGGCCGATCTTCAGCGCGAGCCAGCCGGGCACCGGCGCCTCGCTGCCGCTGCTGCCGGCGAGCAGCCACAGGGCCGCCAGCCCGCAGGCCAGGGCCACGGCGATCAGCCAGACGCGCTGCACGGCTGCGAGCAGGCCCTGAACGGGCTTGCCCTCTGCGGCTACCAGTGCGAGGGTCAGGTTGAGCCACAGGGCCGTCAGTGCCCAGAGCAGGGTGAGAGCCCAGCCGGGCAGCGGTAGCGTGCCGCCGAGGTGGCCAGGAGGACGCCGAGATCGGTGCCGAGCCAGAAGACGAGTAGCAGGATATGCAGATAGTCCAGCAGGCCGTAGATCGTGATGCCGCTCAATGGGGTGCTCCGCTTGCCGCCTCGGGCGTCTGGTGCGCGATCTTGGCCGGGGGGAGCGCAGGGTGAAAGCGGTCGAGAAAGCCTATGCGGCGGTCCGGGACGGCATCGTGTCGGGCAAGTACGAGCCGGGCACGCGCATTACCGAGCAGGAGGTGGCCGAGCTGGCCGGGGTCAGCCGCACGCCCGTGCGCGAGGCGTTGCGCCAGCTGAACGTCGAGGGATTGCTGGAATTCGTGCCGAACCAGGGCGCCGTCGTCACCAGCTGGTCCGAGCGGGAGCTGGACGAGATCTTCGACCTGCGTGCGGTACTGGAGTCCTTCGCCGCCGCCCAGGCGGCACGGCACGCGGATGCGCAGACGGTGGCCCGCCTGCGCTCGCTGGCCGAGCAGCAGGTGCAGGCCTCCCGGCAGCGCAAGCCGGGCTATCCCGCGCGCATCAGCGAACTGAACGACCGCTTCCATCACGAGATCGCCGAGGCGGGCGGCAACCGGCTGCTGCGCAACATCCTCACCACGCTGACCCAGTCGGCGCTGGTCACGCTGACCTTCCGCAATTACGACACCGAATCGCTGGTGCGCAGCGCCCAGCACCACCTCGAACTGGTGGCGGCCATCGAGGCCCGCGATCCCGACTGGGCGGCCTCGGTCATGCGCAGCCACATCCTGGCCGCCCGGCGCGTGTTCGGTCTGGCACCGCGGGAGAAAGCCGCGAGCTAGCCTCGGCCCGCTTCAGCCCCCGCGGTGGGTGGCGTGATACTCCCGGTTCGGCATCATGTCCACCGCCGTGGCCATCCGGTTGCTCATGTTGAAGAAGGAGGCGACGGCGGCGATGTCCCAGATATCCCGTTCTCCGAAGCCGTAGCTGCGCAGCTCCTCCCGGTCCTCGTCCACGATCTGCTGTGGCGTGACCGTGAGCTTCCGGGCGAAGTCGAGCATGGCCCGTGTGCGCGGCTCCAGCGGTGCCACCCGGTAGTTCATGACGAGCATCTCGCCGAGTTCCGGATCCCCGGACATCTCCCGCACCGCGGCACCGTGGGCGACCAGGCAGTAATAGCAGTGGTTGGCGGACGAGACCACCACGGCGATCATCTCCCGCTCCAGGGGCGTGAGGCCCGACTCCTCCAGCATCAGGTTGTTGTAGAAGCCGGCGAAGGCGCGCAGTTGGTCCTGGTCGAAGCTGTGAGCCTTCAGCACGTTCGGCACGATGCCGAGCTTCTCCTCGCAGACCCGGAAATATTTCGCCATGTCGGCGTCCAGATCGGCCGGGTCCGGCAATTCGATGTCCAGGGCAATGATGTAATCGGGCTGTGGCATGGTTGTCGTTCCTCCGTCAGTTGCGCTCGGCCGCCGCGCGTTCGGCCGGAGCTCCACCGGCCTCCTGCAGACGAGCCCATTCCCGTTTTCCCTCCTGTACCAGACGGTAGATCTCCCGGGCCTGGCCGCCGACGCGCTCGAGCAGCGTCTCGTGGGTGCCGGTCACTGCGGCGCGCCAGCGCTGTCGCTGTTCCTCGTCCAGCCGGTGGACCGCCACCGACTGGGCCGGCAGTTGTTCGGTCAGGATGTTCGCGAGAACCCGGCGCACGTCGTTGCGACTGTACTGCAGCGGGTCCAGAGCGTTCATGATCACGGCCTGCTTGCGCTCGGAGAGGGCCCGGAACCACCTGCGGTTCGCCACGATGAGTCCGGTGTCGAAAGCGTGACGGGTCAGCGTCAGGTGCCTGGCCTCGCGGGAGATGCCCGCGATGGCATACATGCCCGTGCCGCTCTGGCCGCTCTCGATCAGGCCGGTCTGCAGCGACGGGATCACCTCGGAAAAGGTGACCGGCGTGCTGTCGGCGCCGATGGCCTCCGTGAAGACCTGGGAGCCGATCGCGTTGGAGGCTCTCATCGGCCGGTCCCGGGCGTCTTCCGGCATGATGATGGGCGTCAGCCCGTAGATGTGGGTCCAGCCGACCTCGGCCCATTGCAGCAGTTCCATTCCCTTCGCCGCGAACAGCGCCCGGAACGCCGGGGTCAGGTAGTTGTCGATGACGAAGTCGACCTCGCCCACCGAATCGAACAGATACGGCGCGAGCAGGACGTTCAGCTCCGGCACCACCACCGCGAGGCCCTGCAGCGAGAAGCCGCCGATGTGCACGCGGCCGCGCCGCAGGCTGGAGAGCATGGTCTCCTCGCTGCCGAGCTGGCCCGTGACGAACATGTCCAGCTCGAGGTCGGTGTCGTTGCCGGCCTGGAAGCGCTCCTCGAAACGCAGCCAGCCCTCGTGCCAGGGCGTGCCCGGCGGGCTCAGGGCGGTGACCCGCACCCGCGAGGTATCCGGCGTGCTCTCACCGCAGCCTGCCGCGAGGCTCAGGAGGAGCGCCAGGGCGATGCCGACGACACCCGCGCCAACCCGTCTCACGCGGCCGCCATCCCGCGGGCGACGGCCGGACGGCCGCCGACCCCGTCCGCCCAGCGGCGGATGTTCGGGTAGTCCTCGAGCCTGCGCGGCAGCCGGTTGGCCGAGTTGGCGGCGCTCGGATAGGCGAGCACGTCGGCGATACTGTACTCGTCACCTGCCAGGTATTCCGACTGTTCCAGCCGCTCCTCCACGATGCCCAGCATGCGTGCGATCTGGCGGTGGACGAACTCGCGCACCCGGGCGTCCTGCGTACCCACCAGCTCCTCCAGCAGGAACTGATTGGCGAATGCATGGCCGAGATCGGTGGCGGCGAAGGCGGCCCACTGCAGCACGGCATAGCGGCCGGGGCCGGCGGCGGGCAGCAGACGACCCGTGCGTTCCGCCGCATAGATGGCCACCGGCAGCGTGCCGTAGATCATCCGGCCCGCGTGGTCGTCCTCGGGCTCGATGAAAGGGATCCGTCCCACGGGATTCAGCGCCAGCACCGAGGCGTCCAGGTGTTCCCCGGCGGCGAGATCGAGGATACGGATCCGGTAATCCAGGCCTGCCTCTTCCAGTGCGATGGCGGCCTTCTGACCGTTGGCCGTGGCGGCCGTGTACAGCGTGATCATCGTTTTCTGTGGGTTCCTCGACGATTCCCGGCGCGCCTGCAATGGTACGCCACGGCCGCGTGTACTGCAGCCGGCCGGCGCCATTCGCACTCGGCGACCGGAGTCTGCGATACTCGGCCCGCGGCGCGATGCCGCGCACGGGACGGTACCGAAGGAGCATGAAGTTGCCAGTGCTGAAAGGCCCGGGCCGAGGGGGCGGGATGTGAAAGCCCTGCTGGCCTCCCTGCATCGCGCCGAGCGGACCATCGTGATCGTCGCCTTCAGCGGCATGGTCGGCGTCGTGTTCGCCGATGTGCTGGCGCGGGAGGTCACCGGCATCGGTCTGCCCTGGGCGCGACAGGTCGGCGTCTATTTCAACATCGTCGTCGTCATGTTCGGGATCGGGCTGGCCTCGGCCAGCGGTTCGCATCTGCGTCCCCGTTTCGCGGACGGATGGCTGCCCGCGCGTTGGGAATTCCAGCTCGCGTTCCTGCAGCATGCGCTGTTCGCTCTCTTCTGCGTGGCCTTCGCCGTTATCGCGACCGACATGGTGATCACCAGCGCCCGGCTGGACGAGCGTTCCGAGATCCTGCGCCTGCCCGTGTGGCCCATCCAGGCGGTGATACCCCTCGTGTTCGGCGTGGCGGCGCTGCGCCACGGCATCTACGCGGTGCGGCCGGAACTGAGGCCGGCGCCGCCGGCGACCGGCACGGACGACAGCTGAGATGGGCGCGCTCTGGTTGCTCGCGCTGGTCCTCGTGCTGCTCGCCCTGCGGCAGAACCTGCTGGTCATCCTCGGTACCGCCGTCGCGTACCTGTACCTGTTCTACACCGAGGACGAGCTCGGCTTCATCGTGCTCGACGCCTGGGGCGCGCTGAACAAGGAAGTCCTGCTGTCGATACCGCTGTTCATCCTGGCCGGCAATATCATGGCCAAGGGCGGCATGGCGCTGCGGTTGGTGCGGCTGGTCAAGGCGCTCACCGGGCCCGTGCCCGGCGGTCTGGCCATCGCCACCGTACTTTCCTGCGCCATCTTCGCGGCCATCTCCGGCTCGGGCACGGTCACGCTGCTCGCGGTGGGCGCGGTGATGTATCCGGCGCTGCTGCAGGCGGGCTACGACAAGCGCTTCTCCCTGGGCGCGCTGACCTCGGCCGGCACGCTGGGAATCATCGTGCCGCCATCGATCCCGCTCATCCTGTACGGGGTGATGACGCAGACCTCGATCGCCGATCTGTTCATCGCCGGGCTCGGCCCGGCGCTGCTGCTGACCGGCCTGATGGCGGCCTACGCGGTGGCCGTGAACTGGCATCGCGATCGTCAGCCGATCGTGTATGCGGAGGTGCGCGAGGCCGCTTGGCACGGCGTGCTGGCACTGCTGATGCCCGTGATCATCCTGGGCGGCATCTATACCGGGCACTTCACGGCCACGGAATCGGCCGCCGTCGCCGTCGTCTATGCGCTGCTGGTCGAGGTACTGGTGCACCGGCAGCTCGGCCTCAGGGAGGTCGCCGAGGTCATGGCCGATACGGGACGGCTGCTGGGCGGGCTGTTCCCGGTGCTGATGCTGGCGCTGGCGCTGAACGTGTTCTTCACTTACCAGAAAGTGCCGGAACAGCTGGTGGACTGGCTCAGCGGCCAGATCGACAGCCGCGTGGCTTTCCTGCTGATCGTCAACGTCTTCCTGCTGATCGTCGGCTGCATCATGGATATCGGCTCGGCCATCCTGATCCTCGCGCCGATGCTGATGCCGCTGGCGGCCGCGCAGGGCATCGACCCCGTGCACTTCGGCATCATCATGGTGGTCAACCTCGAGATCGGCTACCTCACGCCGCCGCTGGGCCTGAACCTGATCGTCGCGCTCGGCGCGTTCCGGGAGAACTTCTGGCTCATCTGCCGGGCGGTGGTGCCGTTCCTTCTGTTGATGCTCGTCGGCCTGGCGGTGGTATCCTTCTGGCCCGAGCTGTCCCTGTTCCTCATCGACGACTGACGGACGGGGCGGCCGCGAAGAAGAATCAGCGGTGGTGCCTGCGCAGACCGCCGCATAACGGTTTCCACAGAGGAGAGAGCAAATGGCTATCAGTGCCGGAGAACGCATGCCGGAGGGAACGTTCGGCGTGATGACGTCCGAGGGTCCCGGGCAGATGACGACCGAGGAGCTTTTCGGTGGCAAGAAAGTGGTGGTCTTCGCCGTACCGGGCGCCTTCACACCCACCTGTTCCATGAATCACCTTCCCGGTTACGTCGAGCATGCGGCGGAATTTGCCGGAAAAGGTATCGATACCATCGCCTGCCTGTCGGTGAATGACGCCTTCGTGATGGGCGCCTGGGGCAAGGACCGCGGCGTCGGCGACAAGGTGCTGATGCTCGCGGACGGCAATGGTGACTACGTGCGCAAACTCGGCCTCGAGCTCGACGCGAGCGGATTCGGCATGGGGCAGCGCAGCCAGCGCTTCGCCATCCTGGTCGATGACGGCGTGGCGAAAGTCGTCAACGTCGAGGCGCCCGGGCAGTTCGAGGTGAGTTCGGCGGAGACGATGCTGGCGGCGGTCTGAGCGACGCAGTGAGCGCGTCGGTCAATCGCCGGGTCGTCCTCGCGCGCGTCCCGGAAGGGGTCCCGGTGCCGGACGACTTCCGTCTGACCGAGGGTGAGGCGCCGGATCCCGGCCCGGGCCAGTTCGTCTCGCGCACGCGCTGGCTGTCGCTGGACCCCTACGTGCGCGGCGTGATCTCCGGCCGCCATATCTCCGCCGACAAGGTCGGGCGGGGCGACGTCGTGGTGGGCAGCACCGTATCGGAGATCGTGGTCTCCCGGCATCCGGATTACCGGCCCGGGATGCTCGTCGCCGACCGCAACGGCTGGCAGGAGTACGGCCTCTCGGACGGGGAGGGGGTGCGCGTCCTCGATGCGGACGGGCCGCCGCCGTCGCTGGCCCTGGGGATCCTCGGCATGCCGGGCCTGACCGCCTGGGCCGGGCTGAAGTTTCTGGCCCGCCCCGAGGCCGGCGAGACTGTGGTGGTATCCGCGGCGGCGGGCCCGGTGGGCAGCATGGTCGGCCAGATTGCACGCCTGGGCGGCGCGCGGGCGGTCGGCATCGCCGGCTCGGCGGAGAAGTGCGACCTGGTGACCGGGACCTTCGGCTTCGACGAGTGCATCGACTACCGGCAGGAAGACTTGCGGGAACGGTTGGCGGCCACCTGCCCGGACGGCATCGACGTCTATTTCGACAACGTCGCGGGGGACACCCTGGCGGCCGTGATGGGTAATCTGGCACCCGGCGCCCGCATCGTGCTCTGCGGCATGATCGACCAGTACAATCGCAGCGGTCCGCCGCCGCCCGGACCCAACCTCGGGCCGGTGATCGGCGCCCGGGCCCGTATCCACGGGCTCGTGGTCTACGACTACTACGAGCGCTGGGGCGAATTCGCAACCGAAGCGACCGCCTGGTACCGGGACGGCCTGATCCGGGCCCGGGAGGACATCACGCACGGGCTCGGAAATGCGCCGCAGGCGTTCTGCCGCCTGATGCGGGGCGAGAACGTGGGCAAGGCCCTGGTCAGGATGGCGGAGGCAGGCTGATGCTCTACGATCTGCTCGTGCTGGTGCACGTGATCCTGTTCGCCTACTGGCTCGGCGGCGATCTGGGCGTCTTCTACGCCAGCCGCTTCGTCTCGAATCCCGACCTCGGGAGGGAGGCGCGCAAGACCGCGGCGGCCATCATGCTGGCGGTCGACATGTCGCCGCGTATCTGCATGGTACTCATCCTGCCCGCCGGTCTGCACCTGGCAGCTATCCGTCAGCAATTGCCGCTGTCAGGTGCGGTGCTGGCCCTGATGTGGGTCGCGACGTTCCTGTGGCTGGCGCTGGTGCTGGCAGTTCATTTCGTACAGGCGCCGCCGGCCGCGCGCGCGCTGCAGCGCACGGATTTTGCGCTGCGTCTCGTGGTGATCGCCGCCACGGCGGGGGCAGCGTTGTGGCACATCGTGGACCCCGGCTGGATCCGCGCCGACTGGATCGCGCTGAAACTCCTCCTTTTCGCCGTCACGGTGGGCTGCGGACTGGCGATCCGCATCGCGCTGCAGCCCTTCGGCGCGGCCTTCGCCAGCCTGATGGAGGAGGGGTCCCGGCCGGCGACCGAGGGGGCCATCCAGCGCAGCCTGACCCGTGCACGTCCCTTCGTCATCGTCATCTGGGTTGTGTTGGTGCTCGAGGCGGCGCTCGGTATCTTCCAGCGGCCGGTCTAGTCGCGGCGGCCGTCAGACGCGGGTGACGCCCGGGTGCGGCGCACGGTGACGCCCGCCGCACCCGCGGTCGATCAGGATCAGGTGTCCCTCAGCTGCCGATCAGCCGCCCACCTGCTCCTCGAGTTCCGGGATGGCCTTGAACAGGTCGGCCACCAGGCCGATGTCAGCCACCTCGAATATCGGCGCGTCCTCGTCCTTGTTGATCGCGACGATCGTCCCGGCATCCTTGATGCCGGTGAGATGCTGGATGGCGCCGGAGATGCCGATGGCGATGTAGAGTTCCGGCGCGATGATTTTGCCGGTCTGTCCCACCTGCAGCTCGTTAGGCACGTAACCCGCGTCGACGGCCGCCCGGGAGGCCCCCACGGCCGCGCCCAGCTTGTCGGCCAGCTTGAAGATGATCTCGAAGTTCTCCTCACTGCCGAGCGCACGGCCGCCGGACACCACGCGCGGGGCGGTAGCCAGATCCGGCCGGTCGGACGAGCCCGCCTGCAGCTCCAGCCAGCGCGTATGCGTGGGCAACTCGGCGCTGACCGAGGCCGCCTCGACCGTGGCGCTGCCGCCGTCGGCTGCCGCCTGGTAGGAGGCTGCGCGTACCGTGGCGACCAGCGTCTTGTCCGCGGACGCCTTCACCGTGATGATCGCGTTGCCGGCGTAGATGGGCCGCTTGAACTCGTACGGCCCCAGCACCTCCATGACGTCGGAGATCTGGTTCACGCCGAGCAGCGCCGCCACCCGGGGCATGAGATCCTTGCCGAAGCTGGTGGAGGGGCCGAGCACGTGGCTGTAACCGTCGGCGAGCTCGGTGACCTGGGGCGCCAGAACCGCGCCGAGCGCATGCTCGTTGGCCTCGTTCTCGACGGTCAGCACCCGGGCGACGCCGTCGATGGCCGCCGCCTGCTCCGCCACGGCAGAGGCGTCTTTCGCGAATACGGCGATGTCGATCTCGGCGTCGGCGATGCCGGAGGCGCATTTCACGCACTTCGGCGTGCTCGGGTTCAGGGATTGCCCGTCGTGTTCCGCAATGATCAGTATTCTAGCCATCAGACCAGCCCCTTTTCTTTCAGTGCATTTACGAGACCCGCGACGTCTTCCACCATGATGCCCTTCTGGCGCTGCGGTGGCGGCTCGTAGGCGGTGATCTCGAAGTCGGCTCCGACGCTGACACCCAGGTCGTCGGTGCTCATGGTCTCGAGCGGCTTCTTCTTCGCCTTCATGATGTCCGGCAGCTTCACGTAGCGCGGTTCGTTCAGACGCAGATCGGCGGTGACCACGGCCGGCAGGTCCACCTCGATCACTTCCAGTCCCACGTCCACCTCACGCGTGATCTTCGCCTTGCCGTCCGCGAGTTCCAGGCCCGAGCAGAACGTCGCCTGGGGCCTGTCCCAGAGCGCGGCCAGCATCTGACCGGTCTGGTTGGCGTCGTTGTCGATGGCCTGCTTGCCGAGGATGACGAGCCCCGGCTCTTCCTTGTCGATGATGGCCTTGAAGACCCTGGCGGCGCTGAGCGGATCCACGGCCTCACCGGTCTCTACCAGGATGGCACGATCGGCGCCCATGGCGAGGCCGGTGCGAAGCTGCTGCTGGGCCTCGCCGGGCCCGATGGAGACCACCAGCACCTCGCTGGCGTCGCCGCGCTCCTTGATGCGCAGCGCCTCCTCCAGCGCGATCTCGTCGAAGGGGTTGATGCTCATCTTCACCCCTTCGGTCTCCACGCCGCTGCCGTCCGATTTGACCCGGACGCGGACGTTGTAGTCCACGACCCGCTTCAGTCCTACCAGAATCTTGTCCACGAATACTTCTCCTCGGGGGTGCGCCCTCGCACCCTTGTTGGATGACACATGCAAACACGTTATTGTCACTGACCGACGCCGGACTGACAAGGTGCTGCAATGCAGCGAAAACGGCAACCGTCGACCAGACGATGTCCGAAACCCCGCTCATAGGCCCCGCCGAACTCGCTGCACTCGGGGCGGAGGATCGCCTGCGTGTCGTCGACTGCCGTTTCGTCCTGTCGGATCCGGATGCCGGGCGCAGGGCGTACGCGACGGGGCACCTGCCCGGGGCGGTCTACGCGCATCTCGACAACGATCTGGCGGGTCCGGTGACACCGCGGAGCGGGCGTCATCCGCTGCCGGACCCGGGCCACTTCGCCGCTGTACTCGGCGCCTGGGACATCCGCCCCGACACGCTGGTGGTGGCCTATGATGATGCCTCCGGGGCGCTGGCGTCGCGCCTGTGGTGGCTGCTGGGCTGGGTGGGCCACGGCCCGCGGCGTGTCCTGGACGGCGGCATCGATGCCTGGCTTGCCGCCGGGCTGCCGCTGACCACCGCCGAGCCGTCGCCGCCCCGCGCGCCGGCGTACCCGGTGCAGCCGGACCCGGAGCGGGTGGCCGGCACGGACGCGGTGATCGAGGCACTGGCGGCCGGGATCCCGGTGCTCGATGCGCGGGCCCGGGACCGCTTCCTCGGCCGGCAGGAACCGATCGACCCCGTGGCCGGCCACATCCCGGGATCGCTCAATCAACCGTTCTCCGCCAATCTGGATGAGGACGGGCGCTTCCTGCCCGCCGCCGAGCTGGCTGCCCGGCTCGCCCGCCTCGGCGTGGGCGAGGGCGGCAGCGCGGTGGCGCTGTGCGGCTCCGGCGTGACCGCGTGCCACACCATCCTCGCTGCCGCCGTTGCCGGGCTGCCCGAGCCCCGCCTGTATCCGGGCAGCTGGAGCGAGTGGATCCGCGATCCGGATCGCCCGGTGGCCACCGGGCCGGACTGAAAGGCGCGCACGCCGCGCCGGGAACCGGTGGCGGCGGCCGATGTCTTATTTCCGCCACAGCTCATTGATGCAGGATCATACCCGCCGCGGCACCCTCATATAAGACCTTTATTATCAATTGTTTATTTGGAGTTCCTTATTTGTTTTCTCGATCCCGGCAAGCGCTGGGGACCGGGTGCGGACCTCGTCGCAGGCGCTTCTCGAGCCCGCTAACGATTGCATCTTCGTGCGATCCGTCAGAGACTAGACTCCGCTCGATCGGTCGCACCTGATCCTGCGGGGACCCTCCCGCCAGCGAGCCTACCTGGTCACGGTGACCGGTGCCGCCGCGAGCCTCAGGACCGACTGGCGCATCGCATTCAGGACGCGGGATACGCGTCTCTGCCCCTGGGGCGACGGTGCGATCCTGGTCGACGATCCGATGCAGCGTGAGCTGCGGATCGCTTCGATCCGCGAGATCAGTGACCGCGACGTCGACACGCCGATGGTCCACTTCGGCCACAGGCAGGCCGACAAACAAAGGGCTCCGGAGCCGGCCGATGTGCCGGATGCCGGGGTCGAAGAGCTGGACAGGCCGATACCCGGCCCGCAATAGCGGGTCCGGCCTGTCTCGCGATCCGCGCATCATCTCCGTGCGGACCCGCCCGGGTGGCCCGTCAGGGTCACCCGGGTTTTTATTGCCCGGGTTTCGATTGTCCGCGCCCTGCCGCCCCTCGGCGGCACGTAACGGCGGATTTGACTTTCCCGTCCGAGGTCCTAAAGTGTCAGGCCATCCTGACACAGACTCGCGCGAGCTCGCGCACGAACAACCGCCCCATGGTCGCCAAGTACTCAGAAGAACAGGACCTGATCAGGCAGCTCGAGTCCATCTGTGGCGCCGGTTTCGTCTCGAACGACCCGGACGAGCGGGCGTTTTTCTCCCATGACGTGTACCGCAACGGGGCGACCGCCGCACTGGTGGCTGCCCCGGCCGATGCCGAGGAACTCGCGGCGGTCGTGGCGGCGACCACCCGCGCAGGCTATGCCGTGATCGCGCGCGGCGGCGGCATGTCCTACACCGACGCCTTCCTGCCCATCTGTGCCAATACGGTGATCGTCGACAGCCGGCGGCTGCACCGGGTGCTGGAGGTGAATACCGAGGACAACTACGTGCGCGTGCAGGCCGGCTGCACGTGGGCGGCGCTGAACGAACGGCTGGCCGAAGAGGGGGTGCGTACGCCTTACTGGGGGCCGCTGTCAGGCATACGCGCGACGGTGGGCGGCGCGCTCTCCCAGGGCAGCATCTTCCTCGGCTCCGGACGCTATGGCGCGGCCCAGGACAGTGTGCTGGGCCTGGAGGTGATCGCGGCCGACGGCAGCCGCATCGTGACCGGCAGCGCCGCCACGGGGCGGGCGCGTCCCTTCTTCCGCTACCACGGTCCGGATCTCACCGGCCTGTTCACGGGGGACTGCGGAGCGCTGGGCTTCAAGACGGAAGCGAGCCTCCGCCTGATCCGCCGCCCGGCCGCGACCGAATTCCTTTCCTGGTCGCTGCCGGACGCCGATACCCTGTTTCGGGCGATGTCGGCGGTGGTTCGCAGCGAGGCGGCCTCCGAGGTCTTCGCCTTCGACCCCTATCTGCAGTCGCTCAGGATGAAGCGCTCCAGTCTGGCCGAAGACGTCCGGACCCTGGGCAAGGTCGTGGGCGGCGCCGGCTCGCTCGCCCGCGGGCTGCGCGACGGCCTGCAGCTCGCCAGATCCGGCCGCGGCTTCCTGGACGATGTGCCCTATTCGCTGCACGTCAGCGTCGACGGCAGGGACGAGGCAGACGCGGCGTCCGCCGCGGCGGCCGTGCGCGCTGCGGTCGACGGTGCGGGCAAGGAGATCGACAACGCCGTGCCGAAGGTGATGCGGGCGAACCCCTTCGCCGAGGTGAACAGCATGCTCGGCCCGGCGGGAGAGCGCTGGGCCCCCGTGCACGGCATCGTGCCGCCTTCCGAGGCCGCATCGCTGTACGCGCGCCTCGAGGCTCTGTTCGAGCGTCACGGGGAGGAGGCGGAACGGCTGGGCGTACATCATGGTTACCTGTTCTGCACCATCTCCAATCACGCGCTCCTGATCGAACCGTGCCTGTACTGGCCCGGCGAGCGCACGGCCTTCCATGAACGGGTGATGGACGATGCTCATCTCGCTCGTCTGCCGCGGGGGGAGGATAACCCCGCGGCGGCAGCGCTGGCGGCGCTGCTGAAAGACGAGCTCGCCGAGCTGTTCCACGCGGCAGGGGCGACGAGCTTCCAGATCGGCAAGTTCTACCGTTACCGCGAAGGGAGGGATCCCGGTGCCTGGACGCTGCTGCAGGCCGTGAAGCGGCAGGTGGATCCGAACGGACTGATCAACCCCGGCGTACTGGGGCTCGCCTGAGCCGGCCTGCCGGTCCCGCACTGCCCGGGCCCGACTCCTGCCCCGCCTACCAGTTGCGGCCGCCGACCCAGCGGCCGGCGACGCCGCGGAACGGGCGGATGTCCGTCGCCTCCCAGAGCCCGGCGGCGTGATAGGGATCGCGTTCGAGAAAAGTCAGGGCTTCGTTCCGGTCGGCCACGTCGAGCACGTAGAGACTCCCCGTCATCTCGCCCTCCGGTCCGTCCAGCAGCGGGCCGGCGACCAGAATGGTGTCGAGATGCGCCTCCACGAAGTCGAGGTGAGCGGCGAGGTGGCGGCTGCGTATCTGCGCGCCGTCCGGTCCGTCCCGCAGCCAGGCTGCCATGGCCATCGGCATCTCCTTGCAAGTACACATCGGGCCGTGCAGATAGTAGCATTCGCCGGCGGCCATCCCGGCGCCAGGCGACAGGCAATAGCCCATACCCGAAAGCCCGCAGTCGACCGCCCGTAGTGGAGAGCCAACAGGAAGCGCCGCGCGAGAATGGCGCAGAGGAGAACCATGCATAGCAGCAGGGAGATCGGCCCGAAGCGTTACCGCGAGAGCTTCGGCCGCTACTTCGAGGAATTCGAGCCCGGTGCGGTCTACGAGCACCGCCCCGGCCGCACGGTGACGGCCACCGAGAACACCTGGTTCACCCTGCTCACGATGAACACCCATCCCCTGCATTTCGACGAGCGCTACGGTGCGGCGTCCGAGTTCGGCCGTAGTCTGGTCGCCAGCCCATTCACGCTGTCGCTGCTGGTCGGCATGAGCGTCAGCGACGTGAGCCAGAAGGCCATCGCGAACCTGGGCTGGAAGGAGATCCGGCTGCCCCATCCGGTATTCGCCGGCGATACGCTGTACGCCGAGACAGAGGTGCTGGAGAAGCGCGAGTCTCGCTCGCGCCCGGAGGCCGGCATCGTCACGGTGCGCACGATCGGCCGCAATCAGGACGGCGTCGTGGTGTGCGAATTCGAGCGCACGATGCTGATACCGAAACGCGGTCATGCCGTCGACGACCGCATCGATTACTGAATCGCCACAGCGCGACCGACCCCGGAGTATCCATGAGCGACAACGCCAGCAACGCCGACAACCGCTACAGCGCCCAGGAGGAAGAGGCGATCCTGGATGCCGTCGGGCGCTGGGTCGAGCAGGAGGTGCGGCCCATCGCACGTGAGTACGACCTGGCCGACGAGTACCCGCACGAACTCGTGGAACAGATGAAGGGACTAGGGCTGTTCGGCGCCACGATCAGCCAGCGCTGGGGCGGTCTCGGCCTGAGCGCCCGCACCTATGCGCGCCTGGTCGCGCTGATCAGCGAGGCCTGGATGGCGCCCACGGGCATCTTCAACTCCCACCTGATGATGGCGGCCTGCGTCGAGCGTTTCGGTAGCGACGAGCAGCGCGAGCGCTGGCTGCCCCGGTTCGCCACCGGCGAGCTGCGCGGCGGGCTCGCGCTGACCGAACCGGATGCGGGCACGGACCTGCAGGGCATCCGCACCACGGCGACGCGCGAGGGCGACGAGTACGTGGTCAACGGCACCAAGACGTGGATCTCGAACGGCCTTCACGGCGACTGCGTCGCGCTGCTGGTGAAGACCGACCCGGATGCCGAGCCACGCCATCGCGGTATGAGCCTGTTCATCGCGGAGAAGGGGCCCGGGTTCACGGTCGGTCGCAAGCTCGCGAAGCTCGGCTACAAGAGCATCGACAGCGCGGAGCTGATCTTCGACGGCTATCGCGTGGGCGCCGACGCGCTGGTGGGCGGCGAGGAAGGGCGCGGCTTCATCCAGGCGGTGGGTGGCCTCGAACTCGGCCGCATCAACATCGCCGCGCGCGGTATCGGCATCGCGCAGTCCGCGCTGAACCGGGCGGTGCGCTACTCGCAAGAGCGCAAGACCTTCGGCAAGCCTATCTGCGAGCATCAGGCCATCCAGCTCAAGCTCGGCGACATGGCCACGCGCGCCGAGGCGGGCCGGCTGCTGATGATGCAGGCGGCGGCCAAGTACGACCGCGGCGAGCGTTGCGACATGGAGGCCGGCATGGCCAAGCTGTTCTGCTCGGAGGCGGCGCTGGAGAATGCCACCGAATGCATGCGCATCCACGGCGGCTACGGCTACTCGCCGGAATTCGAGGTGGAGCGGCTGTACCGGGATGCGCCGCTGCTGTGCATCGGCGAGGGCACGAACGAGATGCAGCGCATCATCATCGCCCGGCAGCTGATCGAGCGTCGCCGTCTGTGAAGGCACCGCTGGCAGGACTGCGCATCCTCAGCGTCGAGCAGTTCGGTGCCGGTCCCTACGGCAGCCTGTATCTCGCCAACCTGGGTGCGGAGGTGATCAAGATCGAGCAGCCGGGCACCGGCGACCCGGCCCGGCAGATGGGAGCCTGGCGTCTGGGCGCGGACGACAGCGACTATTACCAGACTTTCAACCTGGCGAAACGCAGCCTCACCCTGGATCTGAAACGGCCGCGGGGGCGCGAGATACTGCACCGCCTGGTGGCCCGCAGCGATGCCGTGATGAACAACCTGCGGGGCAGCCAGCCGGCGCGTCTCGGCCTGGACTATGCCTCCCTGGCAAAGCGTAACCGGGCCATCGTCTGCGGCCATATCTCCGCCTACGGCCGGGACAACGAGCGCGCGGACTGGCCCGGTTACGACTACCTCATGCAGGCCGAGGCCGGTTTCCTCTCGCTGACCGGCGAACCGGGCACGCCACCGGCGCGCTTCGGGCTGTCGATCATCGATTTCATGACCGGCGTGGTGGGCGCGCTGGGTCTGGTGGCGGCGCTCCGCGAGGCCGAGCGGACCGGGGAGGGCGGCGATGTGGACGTCAGCCTGTTCGACGTGGCTCTGCACCAGCTGACCTACCCGGGCACCTGGTACCTGAACCGGGGCGCCGTCACCGGGCGCCTGCCGCGCGGTGCCCATCCGTACGCCTCGCCGAGTCAGCTGTGCCGCACCCGGGACGGCTGGATCTTCATCATGTGCATGACGCAGAAGTTCTGGGAGATACTGCTGGAGATCATCGGCCGCCCCGAGCTGGCAGACGACCCCCGCTTCCGCGACCTGGCGGCGCGCAACGATCACCGCGACGCGCTCACCGACGTGCTGGACGAGGTGCTGGGCGAGCGTGACAGCGCCGAGTGGCTCGAGCGCATGCAGGGCCGCATCCCGGCGGCGCCGGTACTCGACGTGCCCGGCGCGCTGGAAAATGCTTTCGCCCATGCGGCAGGCATGGTAGAGGAGACGCCCCACCCGGAGAGGGCATCGTTCCGCAGCCTCGCCAATCCCATCCGCATGGACGGAGAGCGGGCACCGGGCAAGACGGGCTCCGGGCTGGGCGCCGATACCTCGTCGCTGCTGGAAGAGCTCGGCTACACGACCGACGAGATCGAGACGCTCCGGCGCGAGGGCGTCGTCTGAGCCCGGCTGCAACCGACGGAAGGACAGCGAGAAGAGAACGATGAGCGAAGAACTGATACTGCAGCGCGATCACGCAAGCCTCTTCGGCCAGATCGCCTACCTGAGCGCGAAGCCGGGCCACGAGGGCACGGAGCGCGGGCGCGAGAACTTCCAGATCCACGTGCACGCGGACGGCTGCCGGACGGTGACGGCCCACTGCGAGATCGACGAGGCACCGAGCGTGATGCGCGACGTCACCTACAGTGTGGACGCCGACTGGATGCCCACGGACTGCTTCGTGCGCCTCAGCGTGGGCGACCGCTTCACCGGCAGCGGCTGGTTCCGTTTCGCCGCGGACCACGCCGAGTGCGAGACCTGGTCCGCCGCCGAGGGTCGCGTCACCCAGCGCATGGAACTCGCGCGTCCGCTGGAGACTTTCCAGAACCATGCCATCGCCTGCGACGCCTGGCACCTGCGGCTCTACGACCGGAGCCAGGGTCCGGGGCTGCAGGTGATCGAGCCCATCCTGCTGTCCTCGCCGGACCACCGCGGCGCCACCGGCCCGATGCTGTTCTCCATCGGCATCGGCGTCGAATACGTCGGCGAGGAGACCATCGAGGTCCAGGCGGGCACTTTCGACGCACTGCATTTCCGTTTCGTGTCCACGCCGGGGCTGCCTCAGGAGCATCCGCCCTACGACGTCTGGTGTACCCCCGACGAGTTCCTCTTCCTGCGCGGCCTCACCGGCGGCTACATGCGCACCCATTACGAACTGGCCAGCCTGCGCCGCTGAGCGCGCTCCCGGCCCGGAGACGACCATGACCAACCTGGCTCCCGTCGGCACCCGCTCCACCTGGCTGTTCTACGGCTGGGTGATCGTCGCCATGGCTTTCGTCACGCTGTGGATTTCCAACGGTATGACCTTGAGCGGACTCACGGTCTTCGACAACGAGCTGCTCGCGGCGCTGAACCAGCCGGAGAGCATCGGGCCGATCCGGCAGATGGCCGAGGAGGGCGGCCTGCGCGGCTGGGCGGCGCAGCAGATCCTCACCGACGAGGGCGAGATATCCCGCGCCGCCTACAAGTTCCGCGACACGTTGACGCTGCTGTCCGCGGGCCTGATGGGTCTGCTGGCCGGGGCGCTGGCCGATCGCATCGGCATCCGTCCCCTGATGGTGTTCGGCCTGCTGCTGCTGTCCGGCTGCAACCTGATGTACGGGCGGGTGGACACGATCTGGGAGATGTATGGCATCCACTTCCTGTTCGGCATCGTGCTCACCACCGCCGGGCTGATCGTCAACGTCATGCTGGTGTCGCGATGGTTCGTTCGACTGCGGGGCGTCGCCATCGGCATCACGCTGGCCGGCACGAGTCTCGGCAACGCGCTGCTGCCCACCATCAACACCCTTCTGATCCAGTCGGAAGGCTGGCGCGCCGCCTTCGGCTGGATCGCCATCCTGCCGCTGCTGCTGATCCCGCCGCTCCTGCTGCTGGTCAGGGACAAGCCCGCCGACAAGGACCTCGCGCCCCTGGGCGGAGTGCAGACCCGGGCCGGCCGCGCCTCGTCGGACGACCTGCCGGGAATGACCTACGCCGAGGCGCTCAGAAACCGGAATCTCTGGCTCATCGCGCTGATCGCGTTCTGTACCTTCTACGCCATTCTCGGGGCCGCCTCGAACCTGTTCCTGTACCTGAACGGACGCGGTTTCACGCCACAGACTGCCGCGGCCGGCATCGGCCTCGTGTTCACGCTCGGCCTGGTCGGCAAGATCGGCAGCGGCGTGCTGGCCGACCTGATCGGCAAGAAACAGGTCTTTATCCTTGGGCTCGCCGTGATGTTCGGGGGCAGCCTGCTGATCCTCAAGCCGGGTGCGATCTGGATCGGGCTGGTGCTGTTCGGTTTCGGCTGGGGCGGGCTCTACACGCTGCTGCAGCTGCTGTGTGCCGACATCTTCGGGCTGAAGGCGCTCGGCAAGATCATCGGCACCATCACCATCCTGGACGCGGCCGGCGGCGGGCTGGGACCGTTCCTCACCGGCTACTTCTACGACCTGACCGGCAACTACGAGCTTTCGTTCGCCGTCATCGCCGGACTGGTCGGAGCGGCGCTCATGGCGGGGCTGCTGATCCGGATCCCGGAGCTGCCGCCCGGAGCGAGCGCAGAGGACAGCAAGGGCGGCGGGCGCGACCAGGGTCCGGCCGAGCCGGCTCAGTAACCCTGCCAGCTGTCGCTGACCTTCTCCTCGTCGATGAGGGTGCGACGGGCGATCTTCCCGGCCTTGATCCACTGCCAAACCCGGCAGCGGAAGCGGCCGCAATCGGACATCTGGATCATCTCGTAGAGATAGAGATCGGGCTCGCCCTTGCGCACCCAGTTCAGCATCAGCGTGCGGTTGTAGTCGTCCAGCGCCACTTCCGCGGCCCAGCCCGTGATGAGCTCGTTGTCGAACCAGACCCGCCCGTCCCGATAGGTGGCCGGGAAATCCCGGGTCTCGGTGCTGCCGTCCTCCCAGGTGTAGAGGTTGGTCTGGTGATAGGGGTACTCGCCCTGCGCCGGGAAGCGGCAGATCAGGCGGCTGCGGTGCTCGTCGATCTTGTTGCCCTCGGCGTCGGCGTGCCGATACCAGCCGTCCCAGACGCCTTCGTTAGCGGCGAGCAATGGCATCGCTTTCCGGATATCGGTCATCGGTTCCTCCGTTACGGTGGTGCGGCCGGTCGTGCCGGTCCGCCGGGAGTATACCGTTGGCCGCGGGCGGATGTGCCGGCCCGGCGAATCGGGACCGCGGGGGAGCGCTGCCGGGCGGACGGAGAGGGCGATTCCGTGGCAGAATCCGACAGTATAGTGGCGTGGGTCACTGAATCGGGCCGCGATGCGGCCTAGGATTATTCGGCACGAACAGGCCCGGACCGTTGGGAACAGGACCATGACGAGACCCGTATTCGATTCCAGCGCAGCCCTGCACGACGTCCGCTACGAGATCCGCGGTCAGCTGGCGCGGCGTGCCCACGAGCTCGAGAAGATGGGCTACGAGATCGTCCATCTGAATATCGGCAATCCGGGCCGTTTCGGCTTCCGCACGCCGGAGACCATGCGCCTGGCGATGATCGAGAACCTGGCCCAGTCGGAAGCGTACTCCCACCAGAAAGGCATCTTCCCTGCCCGCGAAGCCGTGGTGATGCAGCAGCAGAGCCGGGGAGTGGCGGGCGTCACGGCCGAGGAGGTGTTCATCGGCAACGGCGTCAGCGAGCTGATCGACCTGACCCTGCGGGCCATGCTGAACCGGGACGACGAGATTCTGGTGCCGAGCCCCGACTATCCGCTGTGGACGGCGGCGGTGACCCTGAACGGCGGCCGCGCGGTGCACTATCCCTGCCTGCCGGAGAACGGTTTCCTGCCGGACCCGGACGCGCTGGAGTCGCTGATCACACCGCGCACCCGGGCCATCGTGGTCATCAATCCGAACAATCCCACGGGCGCCGTCTATCCACGGGAGTTGCTCGAGCGGCTCGCCGCGCTCGCCGAGCGCCACCGGCTGATCATGCTGGCCGACGAGATCTACGACCAGATGGTCTACGACGACGCCGAGTTCGTCCCCATGGCGACCCTGGTCAACGAGACCCTTTGCATCAGCTACAGCGGCCTCTCCAAGGTCTACCGGGCCTGCGGCTATCGGGTGGGCTGGGCCGTACTGAGTGGCGCCCTGGAACGCGCGGGCGGCTACATGGAGGGGCTCGAGCTGCTGGCAGCACTGCGGCTGTGCAGCAACGTTCCGTCCCAGTGGGCGGTCCAGACCGCCCTGGGGGGCTTCCAGAGTATCCGCCAGCTCGTCGCACCCGGCGGCCGGCTCTACCAATCCCGCCAGACCGTACTCGACGCCGTGGGGGCGAGCCGTTATCTCGAACTGGTGGCGCCGATGGGTTCGATGTACGCCTTTATCGGCGTGAATCCGCGCCGCTACCCGGGCTTCGACGATCAGGCCTTCGCCCTGGAGCTGCTCGAGAACCGGCACGTACTGGTGGCACCGGGGACGAGCTTCAACACGCCGTACCGAAACCACTTCCGCATCACGATGCTGCCCGATTCCGACACCCTGGAAGAGGTTTTCGGGCGCATCGAGGAAGTCCTGGAGAACGGTGTGCGCGGCCGCGTGACCGTTGCTTGATGCTTTTCGAGGAAACGAGGCCAAATTACTGATCTTTATTGATTATGGCTGACGATTCGGTAGCTGAGTGTGCCGTGGTCGTCACCGCCAGCCGGCGCCTGGCTCGTCATCTGCGTCTGCGCCACGCCGCCGGGCGCGCCGCGGCCGGAGCCGCGGCATGGCTGGCCCCGCGCTACGTCCCCTGGGACGTCTGGCTGGCCGAGGCCTGGCAGGCGGCGGCTTACCGTCCGGAAGCGCCCCTGCCCGCGCCCGTGCTTACCCCCCGCCAGAGCCGCCTGCTATGGGAGCGGGCGGCGTCGCGGGCGCTCGGGGAATCCACCCTGGCCGCAACCGGCGGCCTCGCGGCCCAGGCGGCGGCGTCCTGGCAGAGGGCCTGCGACTGGGGGGTCCCGGCCGAGGCCATACGCGAGGCGGCCCGCTCACCCGACGCCACGTTCCTGGCCGGCGCCATCGCCTATTACACCGCGGCCTGCGCCGAGGGCGGCTGGCGGGATCCGGCGGCACTGGCCGCTGCCCTGGCCGCGCGGTTCCGCCGCAGCGAGGCGACGGCGATGGTCGACGGGCCGGTCACATTCGCCGGTTTCGAACGCCCCGCGCCGGCGCAACGGGATCTGGTGGACGCCATGAGGGAGGCCGGCGTCCCGGTGACGGTGGAGCGTGCCGAGGGCAGGTCCGTCGCCGCTACGGTCTCGGTGCGTGACGCGCCGGACCGGGATGCGGAGCTGCGGGCGGCCGGTGCCTGGGCCCGCGAATGCCTGCTGGCAGAGCCGGGACGTCGAATCGGCATCATCGTCCCGGATCTGGCGGGCCGGGCGGCCCGGGCCGGCCGTCTGATCGGCGAGGGCTTCAGCCCCGGCTGGCAGTTGCGCGCCGACGGAATCAGCGGCATCAATGTCTCGTACGGCCGTCCGCTGGCGGACTACGGTCTCATCGATGCGGCGCTCGGCGTGCTCGGCCTGATCCGGGACGATCCGGACTTCGCCGTGCTCGGCCGGCTTTTGCGCAGCCCGTTTATGGCACCGAGCGGCGGCGACGGGCGGACGGCCCTGGAGGTCGCACTACGGGATCTGCCCGACCGCCGCTGGGACCTGGCCACGCTGCCGGCGGCCCTGGGGCGATCGGCCGAGCGCCTGCCCGAGTCCGCCACGGCATTCGTCGGGACCCTGGCGGGCGTCGCCGCGCAGCGAGAAGACTGGCAGGCGCGCGCCATGCCCGCCGTCTGGGCCGAGCGGATGGATACGCTGCTGACGGCAGTGGGCTGGGGCCGGGAAACCGCCATGGACAGCGAGACCTGGCAACTGGTCAATGCCTGGCGCAACGTCCTGAATCAGTTCGCTGCCACGGGACCGGTCAGCGGGCCGGTCAACGGCCACGCCGCCTTGGCGCAGGTCGCCGCCATCGCGCGCGAGACGCTGTTCCAGCCCGAATCCGACGACGAGGCCGTGCAGGTGATGGGCATGCTGGAGGCCTCCGGCATGACCTTCGATGCGCTGTGGATCGCGGGACTGGACACCACTACCTGGCCACCGCCGCAGCGGCCCGACCCGCTGCTGCCGATCGGCCTGCAGCGGGACTACGGCATGCCCGATGCGACGCCGGCGGACACCCTCGATTACGCGCGACGCATCTATACGGCGCTGCTGGGGTCGGCCCCGGAAGTCGTGGTGAGCTGGCCGCGCAGGGAGGGCGATGCGGAGCTGACGCCGAGCCCGCTGCTCGCCGATCTGCCCGCTGCCGGCAGCGTCGCAGAGGTGCCCGTCTACGCCGAAACCCTGGCCGGCGCCGCGACGCTGGTGCCGGTGGAACCCGATCCGGTGCCGCCGCTCGCGGCCGGCGAGACCCTGCCGGGCGGGCACGGCGTGCTGTCCGCCCAGCGCACCCAGCCCTTCGATGCCTTCGCCCGCTACCGGCTGCGGGCCGAGCCACTGGAGACGCCGGTGGCCGGTTTGTCCGCGCGGGAGCGGGGCACGGTCATCCACCGGGCGCTGGAAGCAGTCTATCGGCGCTGGCCCGACCGGGACCGGCTGGCCGCGGCGGGCGCGGAGGATCGGGCGCGAGCGGCGGGAGATGCGGCGGAGCGCGCACTGGCCCGCTACGGCAGGGGGGCAGATGCGCGCCTCGCCGGCCTGATCGCCCTCGAGAGCGAGCGCTGCGCGGCTCTGGTCACACGCTTCATCGAGGCGGATCTCGTCCGGCCCGGCTTCCGCGAGGTGATCTGCGAGGAAGCCAGGGAAGTGGCCGTCGGACCGCTGCGGCTCTCCATCCGGCCGGACCGCATCGATGCGATCGACGGTGGCTGGGCGATCATCGATTACAAGACCGGCGCCACCGGTACCACGACCGGGACCGACCCGGAGAATCCGCGCCAGCTGCAGCTCGTGGTCTATGCCATCAGCCAGCCCGGGCGGGTGCGCGCGCTGGCCGTCGGCGTCGTCCATCCCCACCGCATCGGCTATCGCGGCGCCCGGGATGCCGACCTCGAGTGGCCGGGCACCGGCGTGCAGTCCGTCGATGACTGGGCGGCACTGCTGAACGCCTGGAAGGCCCAGGCCCACGGGCTGGCAGAGGCAGTGGCAGCGGGCGACGCACGGGTGAATCTCAGCCTCGGTCTCGACGATCAGCGCCCGCTGGCCGTGCTCAGCCGGGTGGCGGAACTGACCGACCTGGCCGACCTCGCCGACGGAGAGCAGGAACCATGAGCGCTCGGCCCATACCGGACCAGGCCGAGCGCGATGCGGCCCTCGACGTGGAGCGTTCCTTCATCGTCCAGGCGCCGGCGGGTTCCGGCAAAACGGAGCTCCTCATCCAGCGCTACCTCCGACTGCTCGCCCGGGTGGAGCGGCCGGAGGAGATCCTGGCGATCACGTTCACGCGCAAGGCGGCGGCGGAGATGCGTACCCGCATCCTCGTGGCGCTGGAGCGGGCCCGGGCCGGCGAGCCGGGCGGTTCGGAGCACGAGCGGCGCACGCTGGCAGCGGCGGGCGAGGCGCTGCAGCGGGACCGGCGCAAGGAATGGCAGCTGACCGCATTCCCGGAGCGCATGCAGATCATGACGCTGGATGCGTTCAATGCCCGCCTGTCGGCAGCGCTGCCGGTCACCTCCGGTCTCGGCGGCCGGATGCGCATGGTCTCGGAGGCCGGCGAGTCGGGCATCTACCGGGAGGCGGCCCGCGCCACGCTGGACTGGGTCGCGGAGCGGGGAGAGACCGGTGCTGCCGTGCGCGGACTGTTCCGACACCTCGACAACGACGCGCTGGTGTGGGAGCGCTCGATCGCCGAGATGCTGGAGAGGCGGGACCAGTGGCTGGCCATCACCGGGACCGGCCCCTCCGGCCAGGAAGAACGATTGCGGCGACACTTCGAGCAGGCCATCGCGATGCTGGTGACCGATCGCCTGCGGGCCGTGGACCGGGCGCTGCCGGAGGCCGTGCGGGAGCCCCTGCTCGAACTCGCCCGTTTCGCCGCCGGCCACCTCGCGGAAGCCGGGCGCGAGACGCCGCTGGCGGCACTGCACGGCGGCGACGTGTGGCCCGCCCCCGACGCCCGACAGCTCGCGCAATGGCAGGGGCTGGCCTGGCTGCTGATCGCGCCGAGCAGCGGCAACTGGCGCAAGCGTGCGGACAAGAACCTGGGCTTCCCGCCGGGCAGCGACCGGGAGAAGGAGGCGCTCGCTGCCGTGATCGAATCCCTGGCCGGGTGCGACGGTCTCGAGCGCCTGCTGGCGGAGGCCGGCAAACTGCCGCCGCCCCGCTATGCGTCCGAGCAATGGGAGGCTCTCAACTCCCTTCTGCACGTACTGCCCCGGGCCACGGCCGAGCTGAAGACCCGATTCGCCGCCCGCGGACTGGCCGACTATGTGGAAGTGGCGCTTGCGGCCCGCGCGGCCCTGGGTCCGCCCGGCGAGCCGACCGATCTGGCGCTGGCGCTGGATTACCGGATACGGCATCTGCTCATCGACGAGATGCAGGACACCTCGCTGGGCCAGTACGCGCTGCTCGAGAGCCTCACCGCCGGCTGGGACGGCCGGGACGGGCGTACCGTGTTCTGTGTCGGCGATCCCATGCAGTCGATCTACCGCTTCCGGGAGGCGGAGGTCGGACTTTTCCTCGCGCTGCGGGCGCGAGGCATCGGTCTGCTCCGGCCGCGGGAACTGGTACTGCAGACCAACTTCCGCTCCGGCGGCAACCTGGTGGACTGGGCCAACCGGGCCTTCGCCCGGGTGATGCCGGCGGAGGACGACCTGGCCACCGGCGCCATCCGGCACAGCCCGTCGCGAGCGGCGCCGGGCCGGGAAGGTCTCGGCGAGTGCCGCATCCACGCGTTGCTGGATGCCTCGCCCCGGGAGGAGGCGGAGACCGTCAGGGCGCTGATCCGGGAGGCCCTGGCAGAAGCCGGGTCCGGCGAGGTGGCGGTGCTGGTACGCAGCCGCACCCACCTGCGTGAGCTGCTGCCCCTCCTGCGGGCGGACGGCGTCATCTACGAGGCGCTGGAGATCGACCGGCTCACGGATCTGCCGGAGGTGCAGGATCTCCTGGCGCTCACCCGCGCCCTGATCCATCCTCTGGACCGCGTCGCCTGGCTCGCGCTGCTGCGGGCGCCCTGGTGCGGCCTGTCGCTGGCCGGGCTGCACGCACTGACGGTCGGCGATCCGGCCGGCCCCGTCATGGCCCTCACGGCCGAAGACGCCCGCCTCGCGCGCCTGGACGCCGACGAGCGGCGGCGGGTCGAGTGGCTGCGCGAGCGCCTCGCGGACGCACTGGAGCACCCGGGACTGCGCTCCCTGCGCGAGCGCGTGGAACTCGCCTGGTTCGCGCTGGGCGGACCGACGCTGCTACCCGGCGGCGCGGAAGCCGCGAATGCATGCCGCTATCTCGACATCCTGGAGAACCTGGAAGCAGGCGGCACCCTGCCCGACGTGGCGGACCTCGAGTCACGTCTGGACGAGGAACGGGTGTCCAGCGCCGGCGCCGGCGCCCGCGTTCAGGTGATGACCATCCACAAGGCGAAGGGCCTGGAGTTCGATACGGTCATTCTGATGGGACTCGGCCGCAAGCCCCGGGGCAATCTCCGCGCGGTGCTCAACTGGCTCACCCTGCCGGACGAGGAAGGACGCGAACATCTGCTGCCGAGCCCGATCGGCGCCCGCGGCGAGCGGGACAACGATCCCCTGCATGAATTCATCCACGGCGTGGAGGTGCAGAAGCAGCGACTGGAACTCGACCGTCTCCTGTATGTGGCATGCACCCGTGCCCGGCGCACCCTGCACCTCGTGGGCCATACTCGCAGCCGGGACGGCAGTCCGCAGCCGCCACCGGCCGGCACGCTGCTGGCTCGTCTCTGGCCGGCAGTCGAAGCCGACTTCGCACGGGCCGCGGAGGCGGGTGCCGGCGGTGATGAAGCGCGCAGCGGGGGTGACCCGGGTGCGGAGCTCGTGACTCCGCGGATCCGCCGCGCAGCGGAGCCCTATCGACCCGGCGAGCTGCCGGCGCCGGTGGCGTCGCCGGCAGTGCGGTTCGCGTCACCCGATGCGGAAGAGGCGATCGAATACGCATGGGTCGGCCGCGACCTGCGCCACGTGGGCACGATCGTGCACGGCTGGCTGCAGCGCATGGCGGGCTGGCCGGAGGCGGCAGTGGCGCAGCGGCGGCTCGACGATCTCGACGAGCGGCACGCCTCGCTCCTCGCGGCTGCCGGGGTCTCGGCGGACGGGCTGGGGGAGGCGGCGAGCCGGGTCCGGGCCGCCCTGCGGGGGACGCTGGAGGACCCGGCCGGACAGTGGATCCTGTTCGGGAACCATCGCCGCGCGGCGACGGAACTCCCGATCGAGGGCATCGCCGACGGACAACTGCTGCGCGTGGTCATCGACCGCTGCTTCGTCGACGAGTCGGGCACGCACTGGGTGGTGGACTACAAGACCTCGCTGCACGAGGGCGGCGACCTGGAGCGATTCCTGAGCGAGGAGGCCAGACGCTACGGGGAACAGATGGCCCGTTATCGGCGGCTGTACGCGGCGGTATACGGCGAGACCCCGCTGGGCCTGCTGTACTACCCGCTACACGGGCGGGTGGTGCCCATGGACGAGGTCGCCGCCCGGCGCGTCAGAGACGGCCTGCCAGGCTGAACTCCCGGCGTCCGGCCGCGTCCGGCGAGCCGAGGAAGCGCAGCGAGTTAGCGAGAGCGGCAGGCGCGCCCGGCCGCGCCTGGACCTGGCCGCGGAGCTCGTAATTCCGCTCGCCGGTCACCGCGATCTCCCCGGCCACCTCCAGCGGCCCGCCACCGTCTGCCAGCACGCCGCGCAGGCTGCCGTCCTCGGTGGGCAGAAACTCCACCCGATAATTGCCGATGGAATTGCTGCCTGCCGGTCGGTACACGAGCTCCTCGACGCTGACGGTGCCCACCAGTTCGCTGGGCCAGCCGTCGTCGAAACGCCCGCGCTCGATGTCCGCCCGGAGGCGACCCTCGGCCTGCGCCACCGGCATGATCCGGGAGACGCTCTCCAGCGGCACGGAGGCCTCCAGATCGGCGACGCTCAGCACTCCGGTGACGCTCAGCGCGACGTCCCCGCGCACGCTGCCGCCCGGGAGTTCCGCCTCGATCCGGTAACCCGCTGCGCCGCCCAGCAGCGCCGCGGGCCGGAACTCCCAGCTCAGCGGCGCCAGGAAAATCCCGCCGGCGGAGGCGCGTGCCGCCCGGCCGCTCCAGATCGTGCCCTCGACGCCGGCAGCGCGGAACTCCGCGGGGGCAAACCAGGCCACGGCGAGACGCGCGGGGAACAGCGCGAGGAGGCCCAGTAAGAACGCCGCGGCGGCCGCCGCGATGAGCAGACGGCGGGGAAACACTAAAGCGCCCGTTCCAGCGTCAGCGTGGCATCCACGCGGCCGGGCTCCGCACGATTGGAGAAGGAGGCGGCGCCGATGTCGATGCCGTGCTGGCTGCCGAGCTGGCCCAGCCATTCCACCAGCGCGTCGAAGGCGACGTTCTCGAAGCTGACCTGGATGGAATCGCCGTCCAGAGGCCGGCTGCGTTTCAGCGTGGTGCCGAGCCCGCGCTGGCGCACGGTGCTGTCCACGACCACCACCAGTGACTGCCCGCCCGGCGCGGACGCGGCGGCGGCGCCCGACGGCGACGGGAGACGGCCCTGCAGCTGGCGCAGATCGGTAACGAGTTCGCGCTGGCTCTCCACCTGGTTCTCGAGCCGGGTATTGGCCCGGTCGAGGGGCAGCCAGACGCCCAGATAGATCACCACCACCACCGTGAGCAAGCCTGCCAGCGCCACGAGCATCTGCTCCCGGGGAGCGAGGTTCTGGAACCAGTCCTTCATGCGCCTGCCCCCTGGATCTGCAGGCGGCTGCGGACGCTGCCTTCCTGCTGGTCGGTGGACTGGATCCGGGCGGTGAAGCGCCCGCCCTGGTCCACGAGCTTGCGCAGCCGGTCCAGCGTCGCCACGTCCGGCGCGGTGAGCCGGATGTCCATGACCCCGTCGCGATAGCTGATGGCCTCGATGCGCGTGCCCGAAGTCTGGCCCATTGCGGCGCTGATGCTCTCCAGTGTCGCGAGGAATTGTCGGGGCGTCTGCTCGGTGCTGCCGCCCTGGCCGAGACGCGCAAGCTCGGAGTTCATCTGCGCCCGGGGATCGCGTACCTCGCGCACCCACGGGAAGGCGGCGCGGAAGGCCTCGACCACCTCGGCCCGCAGCCGCTCGTCTTCCGCCCGCAGCTCGGCGTACCTGAGACCGCTGCCGATCAGCGTGAGCGCGATCAGCGCCGCCGCCAGCGCGGCCGCGGCGCGCCACGGCCGCAGCAGCGAGCCGGTGGCGCTGCGCGGCGCATAGCGGCCCTGCAGAAGATTGATGCCGCCGCCGGCGGCGACCGTGACGGCCAGCCGGGGCAGGGCGCCGTCGGGCAGCAGCTTGACCTCCAGACTGTCCAGCTGCTGGCGCAGCGCCTGGAATTCCAGCTCGTGGCGCCGGGCGACCTCCGGATCGCTGTAAACCAGCACGTGCCGGGGGACGTCCGCCGTGTCGCCGACAGACTCGCCGTGTTCGTCCGGGTCGTCCAGCGCGCCGATGGCCGCCAGCGCGTCGCCGGGGCGAAATCCCTCCAGCGCGAGTTCCATCGAGGCGCCGTCGTTCAGGATGATGCGATCGTCCTCGATCAGCGCGCTCAGCGTGCCGGGGATGCGGGCGAGGCCCTGTGCCTCACTGAACACACCGGCCGGCTCCATGCCGGCCTCGCGCAGACGCGCCAGAAGGGTGTCGAGGAACTCCTGCTCGACCACCGCCACCGGGATACGGCCGTTGCTGCGCCGCTCGCCGGCGGCGAAGTGGAGCCGGTCCACGTCCTGGGCCACCTGTTCCTCCAGGGCAAAGGGCAGGGCCTGCAGCAGCCGGGCACCCTTGGCCGGGACGTCGGCCGAAGTCAGCAGCACCTCGGTGGCGGGCACCAGGACTTGCACGCGCCGGTCGCCGGCCGCCGCGGCGGCCTCTGCCAGCGTGCCGTGGCCGGGTTCGCCGCGGCGCGCACCGCTGGAATCGACCGCCAGCCAGTCCGTCTCGCTCGCGTCAGCGCCCGCTACGCGGATGACGAAGATCTCGGCCATGCTCTATTCGGTGCCAAACGTCCTCAGGATGGGCGACACGTCGCCCTGGGGGCCACGCTGCAGGAGACTGTACATGGTGAGCCTGACGGTGCCAATACGAACAACACTCTCCAGGCGAAAGTAATTCGTTGATTCGCCGAGCGTATTCAGCACCTCGGGCTGCACCAGCGAGGAGAACGATGCCGTGACGTCGACGAAGCCGCCGTCCTCCCGCTCTGCCAGCAGGCGCTCGGCGTCGGCGGCGGTCACGTTCTCGTCCAGCGACTGCAGCACGGCCGGTGTGGCCGTGTTCACGTTGATGGTCGTGCGCCCGGGCAGCGCGGTCACATGGGGTCGCAGGATGCGGTAGATGTCCGGGTCCATGCCGGCAACCGCCGCGAGTTCGCTCGCGCTGGCGACGTAGATGTTGGCGCTGCGATAGGGCGGCACCCGGCCGGTGTATTCGCCGTCCTCCGCGCCGTCGGGGAACAGGGGTTCGGTATCCGCGTCCAGCCAGTCGGCCACGGCGCCGGCCAGCGAGGGTGGCAGACCGAGCGCGAGGAGCAGGCGTCGGAATTGCTCCAGGGATGGTTCGTCGATGGCCCCGTCCGTTCTCAGCAGGTTGTTGATGTTGAAGCGGCCCTGCAGATCCGTGAGCCCGCCGGCGATCTCGCCGCTCATGCCCGCGCCGTCCACGGGCAGGGGCGGCAGACGCTGGGCCCAGATCTCGCCCAGGTGATCGGTGTCGGTCTCCTCGGCATCCTGGCGCAGGATCATGCCCACCCATTGCTCGGCGCCGAGTGCCACCTGGGCGGCCTGTTCCCGCCAGAGCAGATTCGTCGTGCGTCGGACGTCCAGCGTGGTGTCCCAGGCGAGGCTGACGGCGTACAGGGTGCAGAGCGCCACGATCAGCATCGCGAACATCAGGGCGACCGCCCCGCGTTGCCGCGCCGGGGTGCTCACTGGATCACCTCGACGACGCGGCGGATCTCGCCGAGCTCCTCCACCACCAGCACGATCTCGACGGCCCGCGGTCGCAGTGCCAGACCGAGGGCGCCGGCGCCGGCGTCCGGCGGCCACTGCTCGGTCCACTCGTCACCGGAGAGATAGCGGATGCGGATGTCTTCCACGCCTTCGAGCAGCGTCACCTCGGCGGGCTCCGTGCCCAGCGTGCGGTCCATCACCGGCCATTGCCGACGGATGAGGCGGTCCTCCTCGATACGATAGGCCACCCGCTGCAGCGCGGGGCGGGGCAGCACCAGAGGGTTCGACCAACCGCCCCGGCTGAGCTCGACAAGATCGAGGGAGCGGCCATCGGCGCGCAGGACCGGCAGGCGGCCGTCCCCCAGTTCGTCGCGCACGGGCCGCGGCGTGAGCTGTCCGAAGTCGAGGGTCATGCGCTGCACGGTGCGCTGCAGTGCCTGCAGGCGACTCATCTGCTCGCTGACCACGCGGGAGGCTTCCACCACCCCGTTCAGTGTGGTGTAGGCGGCCGCCGCCAGCGCGGCGAAGATGGCCAGCGAGACCATCACCTCGATCAGTGTGAAGCCGACCTGGCGCGGCGCCTTTCTCACCGGTCTGCCCCCTCGCCCAGCGGCAGCGACCAGGCCAGGTTGGCGGCCCCCGGCGGTCCGGGCTCGCCGATGAAACCGCTGACATTGCGCACCACGTCCTCCGGCCGCTCGGCCAGGGAGACGGCGATGTCGATGCGGCGCAGGCTCTCGACGCCGGTCTCCGAGACCACGTATTCCCAGCGCCAGAGCCGATCGGCCATCTCGGTCTCGCCGTTCGAGCGGCCCGGGTCGGGGAATTCGCCGCTGAGCCGAAGCTCGGTGATCTCGTTCAGGCCCACGTACAGGGCAAGGGTGCGATCCCGCAGACTGCGCGAGGTATCGATACTCTGTGTGCCCATTGCCAATACCGCAGACAGGCCGAGGGACGCCACGGCCAGCGCGATCAGCACCTCCACCAGGGTGAAGCCCCGCGCGTTCAAGGCTCGTCTTCCGTAACCAGCTCGACCCGGCCGAGGAAGTCGCCGGTGAGTTCCGCGCGGGCGTCGTCGAAATCCCGGCTCAGCGTCAGCTCGAAGGGTGTCGCATCGCCGCTGGAGAGCAGCAGCACATGGGGCGTGGGACCGGGGTCCGGCCCGTCGTCCGGGTCGCGGCGCTGGCGGTCGCCCTCGATGGCTTCGAACAGACGGATGTCGCGGGACTCCAGGGTGAGGTTGATTCGCAGGTCGTCGGCCAGGGTGCGCTCGCGCAGGATCTCGTCGCCGGACAGCTCGATCCAGGCCCCCGTCTGCGGGTCCTGCTCGTAGAAGCGGTAGCCGTGCAGTCCGAAGCGCAGCCCGTAGTCCCGGCTCTGCATGGCCGCTTCCTCGGCCGCGAGCTCGATCAGCGCGGCCAGGCGGCGTGCCTCCCTCTGGAGTTCCCGATCGTCCTGCAGGAGGCCGATGCTCGGCAGCACCGCCGCTACTGATATGCCGAGGATGACGATCACCACGAGCAGCTCGATCAGGGTGAAGCCCCGAACGGACGCCGGGCGTGGCGTTTCCTCCGCCGCGCGGGACATCATTGCCGCTGCGGTGGCCGGGCGATCACTCGTCCAGCGACCAGTTCCCCCGGTCCGCATCGATGCCCTCACCGCCGGGGCGCCCGTCGGCACCCAGCGTATAGATGTCGATCTCGCCGTGCTGACCCGGGTTCAGATACTGGTAGACGTTATCCCAGGGGTCTTTCGGCAGCCGGTCCAGATACCCGCCGGCCCGCCAGTTCTTGATGTTCGGATCGTTGGGACGCTCTACCAGCGCAGCGAGTCCCTGCTCGGTGGTGGGATAGCGGAAGTTGTCCAGGCGATAGAGCTTCAGCGCCGATTCGATGCTGCGGATATCCTGCTTGACCTTGGATATCTGGGCGTCGTCGATGCGGCCGATGACGTTCGGTGCGATGATGGCCGCGAGCAGGCCGATGATGACCACGACGACCATGATCTCGATCAGTGTGAAGCCCGCCTGTCGGGTCGCGCCCGCGGCGCCGCGGTCCGGCGCTTCGCAAGTCAGGTAATGTTGCACGATATCTCTGCTCCGGGGAAAACCAGGAAAGCCACGTGTACAGCGTTCGGGCGCTGTCCTTCAATCAACGAAATTGTAGCAAACATGGGGTTACGAACCGGCAATTCCGCTGACGGCTGGTGGGACGCCTTCGGCGGCGCGAAGGTTCCTTTCGCCGTGCTCGCGTGCGCAGCTCTCGTGGCGGCTGCGACGGGAGACGACGGGGCGGCTGCGCTGCGCTACAGCCGGGCGGCCGTAGCCGGCGGCGAATGGTGGCGGCTCGCGACGGGGCACCTGGTCCATCTCGGGCCCGGTCACCTGCTGCTGAACCTGGCCGGGCTCGCCCTGGTGGGCTGGGTGGCCGGGCGCGAGTACGGGGCGACCGGCTGGTGGGTCATTGCCGCCATCTCGGCGGCAACCCTCGTCGCCGCGCTGTATCTGCTGCATCCCGGCGTCGCCTGGTACGTCGGCCTCTCCGGCGTCCTGCACGGGCTGCTGGCGGGAGGGCTCGTGCCGGCCCTGCGTCGCCGGGATCCTGCCGCGGTCATTCTCGCGGCACTGCTGGCCGGCAAGCTCGCGTGGGAGGCGATGGCCGGGCCCATCCCGGGCGCCGAGCAGACGGCCGGCGGCCCCGTGCTGGTCGAAGCCCATCGCTACGGTGCGCTGGGCGGCGTCGTCGCCGGGTTCGTCGCATCGGGATGGTCGCGCCGGAGGCGGACGTCACAGACGTTATAATCCCGCCACCCGCGTCGGGGGAGGGGCCGCCCCGCCCGGCGCCGGTGTCACCATCACCACCGAGGGGGAGGATCGTGTGAAGACAGCTTTCGTGTTTCCGGGCCAGGGATCGCAGTCCCTCGGCATGCAGGCCGAACTCGCCGAGGCATTCCCTGTCGTGCGCCGGACTTACGAGGAGGCCGGCGAGGCGCTCGGGCGTGATCTCTGGAGGCTGTCGCGGGAGGGTCCGGAGGAGGAGCTCGGGCTGACGGTCAACACCCAGCCGCTGATGCTGACGGCGGGCGTGGCCGCGTGGCGGGTCTGGGAGGAGCGGGGCGGACCCGCGCCGGCGTGGCTCGCCGGCCACTCGCTGGGCGAATATACCGCGCTGGTGGCGGCCGGCGCGGTGCCGTTCATCGCCGCGGTGACGCTGGTCGCGGCGCGGGCCAGGTTCATGCAGGAAGCGGTGGCGGAAGGAGGCGGTGCGATGGCCGCCATTCTCGGTCTGGACGACGACGCCGTCCGCGCAGCCTGTGAGCAGGCGGCGCCCGCCGGTGTGGTGGAGGCGGTCAACTACAACGCACCCGGCCAGGTCGTAATCGCCGGCGAGAAGCCGGCCGTCGAGCGCGCGGTCGAGGCGGCGAAGGAGAGCGGCGCGCGTCGGGCCATGTTGCTGCCGGTCAGTGTGCCGTCTCACTGCGCCCTGATGCGGCCGGCGGCGGAACGACTGCGGGCGGCGCTGGAGGACGTGTCGGTCGATCCGCCCGCGATACCGGTGGTCAACAACGTCGACGTGGCGGTCGAGTCCGATCCTGCGGCGGTCGCCGATGCGCTGGTGCGCCAGCTCTACAGCCCCGTGCGCTGGGTGGAGACGGTGCAGCGCTTCGCGGCCGAGGGTGCCGACCGGGTGGTCGAATGCGGTCCCGGCAAGGTACTGGCGGGACTGGGTCGGCGTATCGATCGCTCGCTGCCCCATGCCGCGCTGGACACGCCGGCGGTCCTGGACGCATTGCTGGAAGAAGAGGTGTAATCGATGGCTGGAATCTTTGCTGCCGACGTACTGGAGGGGCAGACAGCCCTCGTAACGGGTGCCTCGCGGGGCATCGGCGCCGCCATCGCCGACGGGCTGGCGGCCGCGGGCGCCCGGGTGATCGGCACCGCCACCTCCGAGGCGGGCGCACGAAGTATCGGTGAACGGCTGGGCGGGCAGGGCGAGGGCGCCGTGCTGGACGTCTCCGACCCCGCCTCGGTGGATGCGTTGACGGGCGCGCTGGAGGCGCCGCCGGACATCCTGGTGAACAACGCGGGCATCACCCGGGACAACCTGCTGCTGCGGATGAAGCCGGACGAGTGGGACGAGATCCTGCAGACCAACCTGTCCGGCGTCTACCGCATGAGCAAGGCGTGCCTGCGGGGCATGATGAAGAAGCGCGCGGGCCGCATCGTCAGCATCGCCTCGGTGGTGGGCGTGATGGGCAACGCGGGACAGTCGAACTATGCGGCCGCCAAGGCCGGCATCATCGGCTTCTCCAAATCGCTGGCGCGCGAGGTCGGTTCCCGCGGCATCACCGTCAACGTCATTGCACCCGGGTTCATCCGCACGGACATGACCGGCGCGCTGGAGGACGGTCAGCAGGAAACACTGCTCGGCCAGATTCCTCTGGGCCGGCTTGGCGAGGCCGCGGACATCGCCGCGGCGGCGGTATTCCTGGCGTCGCCGGCGGGCGCTTACATCACCGGCGAGACCCTGCATGTGAACGGCGGTATGTATATGATCTGAAAGGCCTCCGGCCCCGGATGCCGGTGCTGTAGAATGGGCGGCCGGTTTTCCAATACAATACCGGCCCTCGGAAGCGCCGGGGCCCGAACGGGGCGGCGCAAGGGGTGTTCGCGGCAGCGGCTGCGTTCAGGTGAAAGCCGGGGCCGGCGCGGATCGCCGATCGGGGGACTCTCCGCGGTCCGGCAGTAGAATTCAGGCAGTCTCTGCGAAGGAGAAACAGAAGCAATGAGCAGCATTGAAGAACAGGTCAAGAGCATCGTAGCCGAGCAGCTCGGGGTGAAGGAAGAAGAGGTCACCAACGATGCTTCTTTCGTCGATGACCTCGGCGCCGACTCGCTGGATACCGTGGAACTCGTCATGGCCCTCGAGGAGGAGTTCGAGACGGAGATCCCCGACGAGGAAGCCGAGAAGATCACCACGGTCCAGCAGGCCATCGACTACATCAACGCCCGCAAGTCGGAATCCTCCTGATGTCACGGGCACGGGCCGGCGCGGTGCGCCCGGCCCGCGCTTCCCTTCCACCCATCCCGAACAGGTAATCCCGTGGAGAGACGCCGCGCAGTCGTGACCGGACTCGGCATCATCTCGCCCGTCGGCAACACCGTCGACGAGGCGTGGAAAAATGTCGTGGAAGGCCGCCCGGGAATGGCTCCCATCACGGACTTCGACCCGGAACCGTTTGCCACCCGTTTCGCCGGCCTGGTCAAGGATTTCGATCCGGAAGCGCACGGCATCCCGAAGAAGGAAGCCCGCAAGATCGATACCTTCGTGCAGTACGGCGTCGCCGCCTGCAACCAGGCGCTCGCGGCCAGCGGCCTCGAGGTGACCGACGACAACCGGGGCCGGATCGGCGTGGCCATGGGCGCCGGCATCGGCGGCATCGCCACCATCGAGGCCAATCACGAGAAGTACCTGAACCAGGGGCCGCGGCGCATCTCGCCGTTCTTCATACCGGGCGCCATCATCAACATGATCTCGGGTCACGTGAGCATCATGCACGGGCTGACGGGGCCGAACCTGGCCGTCGTCACCGCCTGCACGACCTCCACCCACAGCATCGGACTGGCGGCCCGCTCCGTCGCCTGGGGTGACGCCGACGTGATGCTGGCGGGCGGCGCGGAATATGCGACTACGCCGCTCGGACTCGGCGGCTTCTGCGCGGCCCGGGCACTATCCACCCGCAACGACGAGCCGCAACGTGCCAGCCGCCCCTTCGACCGGGACCGGGACGGCTTCGTGCTCGCGGACGGCGCGGGCTGTCTGGTCATCGAGGAGTACGAGCACGCCAAGGCACGGGGTGCGTCCATCCTTGCCGAAGTCGTCGGTTTCGGTATGAGCGGCGATGCCTCCCACATCACGCTGCCGCCGGAGGACGGCGAGGGCGCCCGCAAGAGCATGGCGGCGGCGCTCGGCGATGCCGGGCTCAACCCGGACGACGTCGATCACCTGAACGGCCACGCCACGTCCACGATTGCCGGCGACATCGCCGAGACGGTCGCCGTCAAGCGCTGCTTCGGGGACCACGCGGCCTCGCTGCCGGTCAGCGCTACGAAGTCGACCACTGGCCACCTGCTCGGCGCCGCGGGAGCGGTCGAGGCCATCTTCTCCATCCTGGCGATCCGCGATCAGGTGTTGCCGCCGACCATCAATCTGGACAACCCGGACCCGCAGTGCGACCTGGACTACGTGCCCAATACGGCCCGCGATGCGAAGCTGCAGGTGGCCATGTCGAATTCCTTCGGCTTCGGCGGCACCAACGGCACGCTGATCTTCCGAGCCGTCTGACGGCATCCGGGCATGCAGGCGGTGCCATGGCGCCGCACGACCATCGCTGCAAGACCATTGCTGCACGACCCACCCATGAAGCCGGTACGTGAACTCGCGGCGAGCGCGGATCTGCTCGCCATGCACGACGCATGGCCGGAGCGCTATCCCTTCCTGCTCGAGAGCGTCGAGGGCGCCAATGCCCAGGCCCGCTACGATCTGCTGTTCGCATTGCCCGGAGAGAGCCTGCGGCTGGAGGCGGGAGGGCGGCTCGCGGCGCCGCCGGATGTCCCGGTCCGTGGCGGATTCCTGGACTCCCTGGACCTGTGGTGGACCCAGGATCGGAGTGGCAGCGGCGAGGCGCCGTTCGCCGGCGGCTGGTTCCTGTACCTGGGCTACGAACTCGCCGCCGAGATCGAGGCCGGCCTGCAACTGAGCGCGCCGGCAGGCCTGCCCGTTGCCCTCGCCACCCGCGTTCGGGGCGCCCTGATCCGCGACCGGCAGAGCGGCCGCACCTGGGCCGTGGCGGAGCCCGGCAGCGAAGGCAGCCTCGACCGTATGGCCGCCGACGCCGCCGCGGCGAGGAGCGGTGCCGACGAGGGCCGGCCAGCGCTCGCCGGCCCCGCGGTGGAGGAGCCCCCCGAGGACTATCTTGCGGCGGTCGCCGCGGCGAAGGCCCACATCGCCGAGGGCGACGTCTATCAGGCCAACCTGTCCCGCCTCTGGCGCGGCAGGCTGGCCGAGGGAATGACGCCGTCGATCATCTACCGCCGGCTGCGTCGGGCCAACCCGGCGCCCTTCGCCGGCCTCATGCGAGTCGGCGAGCAATCCGTGATCTCCTCCTCGCCGGAGCGACTCCTGCGCCTGGCCGACGGGGTCGCCTCCACGCGCCCTATCGCCGGCACGCGGCCGCGGGGCGCCAGCCGCCATGACGACCGGGCGCTCAGCGCAGAGCTACTGGCGCACCCGAAGGAGCGGGCCGAGCATGTCATGCTCATCGATCTGGAGCGCAATGACCTCGGCCGCATCTGCCGGCCCGGCACGGTCCGGGTCGACGAGATGATGACGATCGAGACTTACCGCCACGTGCACCACATCGTCAGCAACGTGACCGGCGAGCTCGAGGCCGGCGTGACACCCGGCCGTGCCATCGGTGCCGTCTTCCCCGGCGGCACGATCACCGGCTGCCCGAAGGTCCGCTGCATGCAGATCATCGCCGCGCTGGAGTCCGGTCCCCGCGGCGCCTATACGGGCTCTTTCGGTTATCTCTCCCGGGACGGGAATCTGGACCTGAACATCCTGATCCGCACCGTCGTGACGGACGGCACGGAACTGACCCTGCGGGCCGGGGCCGGCATCGTCGCGGATTCAGAGCCGGAGCACGAGCTGGCGGAGACGCGGGCCAAGGCGAAGGGGCTGCTGCTGGCCCTGGGGCAGGGGCAGGGCCAGGGCGCGGCGTGATGCGCTGGCATTACCTCGAGGGCGAGGCCGACGCGCCGGGGCCCGACGACCGGGGGTTCGCCTACGGGGACGGGCTGTTCGAGACCATCGCGGTGCGCGACGGGCGGCCGCGACTGCTCGAGCATCATCTGGAGCGCCTTCGACTCGGTGCCGACCGACTCGCGCTGTGCCTGCCGGCGCGCCAGCGCATCGAGGCATTCGTCGCCCGGGTCGTCGGAGGGATACCGGCCGAGGACGGCCGGGCCGTCCTGAAACTGGTGGCGACCCGCGGCGACGGCGAGCGGGGCTATGCCTATCGGCATTCGGATGCCCGGCTGCTGGCGGGCATCGGGCCCGCCGGCGTCTGGCCGCGAGAGCGTCGGGAGCGCGGCGTCGCGGTGCGCTGGTGCCGTACGCGCCTCGGCCGTAATCCGGCGCTGGCAGGCTTAAAGCACCTCGATCGGCTGGAACAGGTGCTTGCCCGGGCCGAACGGGACGATCAGGATAGGGCGGACAACAGGGCGGACAACAGGGCGGACGATGTCGCCGAAGGCCTGATGCTGGACGGCGACGGCCGGGTGGTCTGCGCTACCATGAGCAACCTGTTTCTGGTGCGCGGCGAGAGATTGATCACACCGGCCATCACCCATGCCGGCGTGGCCGGCATTATGCGCGGGCGCGTGCTGGAGCTGGCCGACCGGCTGGGGCTGGAGACGACGGTCCGCGACGTGCAGCCCCCGGAGGTCATGGCGGCGGACGAGCTCTTCCTGACCAACAGCCAGTATGTGCTCTGGCCGGTCGCCCGTCTGGGCACGCGCGAGTGGACACCGGGTCCGCTCAGCGCGAGGATCGCGGCCGCGCTGGAGGCGGCGGGACTGACGGAATGACAGCGGAAATGACAGCAATATGACGAGGCTCCTACTGGCGGCGCTGGCCGGCATGCTGGTCCTGGCGGTGGCGCTGGGCGGCACGCTGCTGTGGGCGCGCGCCGAGCTGCATCGCCCGCTCGCGCTGGAGGCGCCCGCGGTCGTGGAGATCCCGCCCGGGACGCCGCTCGCGAGAGTGACGGCCGATCTGGAGTCGAGGGGCATGCTGCGCCATCCGGCCGTCCTCTCCTGGTACGGCCGCCTGTCCGGCGAGGCGGGGCGGATCAAGGCAGGCGAGTACGTGCTGCAGCCGGGCGTGAGCGCGGCGGAGGCGCTGGCCAAGTTCGTGGCCGGCGACGTGCGCCTCTACAGCTTCACCATCGTGGAGGGCTGGACCACCGCCGAGGCGGTTCGCGCGCTGCAGGCGCACCCGGCGATCGTCGCGACCCTCGGGCCCTACGAGCCGGCCGCATTGCTGGAAGCCGTCGAAGCCGCGGAGGAGCACCCGGAAGGACTGCTGTTTCCGGAAACCTACCATTTCCCGCGGGGCAGCGAGGACGTGACCATCCTGCGCCGGGCCTACGCACTGATGCAGAAACAGCTGCTTGCGGCATGGCAGTCACGGCGCGAGGACATCCCGCTCGGCTCACCCTACGAGGCACTGATCCTCGCGTCGATCATCGAGAAGGAGACCGCCCGGGAGGACGAGCGCCGCCGCATAGCGGGTGTCTTCACGCGGCGTCTCGAGCGGGGCATGCGCCTGCAGACCGACCCCACCGTGATCTACGGCCTGGGCGAGGACTGGGACGGCAACATCCGCCGCCGGGACCTGCGCACCGATACGCCCTACAACACCTATACCCGTGCGGGTCTGCCGCCGACGCCGATCGCGCTGCCGGGCCGTGCGTCCCTGGACGCGGCGGTGGATCCGGCGCCGGGCGAGGCGCTGTTCTTCGTCGCCACCGGCGAGCCGGACGGCAGCCACGACTTCTCCGTCACGCGGGAAGAGCACGAGGCCGCCGTGGAGCGCTACCTCGAGCGACTGCGCGAGCGGAGGCGCTGAGCATGGCCAGAGGGCGCTTCATCACGGTGGAAGGCATCGAGGGGGTCGGCAAGAGCACCAACGTGGGGTTCATCTGCGAGCGTATCGGGGCCGCGGGCTACGGCGTCGTCAGCACCCGGGAGCCGGGCGGCACGCCGCTGGCCGAGGACATCCGCGACGTGGTGCTCGCCGAGCGGGAGGAGCCCGTGCCGGCGCCGGCGGAGCTGTTGCTGATGTTCGCGGCCCGGTCCGTGCACCTGGAGAACCTCATCGTGCCGAGCCTGGAGCGCGGCGACTGGGTGGTCTGCGACCGCTTTACGGATGCCACCCTGGCCTATCAGGGCTATGGACGCGGCCAGGATACCGGCCGGATACGCCAGATCGCGGACATCGTCCACCCGGGCCTGTGGCCGGATCTCACGCTGCTGCTGGACGCGCCGCTCCCGGTGAGCCGACAGCGCAGCCGGGAGAGGGGTACCACAGACCGCTTCGAGAACGAGCAGGGCGCCTTCTTCGAGCGGGTCCGCGCCGGGTATCTCGCGCTGGCGCAAGCCGAGCCGGAACGCTACGCCGTAGTGGACGCCAGCCGGCCGCTGCAGTCGGTGCAGAAGGAGATCGCCCGTCATGTCGATCGGCTCATGATTGATAAATTAGATTAGCAAAGTGACAGAAATTATTGATCAAAAAGAAATTACGTGGCTCGATGATACCTGCGAGAGCCTCGAGCGCAATCGCGTGGCCGGGCGTCTCGGCCATGCGTTGCTGCTGAGTGGCCCTGTCGGCACGGGCAAGCGGGCACTGGCCGACTGGCTCTGCGCGCGTTACCTCGCCGGCGGCAGCGGCAATGCGACGCGGCCGGTCTGGCCCGCCTCGGGACGGCAGCATCCGGATGCGATGCGGATCTCGCCGGAGGAGGGCAAGGCGCGGATCTCGGTGGACCAGGTGCGGTCCCTCGTGGCGAATATCGGCCTGAAGAGTCATGCCGGCGGCGGCAAGGCGGCACTGATCGAGCCGGCGAACGCCATGACGCTGAACGCGGCCAACAGCCTCTTGAAGACTCTGGAGGAACCGCCCGGGGATGCGCTCATCATCCTGGTGGCGGACACGCTCTCGGGCATGCCGGCCACCATCCTGAGCCGTTGCGCGACGCTGCGAGTCCCGCTGCCGCCGCCGGCTGCGGCCCTCGCCTGGTTGCAGGCACTGAGCGACGAGGCCGACTGGCCCGAAGCCCTGGCGCTGGCCGGCGGAGCGCCCCTGCGGGCGGTGGCCTACGTGCGCGACGGCAAGGCGGAATTGCCGGGGCGCTTCCGCGACGACCTCGGCGCCGTCGTGGCAGGCCGGCTGGGCTCGCTGGAGGCGGCGGCACGCTGGGCAAAGGCCGATGCCGTATTCGCGATGGACTGGCTGGAGCGGCTGATGAGAGACCTGATCCGGGGCCGGGTCGCAGGGCGTTCGCAGGCCCCGGCGGGGGTCATGCCGGAAAGCGTGCTGCAGCGCATGGACAGCCGAAATCTGTTCTGTTATCTAGATCGCCTGACCAGGCTGCGAAACCAGCCTCCCGGCTCGGCGAACGAGCAGCAGGTGGCGCTGGAATCGCTGCTGATCCCGTGGGCCGAAGGATTCCGCGGGGAGCAGGCGGGCCTGGAACGCTCACCGACCGGCGCATCCGCCGGCGGTGGCGCCGGATAATTGTCGAGGGATTTGATCATGTCCAAGCCGGGTCTACTGACGCTGACGATCAAGGACAAGAGTGCGTTGTATCTGGCGTACATGCCGTTCGTGCACAACGGCGGCCTGTTCATACCCACCAACAGCTCCTACCGGCTGGGCGACGAGGTGTTCATGCTGCTGAACCTGATGGGCGAGGACGAGAAGATTCCGGTGGCCGGCAAGGTCATCTGGATGACGCCCAAGGGAGCGCAGGGCAAGCGGACCGCCGGCATCGGCGTCCAGTTCTCCGAACAGGACCAGGGCAACACCCAGAAGAAGATCGAGAACTATCTGGCCGGCGCGCTCAGCGGGGACAAGCCCACCCACACCATGTGAGGCCGCGGCGGCTGCCGGTCAGGGATTGCGCGCGCTGTTGATGCCGCCCCGCAGGACGCAGGCGTTGAAGCCCCGCTCGCTCAGGATGTAGGCGCCGGCGGAGCTGCGCCGTCCGGTGTCGCAGCAGACGACGTAGCGCTTGTCCTTTTCCAGCGTGCCGAGCTTCAGCCGGATGAAGTAGAGCGGGATATTCACCGCGCCTTCCTGGTGGTAGTTGTCGAACTCGCTCGGCAAGCGCACGTCCAGCCACTGGCCCCCTTTCGCCACGATGTCCTGGGCTTCCGTATAATCCACCCACTCGAGCATGGGCTCGTTCAGCAGCGTGTTGAAGTCTTCCTTGCCGAGGCGCATCACCGAGCCGTCGGTCATCATCGTGACCGTCGCATTGCGCTTGGCGTCGGAGATCAGGGCCTCCTCGCCGAAAGTGTCGCCCACGGCCAGTTCGGCCAGCCGGATGCCTTCCTTGTTCAGCGGCGTCTCCCGAGTGACCGCGCACTTGCCGCGGGTGATCACGTAGAAATAGTCGCCCTCGGCGCCCTGCTTGATCACCTGGTCGCCGGCCTTGTAGTTGATCTGCTGCATGCGCATGAAGATCGCCTGGATATTGGCCGGCGGGATCTTGTGGAATGCCTTGGTCTGCAGCAGGGTGGTCATCCAGTCGTCCCCGCCTTCGGTCTGATCGTCGCGCAGCTCGCTCACCTCGTAGGAGCCGGTCTGGTCCCAGGTCAGCATCACGTCCAGCAGGTCGCTGTCGATGTTGAGATACTGGATCTTCGTGCGGGTGCGGGCGGTGTAGCGCCGGGGCAGGATGGGGGAGAGCGGATTACGAGCCTCCTCGGTACCGCCCTGGATGGTCTCCACCACCTGATTGCCGTCCACGAGTTCGACGCTGCCGCTGACGATGTAGAGAGTGCGTTTCTCGGAATCGCCCTCGCGGAACAGGTTCTGATTCGCGTCGAGTTCGTGGACCTGGGTCTTCTTCGCGAGCGCCGACAGGTTCTCGCGCTTGAGTCCGTCGAGCGGAGAGAAACCCTTCAGCAGGTTCGGATCTACCTGTCCTCGTTCCGTCATGTTATCGCCAGTTCATCCGTGGTGGGCCGCCGGCCGGCCCTGTGCGCGGGCGGCGGTAAGAGAAAACGTCGACTCCCGGGTGGCGCATTGTACATTCAATGGCTTGGCAAGATCAGGAACGCGTCCCAATTTCCGCTGACGTCGGCGTTCAGTCCTCGCCGGAGGAGAAGGCATCCCAGCCGTCCGCCGGCCGGAACCGCTGGCCGTACTCCATGGCGAACTTCTCCAGTCGGCTGCGGATCTCGGCGACGCCGCGGGAACGGGCGTAGTGCAGCGGGCCGCCACGGAAAGGGGCGAAACCGGTGCCGAAGATAACGCCGGCATCGAGGAGGTCCTCGTCCTCCACGACACCTTCCGCCAGGCAGGCGACGGCCTCGTTGACCATGGGCAGGATCAGCCGGTCCTGCAGGTCCGGCGGCTCGGGTCCTTCCGCGTCGGACTGCTTGACGGCCTTGCCGTCCTCCCAGCGGTAGAAGCCCTGACCGGATTTCCTGCCCAGATTGCCGGCGTCGACCATCTCCCTGAGTTTCTCGGGCAGCGGGTAGCCGTAGGCATCGGCCAGGATCGTCGAGACGTGCCAGGCGACGTCCAGCCCGACGCTGTCGGCAAGCTCCACCGGGCCCATGGGCATGCCGAAATCCACGGCTGCCTGGTCGATGATCTCCAGGGGGACGCCTTCCTCGTGCAGGCGCATTGCCTCGCCCATGTAAGGGGCCAGCACCCGGTTGACCACGAAGCCCGGCGAGCTCGCGCACTCCAGCGGATACTTGCCAATGGTCTTCACGAAGGCATGACCGGCGTCGATCGCAGCCGCTTCGGTATCCGCGCAGCGGATCACCTCCACGAGCGGCAGCTGTGCGACCGGATTGAAGAAGTGCAGGCCGATCAGCCGTGCCGGGGCCGAGAGCACCGTGCGCAGCTCCTCCAGGCGTATGGAGGAGGTATTGGTGGCGAGCACCGCGCCGTCCTTCATCTTCGGCTCCAGCTCCCGGTACAGGTCCTGCTTCGCCTCCTTGTCCTCGAAGATGGCCTCGATCACGATATCCGCCCCGGCCACGCCGTCACCGGCAACGTCCGCCCGGAGCCGGCCCTTCGCCGCCTCGCGTTCCGCGTCGTCACGGATGCGCTTGCCGAACAGCTTCTCCGCCCGCTCGAGTGCGGGCGTGATGTACTTCTCCTCCCGGTCCTGCAGCGTGACCTCCAGGCCGCGCAGCGCACACCAGGCGGCGATGTCGCCGCCCATGACGCCGGCACCGACGACGTGCAGCTGGCGGGCCCGGGGCGCATCGCTGCTGCCCTGGGCCTTCAGCCGGTTCTGCAGGAAGAACACGCGCACCAGATTGCGTGAGGTGTCCGTGCACATGAGCTCCGCGATGGAGCGTGCCTCGGCCACGTAACCGCCGTCCGGGCTGCCGCCGTGTTTCTGCCAGAGGTCGACGATAGCGTAGGGGGCGGGATAGTGGTCCTGGCGCGCGCGCTTGGCGACCCGCGCGCGCATCTGTTTGGCAACGAAGGGTCGCACCGGCGCCAGGTTCAGCAGCTTCTGGGTGAAACCGGCGCGGCTGCGGGGCGGGCGCGAGCCGATGATCTCCCGCGCCGCCGCTTTCCAGTTGTCCCGCGCGACCAGGCGGTCGACCAGTCCGGTCGCCTTCGCCTTTTTCGGCGTCAGCGATTTGCCGGTCAGCATGAGCTCCATCGCCGCGGTGACGCCGGCGATCTGCACCGCCCGGACGGTGCCGCCGAAACCGGGATGGATGCCGAGCTGCACCTCGGGCAGGCCGATGGTCTTGCGGTCGCTGTCCACGGCCAGGCGGTAGTCGCATGCCATGGCGAGTTCCAGACCGCCGCCGAGGGCGTAGCCGTCGATTACGGTGACGGTGGGGCAGCGAAGCGCCTCGAGCCGGTCGAGCACCTGCTGGCCCAGGCGCACCAGCTCGAAGGCCTGCTCGGTGGACTCGATGCGGGTGAACTCGTTGATGTCGGCACCCATGATGAAGCCGCTCGGCTTCACCGAATAGATGACCACGCCCTTGGGCGGGTCGTCCTCGATGCCGCCGATGATCGCGTCGAGTTCGCGCAGGACCGGCGCGGACAGCACGTTGGCACCGCCGTCGGCCTTGTCTGCCGCCAGCCAGAGGACGCCGCTCGAATCGGTCGACCTGCGCCAGTGCTCGAGTTCGCCGCGTGCGTTTTCGTCGCTCATTGCCTGCTCCTTGCCGTTTTCGGCTTCGTTCTTCCGAATTCCTCGTTTCAGGCCGCCTGCACCGAGAAGTCGCAGACCAGTGGCAGGTGGTCCGAATAACGGACCTGCGGGATCTCGAAATGCTCGATTTGGATACCCTCCTGGTAGAGGATGAAATCCAGCTCCTTGCGGGGCGCCCGGCTGGGGTAGGAGGGCGCGCCGGTGGCATTCGCGCTCTTCAGGCCGGTGGCCTGCATGAACAGATACATCTCGTTCTCGCCCCAGAAGGTATTGAAATCGCCGGCCACCATCACCGGCTTCTCGGTTTGCATCACCAGGTCGTGCAGATGGCGTAGCTGCAGGTGGCGATGCCGGTACTTCAGCGACAGGTGCACCAGGAAGACAGCGAAATCGTCGAGCTCCAGTTCGATGATCAGTCGTTTGATGCCCGTGTCGAAGTAGTGGAAGCGCTCGCCGTGGATACCGGGAGCGGCCAGGAACGCGTTGCCCTGTTTGCGGATGATCGGCAGCAGCTTGTTGACCGAGCTGGCCCCGTACTTGATCTCGTAAGAGGTATTGTGGCCGAGCGCCCGGGCGATCTCTTCCGCCTGGTTCACCCGCCGGCTGCGGATGGAGCCCGTATCCACTTCCACCAGGCCGACGATATCCGGGCTCACCGACTGGATGAACTCGATGATCCGGTCCAGGTTCGTCCGGTTGCCGAGCAGGTAGCCCGCACCCGGGACGGGCACGTGCATGGATGCACCGCCGCCGACTCCGTAGCGGATGTTGTAAAGCAGTAAGCGCATGCCTGTTCCCGGCGTTCGGAGGGGGCAGTCGGGCGGGCCGGGACGTCGCCGGCGCTGCCGACTCCCCGGACAGCCTGACTCTACCGGATGATAGCAGGTCGGGCGGGCCCGAGATGCAGTCCCGGCTGGGCCGGGCATGCTGGCCCCGCGGTCACCGGATTCGCTACACTACCCGTGTTCCGAGCCGGCCGCCGGAGGTCTTTCGTGTCCGAAGATAACCCGATACGGGTGTACGTCACCCACACCTTCAGCGAGAGCGACGATTACCTGCGCCTGTTCGAGTACATCGAGAGCAACCCCAATTTCTTCTATGTGAACACGAGCAAGCCGGAAGAGCTGCCCTCTGGCGGCAGCGAGGCCTTCAAGGCGGCGCTGCGCGAGCAGATCGAAGCCGCGGAGACCGTCGTCGTTCTGGGCAGCCTGTTCGAGAAGAAACGGGACTGGATCCAGTACCAGATCGACGCCGCCCAGGCGCTCGGCAGGCCGATCATCGCCATGAAGCCCTTCGGCGGCGTCCTGCCGATGCCGGCCGAGGTGTCCCAGGCGGCCCGCGAAGAGCCGGAATGGAACGAGCGTGAAATCGTGGACGCCCTCAAACGCGCGGCACGGAACGAGGATACCAACCGCTGGGAGGTCATCGACTTCCCCTGAGGTCCGCCCGGCGGCGGGCACTCGCAATGGAAGCAGTCGAACGGCCGGGGGACGGGTTCCCCGCGGCAGGATTTTGTCCGGAGGAGTGAACCGAGAATCATGACAATCAAGACCGATGCGCTGATCGTCGGGGCGGGCCCCTGCGGGCTGTTCCAGGTATTCGAGCTGGGGCTGCTGGGTCTGCATGCGGAGGTGGTGGAGACCATGCCCGTGGTCGGCGGACAGTGCGCCGAGCTCTACCCGGACAAGCCGATCTACGACATCCCGGCCATCCCGGTGTGCAGCGCGGCCGAGCTGGTGGAGCGGCTGATGGAGCAGATCAAGCCGTTCTCGCCCGGCTTCCACCTGGGCGAGGAGGTCACGGAAGTCTCCGGCGAGGGGCCATTCCACGTGAAGACCAGTGGCGGCAAGGAGTTCGAGACGAAGACCGTCATCATCGCGGGCGGCGTCGGCTCTTTCCAGCCCCGGGAGCTCCGCGTGGAGGGCGTCGACGAACTGATCGACAAGCACGTTTTCTACCGGGTGCGCGATCCCCGCCGTTTCACCGGCAAGCGGGTGGTCGTACTCGGCGCCGGTGACTCGGCGCTGGACTGGGTGCTGGAGCTGATCGACGCGGTCGAATCCATGACGCTGGTGCATCGCTCGGATCAGTTCCGGGCGGCACCCGCCTCGGTGGCGCGGATGCGCGAGCTGGTGGCGACCGGCAGGATGGACCTGATCGAATTCGGCAACGTGAGCGCCATCGAAGCCGACGGCGACACGCTGACGTCGGTGACCGTGTCGGTGAAAGACCAGGAGGACCGCCGCGTCGAGCTGGACGACCTGCTGGTGTTCTTCGGGCTGGCGCCGAAACTCGGGCCCATCGCGGAGTGGGGCCTGGACATCAACCGCAAGACCATCAACGTGGACACGGAGAAGTTCGAGACGAACATCCCGGGCATCTACGCCATCGGCGACATCAACCACTACCCGGGCAAGAAGAAGCTGATCCTGAGCGGTTTCCACGAAGCTGCGCTGGCGGCCTTCGCGGCCAAGTCGTTCATCGAGCCGGACAAGAAGGTGCACCTGCAGTACACGACGACCAGCCCGATCATGCACAAGCGCCTCGGCGTGGACGACTGAGGGGACGACGACGGGTATGGCAACGACGGCCGGCATGGCGAGACCCTCCCGCCGGCCCGTCGTGATCGCCCACCGGGGCGCCTCCGGCTACCTGCCCGAGCACACGCTGGAGGCCAAGGCGCTGGCCTACGGTCTCGGCGCCGATTACCTGGAGCAGGACCTCGTCGCCTCGAAGGACGACGCGCTCCTGGTCCTGCACGACATCCATCTGGACCGGGTCACCGACGTGGCCGAGCGCTTTCCCGACCGGGCCCGGGCGGACGGGCGCTGGTATGCCCGGGATCTGACCTTGGCCGAGATCCGCACGCTGCGGGTGACCGAGAGGCTGGACCGGGAGGGCAGGCAGGCAAACTATCCTTTGCGATTCCCCGCTCGCAGCGGCAACTTTCGTATCAACACGCTGGCCGAGGAGATCGCGCTGGTCCGCGGCCTGAACGCTTCGACCGGTCGGCGGGTCGGCATCTACCCGGAGATCAAGCGCCCGGCCTGGCACCGGGCCGAGGGGGTGGACCTGTCCGCACTCCTGCTCGCCGCCCTGGCAGAGGCCGGCGTCACGTCCCGCTCTGACGCCGTCTACATCCAGTGTTTCGACGCCGACGAGCTGCGCCGCCTGCGCGATGAGTTCGTGACCGACTTCCGGCTCGTCCAGCTCATTGGCGAGAACGACTGGGGCGAGTCCGACACCGACTACGATGCGCTGAAGACCCCGGAGGGGCTGACCGCACTCGCCGCGACTGCCGATGCGATCGGTCCGTGGGTCGGCCAGCTCTACACACTGGACGGCCGCGGGCGCCCACGGCCGGGACGCCTGGCGGCCGACGCCCACGCGGCGGGGCTCGCGGTGCATCCGTATACCTTCCGTGCCGACGATCTGGCCGCCGGTTTCCGCGACCTCGAGGAAATGCTGCGCTGGTTCGTGGCCGAGCCGGGCGTCGACGGCGTGTTCACCGATTTCCCCGACCGTGCCGCCGCCGTCTTCGACGAGCTGGGTCTGGTGCGCCGGGTGCCGCGTCCCTGAGGGAACGGCGGCAGAATTCCACGAGAATTACTCGAAGCGCCAGGCGACGCCGAGCGAGGGCACCAGCGGCAGCCAGTAATCCGTCTCCTCGACCAGTACGCGTCCGCCGTCCTCGCCGGTGACCGGCGTGTAGTCCAGACAGCAGGGGTTGCGGCCATTGTACAGATTGGTGACCTCCAGGTAGGCCTGCAAGGTGCCCCGGGCGAGACGGAACTCCCGCCCCAGTCGCAGATCGAGGCGGTGGAAGTCCTCGTAACGGCGGCGGTTGCGAGCCTCCGCGATCACTTCGGGTTCTGCCTCACCCTCAACCAGCAGCAGGCGGGTCTTCGGCCAGCCCGTGTGCACGCTCGCCGCCAGGCTGAAATTCCAGGGGCCGGCCGACCAGTCCAGGCCGAATTTCACGGCGTGGGTCTGGTCCCAGCTGCGCGCCACCTTGCCGTCGTCGAACCGGTCGAGTACCTCGGACCAGGCGTAACTGGCCCACCATGACAGGCCTTCGTCGCCGGGCCGGCGGGTCAGCAGCAGCTCCGCGCCCCGGGCCGTGGCCGACTCCGGGTCCAGGCGAATGCGGTCGGGCTGCAGCTCCGGCAGCAGGGTCAGCGGATCGGTCAGGTTCTCGAACCGGGCCGCCAGGCTGCGCATTTTCTTGCGGTAGAGCTCCGCCCGCAGGCGGTAGGCACCGACATCCTGGATGGCGCTCAGGATCACGTGCTCCGAGCGCTGCGCTTCCTCGAAGTCCGGTTGGCCGTCCGCCACCTTGAGTTCGTTCAGCTCCTGGGCCTGGTAGAACCGCCCCCAGCTCAGCCGCAGCTCCGTTCCCGGACGGGGCCGCGCGAGCAGGGACACGCGCGGACTGATCTGTTCGTCGTCCGCGGCGGTGGTGTAGGTCTGCTGGTCCCAGCGCAGACCGCCCTCCGCGGTCAGCCAGTCGTTGATCTGCCAGCGACGCGCGAGGTACATCGCGAACTGGGCGCCGCCGGGTGACAGCGAATAATCGCGCACCTCGCTGCCCGCATCCGTAACGCCGGCGAGGCCGGCGAACAACGGGTCGACCAGGCGCTCGCTCGCATACTCATAATCGCCCTCCACGTGCTTCAGGTCGAAACCGGCGCGCCAGAGGGACGCCTCGCTGCGCTGCCAGGTCCAGTCCTGCTTCAGCCCGAAGATACGGAAGTCGCGTTCGTCGCGGATGACCCGACCGCTCACCACGCCGGGGCGCTCGACGAAGCCGGCGCGGGCGTTCTCGATCAGGCTGGCGGATAGCACCGTGGAGGCACTGAGCCGCGCCGTCGCGAGCCACCCCAGCTTCAACCAGAGATAGCGGTTGTCGTAGCGGGCGTCCGCCGCCGTCGTATCCCCCGAATCGCTGACACCGATCTTGTCGCGTGACACCAGCGCATTGCCGCCGAGTCGCAGGCGCGGGCCGATGTCCCGCTCGGCGTGCAGCAGCAGGTCGAGGTAGCGGGGGGTGCCGAGATCCGGATTGACGGCCTGCAGCATGAGATCCAGGTTGCCGCGGCGAACAGCGGCCAGCCACTCGCCGTCGCCCGCCTCGAAGGTGCCGAGGGAGGTCACTCCCGCATGCAGGAAATCGACCCTCACCTCGGTGCTGCGGGGCGCCACCGGCCGGCGTATATCGATGTCCATAACCGCGCTCATGCGGTCGCCGTAACGGGCCGGGAAGCCGCCCGAGTAATAGTCGATGCCGCCCACCGCCTGCATGTCGAGCATGCTCACGACGTTCTGGAAGTCCTTCAGGTGGAACGGCTCGTACAGGCGCAGCCCGTCGAACAACACCAGCGTCTCGGTCTCCTCGCCGCCGCGCACGTGGGCGCGGGCGGAGACGCCGCCGCCGGCGACCCCCGGCAGGCGTTCCCCGGCCCGCAGCGGGTCGTCGGCCAGATTCGGGAGATCGAGCAGCCGTTCCCGGTCGAGGAACGTGTGTGATCCGGGACTCTCGTAGACCAGCCGGTGCAGACTCGAGGTCACCACCAGGTCGGGCAGGGCCCGTGGGGCGCGCGGTATCCGGATATCGGCCACCAGCACCTGTCCCTCGCGGAGTTCCAGCGCGCGCTCCGCCGACAGGTAGCCCTCGAGACGGACCCGCAGCGTATGGCTGCCGGGCGCGACGTCCCGGATCAGGAATTCCCCCGCCCGGCCGGTTCGTCCCCGGCCCGCGCCGTCCACATAGATCTCTGCACCGCCGAGCCGCCCGCCGTCCGCGGCACGGACGACGCCGGTGACGGCTGCGTCTGTCTGCGTGGCCCTGCCGCGGGCACTCACTACCAGCAGACGGTCGTCCGGCCCGCTCACCAGCGCCAGACCGGAGGCGGCGAGCACCTGGCGCAGGGCATATTCCCGGTCGCTGGCGGTAGGCTCCCTCGCCACGCGCAGCCCGGGCGGGACGACGTCACTGGAATAGATGACCGGCAGATTCAGAGAGTCGATGTAGTCGGCCAGCGGACGGCCCAGCCAAGGTTCCCCGGCCGCGTGGAGCAGCAGCGGCAGGCAGAGGAGGAGGGCGGCCATCAGGCCCGGACGAAGGCGATCCATGCGGGAATTCTAGTGGCTCCCCGCAGATTCCGCATGACCGCGGTGCGCCCTGACGGGCAATGGTGATGGGCAATGGCTATGGACGATAGACCTCCAGTCGGCCGCCCTCCACGCGATAGGCGAGGGTCGTGGTGGCCATCACAGCCTCCAGCGCCTCGCCGGGGGTCATACCCTCCACGCTCCCGGACAGATCCACCGCCGCCGCGGCGGCGCCGGTAGCGCCCGAAAAGTGCAGCTCGAGCCCGAGTTCGCGCGCCGCCCAGGTCAGGAACTCGCCGAGCCTGCGGCCGCCTGCCGTCTCGAAAGCGGGCGCCACCGACTGCGCCCAGGCCCAGGACGGATCATCGGGAGAGACCTCGCTGGTCTCGATGGCGCCGGCGGCGGTCACCCGGGCGGCCCGGCCGGCGGGAGCAATGTGATGACCCGGTGCCGCGGCTGCAGGATCGGCGCCTGCGGCCCCCGCGGGCGCGATGGCGACTTTGCCTTCGCGCACGCGGATCAATGCCGCCTCGGCCGCCAGGCGCACCTCGAACTGGGTCCCCAGATCGGTCGCCGTCGCATAAGGCGTCACGATCGTCACGCCGTCGCCCGCGGGACCGGCCGCGGCGGTGTCCACATACACCGCACCCGCCACGAGCCGCATCCGCGCATCCGCGGCGAGAATCAGCTGCGTGTCGTGATCCACTCTCACCGAGGTGCCGTCCGCCAGCCGGAGGGCGGCACGACCGGCACCATCGGTGGAGAGGAGGGCCCCGGCCGTCAGCTCCGCGCCGGGACGCAGCCTCGCGCCGTCCGCTCCACTGAGCTCGCCCTGCACGAGAGCCACCGTCGCCACCGGCGTGGCCGGGGCGACCGTCTCCGCCGGGAAGCGCGCGATGAGGATGCCGGCCAGGGCGACGCCGGCGGCGACCGCGAGGGACAGCTGCCACCGCCGGCGCGCTTGCCTCGCCTGCCGCTCCCGGGTCGCATCCCGCCACGCTTCGTGAACCGTGCCATGCACTCTGTCCCGTGCCCCGGGCGGAATGGGCCGCCGCGGCCTGCCGTGCGCGATCAGGCGGGCCGTGGCCTGGTCGGCCGGTCGTGCCTTCCCGTCTCTGTCGGACCGATTTTCTTCGCTCATCGCTCTATTCTCAGTTGTCCGCGAACAGCCGCGGTGCAAATCCCCAGCGGCGCTCGAAACCGTCCCGGAAAGCCTTGCGGGCCCGGGTGAGGACCGACTCCGCGGCCTTCTCGCTCAGCCCCAGTTCGCCGGCGATCTGAGCGACGCTATGGCCCTGCATGTACTTCCACTCGAGCACCCTCGCGTAGTTGCCGGGCAATTCTCCGAGCGTGGCCTGAACATAGCGGGCGATCTCGTCGCGGTGGCGCTCGGTAAGCGGATCGTCGTCACCCTCGCTGACCCGTTCCAGCGCCGCGTGGATCTCGGTGTTGTCCTCCACCGGCTGCGCGAAGGAATCCTCGCGCCCGGACTTGCGGAAGTACGCCGACAGCTCGTTCCGGCAGATGCTGCACAGCCAGGTAAACAGCGGGGCGTCACCCCGGTAACTGTCCATCCTGTACATCACGTTGCAGAGCGTCCTTTGCACCACTTCCTCCGCCACGGCCTCGTCACCATCGGTCCGGCTCAGCACGAATCGGAACAGACGCGGGAAATACTCCGAAAAAAATTTCTCGAACGCCGCTTCGTCTCCGCGGCCCACCCGTATGGCCAGGGCTTTGTCGATACTGATCTGCGTCGTCATTCCTGGCCTCGAGGGCTCGTGACGTTAGAGGCGCCGAGGCGCCGAAATCCTTCGCGCGCGCCGGAAACTGCAGAGGATCGGCCGGGGAACAGTCCGGTACCTTTTCTCGATAACACTCAAGGTAAGTATTGTAAGATATTGATAAAGATTGAGTCGAACAGGGTCGTGATCTCTACAGATAGACCTGCACCGCTGTTCCGGCCCGGACCCGTTAATCCGGCATTACAGCCAGCCCTTGCGGCGGAATATCGTGAGCAGCGTGACCACCACGGTGCCCATCGTTCCCAGCGCTGCGAAGTAGCCGTAGCGCCAGTCGAGCTCGGGCATGTAATCGAAGTTCATGCCGTAGATGCCCGCGAGTATGCCGAGCGGCAGGAAGATCACGGTGACGATGGTCAGCACCTTCATGATCTGGTTCAGGCGGTGGCTCGTCAGCGAGATGTGGCCGTTCATGAGATCTACGGCCAGCTCCTGGTAGAGCTGCGAGAGGCTTGCCAGGCGCTCCATCTGCTCGAAGGCATCGCGGAACTCGTGCTCGCCGCGTTCGCCGATGTAGCGCGAATCACCCTGCATCAGTTCCGCCATCAGCGTCTGCTGGTAGGCGAATACGCGGCGCAGCTTGCGCAGATTGGCGACGTAGCCCAGCAGCTCCGCCAGCAGTTCGTCCCGGGGCTGGCGGAACATCTCGCCTTCCAGCGTCTCGAGACGTCCCTCCAGCGCAAGCACGATGGGCGCGTAGCGGTCTGCGATGGTGCGACAGATACGGTAGAGGACGTGGGCCGGACCCCGGTCCGTCGAGAGCGTACCGGCTTCCGCCTCGGACCAGATGCGTTCGATGCTCGGCGAGATTTCGTCGCGTCGCGAGATGAGGAAGTTCTCGCCGAGGAAGAAGCCGATCTGTATCGTCTCGAACTCGATGTCCTCCGATTCCGCACTCAGCCCCTTCAGCAGCAGGACGAGATGGTCATCGAAGACTTCCAGCTTCGGTGGATGGCGGTCGCGCTGGACATCGGCCACGGCGAGGGGATCGAGGTTGAACCTGTCGATCAGGATGTGATTCTCGTAGTCCCGTTCCTCGGCATCGAGGTCTATCCAGAGCCACTCCCGACTGCCCGGCTCCCAGCGACGGATGAGTTCGTCGCCGCCGAACTGCGTCGTGTTCGTTGCCGGATCGTAGGTCAGTACGCGCATGGACTGTCTCCCGGGCGCCGTCGCAGAGGCACGCGGCATCGTTGCCTTGGAAAGGGGGCCATTCTAACCTGACGGCCGCCGGTCGCCCGGATGGGTTGCAGGCGCGCAGCGAGACACGGCGACGAAGAAGGGGGACGACGAATGGCGGCAGCGACGAAGGTGGGGCTGATTACCGGCGCGAGCCGGGGCATCGGTCGTGAGACGGCGCGACGGCTGGCGGCAGCAGGCTACCGGGTAGCCGTGCATTGCGGCCGGCAGGAGGATGCCGCCAGGGCGGTGTCGGCGTCGCTCACGGGCTCGGGTCATGAGGTCTTCCGTGCCGACCTGGCGGACCCCGATGCTGCCGCCGGACTCGTCGAGCGAGTGGCGCAGCATTACGGGCGTATCGACCTGCTGGTGAACAACGCGGGAGTGTTTCTGCACCACGACCCCAACCAGGTCGACCTCGCAGCCTGGCGTGCGGCCTGGCGGGACACGCTGGCCGTGAACCTGGTGGCAGCCGCGGACCTCGCGTTCTGCTGCCTTCCTCACTTCCCGGAGAGCGGCGGCAAGATCATCAACGTCTCGTCGCGGGGCGCTTACCGGGGCGAGCCGGAATCCCCCGCCTACGGCGCCAGCAAGGCGGGCATGAACTCGCTTACCCAGTCGCTCGCGAAGGCGCTGGGCGGCCGCGGCATCATGGTCTACGGGGTGGCCCCGGGCTGGGTGGAGACCGACATGGCGGCGTCACATCTGCACGGGCCCGGCGGCGATGCCATCCGCGCCCAGAGCCCGCTCCACCGGGCCGCGCGGCCGGAGGAGGTGGCAAACACCATTGCCTTTCTGGCCGGCGAGGAGACGGACTTTCTGAGCGGGGCCATCATCGACGTGAACGGCGCCTCGTACTTCCGCTGAGGGCCGCCAGTCAGAGCGTGCGGTGCTGCTCCTCTCTAGCCGGGTTCTCGGCGTGCTGCTGACAGCGCAGGCATCGTGCTGCCGAGGGCAGGACGGCCAGACGATCGGGCTCGATCTCTCCGCCGCAGTCCACGCAGTAGCCCCAGGTGCCGCGCGCGATACGCAGCAGCGCGCCTTCCACTTCGCGCAACTCTTCCACGTCGCGGGTGATTTCGGCGAGATCCAGGTCCACCAGCAGATCCGCCACCGCCTTCTCGCCGCTGTCCGACACCCGGCCGGCGAGCTCCTCGTAATGCTCGGCATCGGCCTTCACCAGTTCGCGCTGGATGTCGCGGCGCAGCGCCTGCGAGCGCTCCTGCAAGGCACGCTCTGCGTCGTTTCTGCTTGTTGCCGGGGATTTGCTCATGACTGTCCTCCGTTCTCCGCTCGTCCGTAGCGCCGGCCAACCGCTGTCGGGCCCGGCGTGCCCCCGCCGCGTCATCCAGCCTGAGCCGCACGCCCGGGACTGTCAACAGCCGGGGTCAGAACTTCTCGGGCCGCAGTACGTAGACGTCCGAGAGATACAGGATCATGGCGTAATCCCGGTAATAGTTCTCGCGCAGGTGATCGGCGATGCGTGCCGCCACCGCCGGCTCGCAGACCACCTCCACGCGGATATTGCCGCTCGTGGTCCAGCCGGCATCGCGCACACCTCGGCTGCCGCTGCCGCGTGCCTCCACGATCGTGTAGCCGCCGGCGCCCAGACGTTTCAGATCGGCCGTCAGGCTGGCCTCGATGACGGCCTCGGTGACGATGGTCAGCAGTTTCTTCGTCTCGGGCTGCACGTCTCGATCCTCCTCAACCGTGGATCGCGTTGGCCATCAGATGGTACAGGGGTATGCCGAAGAATATATTGAACGGGAACGTGATGCCGAGGGACACGGTCAGCGACAACGTCGGATTGGCCTGGGGCACGGCGATACGCATGGCGGCCGGGGCGGCGATGTAGGAGCAGCTGCCGGCGAGCACGCCGAGCAGCATGCTGCCGCCCGGCGACAGACCGATGGCCCAGCCGAGGGCGGTGCCTGCGGCGGCGAGCGGTACTGGCACGATCAGGCCGAAGGCGACCAGGAACACCCCGTAGCGGCGCAGGCTCTGCGCCTGGCTCGCCGCGATGAGGCCCATCTCCAGCAGGAACAGCGCCAGTACCCCCTTGAACAGGTCGAAGAACAGCGGTTCCAGCGGCGTCATGGCCTCGGGTCCGGTGGCCCAGCCGATCAGCAGGCCGCCGAGCAGCAACACCATGCTCTTGCCGAGAAAGATCTCGTGGGCCAGTGCGCCCCAGCGCATGCCACTGCGGAGCCCGCGCGCCAGCAGGATGCCGACGATCAGGCCCGGCATCTCGAGCAGTACGACGAACAGGGGCATGTGGGCTTCGAAGCTGACGCCCTTGCTGCCCAGGTAGGCGACGGCCACGGCGTAGGTGGCCACGCTCACCGATCCGTAGTGTGCCGCGATGGAGGCAGCGTCGGGCCGTTTGAAACGACCGACGTAGAGCAGAACCGGGAAGAGCAGGAGGGGCAGGGTGATCCCCATGGCGATCACTGCGACCATCTGCGGCAGCACGCCCCCGAAAGGCTGCTGGGCCAGTTCCACCCCGCCCTTCAGGCCGATGGTGAGCAGCAGCAGCATGCTCAGCAACTCGTAGATGGCCGGAGGCAGCCGCAGATCCGAGCGCAGCAGGCCCGCGGTAAGGCCTAGCAGGAAGAACCAGATGACGGGATCCATCCGGGTACCCCGTCAGAGCAGATAGACAACGATGTAGGCGATGAGCAGCACCGCGATCCAGAGCGCGGTCACACCGATGGGCCAGGCCTGGGCGAAGACGCCCCGGTCCTCGCCGGACTCGCCGGCGCCGAGATAGCGCCGGCCCATCCGGCCGAGGTCGCCGCGCACGCGCTCGACCGTCTCCCGCAGCAGGCCTCCTGCCTCGCCGGCTGCGGCGCCGATGCCGTAGGCCACACGATACAGCGCCACCCGCCAGACCCAGTCCGTGTCCAGGCTGATCGTACGGGTCCGCTGCATGAGCGGCAGCAGCAGGAAGAAGGCGAGACCCGAGAACAGCAGCAGCTGCAGGTAGAAGAGCACCTTGCCCGGCTTGTAGGGCTCGTAGTCCACCGGGTAGGGCAGCAGCTCGTAGAGGGGCTGGGGATACACGCCGAGGACGATGCACAGCACCGCGAACAGCACCATCGCGGCCGCCATATTCCAGGGCGCGTCCTTGGGCCGCAGGCCGGAGTCCTTCTGGAAGAACACGAACCACGGGAACTTGATGCCGGCGTGGAGGAAGACGCCGGCCGAGGCGGCTGCGAGCAGGTACCAGACCACCACCAGGTGCTCGCTGGCCGCAGCATCCGAGATCATCGACTTCGTCGTGAAGCCCGACGTGAGCGGGAAGCTGGAGATCGCGAGCGCGCCGATGATGCCGCAGACCGTCGTCAGCGGCATCGTGCGGAACAGCCCGCCCAGATCGGTGCACTTGCTCTTGCCGGTGCGATAGACGACGACGCCCGCGCTCATGAACAGCAACGCCTTGTAGATGATGTGGGCGAAGGCATGGGCGGCGGCGCCGTTCAGCGCCATCTGGGTGCCGATGCCTACGGCGCAGACCATGAAGCCCACCTGGTTGACGATGGAGTAGGCGAGGATGCGCCGCGCGTCGTTCTCGAGCAGCGCGTAGATGATGCCGTACATCACCATGTAGACGCCCACCCCGATCAGCACCGGCTCGCCGGGAAACAGGAGTATCAACGCGAGGACGGCAGTCTTGGTGGTGAAGGCCGACAGGAATACCGAACCCGTCGGACTCGACTCCGGATAGGCGTCGGCCAGCCAGGCGGAGACCGGCGGCGCCGCCGCGTTGATGAGGATGCCGATCAGCATCATCCAGGTGTCGAAGTTGGTGGCGAGAACCGGCATGATGTCGATGGAGCCGGTGTGCACCACGGTGCCCTCGATACCCACCTTCAGGATCACGCCGCCGATCAGGTGCATGATCGCGTAGCGGATGCCCGCCGCCCGCGCCGCGGGCGTCCCGCCCGCCCAGACGATGACCGTGGAGAACAGCGCCATCAGCTCCCAGAACAGGAACAGCGTGATGAGGTCGCCGGCGAAGCTCACGCCGATCGCTCCGGCCGCATAGGCATTGGCGGCGGCGAGCTCGTACCAGCGTGCCTGACGGAAGGAGAACAGGCCGCCCGCGAACGCCATGATGGCGAAGATGGTCGCGAACAGGCGGCGGACGTCGCTGCCTTCCACCGGTTCGATCTGGTAATCCAGGAAGGGCACGGTGACGACGACGCCGTCCGGCACCTGCCAGATGGCCCACAGGGTCGCCAGCGGGGCCAGCAGCACGATGGCCGAGCGCACGTGCCCCCGTGTCGGCCCGATCAGCAGGGCTGCGACGATCAGGATGACCGCGGGTGGCAGATACTCAGGCATCCCGGTCCTCCATGTCTTCGAGGTAGCCGCCCTCGAGGTAGTAACCCTCGTCGCGCTTCAGCGAGTAGCCGAGGGCCTTCGCCACCAGCACCATGGCCAGACAGGAGAAGAACCCGAAGACGGCGCCGAACGCGAGCCAGCCGTCCACCACGAAGTGCCCTTTCACCGGGATGAAGAACTGGGCGACCACGGTGAGTGCGAGCACCACCCAGAAACCCCGCCACAGCCGCCGGATGTTCTCCGGCCTGGCGAGCCAGTGATCCCGTTTGTCGTGTTCCGGTTGCCCGCTCATTGCCAAACCTCGATCAGCTGCCGTTCGAGCGCGATGACCGGCCCGTTGAAGAAGAAGAACAGGATCGTCAGCGCCGCTGTCACGGTCAGCGCCAGCACCGCGGGGAAGGGCGCCTCACCGTGTTCCTTCGCGCCTTCCGGTTCCCGGCCGAACCAGGCCAGGTAGATGATCGGCAGGAAATACAGCGCGTTCAGCGCCGTGCTTGCGATCATCGTAAAGATGGCCACGTAGTTGTCGGCCTGGAAGGCGCCGGCCAGGATGTACCACTTGGAGACGAAGCCGCCCGTCGGCGGCACGCCGATCATGCTGAACGCGCCGACGGTGAAGGCGGCCGTGGTCCACGGCATGCGCCGGCCGATGCCCGCGAGCTGGGCGATCTCCGTCTTCTTGGCCGCTGTGTAGATGGCACCGGCCGCGAAGAACAGCGTGATCTTGCCGAAGGCGTGGGCCACCATGTGTAGGGCCGCGCCGACCTCCGCGAGCGGTTTCAGGATATCCGCCGCCAGCACCACATAGGAGAGCTGGGAGACCGTGGAGTAGGCCAGCAGGCGCTTGATATTGGTCTGGCGCAGGGCCACGGCACTGGCGGCGACGATCGTGAAGGCGGCGGCATACAGCAACCACTGGCCGCTCGGCTGGCCGAACAGGTAGTCGACGCCGAAGATATAGACGATCAGCTTGGTGATCGTGAACACGCCGGCCTTGACCACGGCGACCGCGTGCAGCAGCGCGCTGACCGGCGTCGGCGCCACCATCGCGGCGGGCAGCCAGCGGTGCACCGGCATCACGGCCGCCTTGCCGACGCCGAACACGAACAGGCCGAGCAGCAGGCCCAGCAGCGGACCGCCCAGCTTGCCCTCCAGGATGCCGCCTGGCGTGAAGTCCCCGGTGCCGGCCGCGATGTAGGTCCAGATGATGGCCGGCAGGAACAGCCCGATGGAGGTCGTCAGCAGAATGCCGAGATAGACCCGGGCCGAGCGGATCGTAGCCGCGTCGCCCTTGTGCGAGACCAGTGGGTAGGTGGAGAGGGTCAGCACCTCGTAGAAGAGGAACAGGGTGAACAGATTCGCGGCGAAGGCGACCCCCATGGCCGCAGCGAGGGCGATGGCGAAGAATGTGTAGAAGCGGGTCTGATTCGCTTCGTTGTTGCCCCGCATGTAGCCGATCGAGTAGATCGAGTTGACGATCCAGAGCCCCGATGCCAGCGCCGCGAACAGCATGCCGAGGGGCTCCACGCGGAAGGCGATCTCGATGCCGGGGACCACCTCAGCCACACTCACCGCCGGACGGGCGCCGGCCATGACTTCCGGAAGCAGGCTCCATACCACCACGGCCAGCAGCGTGGCGGTGACCAGGGTGACCGTCTCGCGCAGGTTGGCGTTCAGGCGCCCGGCCAGCAGGATGCCCAGCGCACCGGCGAGCGGCACCGCGAGGGCCGCCAGGATGGTGGCCGCCCCGGTCACGGCGAATACCCCAGCAGGATATCGGCGCCCTGGCCGGCCAGCGCCAGCGGCACGTCGGGCGAGAGACCGAAGAAGATATTCGCCAGCGCCGCCGCCCAGGCCGCAGCCACCAGTACGACGGGCGCCTCGGCCGTCCTCGTCTCTGCCGTCGCCGGCTCCTCGAAGTAGGCCGCCTCGACCACCCGCCAGATGTAGGCCAGCGCCATCAGCGAGGACACGACGATGACGGCGGCCAGCGCGGGCCCGTGGCCTTCGGTGGCGATGGCCGCGGAGAGCAGGTACCACTTGCTCACGAATCCGGCTGTGCCCGGCACGCCGATCAGGCTCAGCCCGGCGAGTACGAAGGCACCCATGGTCCAGGGCATGCGCCTGCCCGCGCCGCGGATCTGCTCCAGCCGGACGCCGCCGCAGCCGGCAGCGAGTGCTGCTACGGCGAGGAACAGTGCACCCTTCGCCAGGGCGTGGTTGAACATGTGCAGGATGCCCGCAGTCACGCCGGTGGCGGTGAGCAGGCTCACACCCAGGGTCATGTAGCCGATCTGGGCCACGGAGGACCAGGCGAGCAGGCGCTTCAGGTTGCGCTCGAACAGGGCCACGCCCGAGGAGATCAGCAGGGCGAGGACGGCGAGCGGCATCAGGAACAGCGCGAACTGCAGGCCGTGCTCGGCAAGATTCGGCTGGAACACCATGAAGTCGAAGCGGATCAGGACGTACAGCGAGACCTTGGTGGCGCAGGCCGCCAGGAAGGCCGTCACGATATGCGGTGCGTATGTGTAGGCGTTCGGCAGCCACAGATGCAGCGGGAACACCGCCGCCTTCAGTGCCAGCCCCGTCGTCACGAAGCCGGCGGCCACCAGCACGGGCCGCAGATCGCTCACCTGGCCGACCCGCTCCGCCATGTCGGCCAGGTTCAGGGTACCGGTCATCATGTAGATGAGGCCGATGCCGATCAGGTAGAAAGTGGCGCCGATCGTGCCCATGACCAGATACTTGAATACCGCCGGCAGCGCGCGCCGGTCCGGGCCGCCGGCCACGAGCACATAGCTCGCGAGCGAAGAGATCTCCATGAACACGAAGACGTTGAAGGCGTCGCCGGTCACGGCGATGCCGGCAAGGCCCGACAGGGCCAGGAGCCACGCGGCATAGAAGAGCGGCTGGCGCTCCTCCTCGATCTGGGAGTCGATGCTGCGGGCGCCGGCGAGCAGCGCCATGCTGGAGGCGCCCGTGACCAGCAGCAGGACCAGCGCGTTGAACGAGTCCACCACCAGTTCGATGCCGAAAGGCGCGGGCCAGCTGCCCATCTCGTAGTGGGGCCGGCCGCCGGCGAGTACCGCCGCCGTCAGGCTGACGGCGATGGCGAACGCGCACAGGCTGGCGGCCGTCGTGGCGGCCCAGGCGAGCCGGTGCGGCCGCAGCAGCATCACCAGCGGCGCGGTCAGCATCGGCACTACGACCTGAAGTGCCGGGAGGTGCTGCTCCAGTGCGGTCACTGTCCCCCGAGCTCCCTGACGATGTCTTCCTCGACGGAGCCGAACTCCTCCTTGATGCGCACGATGATGCCGAGCCCGAGCGCCGCCGTGGAGATGCCGACCACGATGGCCGTCAGGATCAGCACCTCGGGCAGGGGATTCGAGTACAGGACGTCCTCGTCACCGGGCTTCAGAATGGGGCCGGTGCCGCCTTCGACCTTGGCCATGGTGATGTAGAGCAGGAACACAGCCGACTGCATCAGCGCAAGGCCAATGAGCTTTTTGAAAAGATTGCGCTTGGCGATGACCGCGTAGATGCCGCTCATCAGCAGCAGCGGGAACACCAGATAGTGGTACAGCCCGAGGAACTCCATCATCAGAATCGCTCCCGGGCGGCGAAGGCGTGGAAGATCGTGAGCAGCACGCCGGTGACCGTGATGCCGACCCCGGCCTCGATGATCAGCAGCCCCATCTGCTGGCCCTTGACCGGGTCGCTGGCCAGCACCGAGTAGTCGAGGAAGTTCCCGCCGGCCAGCATGCCGGCAACACCGACAGCACCGTAGAGCAGGGCGCCGCCGGCGGTGAGGCCGTTCAGCACCCTGCGCGGAATAAGCCGCAGCGCGCGTTCTTCCCCCTCGAGCAGCGCGTAGAGAATGATGGACGATGCGATGATGGCGCCGGCCTGGAAGCCGCCGCCGGGGCTGTACTCGCCGTGGAACTGCACGTAAAGACCGAACAGGAAAATGAACGGTATGAACAGCCGGCCGACGACGCGGGGGATCAGATAGTGGCGCAGGCCGTTCTCGCCGCTGGCGATCATGCCCGTTCCCTCGGACTTCCGGGACGGCCGCACGCCCAGGATGAACATCACCCCGATGCCGGCGGTGAAGACAACGAACACCTCGCCCAGCGTGTCGTAGCCGCGGTAGCTGCCCAGCACGGCCGTGACGATATTCGGAATGTCGATGAACTCCGGCGTCTTCTCCAGATAAAACGGTGCCACGTGGACGTGCACCGGCGCGTCAGGGTCGCCGTAGCTCGGCATGCCGAGGGTGGCATAGCCAAGGACCAGGGTGACGGCGACGAATATGCCGATGGCGACCGGCCGGTAGGCCGAAGGAGTGCGTTCCTTCTCGGCGGTGAGCGCGAGCGCGCCGAGGAAGAACACCGTCGCGACGCCGGCGCCCACGGCGGCCTCGGTCAGGGCTACGTCGGCGGCGTCCAGCAGGAAGAAATTGATGGCGATCAGCAGGCTGTAGATGCCGGTCAGCATCACCGAGACGAACAGGTTGCGGGTCTTGACCGCCGCCAGCGCCGTCACGACCAGCAGTGTCAGCAGGAACGCGCTGAAGATCTCCGTCATGAACATCAGGAGCCGTCCTCCGCCTCTGCGTCGTCGCCTGGCTCGTCGAGCGTCTTCGTCCCCGCCAGCAGCGCTGCGCTGGCCAGGGCGTTGGAGGCGGTGGGGCTGGTCAGCATCAGGAATACGAGTATGGCGACCAGCTTGAAGGTGGCCAGCGAGAGCCCCGACTGAAGCATGATGCCGACCAGGATCAGCGGCGGCCCCATACTGTCGGTCACGCTGGCCGCGTGCATGCGCGTGAACAGGTCCGGCATGCGCAGCACGCCGATCCCGCCGATGAAGACGAATACGCCGCCCGCGGACATGAGGACCCAGCTCGCGATGTCCAGCGCCAGCTCCACGCCGTCAGCCTTCGCCGCCGGCGGGCTGGCGCGAGGCCCGGTTGCGGAAGAACTCGAGCACGGCCAGCACGCCGGTGAAATTGATCAGCGCGTAGGCCAGCGCCAGGTCCAGGAAATCCGGGCGGTCGTAGAGGAAGGCGATCACTGCCGTCAGCAACACCGTCTTCGTGCCGAACATGTTCACCGCCAGCACACGGTCATAGAGTGTGGGGCCCAGCAGCGCCCGTACCAGTGCGAGGCCCATCGTCACGATGACGGCGATGCTGACCACGTAGTACATGCTCAGCGCCTCCGCAGCGCGGCCACGCGACGGTCCATTTCACCGCCGAGCAGTGACTCCGCCCCCGCGCGGGTCAGGCTGTGGACCTTCAGCACGCCGTCGTGCACGTCGAGCGTCAGGGTACCGGGGGTGACCGTGATGGAATTGCCGAGGATCGCCTGGTCCATGGGATGGTCGGCAGTGGCGCGAATCTCGATCACCGTGGGCTCGATCGGGAGCCCGGGGCTCAGCACCGCCCGGGAGACCTGCAGGCTGGATAGCACCATCTCCTTGAAGAGCCAGACCAGGTAGCCGATGTAACCGACCCCGTAATTGAGCGCGTATGCCTGCCGATGGAAATGCCCCATCCGGTAGACCAGATAGATGGTCAGAAGACAGGAGAAAGCGCCGAGGCCGAGGAGCAGTGGCTTGTACAGCCCGGACCACAGCAACCAGGCCGCGACCAGGGCGACGAGCAGCAGGAGCTTCTCCGCGTTGGACGATGTGCGGCTGCTTTGCATGAGGAAGCTTCCCCGAGTCGAGTGATTGCGTTGGCGTCGCGGGTGCCATCATCGGCGCCCGCATCCCCCGTCCATGGCGACCGCAGAAGATACCGTCCCGGACGCCCGGTTTCTAGCGCACAGGCGCGCCGGCCGGCCGCGTGCTGGCCGGTCGGTACGTCTCTCGTCATGCTCCGGAGGGAGGAGCGGCTCGGAGCATAAGGAAAAGGAAATATGAAAACAATATCTAGTCTTAAATAGCCGGAAAGAGTTAACCTGTCTCGCTGGCGTCCCGGCTGGCAATTTTCTGGAGACACGCGCTTGGAGACACCCGACCACTGGCGAGGCCGGATGGGCCGCTGGATAGAGACCGGCTGGCCGCACTATCTGATCCTGAGCCTGATCGTGGCCAATGCGGTCACGCTGGGCCTGGAGACGTCCGATGCCGTCGTGGCGCAGGCGGGCGGCTGGCTGCGCGCGTTCAATGCCATCGTCATCGCCGTATTCAGCGTCGAGATCCTGATCAAGCTGGTCGCTTTCGGGCCGCGATTCTTCCGCAGCGGATGGAATGTCATGGATTTCCTCGTGGTGGCCATCTCGCTGGTGCCGGCCACCGGTCCGCTGTCCATCCTGCGGAGTCTGCGCATCCTGCGGGTGCTCCGGCTGCTGTCTACGGTGCGCCGGCTGCGTCAGCTGACCGAGTCGTTGCTCTCGGCCATCCCCAGCATCGGCTGGATCACCTTCATGCTGGGTCTCGTCTTCTATGTGTTCGCGGTTATCGGCACCGAACTCTTCGGCGAGCGCTTTCCGGACTGGTTCGGGAACGTCGGCGCCAGCATGTACACGCTGTTCCAGGTGATGACGCTCGAAAGCTGGTCGATGGGCATCGCCCGGCCGGTGATGGAGGCCTATCCCCACGCCTGGCTCTATTTCGTGCCGTTCATCCTGATCTCCGCGTTCACGATCCTGAATCTGTTCATCGGCATCATCGTCAACTCCATGCAGGCGCTGCACTGGGAGGAAGAGGAGAGCCGCCGCCAGGAGACAGAGGCCAAAGCCCACGCCGAGCGCGAGGAGATGCTGTACCTGATCCGCGAGACGGCAGAGCGGCTGACTCGCATCGAACGGCGCCTCGGGCGCGAATCATAAGCAGACGGGAGTCCCCGTCCGGAGACCGGTCATGCGCCATCTGAATTACGGGCATCTTCAATATTTCTGGGTAGTGGCCCGCGAGGGCAGTATCGCCCGCGCGGCCGAAGTGCTGCACGTCACGCCGCAGACCATCAGCGGGCAGCTGAAATTGCTGGACGAGTCCGTGGGGGAGCGGTTGTTCCGCAAGGCGGGCCGGCGACTGGTGCTCTCACGCACCGGCCAGATGGTGTTCGAGTACGCCGACGAGATATTCAACCTGGGCGCGGAGCTCGCCCAGGTGGTGCGCGGCCGACGGCCCGACGTGCCGCGGCACCTGAACGTCGGCATCGTGGATTCCATCCCGAAGCTGGTGGCGTGCCGCATCATCGCGCCCGCCCTGGAGGCGGAGGATGCGCCCCGCATCCGCTGCCAGGAAGGCACGCTGGACCGCCTGCTGGGAGAGCTTGCCGTCCATCGGCTGGATCTCGTGCTGTCGGATCAGCCGCTGCCGGCCGGTCTCAACGTCAAGGCCTACAGTTACGTGCTGGGGGAGAGCGGCACCTCTTTCTTCGTCAGCGAAGCCCTGTACGAGCGCTATCAGGGGGATTTCCCGGCGGTTCTCGACGGCGCCCCCATGTTGTTGCCCAGCCAGGGCACCGCGCTGCGGCGCCGGCTCGAGGAGTGGTTCGAGGCCAATGGCCTGGTGCCCGTCGTGGCGGCCGAATTCGACGACAGTGCCCTGCTGAAAGCTTTCGGCGAAGCCGGGGCAGGGGCGTTCGCCGGTCCCACGGCCATCGCCGATGAGATCTGCCGCACCTACGGTGCCAGCATCATCGGCTCGACGGAGGAAGTCCGGGAACGTTTTTACGCCATCTCCCCGGAGCGGCGCCTGAAGCATGCGTCGGTGGTCGCCATCACCGAGGCAGCGCGGGAGCAGCTGTTCGGTGCCGGGGAATCGTAAGATTCGGGAATACCTACAGCCGACGCGCTAATACTTCGATCTGCTCGAAGTAAATTCAAGGCACAACCCGCTGGTCACCATCGCTCCGCATGGGCAATCTTCACCCTCAACCCCCGGCAAGGAGCATGCCCATGGACCTGAATCGTGCACTGGAAGGCCTGATGAGGAGCGGTATCGGCGGTAGCCTGGCGGCCGGGCTCGCCGGCGGCCTCGCCGCCAACGCAATCAGCGGCAAGAAGACCCGGAAGCTCGCAGGCTCCGCACTGAAGATCGGCGGGGCCGTCGCCGTCGGCGGGCTCGCGTGGAAAGCCTATCAGCGTTATCGCGCCGTGGATGGCGGCACGGCGGCGACCCCGGCACAGTCGGGAACCTGGCAAGGCCTTACCGAGCGCGGCTTCCAGCCGGCAGAACCGGCCGCGTGCCGCCACCGGGACCTGCTGATCATCCGGGCGATGATCGCAGCCGCCCACGCGGACGGCCACCTGGACGACAGCGAGCGCCGCCGCATCTTCGACCGCATCGACACCCTGGATCTGGATGCGGCCGAGAAAGGCCTCTTGTTCGATGAATTGCGTCGGCCTCTCGACGTGGCCGAACTCGCGGCCGCCGCGAGCACACCCGAGCTCGCCGCCGAGGTCTACGCCGCGGCACTGCTGGCCGTCGACGAGACCCGGTCGATCTGCCGGGCCTATCTGGCCGAACTCGCCGAGGCGCTGGCGCTGCCGACTGCGCTCGTGGTCGAGCTGCACCGCAGCGCCGGCCAGTCGATCCAGGCCGTCACCGAGGCTGCGGCCGGAGCGAATCACCGAGCTGCCTGATGCCCGCCTGGGCCGGGGTACGGTGTCCACGGCCGTGCCCCGGCCATTTTTTTCCGTCGAGAAATGCCCCCGCAGGCCAGTCGTAATTGCGCTGCATTGCCCCGGCATCCTGTTATGCGAGGAAGGACCGGTTCGCAATTTCACCGGTTCCTTTACCGGGACCGCCTTTACCGGCACCATTCGCCGCATGCTGCCGACCGGCGCAGCCACCGTCCGATGATCCACGATGAGCATTCTGGTACTGAACAGCGGCAGTTCCTCCATCAAGGTCGCCCTGTTCGCAGCCGAGACCCTGGCGCGGATCGGAGGAGGGGCTTTCGAGCGCATCGGGACCGATGCGACGATGTTCTCCTGGTGCAGGGGCGAGGCCGCGGCGGCGGCCGACGCACACGAAGCGCGGTTGCCGATGGCGGATCATCGCCGTTGCCTCGAGCATCTGTTCGACGCGCTGCCGGAGCTTGCGCCCGGGGCGGAACCGACGGCGATCGGCCACCGCGTCGTGCATGGCGGTGACCGCTTCGCCGCCGCCGTCCCCGTCGACGGTGCCGTACTCGAGGAGATCGAGCGCACCAGCGTCCTCGCCCCGGTGCACAATCCGCTCAACCGGCTGGGTATCGAGGTGGCCAGCCGCCGCTATCCGGATACCCCGCAGGTTGCCGTGTTCGACACCGCCTTCCACCAGAGTATGCCGGCCAGGGCCTGGCACTATGCGCTCCCGCAAGGGATCGCCGCTGCCCGGGGCATCCGCCGCTACGGTTTTCACGGCACATCCCACCAGTTCCTCGCACGCAGCGCCGCCGGCATTCTCGGCAAACCGCTCGGCGAGACGAGGCTCATCACCCTGCACCTCGGCAACGGCGCCAGTGCGACGGCCGTGCGCGGCGGACTGAGCGTCGATACGTCGATGGGGATGACGCCGCTGGAAGGTCTTGTCATGGGCAGCCGCTGCGGCGATATCGATCCGTCCGTGGTCACGTATCTGCAGCGCGAAGCCGGAATGAGTGCGGTGGAGATCGACGAGTTGCTGAACGCTGAAAGCGGTCTGCGCGGCCTCGCCGGCGTCAACGACATGCGCGAGATCCACCGTCTGCGCGCCGCGGGTCACGAGGGGGCGAAACTCGCGTTCGAGGTCTTCTGCTACCGGGTGAGGAAATACATCGGCGCCTATCTCGCGGTGCTCGGCGGGGCAGACGCCATCGTCTTCTCGGGCGGGATCGGAGAGAATGACGCCGCCGTGCGCCAGGAGTGCATTGCGGGGCTCGAGGGTCTCGGCATCGTCGTGGATCCCGCCCGCAACCGGGTGGCGGCCGGGGACGGCGACGCCATACATGACGACGGCGCGTCGGTGGCGCTGCTGGTGATCCAGTCCGACGAAGAGGCGGAGATCGCGAGAGAGACGCTACGCGCGCTTGCTCCCGGATAACGAATTCGGGGTGCGGCGCCCGGGAAACAGGACAGGGCGCTTGCGCCAGGCAATGAAATAACGAGGCCGGAAGGAGGTCAGGGATGAACAAACAGACGGACAATGCGAACGCCGGGGCCGTCGACGAGCAGGAACTGCAGGCCATCGATGCCTTCTGGCGTGCCTGTAATTATCTCGCCGCCGGCATGATCTATCTCCGTGACAATCCGCTGCTGCGCGAGCCGCTGCGGCCGGAACACATCAAGAACCGCCTGCTCGGCCACTGGGGCGCGAGCCCCGGCCTGTCACTGATGTACGCGCATCTCAGCCGCCTGATCCGGCATCACGACCTCGAGGCGATCTTCCTCGCCGGGCCGGGCCATGGCGCCCCCGGCGTGCTGGCCCCCGTCTATCTGGAGGGCACCTATTCGGAGATCTACCCGGACAAGAGCCAGGACGAGGAGGGCATGCGCCGCTTCATGAAGCAGTTCTCCTTTCCCGGCGGCGTCGGCAGCCACTGCACGCCGGAGACCCCCGGCTCCATCCACGAGGGCGGCGAGCTCGGATACAGCCTCTCCCACGCCTTCGGCGCCGCATTCGACAACCCGGAACTGCTGGTCGCGGTGGCCGTCGGCGACGGCGAAGCCGAGACCGGACCGCTGGCGACGGCCTGGCACTCCAGCAAATTCCTGAATCCCGTGACGGACGGGGCAGTGCTGCCCATCCTTCATCTGAACGGCTACAAGATCAACAACCCGACGATCCTGTCCCGCATCCCCGAGGAGGAACTTGCGAATCTCTTCCGCGGTTACGGCTGGGTGCCGCATTTCGTGACCGGAGACGATCCGCTTGACGTCCACCGCCAGATGGCAAGCACACTGGACGAGTGCCTCGGCCAGATACGCGGGATCCAGCGCGAGGCGCGCGGCAGCGGGCGCGCCACGCGGGGCCACTGGCCGATGATCGTCCTGCGCACGCCAAAGGGCTGGACCGGGCCGGAGAGCGTGGACGGGCATCGCGTGGAAGGCTACTGGCGGGCCCACCAGGTACCGATCCCGGGCGTGCGGGACAATCCGGAGCGACTGCGCCAGCTCGAGGAGTGGCTGCGCAGCTACCGGCCCGAGGAGCTCTTCGACGAGAGCGGCGCACCGCGAGCAGAGCTGCAGGCGCTCGTGCCGGCCGGCAACCGGCGCATGAGCGCGAATCCGATCGCCAACGGCGGGCTGGTCAGGCGCTCGTTGCGGATGCCCGATTTCCGCGAATTCGGCCTCGGTGTCGAACGTCCGGCGGTCACCGTCGCGGAGAACACGCGTCCGCTGGGACGATTCCTGGGCGAGGTGATGCGTCGAAACTCGCGGAGTTTCCGGGTCTTCGGACCGGACGAGAACAGCTCCAACAAGCTCGACGCCATCTACGAGGTCAGCAAGAAACTGTGGCTCGCCGACTATCTGCCGGAGGACGAGGACGGCGGCCAACTCTCGCCGGACGGCCGCGTCCTGGAGATGCTCTCCGAGCACACGCTGGAGGGCTGGTACGAGGGTTACGTGCTCACCGGTCGCCACGGCTTCTTCTCCACCTATGAAGCCTTCGTCCACGTCATCGATTCCATGTACAACCAGCATGCGAAATGGCTCGCCATCAGTCGCGAGATCCCGTGGCGTGCGCCCGTCTCGTCGGTGAATCTGCTGATCACCTCCACCGTGTGGCGCCAGGATCACAACGGCTTCACGCACCAGGACCCGGGCTTCCTCGACGTGGTGGTGAACAAGAACCCGGAGGTGACGCGCATCTACCTGCCGCCGGACGTGAATACGCTGCTCTCGGTCGCCAATCACTGCCTGCGCAGCACCGACAACATCAACGTCATCGTCGCCGATAAGCAGCAGCATCTGCAGTACATGGACATGGACGAGGCGATCCGCCATTGCACCAAGGGGATCGGCATCTGGGACTGGGCCAGCAACGACCAGGGCAGTGAGCCCGACGTCGTGATCGCCGGGTGCGGCGACATCCCCACACGGGAGGCGCTGGCCGCCACCGCGCTGCTCAGGGAGAGTTTCCCAGACCTGAAGATACGCTTCATCAACGTGGTGGATCTGTTCCGGATGCAGCCCGATACCGAACACCCCCATGGCATGTCCGATCGGGACTTCGACAGTCTGTTCACGGTGGATCGCCCGATCGTATTCAACTTCCACGGCTATCCGTGGCTGATCCACCGGCTGGCGTACCGCCGCACCAACCACCGTAATCTCCACGTGCGCGGCTACAAGGAGAAAGGGAACATCAATACGCCGCTGGAACTGGCCATCGAGAACGAGATCGACCGCTTCAGTCTCGCCATCGACGTAATCGACCGCCTGCCGCAATTGCAGGTGGCGGGCGCCCACGTGAAGGACAAGCTCCGGGACCGGAAGATCGACTGCCGTCATTATGCGTACGAGCATGGCGTCGATGCGCCGGACCTGCAGCAGTGGACATGGCCGTTCTCGTGAACGGGCAGCGATGGCCTGGAGCGGCGTCCAGCGATGAGGAATTGCTCGAGAAAGGTCGTATAACTGCCTGTTAGAAAGAATATTGTGCCGAGTGACTGCATACTGGCTGGGAATTCTGAGACGCACCTCGAGGAGGTCCGCGGCCTCGCTGTCAGTTTTCGGGTCCACCATATTTTAACATAATATATATTATGCGCGGTTATGGGACGGGTCGGCACAGGCCCTCAATGGCGGAATCCCGCCTCCCCGAAGTCAGGACAGGACTCCGCCCGGTGTGGATCCGATGCGGTGGCCGCGGATTCCGGTTACCCTCTGCGCTCCGCCTCCCAGCCACACCCTGAAGGACACCACTGATGGCACGCCGCGGCGCCACCACGGCCGAGATCTCGCCCCTGTTCGAACCTCGCTCCGTGGCCCTCATTGGTGCCAGCGAGCGGCCCGGTTCGCTCGGGACGGTCACCTACCGCAACCTGCTGGAGGGTGGGTTCGAAGGCCCGATCCACCCCGTCAACCCGGCCCACGAATCGGTCCAGGGTCAGGCCTGCGTGGGCAGCGTCCGGGACATCGACGGCGAGGTGGACCTGGCGGTCATCGTGACCCCGGCCGCCGCCGTGCCGGGCGTACTGGAGGAATGCGGCGAGGCGGGCGTCCCGGTCGCGGTGATCCTCTCGGCCGGTTTCCGCGAGGCGGGCCCGGAGGGACGGCAGCTGGAGGCAGACGCCCTGGCCGCGGCACGGCGCCACGGCATCCGCTTCATCGGCCCTAACTGCCTCGGCATCCTTCGTCCCGACGCCGGGCTGAATGCGAGCTTCAGCCAGGTGATGGCCCGGGAAGGTCATATCGCGCTGGTGTCCCAGTCCGGAGCGCTGTGCACCGCCCTCCTCGACTGGGCCGCGCCGCGTAACATCGGTTTCTCCTGCGTGGTCTCCAGCGGCACGGCAGCGGACGTGGATTTCGGTGAGATCCTCGACTATCTGGTGGTGGATCCGGCGACCCGCGCGATCATGCTCTACGTCGAGGGCATCCACGACGCCCGCCGTTTCATGAGCGCCGTGCGCGCGGCCTCCCGGGCGAAGCCGGTGATCGTGATGAAGGCGGGACGCCACGCCGACGCCGGCCAGGCGGCCATCTCCCACACCGGCGCCATGGTGGGCTCCGACGACGTCTTCGACGCGGCCGTCAGCCGCGCAGGCGTGGTGCGGGTACACAACTACGTGGATTTCTTCGCCGTGGCCGAGACCCTGCACTTCGGCGTGCGCACCCGCGGGCCGCGGCTCGCCATCATCACCAACGGCGGCGGCCCGGGCGTCATGGCGGCGGATTTTCTCGCGGACAAGCGCCTGCCCCTGGCGAGGCTGTCGGCAGAGACCCGTCAGAAGCTCGACGGCGCCCTCCCCCGCGCCTGGTCCGGCGGGAATCCGGTCGATGTGCTCGGGGACGCGGGTGCGGACCGGTACGGCAAAGCCCTCGAATTCGTGCTGGAGGACGACGGCTGCGACGGCGTCCTCGCCATTCTCGTCCCCCAGGCGATGACCCAGCCGGAACCCGTGGCCGAGGCCGTGGCGGACATCGTGGCCCGGGCGAAGAAGCCCGTGCTCACCTGCTGGATGGGCGGCCGCTCCATGGAAGCCAGCCGGGAGTCGTTTCGTGCCCGCGGCGTTGCCACCTACGCAACACCCGAGGCCGCCGTGGAGGCGTTTTCCGCGGCGGCTGCGCACCGGGCCAACCAGCAGATGCTGCTGCAGGTGCCCGAGCCCCTCGGACGGCGGGAGCCGCCGGACCGGGAGGGTGCGCGGCTGATTATCGACGCCGCCCTAGGCGAAGGCCGCCGGGTGCTGGACGTGATCGAATCCAAGGCGCTGCTCAGGACCTTCGGTATCCCGATACTCGAGAGCGTGCCCGTCGGCAGTGCGCGTGAGGCCCTCGTCCTGGGCGAGCAACTGGGATTCCCGCTGGTGATGAAGATCCACTCACCCGACATCTCGCACAAGTCGGACGTGGACGGCGTGCGTCTGGGCATCGCCAACGGCGCCGAGCTCGGCATCGCCTATCGGGAACTCGTGCGCTCGGTGGGGGAGCGCATGCCGGATGCGCGTATCAGCGGTGTGCTGCTGGAACGCATGTGGCGTCCCCGGAACGGCCGGGAGATCATGCTGGGCGTGATGAACGATCCGGTGTTTGGCCCGGCGGTCACTGTGGGGCTGGGCGGGACGCTGGTGGAGGTGATCCGGGACCGGGCAGTCGGTCTCCCGCCGCTGAACCGTTTCCTGGTACGACGCATGATCGAGCAGACCCGGGCGTCACGCTACCTGGACGCATTCCGCGGCAAGCCGCCGGCCAACCGGCGCGCGCTGGAAGACGTGATCCTGCGTCTCTCGGACATGGTCTGCGAACTGCCCTGGATCGAGGAACTCGACATCAACCCGCTGGTGGTGAACGAGAACAAGGCCGTCGCGCTCGATGCCCGGGTGGTATTGCGCGAGAGCCGGGCCTCCGCGCGGGAATACGGTCACATGGCCATCCACCCCTACCCCAGCAGTCTGGTCGGCGAGCACGTGCTGCGCGACGGCACGCCGCTGGTGATCCGACCCATCCGGCCGGAGGACGCGCGGCTCGAGCAGGCGTTCGTCAGCAGCCTGTCGGAGCGCTCGAAGTACTTGCGCTTCATGTACGCCATGAAAGAGCTCACGCCGGCGATGCTCTCGCGCTTCACCCAGATCGACTACGACCGGGAGATGGCGCTGATCGCGCTCACCGACGTCGACGGCGCCGAGCGTCAGGTCGGCGTTGCCCGGTATGTGACCTACCTGGACGGCCGCGGCTGCGAGTTCTCCATCGTTATCTCCGACGAGTGGCAGAACCGGGGCCTCGCAACCGAGCTGCTGCGGCGCCTGATCGATGTCGCCAGGGAACGGCGTCTGGAGGAGATGGACGGCGTGGTGCTGCGGGAGAACCGGGGCATGCTGGCACTCGCGAAGGATCTCGGGTTCCGGCGCCGCACCTCGCCGGACGACCCTGAGATCGTCCAGATCACGCTGTCGCTGTAAGGGGGGCTGCGGCGCTAGTCGTCGACCCGGGTCAGCCCCTCCCGGATGGCATAACGGGTCAGCTCCACCACGTTGTGGAGGTCCAGCTTGCGCATGATGTTGCGCCGATGGGTTTCCACGGTGTTGGGCGCGATGTGCAGCTTCTCGGCGACCTCCGCGGACGTCAGACCCTCCGCCAGCAACTGCAGCACCTCGCGCTCCCGGTCGCCGAGGACATCCCAGGCCGAGCCCCGTGGTGCCTCCGTGTCCTGGATGATCTCTGCCGCCTTGCCCGCGGCGCCGGGGCAGAGATACGTGGAGCCGCGACTCACGGCGTTCAGCGCCGGCCGTAGTTCCGCATAAGCGTTCTCCTTGAGTACGTAGCCCGACGCCCCGGCCCGGAGAATCTCAGCCATCAGCCCGCTGTCGTTATGACTGGAAATGGCTATCACACGCACGCTCGTGTGGCGTTTCAGGAGACGCCGGGTGGCTTCCACACCATTCAGATCGTCCATGGCGACATCCATGACGACGATGTCCGGCACCGCCTCGAGACACAGCTCGAGCACCTCGAGTCCGCTGCTAGCCTCTCCGACGATCTCGATGCCGTCTTCGCGCTCCAATATCGAGCGGAGACCCTCCCGCATCAGGTTGTGATCGTCCGCGATCAGGACCTTGATTCCCAAGCCCTCACCCCTGCTGTGCAATCCTGAAGTATCTCCCAGCCGCGCGCAGAAAACATCAGCGAATACCCTCACCTCGGCCGGGGGTGGCAACACCGGTAGATCCGCCCGTCCTGAAGCCCCGGCGCGCTCCGCGGACATTCGGCTCGCTTGAGAAATCGCAATGCCCGCCGGTGTGCTACATGACAGCTTCAGGGAGGGCACCGCGTGAGAGCGCGGCACTATCTGGGCAGCATTGATGGGAAAGGGGATCATGAATCGATCGAATGGATCGCGGCAGAGCGATGAGCCTTGCCGCAACGGCAACGTAGCGCCGAGCGTGGAAGATCTCGCGCCGGCCGAGTTTCCAGCGAACGAGAGCGATGCCGGGGTTCCCCTGCGCGGGTCGGAGCGCCCGCGCGCGCTGATCGTCGACGACGACGACGGCCACAGCCGCGTGTTGCAGGGACTGCTTGTCCGTGAGGGTTTCGACGCGAGGCTCTGCTCCTCCTTTGCCGACGCGGCCCGCGAGCTCGGCGGCGCCGCACCGGCGGTGGCCTTCCTGGCGCTGGGCGTCGGCGACGGCGACGTCCTCGAGCTGCTGGATCTGCCAGGCCTGGAGGGCTGCGACGAGATCGTCCTGATGCACGAGCAGGACAGGCCCGGACGCATCCGCGCCGGCATGTCGCGTGGCGCAGGCTACTTCCTGGCGAAGCCGTTCGACGAGGCGTTCCTGACCGACCTGCTGCGGCAGATGGTCGAGTGGCCCCGGCGCGAACGCCGCCAGGCGGCGAAGGCCGCTGCGGCTCCCCCGCTCGACCAGTTCGGCGATCTGCGCGGGAGTTCCGGCATCATGCGCGAGCTGTTCTGCGTGCTGCGCAAGGTGGCCGCGGTCGAGACCTCGGTGCTCGTGACCGGCGAGAGCGGCACGGGCAAGGACCTGGCCGCACGCACCATCCACCGCTTCAGCGACCGGGCCGACGGGCCTTTCGTCGCCAAGAACTGCGCGGCGATACCGCCCGAACTCTGCGAGAGCGAGTTGTTCGGCCACGAGAAGGGCAGCTTCAGCGGCGCGAGCCATTGTCACCGAGGTCTGTTCGAGCAGGCCCACGGCGGCACGCTGTTCCTCGACGATATCACCGAGATGCAGGCCGAACACCAGGTGAAACTGCTCCGGGTACTGGAGAGCGCGACCTTCCGCCGCGTGGGCGGCGAGAGAGACCTGCCCGCGGACGTGCGCATCATCGCGGCCAGCAATCGGGAGCCGGGCGAGGCGATCGCCGACGGCAGCCTGCGCGAGGACCTCTACTATCGGATCGCACGCTTTCCCATCGACATGCCGCCGTTACGCGAGCGTGGCGAGGACGTCGAGGGGCTGGCGCGCTACTTCCTGCAGCGGCTGAACGAGCGCGAGGGCGCCTCGAAGACCCTCGGCCGCGATGCGCTCGAGGCCATCGCGGATTATCCCTTCCCGGGCAACGTGCGCGAACTGCAGAGCCTGATCGAACGCGCCTTTCTGCTCTCCCCCGGCGAAATACGCGCGTTTCATCTGCCGCCCCTGACCGTCGAGCCGTCGGTGGCCGGGAATCACATCCGGGTGCGGGTCGGCTCGTCGGTGCAGGAGGCCGAGAAGGCCCTGATCCTGGCGACGCTGCAGAGCCACGAGAACGACAAGACCGCCGCCGCGGAGACGCTCGGCATCAGTCTGCGCACCCTCTACAATCGCCTCAACAGCTACGCCGAGGAAGGCAACCGGGCGAGCTGACGCCTCGGCTCGGCTCGCGGACTGGCGGGCGGCGAAGGCGCCCGCTCAGCCGAGCCGGGCGACGAGTAATTCTGCAACGGCCGCGGCCACCGGGGCGCTCAATCTCTCCCCGTGGCACGCGGCACAGGGACCCCCGCCCGGCACCGGCCGCCCCTCCTCCGCGTAGCCCACCGCCTGAAATGTCCAGTGGCCCCTCAGGTTCTTCACCTGCCCGATGTGGCAGCCCACCGCGTCGAACACGGCGTGAAGGTCCTGACGGAGTTCCAGCAGCTGCAACCGCCGTGGCTCGGCGATCCGTTCCGACGCCTCGAAACGGAAACGTGCGACCCCGGACCCGCCCGGGGCGAACAGCGTGGTCAGCGGCGCAAAGCTGCGGCGGTGGTGCGGGGTCGGGCCGTGGCGCAGCAGGCCGAGGTAATGCTCATCGGTACCGTAACCCACGTTGGTCTCCCAGCCGTAGCCGGGGCATTCGGCTGCGAGTTCCCTCATCAGGCGGTCGCGGGCGACCTTGGCGATTACCGAGGCCGCGGCCACGGACAGCGAACGGCGGTCGCCCTTGACGACGGTCCTGACCCTGCAGTCGAGCTGCGGTGCGGCACGTCCGTCGACGATGGCCGCGTCCGGCGGCAGGCCCAGCGCCGAGACGGCCCGCTGCATGGCCAGCAGGTTTGCGCGGTAGATGTTGAGGCGGTCCACCTCCTCGACGCTGGCCATGCCGACCGCGGCATCGCCCAGGCCGAGGATAATGTCCCGAAAGCGTTCCCTCTGGTCGGCGCTGAGCAGCTTGGAGTCGGTCAGCCCACGCAGCCGGCGGGGCTTGGCGCCGGGCGGCAGGACCACGGCGGCGGCGACCACCGGGCCGGCGATGGGCGCGTAGCCCGCCTCGTCGATGCCGCAGACACGACCCTCGAACTCGCGCTCGATACTCAGCGTGGGCCATTTCGGGAGGGGCGTGCGGGCGGGCATCCTCCGGCGAGGTTAACCGAAACGGAAGGGGCTGTCTCGTTGTCCGCTTCGGTGCTGCTCCCGGCCGTCCCGCAGGGCCATTGACGAAGCTCAATGCAGCCTGCCGGCGCGGCTCCGACACTGACTCATGAAGGAAATCGGCGCGGCACGCCGCCGCCATGCTGGCAGGCCCGGCGCTGCACCGTGCGCCGAGCGTAAGAAACGGAAGGAGGCAAACTTGGAGCCGCGTGGCGCGGACAGCGGCGGACCACTGCGGACGTCCGGATTCGCTGCAGCGGTGTTCGACCTGGATGCCGTGCTGACCGGCACTCGGACCCTGCATGCCGAGGCATGGAAGCAGGCCTTCGACGGATTGTTCCGCACGATCGAGTCGCAAGCGGAGCGTCCGTTCTCCATCGAGACGGAATACGCCGCCTGCTGCCACGGTCGGCCACGGCTCGACGCCGCGGCCGCGGTGCTCGCAGCTCGCGACGTCCACCTGCCGAGGGGTGCGCCGGACGACGCCCCCGGTCACGGCAGCATCCACGCGCTGGCACGGCTGCAGCACGGGATTTTCCTCTGCCTGCTCGACGCCCGGGGCATCGATCCTGACTCCGGCCTCGGTCTCGTAGCAGAGTTCCGCCGGCGAGGACTGCGTACTGCGGTGGTGTCGCCGAGCGATAACTGCATACAGGTACTCGCAGCAGCCGGCGCGCTGGAACTGTTCGATGCGAAACTGGACGGCAGGGATGCGGAACGGGCCGCCCTGTCGGCGAAGCCCGCGCCGGATTTCCTGACCGTCATGGCCCGCGAGCTGGATGTGGCGGCCCGGCGGTGTATAGCGGTGGAAGACTCCGCGGCCGGGATCAGGGCAGCACGCAAGGCTGGCTACGGTCTGGTGATCGCGCTTGATCGGGACGGGACGGCCGAGGCAGAAGCGCTCACGGGTCTGGGTGCCGACACGGTTCTGGACGATCAGTGGCTTGACGAACTCGACGTGGAACTCGCCTCGCCTCTCAGCTCGCCACAATCGAAAGCTCTGGAAGATCGTCTTGGAGCTGCTGCTCCCGCGCTGTTCGTGGACTTCGAGGGCACCCTGGCGTCGAAAGCGGGACTTTCGCCCGACGGCCCGCGGGCCGGGCGGCTCAGGCGGACCCTCGCTCGGCTCGCCCGCCGCTACCCGACCGCGGTGATCAGCGAGTGCGATCTGGAGGCTCTGCGCCGCCAACTCGACGTGCCCGGCATCGTCTACGCCGCCAGTGACGGCCGGGACGTGGAGCTGCCGGACGGACGCCGCGAGCCCCGGCCACAATCTGCGGAGGGCATCGCCTGGGACCGGGGTGTCGCGTTGCAGCGGTTGCTGGACATCCTCGACCTCGCCGAGGATCACACGGTCGTCCCGGTCTATGTGGGAGACGACATCAGGGACGAGGACGGGTTCGCGGCAATCGACGAACGCGGTATCGGAATCTCGGTCGGACGCTCTCCCGGGTCGACCATCGCGCCCTTCACGCTACCGGACCAGGAGGCGGTGTGTCGGCTGCTGGCGTGGTTAAGCCGGCAGTAGCCGGTGACAGCTCAATCCCGCGCGAGCGCACGCAGCTTCTTACGGTCGCAGCAGAGGTGTTCGCCCCGCTCTGGCGACACTGCCTGCAGGATGCCGTCGCGCTTCAGCTCGGCCACGATGCGGCTGACGCTCTCGGGCGTCACGCCGAGCACCTCGCCCATGTCCTGGCAGGTGAGCAGTTCCACCTCGCCGTCCCCGAGGCCGTCCTCCAGGTTTTCCAGGTACAGGATGAGCCGCGCCACACGGCTCCTGATGCGGCCGGTCGAGAACTCCGTGATCCACACATCTGCCTGGCGGATATGCCCGTGTAACGACTCCAGCAGTTCGATGTAGCGGTGCGGCCTTTCGTCGCGCAGACGCCGCAGGTGGCTGGCCGGCCAGCATCGAACGTCCACATGCCCCAGTGTGACCGCACTGTGGGGAGACACGGCTTCGTCCCCCTCCGCGACCGGCATGCCCAGGACGGAGCCCGGCCCGTGCAGTCCCACGATGCGCGCTCGGCCGTTGGGCAGGTGCCGCACCAGCTTCACGAGGCCGTCGCGAATGACGTACACACTCGAGGCCTGGCTTCCCTCGCGCAGCAACATGGTCTCTGGCTCGAAATGTCTCTCGGAGGCCACCGAGACGGGAGTGCCATTCGCTCCCGCGGTCGGGTCTCCGTCGCCCGAGTCCCGTAACAGCCGGTTCTCGGGGATTATCTCTCTCGTGTCGACCGTATCGACAATCTGCATCATTCCGGACATTTTCCCGCGTCCCCTTGCGTCCCCTTGAGGCGATTCATACTGATTCCGGGGACAGATCCTCCCTTCGCCGCAGCGACTCGTCTGTCCCGCCCGTTCAGTGTGGCGGCAGGCGGTGCCGCTACCAATACCGGAATGGAGGTATAGGATCGTCGTGAAACGCTGACTGACGCAGGCCGGGCCCGTCTCGCGGGCCGCGGGACGGGCGTATTGAGAATCCGCAATGTAGGCCGGAGGCGGTACGGGCTAGGGTCCCGCCAATGGAAATTAGCAATTATTACGTTCCCGTCGCCCTGATCCTGCCTCTCATCGCAATCCTGGGCATCCTGTTCGTCACCCTCGGCATGAGTTTCGTCCTGCGCCGGCGGCGCAGGCGGGAAGAGCCGCAGGCCGACGACCGCCGACAGGACGGGGAGTCACGCTCGTCGTGAGCCGTCCCAGCCCGGCAGCCGATTGCCCGAGTTGCCGGGGGTTGCTAGCTGCCCGCCATCTCCCTGAGCTTCTCTGCCTGCTCTTCCGTTACGGGGTAGAAATGGCCGAGGCCGCAGGAAGCGCCCGGTGACAGGCCGAAGCCGATGCTCTGCATGACCGTGATGATGTCCATATGGCAGAGCTGGTTCAGCGAGGTCCGGTACATGAACGTGTCGTGCAGCGACAGCCCGGTGCACCGGTACGGCAACTGGTTGCGGTAGATGTCGCCGTTGCCCATGTGGAACAGGATATTGCGATCGTCGACCACCTCGGAACGCTCGATCCGGAGCAGACTCAGGCACTGCTGCGGCGGGCCCGACACGAGGTCGAGCGATTCATTCATCTTCTTGTCTTCTGCCGTCGCCTGTCCCGCCGCGAGCAGCAGGACACACGTCGCGGTGAAGAGAGCCGTGGTTCGCATGATTCCTCCCGATGAATGCTATGGCGCTACGCTAGGCCCCCCTGCCCGCGCGGGCATTGAAGAAGCGCAATCGAATCCGGGTTGCGGCGGTATCGTATTGCGTCCGCCGGGCCGCGGCCGCATCATCGCGTTCCACCGTTGCCCCGCCACGACCGAGGGAGTCCCGATGATCCACCGCACGCTAGACGTCCTCTCCTCCACCGCCACCTCTTTCCTGCGCGGCTTCAACGGCATCCAGGCCCACCCGGCTCTGGACAAGCCGGAGAAGATGCTGGAGCTCTACGAGTTCGAGGGCTGCCCGTTCTGCCGTCTGGTCCGGGAAGTGCTGACAGAGCTGGATCTGGATGCGGTCATCTATCCCTGCCCGAAGGGTGGCGAGCGCTTCCGGCCCGAGGTTCTGGCCCGAGGCGGCAAGGCGCAGTTCCCGTTCCTCGTGGACCCGAACACGGGAGCCAGCATGTACGAGTCCGCGGATATCATCGAGTACCTGTTCGTCACCTATGGCCGGCGCGACGTACCCCTGCGCTGGCAGGCGCAGAGCCTGCAGAAGTTCTCGTCCACGTTGGCCGGCATCCCGCGCTTCACCGCGGGCACCCGGGCCCGCCCCTCCGGCAGTCGTCCGGAACGGCTGCTCGAGCTCTACAGCTTCGAGTCGAGCCCGTTCGCGCGTGTCGTGCGCGAGCGGCTGTGCGAGTTGGAGATCCCCTATATCCTGCGCTCGGCGGGCCGGACGCAGGCGAGCGACTGGGTGCCGCCCGTCGTTCGCGACGCACTGGGCATGGAAGGCCAGCCGGAGCTGGAGAACCGCCGCGCACTGAAGTCCCGCGCCGGGCGCGTCTCCATCCCTTACCTGGTGGATCCGAACACGGACACCGAGCTGGCGGAGTCCGGCGATATCGTGGAGTACCTCGACCGCACCTACGGCTGACGCACGCCGCTCTCGTGTAGCCCCCCCCCGCGGTTCTAGAGGAAGAACTGGGCCAGGTAGGGATTGAGCAGGCGCCCGTCGGGATCGAGCCGCCGGCGCATCTTGCGGAAGAACTCGAGCCGGCTGCCCAGCGAGGCGGCGACCTGAGCGGTCGACAGTCCGTCCGTCTGGTCCAGGAACGGGATGCCGTTCCATTTCTCGGCGAAATCGGCGAACTCGAGCACGAAATCCTGCCATTGCGGACGGGGCGTGCTCACCGCCCGCAGCACGAACACCGGTCCGTCGAACGAGGGCGAGAGCAACGCGCTGCGGTCCTGGGCAAGCCGGTAGCCGACGGTGGGCATGTCGCAGCGGAACCGCGTACGGGCGTAGTAGTCCCGACAGAATTCCCGGTAGGCCTGCACGATCAGCGGGAACTCGGCCGCGGGGAAACACCAGCTGGAACACGCGAGCCGCCGGCCGCTCCGCCCCCCTGCACGGTCACCGCCCTGCTCTACCGCCGCGCTGCCGGCGTGGACGGGGGCGCTGAACAGCGTCTGCCCCGCACCGTTGATGCGGTCGATCATGCCGTAGCGCAGCGCCGGGATCGGCACGATCCAGGACATGGAGTTGGTCATCGCCGGCAGAATCGTGCTCTCGCCCCAGTCCTTGATCTTCCACAACAGGCGGTTGACCTGGGTGTCTTCGTCGCCGTTGCGGCGGAGTTCCAGATACACCTGATCGCGGAACGGCAGCAGGTAGAAGCGCAGGCCAAGGCTCGAGCCCAGCAGCCGGTCGGTGACGGCGGCCAGCTCGGCCGTGCTGCAACGCCGCCGCCGGATGGTGAAGGGGCTCATGGGCCGGACCCGCAACGTCACCTCGTGGATGACCCCGAGCAGACCGTAGCTCAGCCGGAACATGTCCAGCAGGTGCGGGCGGGACGCGTCGACGGTGAGCTCGCCGCCCTCGGGCGTCACGACCTTCATGCTGACGACCTGGCTGGAGAACAGACGGGTGCCGGCGCCGGTGCCGGGCCCGATGCAGGCGCCGGCCACTGCCCCGCCGACCGTTCGGCCCATCAGATCATGCCCGCCGGCCAGTTCGAGCCCGTAGCCCCCCAGTTCGTCGGCGAGGCGCTGCAACCGGAGTCCGGCCTGCACGGTGACGTGCTCGTCACCGATCTCGAGCACCCCATCGAGGGCCGTCATATCGATGACCGTGCCGCCCTCCGCCGCCGAGCAGGGCGTCGACGCGCTGCCGGCACCCATCGGACGGAGCGGTGCCGGGAGGCCCGACCCCGTCTGCAGCAGATCGCGCAGCGCCTCGGGCGTCTCGGGCTGGAGCACCGGCAGCACCGGCGTGCGGCGGCCGGCGCGCCGTGACGTGCCGGATCGAACATCGCGGTGGATCCAGTCGCGGACCCGGTCGTGGCTGGCTGCATCTCTCATCGGTGTCGTTCCTCCGCGGGACGGATCCCGCCAACGGACTGCGGCACGTTGCCGGTCATCGGTCCCGGAGCGGGAATGAGCGGAGGATGGCCCGGATGGGCGCGCGCGGCAGAACGCCGAATCGCGCTTCCGTCTGGCAGCTCCGCTGTCCCGGCAACGGCCGGGGACCGGTGGCTTTGCGACCCGCCCTTTCGAACGGTGTGCCTTTTTCAAACGAGGGCCGAGCGTCGCACGGTGCCGACAGACTGTCAATCGTGGGCAGAGCCCGACAGGTTCCGGCACGGCATGATGTCAAATCGCCGCGCGTTTTCCGTGCCGAACGAGGCAGCCTGACCCGCCGTTGCAGGGCCAGGCGCCTTCGGTTTGCCACTATGCCGGGCCCTCCCCGATGCTGCTTAAATGCCGTGGGTAACCGTCAAGAGTCCGGGAAGAAGAAATCGGGGAGAGCGATGTACATCAATCCGGAGTCCGTCCTGCGCTGGCTACACATCCTTGCGATGGTCTACTGGCTGGGCGGTGAATGGGGCGTCTTCCAGACGTCCTACAACGTGGCGAATCCGAAACTTTCACTGGACGAGCGCCGGCGGCATATGGAGACCGCCTACCGGATCGATATCCTCGCCCGCACGGGCATCATCCTGCTGCTGCCTCTCGGCCTGCACATGGGCTTCAACCTGGGAGTGCACGACTACGGCGGTGGCTGGCTGTGGATCGTGTGGATCCTCGCCTTCGCGTGGCTGTCGCTCACCTGGGCCGCGTTCGTGTACCGGGATACGGACCGGGGGCTGCGGCTCACCAAGATCGACGAGGCCATCCGCTACGTCGTCATCCCTGCGCTGTTCCTGGCCGCTATCTGGTCGTTTGTCACGGACTGGCCCTTCCGCGCGGACTGGTACTCCACCAAGGTGCTTGTCTACAGCCTGCTGCTGGTGATCGGTCTCGGGCTGCGATTCATCATGCGCCACTGGGTGCCGATCTTCCGCGAGCTCGCCGAGAAGGGGCCGAATCCGGCGCTGGAGCAACGGCTGGCGTCGGAGCTCGCCATCGGCCGCGGCATGGCCTACGTGTACTGGATCGGCATCGCCTCCGTGGCCTTTCTGGGCGCGACCAAGCCGTTCTGACGTGGACGTCGCGCCGCCATTGGCAAGACCCGCGTAAAAACGGGACAATGCGCGCGGGTTGAGCCGGGCGCCGGCGGCGCTATATCGGAGACATGAGCGGAGAAGAAATCAGCCGGATGAGCCTGGACGAGCTGCTGGTGCGCAACCGCAGCCTGCGCGCGCAGTTCAGCGACGATCCCGGCCTCCAGGAGGAACTCCAGGCACTGCAGCGCTGGCAGGCGGGCCGCCTGGAGCGAACCTACGCGGACCTGCAGGAGCGCGAGCGTTATCGCCCCGGCGTCGAGTTCTTCCTGGAGGAGCTCTACACCGACAAGGACTACCTCCCCCGCGACACCCAGCTCGAACGCGCCTCGCCCATCCTGAAGCGCATGCTGCCCGCCCAGGCCCAGGAGTCGATGCGGATGGCCGTGCAGCTGGAGGTGCTGAGCCAGGAACTCGACGGCGAGATGACGCGGGCGCTCGGCGCGGGCAAGGCGATCGACGAGGAGAGCTACGCCGAGGCCTACCGCACAGTCGGCCGCCGGGAGGACCGCGAGCGCCAGATCGGTTTCATCCTCGAGGCCGGCCGGGACCTGGAGCGCCTCGTGAAACTGCCCATGATCTATACCCTCATCCGCATGTCACACGGCCCGGCCCATCTGGCGGGCTTCGGTGCGCTGCACGACTTCCTGGAAGACGGCTTCAGGGCCTTCCGGGCCATGGGCGGCGCCGAGGAATTCCTGCAGACCATCGAGGACCGGGAAACCCGTCTCATGGAACGGATCTTCGCGGAGCATCCGCAGCCGTTCCGGCTCACCGACGACGACGAGGCGCCGCCGGCGGAGTCGCCGGCCTGAAGCCCCCTACTCGTCCCGCTGCAGGATCTCGATCAGCTCATCGGCCTCTTCCGGGTCCACCGGATGGAAACTGCCGAGACCGCAGCCGGCCCCGGGCCTGAGGCCTCCCGCAAAATCGGTCAGCACCGTGATGACGTCGAGATCGCACAGGCGCCCGGTGGGCACCTTGTACATGAAACGCTCTTCCCGGCCGAGTCCCGGGCACGCGCGCGGCAGCTGATTGCGATAGATCGTGCCGTCCTTCATGTAGAAGAAGATGTTCTCGTCATCGATGACCTTTGTGCGTTCGATGCGCATCAGCACTACGCAACGGACCGCCTCCGGATCATCGGCGGCGACATCGGTGGGCTTCGCTTCCCGCGGACCGGTGGCGGCACAGCCTGCGAGCAGCAGTATGGCCGCTGCGGCCAGCACGTTTCGTGGCCAGTTCCTGTCCATGTTCATAACCTTCTCCTTGTCCCGGCTTCCGCCGCGTATCCGTATGCCTGTTGGTATAGTACCGCGTGACCGCAGCCGTCAAGCAACCGGGAGAAGGAGGCCGGACGATGGACAGTGCTAAACCGGAGAGGATGCTGAAGGCGTTCATGCAGGGGCTGGAGAAGCGCAACGCCCACGAGCCCGAATTCATCCAGGCCGTCTGTGAACTCGCCCGCTCGGTGATGCCGCTGGTCCATGCCAATAGCGCCTACCGCCAGGCGCGCATACTCGAGCGCATGACGGAGCCGGACCGAATCATCGTCTTCCGCGTCACCTGGGAAGACGACAGTGGCAACGTGCACGTGAATCGGGCCTGGCGCGTGCAGTTCAACCGCGCGATCGGCCCCTACAAGGGCGGCCTTCGTTTCCACAAGACGGTGAACCAGAGCGTGCTGAAGTTCCTCGGCTTCGAGCAGACCTTCAAGAACAGCCTGACGGGCCTGCCGATGGGCGGCGGCAAGGGCGGCTCCAATTTCAATCCCAAGGGCAAGTCCGATCGGGAAGTGATGCGGTTCTGCCAGAGCTTCATGACCGAGCTCTTCCGTCATATCGGTCCGGACGTGGACGTGCCCGCGGGAGATATCGGCGTCGGCGGCCGCGAGATCGGCTACATGTTCGGTCAGTACATGCGCCTGACCAACGAGTTCGAGGGGGTGCTGACCGGCAAGGGCCTGTCCTACGGCGGCAGCGCGGTGCGCAAGGAGGCCACCGGCTACGGCGCAGTGTACTTCCTGCGCAACATGCTGGAGCGCGCCGACGAAGCCCTCGAGGGTAAGCGCATCGCCATCAGCGGCGCCGGGAACGTGGCCCTCTATGCCGCAGAGAAGGCCATCCAGGAAGGGGCGAAAGTGGTCACCCTCAGCGACTCTCACGGCCACATCCGCTGCGAGGCCGGTCTCGAGGCTGACGCTCTCGCGGAGATCAAGGAGCTGAAGTTCCGCGCGCGGGGTCGCCTCGCCGAGCTCGATGGCAGGATCAGCGGGATCGCCTACACAGAGGGCGAGGCGCCCTGGGGCGTGCCCTGCGACGTCGCCATGCCCTGCGCCACCCAGAACGAGATCGACGCGGAGGCAGCCGCCACGCTCGTGGATCACGGGCTGCTGGCGGTCGTGGAAGGAGCGAACATGCCCTCCACCGAGGAGGCCATCGAGTGCTTCCGCAAGCATCGGGTCCTTTTCGCGCCGGGCAAGGCCGCCAATGCGGGGGGCGTGGCCGTGAGCGGGCTCGAGCAGACCCAGAACGTGGCCCGGGTGAGCTGGCCGCGCAATGAAGTGGACCGGCGCCTGAAGGAAATCATGCGCGACATTCACGACAAGTGCACTCACGAGATGGAAGACGACGGTGGCATCGACTACCTCGACGCCGCCAACCGGGCCGGATTCCGCAAGGTCGCGGAGGCCATGCTGGCCTACGGCGTGGTCTGAATCCGGCCGCTACGTTGCCCGCGTTGTCCGGGCGGGCGAGAATGCTCTCATGGAGCTCCCCGACCTGCTCCTCCGCTGGCTCGCCGTCGCAACCCATGGCCTGCTGGCGGTCATCGGAGCGATACATGCCCTGCTGTACAAGCGCGATCCCCGTTCGGCGCTCGGCTGGATGGTGGTCTGTCTGGCGATCCCGTTCCTCGGCCCGCTCGGCTACTACATGTTCGGTATCAACCGGGTGCGCACACGGGCCAAGAAGCTGCGCGGTGGCCATTTCCGCATCGGTTACGAGAGCGGCGACATCATCACCCAGGAAGACCTGGCAGAGCACGAACCGGGGCGCGGCCATATCGGTGCCGTCGTCTCCCTGCGTCCGCTCCTCGAGGGCAACAGCGTCAGCGCCCTGCACAACGGCGAGGAGGCCTATCCCGCCATGCTGGAGAGTATCCACACGGCCGAACGCCAGGTGCTGCTCTCCAGCTACATCTTCGAGAACAACCTCACCGGCCGCCGGTTCGTCGACGCCCTGACGGCTGCGCGGGACCGGGGCGTCTCCGTCCGGGTCCTGGTGGACGGCATCGGCGAGCTCTACTCGTGGCCGCGAATCAGCAAGCTTCTCGCCCGTCGCGGACTGCCGGTGGCCCGCTTCCTGCCGCCGCGTCTGCTGCCGCCCACGCTGCACCTGAATCTCAGGACCCACCGCAAGATCCTGGCCGTCGACGGCCGCGTGGGTTACACCGGCGGCATGAACATCGGTGACCGCCACGTCGTCGGCGAGGACGGCCGCCGCCGGGTGGTGGATATGCATTTCCGGCTGGAAGGCCCCGTGGTGCGCCAGCTGGCCGATGCGTTCTGGGACGACTGGCTGTTCGCCACCGGCGAGCCGCCGGAGGAGACGCCCGAAGCCGACTGGTCCGTGGCAGCGGGACGAAAGCGCTGCCGGGTCATCACCGACGGTCCCAACGAAGACCTGGACCGCATCGCCCTCGTGATGCAGGGCGCCATCGCCGACGCCAAGCGCAGCGTCTGGCTCATGACGCCCTACTTCCTGCCCTCCCGTGAACAGGTGGCCCTGCTCCAGGCCGCCGCCATACGCGGCATCGAGGTGAGCGTCATCCTGCCGGCGAAGAACAACCTGATCTACATGCACTGGGCCACCCGCAACTCGCTGCTGGAACTGCTGCAGTGGGGTGTGCGCGTGTACTACCAGCCCGGGCCATTCGTCCACACGAAACTTTTTCTCATCGACGATGACTATTGTCAGATAGGTACGGCCAACGTGGACCCGAGGAGCCTCCGGTTGAACTTCGAGCTGGCCGTCGAGATTTTCGATTCGAGTTTCGCACGCAGCATGATCGAACACATGGAAGTGACGCGGGCCCGCTCCCGGCCGGTGAGCTATCGGGATATCGCCGACCGCTCGGTGCCGGTGCGGTTCCGCGACGCCGTCGCCTGGCTGTTCTCACCCTACCTCTGAGGTCCGATGCCACATGGTCAGACTGACGGAGAACATCGTGCTACCCGACGACGAGCTGGAGATGAGCGCCGTGCGCGCCGCCGGTGCCGGCGGGCAGGCCGTGAACAAACAATCCACCGCCATCCACCTGCGGCTGGACATCCCTGCCTCGTCGCTTCCGGCCAACGTCAAGCGGCGGCTGCTCGATCTCGGCGACCAGCGCATCAGCAACGAGGGCGTGCTCGTCATCAAGGCCCGGGAACACCGCAGCCAGCGGCAGAACCGGCGCGAGGCCGTCCAGCGGTTGCGCGAGCTCGTGCGCCTCGCCAGCGCCTCGCGCAAGCCCCGCGTCCCCACCCGGCCCGGTCCGGCCGCCAAACGGCGCCGCGTGGATGAGAAAAAGCGCCGCGGGACGGTCAAGTCCCTGCGGCGGAGTCCGCCCCGGGAGTGACCGGGGCAGCTTTCGTCTGTACCGCAACGTCCCTACCCTGCACGGAATATGAATAGTATGGATAAGATTCGTCACGGTCGCCCGGACCCGGTCACGCTGCCTGCCCTGTGGGTCGGCGTGCTGCCGATCCTGGTCGTCAATCTCTGCCTCGTGATCAGCATCCAGGCGCAGACCATCCCGAACTGCATCCCCTACCTGGAAGGCTGCACCTCGGTGAGCGCCGCCGGGCGTAACCCGCCGTCCATCTACCTGTTCCGCCTGGTGATGCTGCCGACGGCGGCGGCCCTGATCCTGTTCTGGGTCATCAATCACCGCTGGCTGGACCTGCTGCGGGGCGAGCCGGAGACCCGCGGCACGGTGATCCTGTGGCTGGGCGTGATCGGCGCCGTGTTCCTCGGCGTGTACGTGACCTTCCTCGGCACCGAGGGCGACTTCCAGCGGCTGATGCGCCGCTACGGCATCTACGTCTTCTTCGCCTTCACTGCCCTGGCCCAGCTGCTCACGGCCAGGGACATGCTGGCCAGCGCCACGAAACGGGGCGACCGGCGCATCCGGCTGCACGCCCTCATCATCCTGTGGCTGTGCGCCGGGATGCTCATGATGGGGCTCACGAACGTCGTGCTGAAAGCCATCCTGCCCGACCCGGATCAGGCCGAGAACGTCATCGAGTGGAATTTCGCCATCCTGATGCAGGCCTTCTTCCTGATCGCGTGGCGCTCCTGGAAGCACACGGGGCTGGAGGCGCGGATGCTGCTTCGCCCGCCGGAACGGCCGGCCGACGGCTAGCCGACCGGACTCAGGCGCTCACGCGCTTCGTCAGGAGGCGCTCCAGGTCCGCTACCTCCTCGTCCAGGAGGAAGGCACGCTGGTCCCGCCAGCCGGTCATCATGGTCAGGGCTGACTGGTTTACCAGCAGCGTGTCACGCTCCTCCGCGCTCGACACGTCCCAACCGGGCACGACGATCACGGAACGGATGGTGAGCGCCCGACCGAGCCCCGCCTCCAGCTCCCGGGTGAGGCGCGCAACCAGACTCCGCCAGTCCTTGAGGGTATGCGGCTCGCCTCCTTCGGCCCCGAACACGACGCTGCCGGCCTCCAGGCTTGCCGTCCGGTCTCCCCGCGGCGGCCGATCGATCACATGCACCGCATACAGGCCGTTTGTGCCGAGCACGATGTGGTCGATGCGGGTATCGCCGACCGGCACGCAGTGGAAGAGGTAGTTGCCACGGGCCGCGACATACTCGAGGCGCTGTGCAGTGGCGATGTGGGCATTCAGCGACCGCGCCGCCCGCAGCCGGGTCTGCAGGAGGCCGAGCAGCACGCGCACCTCGTAGGCGGCCACCGCCGCCAGGAACAGCGATACCAGCCACCAGGCCCAGGGTTGCAGGTCCGACCACCAGCGGTCGCTGCCGGCGAACAACAACGCCACGAAGACACTCAGCAGGACGAATGCGGCGGCCAGGTGCATCGCGGCACGGATATCCGTGTCCCGCAGCTGACGGCGGAGATCATCGCCGGGCTCGGTGCGTATGCCCACGCCGAGAGGTGATGGCCGGCGCAACAGGCCGCCCGCGACCTGCCAGCACTTGCTGGTCAGCAGGAACGCTGCGGCGAACGCCGCACCCGCGGTGAGAGAACTGACGATATGCGGATCCGGATACAGCATCCTGCTCCTGGTACGGATACCGCGAACATTGTAGGGCGCTCCGCGAGGAGACTGTCGTGAAACGGGTCACATCCCCGGTGCCGCCTCGGGTTACCTCAGCCGGGCTTGCGGAATTTCAACACCAGCCGATCCGTGCGACCCCGTATCCCCGGGTCGTACATGGGGGTGAGGCGTGTGTCCTGCGGGTTACTGAGGATGTCGCTGCGCTCCACCAGCTCGAATCCCGCGGCCTCGATCTCACGCGCGAGCCTCGCCTCGTCGATGCGGTGCAGCCGGCCGATCTCCGCGGTCGTGATGTCCGGGCTGCCTGCGTGATCCACCACGCCGAGGATGCCGCCCGGGCGGAGCGCCTCGCGGATGCGGCGCAGCATTCCGGGGCCGTCGATGCGCGGCCACGAGCCGTCGTCGGGCCGGAAATAGATGTCGTGATAGGCCAGAATCAGCAGCGCCACGTCGACGCTCCCCGCCTCCGGCTCGATGCCGGTCACAGGACCGTCCAGCCGTTTGACGTTGGCCAACCGCCCGCCGGCATAGCGCGCCGCGATCTCCTCGGCGGCATAGTCCAGATAGGCCCGGTTGTTGTGGGCGATGACCCGCCCGGACGGCCCGACGATGCGCGCCGTGATCTCCGTGTAATAGCCGCCGCCGGAGAAGACGTCCAGCACGGTCATGCCGGGTTCGATGCCGAAGAAGGCGAGTACTTCGCCGGGTTTGCGAACGGCGTCCCGCTCCCGGTCCGCGGCGGGGCGTGCCTCGGCTGCGAGTGCCAGCGTCACCGGATCGCTCCCCGCAGCACCCGGATCATCCGCAACATCATCTCCGCAGCCCGCGACCAGCAGAAGGGCCGTGAGAAGCGCAATGGCCCGCCGGAGGTTCATGGGCTCACTCCTGCGCCCCCGCGAGCACGCCGCCCCGGCGGCCCAGCAACACACCCGGATTGAGGATGCCCCGGGGATCGGCTGCCCGCTTCGCGCCCGCCAGCATCTCCGCGTAGAGGTCGGGGCGTTCCCGGTCGTAGCCGGAAGGGCGATGGTCGCGGCCGACACCGTGGTGATGAGTGACGGTGCCGCCGCCTTCCACGACCAGCCCGTTGGCCGCCAGCTTTATGTCGCGCCAGTGAGCGAGCATGCGTTCCGGCGTGCTGGCGGCGTAGAGCGTGTAGTAGGGAGCGGGCCCGTCCGGATAGACGTGGGTGAAACGGCAGGTGATCTCACCGTCGCGGCCGGTGGTGCGGCGGATGGCCTCGCGGATGCCGGCCGTGATACACGCATGGAATTCCGGGAACGCCGACCAGGTGCAGGCCGTCTCGAAGGTATCGACGATCACGCCGTGGGGCACGAGCACCTCACGATAGAAGGGCATGCGCAGGAATGCCTGCCGCCAGGCCGCGGCGGCGGCGTCGCGCCCGCCCTCCCCCTTGCTCTCGCGCTTGTCGTCCCCCCGTGCGCCGCGGCTCTGCCCGCCTGCGTCGGCACAGATCTCCAGCGCCCGGTCCAGGTTGGCCTCCTGGGGATGATCGGCGCTCTCGAAACCGAGCACCAGCAGCGCCGAACGGCCGTCGCCGACGCCGTTCATCAGTGCCTCGCCGGGGTCCAGCAACCGACAGTTGGCGGGATTCAGCCCGCTCCTTGCGACCTGCCGCACTGCCTCGGCGCCCGTGTCGAAGTCCTCGAAGCGTACCGTGGCGGAGGCCCGGTGACGGGGCACCGACTGCAGCCGCATCCAGGCCGCCGTCACGATACCCAGGATGCCCTCGGAGCCGCAGATCAGACGCTCCGGCTGCGGCCCGGCGCCACTGCCCGGCAGGCGCCGGGTGGTCATCCGGCCCTGTGGCGTCACCATTTCCACGCTCTGCACGAACTCGTCGATGTGGGTGTACAGCGTGGCGAAATGGCCGCCGGAACGGGTAACGATCATCCCGCCCAGGGTCGCCAGCTCGAAACTCTGCGGGAAATGCCTGAGGGTGAGACCTTCCGGCTTCAGCGCCGCCTCGAACTCCGGGCCCCGCGCCCCGGCCTCGATCAACGCACAGCGGTCCTGCTGGTCGACGGCCCGCACCCGATTCATGCGCGACAGGTCCAGGCTGACGACGCCCGGGTAATCGTCGCCCACGTCGGGCTCCACGCCGCCGCAGACCGAAGTGCCGCCGCCGAAGGGGACCACCGCCGCCCCCTCGCCGTCGGCCCAGTCCAGGAGTCGCTCCACGTCCGCGGCATCCTGCGGGTAAGCCACCAGATCCGGCGCATGGGGTACCTGTCGCAGGAAGGCCCGGGCGATGTCGGCGTAGCTCTGCCCCATCGCATGGGCCAGCCGATCGGTATCGTCCGCGGTGACGAGCCCGGCGAGGCCGTCAGGGGCCTGCAGTCGGGCCGCCGGCAGTTCGAAGTCCGCCGCCTGCGGCACCGTCAGTGGTTCCGGCAGGCCGCCGAAGCGCGCGCCGGTCATCCGACGGACGGTCTCCGCCTCCGCTTCGGTGGGCCCCTGCCCCTCGAATCCCCAGCCCCAGAATTTTCGCCTGGCGCTCATGAAGGCCCCTGGGAGGCAGACTGCACAGAGCTCGAAGTCTTATAACGAATGAGCCACATCCGATTGATATATCAAATGATTGGCCGTTCGGTGGCTATGCTGCCGCTGAACCTGGGCATCCTGGCGAGCCCGACGACGGACACTGCCACGTAGCCCCCGAGTGCAGGCCAGACGGCAGCGTCCGCGAACCAGTCGGGTTCGGCCTGCGCGAGCCAGAGGGCGCCCAGGGGGACGGCGACGAGGAGGCGCACCAGCTCCAGCCGCACCGCGCTCGGTCGTCCCTCGTTGATCACGGCGAGGTTATAGACCAGGAACCAGAACAGCAGGCAGAGAACCAGCGTGGTCGGGAGCGCTGCGCTCGTGAAAACCGCGCCGATGGCCGAGGACGCCAGCACCGCCAGTACGAACTGGCCCAGCAGATACGGTCTCGCCCCCGCTGGCAGGCCGGGGTCGAACTTCTCGAAGCGCTCCGGCGCGACGTTGCCTCGTGGCGCGTCCCGTACGTCCGGCGGCCTCCAGCCGGTGCGCCGGAACCACAGCCCGAGCTTGTCGCGCCACCGGCGCGTGCGCACGGCGTCCTGCCAAAGGTAGTGGTAGACGTGCAGGTTGGCGTAGAACGGATTCCAGCTCCTGAGCGGTTTGCGCACCCCGTAAACGACCGGCTCTTCGTCCAGTTCTTCCTGGAACGTGCCGAACAGCCGGTCCCACAGGATCAGGATGCCGCCGTAATTCTTGTCGATATAGCGCTCGTTCTGCGCGTGGTGGACGCGATGATTCGACGGCGTCACGAACACCCGGTCCACCCAGCCCAGCTTGCCCACGTGACGGGTATGGACCCAGAACTGGTAGATGAGGTCGATGGCGTTCACGGTGATGAAGACCTCGATCGGGATACCCACGAGGAACATCGGCAGATAGAAGACCCAGCTGAGCAGGAACCCGGAGCTGGTCTGGCGCAGCGCCGTCGAGAGGTTGTACTCCTCGCTCTGGTGATGGACCGCGTGGGCCGCCCACATGACGCTGATCTCGTGGCCGAAGCGGTGGACCCAGTAGTAGCAGAAATCCCAGAACAGGAGGGCGCCGGCCCACATGGCCAACCCTGCGGGGCTGAAATCGAACAGCGCCATGTCGAGAGTCGCGATCGCAAAGTAATCCAGCACGAACGCGTAGATGGCAATATTGACCACTCGCGTGAACAGCCCGATGGTCGTGCTCAGCATGCCGGCGCTGAGGCTGCCGATGGCATCGTTCAGGCGGTAGTAGCCGGTGCCGCGCCAGCGATCGATCGCCACTTCGGCGAGCAGCGCGAGAATGAAGAACGGGACGGCCAGGGCAATCAGGTCCATGGCGCACATGATAAACCGGCTCCGCTGCGCGACCAACGTCTGGACGCCGAGCTACCGGGCCCGGTAATGTCCCGCCACCGTCCCCGGGAGACCCCGCCGATGTACACCGAAACGGAACTCGAGGCCCTCGCCCGCGCTGCGGCGGAACTCGCTGCCGGGCTGCCCGCCGACCCCCAGCGAGAGGACCCTGCGGCCGATCCCGCCCTGGTGCAGGTGCTGCTGGACACGGCGCGGCGCCTGCACGACAACTTCCCCTACCACCACCCCTTCTACGCGGGCCAGATGCTGAAGCCGCCCCACCCGGTGGCCCGCCTTGCCTACGCCCTCGCGATGACCGTCAACCCGAACAATCATGCGCTCGACGGGGGCCGGGCGAGTTCGGTGATGGAAAAGGAGGCGGTCGCGCAGCTGGCTGCGATGTTCGGCTGGGACACCCACCTGGGCCACCTCACCGGCGGGGGCACTGTGGCAAACATGGAGGCGCTGTGGATCGCGCGGGAGAGGCATCCGGAGCGGGGCATCGCCGCCTCCGCCATGGCCCATTACACCCACCGGCGGCTGTCGGACGTCCTGCGGATGCCTTTCACCGAGGTAGCCGCCGACGCACACGGACGAATGGACCCGGATGCCCTCGAGGCGGCGGTCGGCGGCGGCGGCATCGGCACCGTGGTGGCGACGCTGGGCACGACCGGCACCGGCAGCACCGATCCTCTGCCCGAGATTCTGGAGGTTGCCGCCCGGCACGGCCTGCGGGTACATGTAGACGCGGCCTACGGAGGCTATTTCCGGTTGCTCGACTCGCTCTCGCCGGAGGCAGTCCGCGCGTTCGGCGCCGTGGGCCGGGCGGATTCCATCGTCATCGACCCGCACAAGCACGGCCTCCAGCCCTACGGCTGCGGGTGCATCCTGTTCCGCGACCCGGCGGTCGCCGTCCACTACCGACACGACTCCGCCTATACCTATTTCACCTCCGACGACCTGCACCTCGGCGAGATCAGCCTGGAGTGCTCTCGCGCAGGCGCCGCCGCCGTCGCACTCTGGGCCACCCAGCGCCTGCTGCCGCCGCAGCCCGGGGGTGAATTCGCCGCCGGGCTGGCGCGCTGCCGCGAGGCCGCCGTGGCCCTGCACCGGGCCCTCTCCGACGACCCGGCATTCCTGACGCTGATGCCGCCGGACCTGGACATCGTGGTCTGGGCGCCCGCGGCCGGGAGTGCGGGCGCCGTCAGCCGGGCATCGCGGCGCTGTTTCGAACGGGCGGCCGAACGGGGCCTGCACCTGGCGCTGATGGAGTTGCCCGCAGCGCTGGCGGCCCCCTGGTGGCCCGGCATGGCGTTCGACGAGGAATCGGTGACCGTCCTGCGCTCGGCGCTGATGAAGCCGGAGCACGACCGCGCGCTGCCGGCCATCCTCGAATCCCTGCGCGCGGCGGCCGGCTGACAGCGCGTCAGGCGGCGCGCAAGAACAACCGCATCAGCGCGAGCCCTGCGAAAAAGCTCATGAAGGCACCGGCAAAGGTCAGGGCGAAGTAGCCCGCGGCCGTCAGCAGATAACCGCCGCGCACGTACTGGACCAGTTCCAGCGTGAGGGTGGAGAGCGTGGTGAAGCCGCCGCAGAAGCCGGTGGCCAGCAGCAGACGCGCGTTACCGCTGAGGAGTTCGGTACGGGCCGCCATCTCCGCCAGCATGCCGATGAGCAGGCAGCCCAACAGGTTCGCGCCGAGCGTGCCGAAAGGGAATACGATCGCCTGGCGCTGGAAGGCCACCGTGAGGCCGAAGCGCGCCAGCGCCCCGGCCGCGCCGCCCAGGGCCACCATGATCAGGGCCGACAGACTGGTCATGCCGCGGGCGGGCCTGCGCCTACTCTTCGTCGCCCGCGTCGGCGCCGGAATCCCCGCCCACTTCGCCGTCCTGTTCGGGGGTGCGGATCTTCACGTCGGAAGGGGCCTCGAATCCGAGCCTGATCTCGTTGCGCCTCACCCTGATCACGGTCACCTTCACGTCATCACCGATGCGGATGGATTCACCGGCCTTTCGCGCAAGAATGAGCATGATTGCCTCTGCATCGAGCCCGGGCTCCGTCCGGAGCCTCTCGCGGGCTCCCCTGCAGTATAGGGCATGAGCGGGGCGGCCGGCATCCCGGACGCCCGGCCCGGCTTTCAGTCGAGCGCGAGTCGGCGCTTCGTCTCAGCGTACTCGCCGGCGAGCCGCTCCACCAGGTCCGCCACCGGCATCACCTGATGGATGCTGCCTACTCCCTGCCCGGCGCTCCAGATGTCCTTCCAGGCCTTCTTGTGGCTGTCGCCGCCGCTGCCGAAGTCCATGGCGTTCTTGTCCGCCTCCGGCAGGTTGTCCGGATCCATACCGGCGCGGGCCACGCTCGGCTTCAGGTAACTGCCGTGCACACCGCTGAACAGCGACGTGTAGACGATGTCGGACGCCGCACTATCCACCAGCATCTGCTTGTAGTCCGGCATCGCGTTCGCCTCGTCGGTGGCGATGAAGCGGGTGCCGATGTAGGCCAGATCGGCGCCGATGGCCCGGGCGGCGAACACGTCGCCGCCGTTCGACATGCAGCCGGACAGAATCACCGTGCCGTCGAAGAACTCGCGGATCTCCTTCACCAGGGCGAACGGGCTCAGGGTGCCCGCGTGCCCGCCGGCGCCGGCGCAGACGGCGATGATGCCATCCACGCCCTGCTCCGCCGCCTTGCGCGCATGGCGCAGGTTGATGACGTCGTGGAAGACCAGGCCGCCGTAGCCGTGCACGGCCTCCACCACCTCGCTCGGCGGGCGCAGGCTGGTGATGATGATGGGCACCCGGTACTTCACGCAGGTCTCCATGTCTGCCTGCAGTCGGTCGTTGCTCGCGTGCACGATCTGGTTCACGGCGAAAGGCGCCACCGGCTTGTCCGGGTTGGCCTTGCGGTACGCGTCGAGCTCGCCGGTAATGCGCTGCAGCCATTCGTCCAGCATGGACTGCGGCCGGGCATTCAGTGCCGGGAAGGCGCCGACGATGCCGGCCTTGCACTGGGCGAGCACCAGGTCCGGAGTGGAAACGATGAACATCGGCGCACCGATGACGGGGAGGCGCAGGTTCCCCTGCAGCTGTTCGGGCAGAGCCATGGATTCTTCCTTCGCTGTGACGGGCGGCAGCTGCCGGCGGCGGCCGGACGGTGCCGCAGCGCATGGTAGGCAGTGCCGTGCGCAGCCGCAAGCGGCGGAGTCAGTCCCTCTCGACCCGGTAGACGAGATCCACCGCATGCTGCTCGCCCGACCGGGACTCGAGCCGCAGTCGCTCGCTCAGGTCGTAGCGCACCAGCAGCGTGCCGATGGAGTCGAAGATGCCCCAGGCGTACTCCAGGTAGAGGTCCTCGCTGAGGCGTTTGCCGGCCAGCACCCGCCCGTCGTCGGCGCCGCCCTCCACCGCGAGGGTGTCCAGGCCCACTTCCTGGCTGACCTGGGAAGCGATGGCACCGGCCCGCGACAGCCCCAGCGACAGCGCCGCCCGGTTGAGGACGTTGCCTTCGGCCGATGTGGTGCCCGCCAGTGGCCGGCCGGTCAGCAGATAGGACAGAGCCTCGGCTTCCGGCAGCGGTGGCTCGGAGAAGACAGTGGAACTGGGAGAGCGCACGGTACCGCCGATCCGCACGCCGGCCAGCACCTCGCCGGTGTCGCGCACGGCGCGGATATCGACCGCGGGATTGGTGAGCGGACCCGAGAACGCCAGTTCGCCGCGCTCCACGGTCAGTTCCTGACCGTAGGCCTTGTAACGGGCGTCGACGAGACTCAGGCGGCCGAATCCCAGCCAGGGCCGCTCACTGCCCCCCGTCAGCCGCAGGGAACCGGTCAGATCCGTCTCCAACCCGAACCCGCGCAGATGCACGGACTCCCCGAGGGCCACCTCCAACTCGACGAAAAGTGCCGGGCCGAGACGCTCCTCGCCGGCTTCGGTGCGGCCGTGCACCACCGTATCCGGACTGGTGCGAACCGCGTCGCCGCCGAGCTCGCGCAGGGTGATGTCCGCTTCCGGCACTTCGATGGTGCCGCGGACCTCGAGGCGGCGCTCGTCGAGCAGGATATCGAGATCCGGGCTGGCGGTGGCCTGCATGTCCGGCAGCCGGACGATGACGAAATCCTGCCCTTCCACCGAGAAGCGGCTGATCCAGCCTGCCTCGTCCGCGCGCTGGGTCGTGCCGCGGATGCGCACCATGCCGTCGCCGGAGCGGGCGCTGCCCTCGTAGTCGATGACGCCCGCCTCGTCCTGGCGTGCGACCAGCTCCAGCTCCGTGATCTCGATGCCCGCATCGGGGAACAGAAAGCCGGCCTCACGCAGCCGCAGCGCGCCGCCGAGGCGGGGCTCGCGGCGCCTGCCGGCTATCTCGACCCGGCCCATGACGTGTCCCCGGACCTGGGCCAGTTCCGGCACCAGCAGCGGCACCATGGAGAGTTCCCGGAAGTCCAGCCGTAGCAGGCCATCCACCGGCGCCGCCGGATCGAACAGATCCGCCGTCTGCAGCCATGCCTCTCCGTCGCCCTGCTCGCCGAGATCCAGCTCCGCCTCGATGCGGGCGGCGTTGCGCTCCACCGAGGCTCTGGCGGTGAAGGAACGAATTTCGAGGCCTGTCTGCCGATCTTCGTCCAGCATCACTTCGACCCGGGCGTCCTCGACGGTCAGATCGGCGCTGCCGTCCAGAACGCCTGACTGCCAGGTCAGATCGGCCTTTCCCGCGGCTTCCCCATCGAAGCGCGATCCCGCGGGGAAAAACGGTGCCAGCAGCGCGACCGGCACCCGGCGGGCAGTCGCGCTCATCCGTGCGGCCTCCGCATCCCGACTCGCTTCCAGGCACAGCGTGCCGCGTCCCTCGCCGGTCAGGCAGGCCAGGCCCAGCGTGATCTCGGGCGGCGCCACGGTCAGGGCGACCGACTCGTCCAGGCGCCAGTCGCCGACTTGCGGCTGGGTGATACGCAGGGCACGCAGCTGCCCCGACCATGCCCCGTCGGTCAGGCCGCCAGTGGCCTGAAGGCCGGCGGTCCCGGAATCCGCCTCCAGCTCCAGCGCGAGGTCGTGGGCGTCCGGCGAGCCTTCCGCCCTTACGCGGACCGAGGCGAAGCTCACCTCCCCCGCTTCGACTTGCGCGGCCACGAGCCGCAACCGCGACCCCGTCGCCGCAGGACTCACCTGCAGGCGGGCCGCGCCCACCGACAGCCCTTGCCCGCGCAGACCATCGGTCTCGAGCGTCCCCTCGACCACCGGCTCGGCAAACGAGCCGGACAGGGCCACATCGCCACGCAGGTCGCCCTGCACGAGCGGCCAGACCGTCTCCACGCGCGGGGCCTGAACCGTGAGCTTCAGGTCCGGCTCCGGTGCCAGGCGCCCGTCCAGGGTGAAACGGTTCTGCCCGACGGCGAGTTGCACGCCCCGGGCGGCGATCTTGCCAGGCTCGCCGAGTTCCACTTCCCCGCGACCCGCGAGGGGCTCGTCCCCGTAACGGCCGGTCAGTTCCTCGATCCGCAGCATCCCTCCGGGCGCCGATTCCGCCGGCCATTGGCCGGTGCTGCGGCCGCTGGCCGAGAGGGTTCCCTGCAGCGGCGCTCCCCATGCGCCGGTCTCGAGTTCCTGAAGGCGGAACGCCACGTCCCACTCCCGGGATGGCAGCAGCCCAAGGCTGCCATCGGCCTCCAGGCTCCCCGCTTCGCTGGCGAGCCGCAGGCGCTCGACCTCGAGGGTCTCGAGGCTGCCCCGGCCCGTGGCCCGGGCGTTCACGGCGGGGATGCCTGCCGTCGCCAGTCGTGCTCGCGCTTCGGCCGTGTAGGCGTCCAGCCAGCCTTCGAGCGTGACCCGGCCCTCGGCCACCGTCAGGATCCGATTGCCGTCCAGAGGCAGCTCGAGGGTCGCCACTTCGTTCCGCAGCCGCGCATGGAAGCCGGCCTCGCGGAGTTCCACCGTGCCTTCCGTGCGCACCTCTTCCGGCTGGCGCAGTCGGTGCGTCACCGTCCACGCATCGGCGTCACCCTCGAAACGGCCCGATCCCGCCAGAGCCGGCCCGGCGTCGTCGCCCCCGTAGCCCCAGTCCGCGTTCAATCGCAGCCGGTACGGCGGCACCAATCGGGCCTCGCCGCGCGCCTCAAGCCTCAGCCAGTCACTGTCCAGCACGAGCCGATCCGCCTGCAGCCGGCTGCCCCGCATCGCGGCCGCGACTTCGATTGCCCGGGCCGAGCGGGACCAGCCCGGAGCGCTCACGCGCACGTCTTCCAGCCGGCCTTCCTCGATGGCGAGCGGTACCGGCATGCGGAACCGGAAGCGCCCGCCGGGCTGCTGCGGCTCTTCCGCCCCACCCGCCGCCTCACGCGCGGCGATAGTCACCGACACGCCGAGGGCGCGCAGCCGCTCGAGCCGGATGTCCCGGCGGATCAGGGGCCAGGGGTCGAGTTCCAGTTCCAGCTGCCGCACCTCGACGGTCACCGCCTCGCCGCGCCACGCTCCTCCCCGGAGCACGACACCGCCGGCCAGGGTGCCGTCCACTTCGCCCAGTTCCAGAGCCGACGGCAGATAGGGTTCCGCCACATCCAGCGCCAGGCGCAGGCCGGCGGGCGTCGCCACCACCAGCGTCGTCAGGACGACGGCGGTCGCGATCAATCCAATCAGCAGGTACAGGATGGCGCGGAAAAGGCGCATCAGAGGTCAGGCCCGAGGGTGATGTGCAGGCGCACGCTGCGGTCCGGATCATCGAAGGGATGCGCGAGGTACACTCGCAACGGCCCCACCGGCGAACGCCACCGCAAGCCGATGCCGGCGCCCACGCTGGGCGACCAGTCGAGCTCGTCGAACGCGTTACCGGCATCCACGAACACCGCCCCGGCAAAATTGCCGAACAGGTCATGGGCGTACTCCAGGCGCAAGGTGGCCAGGCGGGTGCCCCCGACCACGTTGCCTTCCGCGTCCGTGGGTCCCAGCGTCTGGTAGCCGTAGCCCCGGACGCTAGCATCGCCGCCGGCGAAAAATCGGAACTCGGGCGGGAGCTCCTCCAGCTCACTCTTCATAGTCACACCGAGCTCGGTGCCGGCGATCAGCTTCCCCTTCGGTCCCAGCGGATGGACGAGGCGGAAGTAACCGGAGAACTGCAGGAAGCTCGTTGTGGAGCCGATGGCACGGTGAGTGCCCCTCGCTTCCACGCCGACGCTGTAGCCACGGCGCGGATTGACGTCCCAGTCGAACCGGGCCCGGCTGAACGCGAGCGACGGCAGTACCAGCACGCTGTCTTCGCTGTCCGTACTCACCTGATAATCCCAGAAGCCGAGTTCGAGGCCCTCGGTTCGCAGCCAGTCGCCGCCGAGTTTGGTCACACGTTTCACCCCGAAGGTCGCGCTGTCGGTCTCCGAGGTATCCGTGTCTTCGTTGCGCAGGCCCGCGTTGTAGCTCAGCCACTCGACCGTCGGATCGCCGACGGGCAACCGGTAGCTGGCCGTGAGGAAAGACTCGACGTCCGATGCCAGCAGCTCCGCCCGCAGGCGGTGGCCACGGTCGTTCACGCGCATGTTCTCGTAGCCGCCCCGCAACCGCAGGCCGCCGTCCGTCGATGCGCCCACCCCCACGTTGTACTCGATGCGGGTCGCCGGCGTGAGGCGCACCGTCACGGGGATGCGATGGTCGGGCGAGACGCTGAGGTCCGGTTCGATACGAACGCTGCGGAAATACCCGCTGGTGAGCATGGCCTGATAGGCGTCGCTGACCAGGGCCGCGTCGTAAGGTACGCCTTCCGATAGATCCAGGAACGCGCGCGCCAGTCCCGGCTCGAGGAAGTCCTGTTCGACGGTGATCTCGCCCACCCGGTAACGGGGCCCGGAGGCGAAATGCAGGGTGACGTCGGCCGCCTGCTGCTCGGGCCACACGTCGATGCGGGCCGCCGTGAACTCGGCCTCGACGTAACCCCGGTCGGCGGCGGCGATGCGCAGCCGATCCTTGTACGCCGCATACTTGCCGTGATGGAGCGGCTCCCCTTCACGCGGCCGGCCCTCCCGCGCTTCGGCCAGGAACGCCGGATCCTCCTCGGCCGCCCCGCCGATGCGAACCTCCACTTCACGGTAGCGGGTTCGGGGGCCGGCATCGACGACGACCGTCGCCAGCCAGCAGCCCTCCCGCTCCAGGTCCAGCGTCTTCTCGAAGGTCGGGCCGTAATGGCCCAGTGCCTTCAGCGCGTCGGTGATCTCCTGGTCCAGGTTGCGGAACCCCCGCCGCACCCGCCAGGCCGGCGCGTCACAGGGCTCGTCCGCGAGGCCGGCGAAGGACCGGGCGTTGTCGAGGAGTTCACCCTCGACGCCCTCGATGAGCAGCTCGGCCCTGGCGGCGGGCGCCCCCATCGTGGCAATGGTTGCAGCAGCCAGCAGCAGGGCCGAAAACAGGCCCGCAGTCCTGCCGCTCCGCCTGCCCGCACCGGCGGCGCTTTCGTTCCCCCCTGACGCAGACGCACAGCGGTCCGTCAGAACTCCTCCCCGGTCCACGGCCTCACGTAGGCCGGCGGCAGGCCGCGGTCCGGTGCGCCGGCCGGATCACGATACCGGTCGCGCAACAGGGTCTGGCGGCTCCGCATGGGCACGGCCGCGCCGTCGATGAATACCTGGTCAGGAAAGCTGGTGACTTCCAGCGGGTCGCCATCCCAGACCACGAGGTCGGCGGCCAGGCCGGGCCGGATCGCGCCCAGTTCATCGCCCAGGCCGAAGACCTCGGCCGGTGCCCGGGTGATGGCCCGCAGGCCCTCGTGCCAGGGCAGACCATGGGCCACCGCATTGCCGGCCGCCTGGGTGATGTTGCGCGGGTTGTGGCTGTCACCGGCCGAGAAAACGAGGGTGACCTCCGCTTCGTGTAGTCGCGCGGCGTTCTCCAGGGTGGCTTCCAGCCGATCGAAGTCCGCGGGCAGATTCGCGAGCGGATTCAGGATCACGGGCACACCCGCGGCGGCGAGCTTGTCGGCACGCATCCAGGCCTCCGACCCGCCCGAGATCACCAGGCGAAGGCCGTGTTCGAGGGCCAGCGCCAGCACCGCGTCGATGTCACTCGCCCGCTCGACGTCGACCACCAGCGGCATGTCGCCAGCGAGAACCGGCTGCAGTGCCTCGAGATCTTCGGCACTCACGCTGAGTGTCCGACGCTCGCCCCTTGAATAAGCCTCGGTATTGTCCGCGTATTCCGCCGCGTCACGCAGCGCACTCTCCAGCCGCAACAGGGCCTCCGCGCGGGAACCGAAGGCGACGGCGCCGCCGGCGCTGCCGAGCCTCGCGAACAGGGCGGCGCGTTCCCTCGTGACCGAGCCCGGATCGCCCGACAGGGAGATCACGGCACCCAGGCCGGAGATGACGCTGCTGCGCACGCCCGCCTCGTCCGGGCCGGAAGACGTGGGCGCGACCAGCGCCCGGGTGACCCCTTCGATGCGGTTGATCGCGATCAGTGTGGAGCGCGGATTGATGGCCGGCGCCACGGCGAAGGCCGCCGTATAGCGTTCGCCCCGCTGCACGTGATCGACCGTCGAGGCTTCCAGGCTGATCTCCTCCACTCCCAGCACGCTGGCAGGATCGAACAGCCCGGGCGTAATCACCTTGCCGGTGGCATCGATCCGGCGGGCTCCGGCCGGGATGTCGACGTCGGTACCCACCGCCGCGACACGCCCGTTCTCGATCAGCAAAATGGCCGGCGAGAGCGTGCCTTGCGGGCCCATCGTGTGCACCGTCGCGCCTGTAATCGCCACAGTGTCATCGCCGCCCGAACTGCCATCCGAGCCGGCGGCCGGGGCGGAGACAGAGACGGACAGGGCAGCCGCCAGGCAGAGCCCTGCGAACAGGCGTCCGATCCGGGGGTTCGCACGTGTCATTCCGGGCCTCCTGTCCGACGGGTGGTGCCGAGCGTGAAATCCGTGACCGGCTGACGCGCGGGGTCTGTGCGGTCGTAGACCAGCGCGCCGTCGATGTAGACCTCGTCGGCCCGGCTGTAAACGCTGAACGGGTCGCCGCTCCAGATCACGACGTCCGCCATCTTGCCGGCCTCCAGCGTGCCGGTAACGTCCTCGACGCCGAGGGCACGGGCCGCATTGCGGGTAAGCCAGGTCATGGCCAGCTCGGGCTCGACCGGGATGCCGGCTCGGTTGGCCGCTGCCATGGCCTTGGCGGCCTCCTGGTTCAGGCGCTGGATCCCCTCGTCGGAATCGGAATGGATGATGGCGCAGCCGCCGGCCGCGTCGACCAGCGGCGCATTCTCGCGCACCGCGTCGTACGCTTCCAGCTTGAAGCCCCACCAGTCCGCCCACACCGCGGCGCAGGCATCGTGCTCGGCCAGGAGATCGGCGATCTTGTACGCCTCAACCGCATGGTGAAAAGCCGTGACCCGATAGCCGAACTCGTCCGCCACATCCATCATGGTCGCCATTTCGTCGGCACGGTAACAGTGATTGTGCACCAGTATCTCGCCCCGCAGCACACCGGCGAGCGTCTCCAGGCCGAGGTCCCGCGCCGGTGGCTCGCCGTCACCGGCTGCAGCGGCCTCGAGCTTCTCCAGATACCCGGCCGCCTCGATCCACGCCTTGCGATACCCCGCCACATTGCCCATGCGGGTGGACGGGGCCTGATTGCGCTCTCCATAGACCCGCTTCGGGTTCTCCCCGCAGGCCATCTTCAGACCGTGCGGCGCACCCGGGAATTTCATCTGCTGGACCGTGCGTGACGGGACGTTCTTCAGCGTGACGGTGCGCCCGCCGATCAGATTCGCCGAGCCGGGGAGAATCTGCAGCGTCGTGACGCCGCCCGCGAGCGCGGTGGCGAAGCCGGGATCCTGGGGCCAGACCGCATGCTCCGCCCACACCTCGGCCGTCACCGGCGCGGTCATCTCGTTGCCGTCCGAATGCGCTTTCAGGGCCGGTGACGGATAGACGCCCAGGTGCGAGTGCACGTCGATGATACCCGGGGTCACCCACCGGCCCACCCCATCCACGACGCGGGCGCCCCGGGGCGCGTCCAGGCCGCTGCCGACGGCCGCAACCCGTCCATCGCGCAGCACCACGTCGGCCTCTTTCAGCCGCTCGCCGGTGCCGGTCAGGACCGTGGCGCCGCGGATCAGCACCGGCCCGTCGCCAGGCAGGGGTTTGTAGGTGGAATCGTAAGCCCGCGGCTGCGGGGCCTCGTCGGTGCCGCACGCCGCGAACAGCAGCGCCGCGCAGGCGATCGGGAGCGTTTTCCAGCCGGCTTGCATCGTTCTCCTCGGGATCGGATGAAAGCGCAGAATCCTACCACGACGGCGACCCGGCCCGGCCCCGCGCAGGACGACTCCAGACGGTCAGCGAACGCGACCGTCGGCGTTGACGCCTGTCAATCGGCTCCGGTATCGGAATCCGGCGCGGCGCCGGCCGTGCCACCGTGGCGCCCGGCGCCGGCGGAAAAACGCCGGGCGCCTGCCGCGCTCTCGCCGCTGTCCAGGGTAGCGCGGCCGAGGGCGAACTCCAGCGCCATAGCGCCGTCTTCCTCCAGGCTCCATTGCCGCAGCGCGCTCAGGCGGTCGTTCCTGAGACAGGTCTGGGGTGCCGCCCCGATCTCCCGCGCAAGCGCCATCGCCTCGGTGACGGCCTGCCCCGACTCGACCAGCCGATTCGCCAGCCCGAAATCCGCCGCTTCCTCCCCGCCGACACCGCGTCCGGTGAGGATCATGTCCAGCGCCCGGCTCTGGCCGATCAGGCGCGGCAGGCGCACCGTGCCACCGTCGATGAGAGGGACGCCGAAGCGCCGGCAGAAGACGCCGAAGACCGCGTCACGGCTCGCCACCCGCAGGTCGCACCAGAGCGCGAGTTCCAGCCCTCCGGCGACCGCATGGCCTTCCACCGCGGCGATCACCGGTTTCGTGAGCTGCAGGCGGGTCGGCCCCATGGGCCCCGGTCCGTCCGCAGCCACCCGGTTGCCGTCGCCCGAGGCGAACGCCTTCAGATCGGCGCCGGCGCAGAAGGACCCGCCGGCCCCGGCCAGCACGGCCACTCGTGCCTCCGCATCGCGTTCGAAGGCCTCGAGAGCGGCCAACAATGCGGCTGCGGTATCCCGGTCGACGGCATTGCGGTGGGCGGGACGATTCAGGGTCACCAGCGTGACGTAGCCCTCTCGCTCCACCAGGACGTTCGCGTTCTCTGTCATTACGGCCATACCTCCATGCCGAGTCGAATTCCGGTGACGACCAGGAACACCCCGAACAGCCGGCTGAGCCAGCGCCGGCTGAGCCTGTGCGCGACTGCCGCGCCCAGCGGCGCCATCAGGATGGTCGCCGGGATGATGAGCGCCACCGCCAACAGGTTGACATAACCCAGGCTGAACGGCGGCCGGCCCGGCTCGTCCCAGCCGGCCAGCACGTAGCCCACGCTGGCGGGCAGGCTGATCACGAATCCGAGCAGGGCCGCGGTGCCCACGGCCCTGTGGATCGGCTGGTTGAACAGGTTCAGGGCGGTGACGCCGAAGGTACCGCCGCCGATTCCCATCAGCGTCGACAAGGCGCCGATGGAGAACGGCAGGGAGAGTGCGGTGGTGCCGCGAGGCACCTCGTCCCGCAGCACCACGTCGTCCAGCGGCAGCCACATCTTCACCCCGAATATGACGGCCATGACGGCGAAGATAGCCGTCAGCGTGTCGCTGTGCAGCCGATCGGCGATGAGCACGCCCGCGCAGGCACCCACGAAGACGGCGGGGGCCCAGCGGCGTGCCAGTTCGAGGTCGACCGATCCCCGCTGCCAGTGTGCCCGGCTCGAGGACAGGGATGTCGGGATGATCGTGGCCAGCGAGGTCGCCACGGCGACGTGCATGGTCACCGCGTCAGCGGTGTCCGTGGCCGCGAGGGCGACCAGCAGCGCCGGAACGATGATGATGCCGCCGCCGATGCCCAGCAGCCCGGCCAGGAAACCGGCGACGATGCCGGCGGCGAGCACGGGCAATGCGAGTGTCAGAAGCTCGGGGCCCATTGCGGCCATCGTGTCCATCGCCTCCACGGGACTCCGTCGGGCTGTGCGCGAGAGTCACGGAGGATGCCCGAGGCCGGGCTTCATTGAAAGCGCGGTATGCGCCGGCGCCACGCCGTCAGCTGCGCCCGGACTCTCCCAGCAACGCGCGTCTGAGGTCCGCTGATCTGGCCTCCGGGTGCAGCCAGATGGACAGGAAGGCGGGCCCGAACTCCGGCTCCGCCACCTCGCCGGTCTTCTCGCCGTTGTGATAGAAGACAGTACGCTCGTCCGGCAGTACCAGACAGGACAGGGTATCGCCTTCCCGGACGTCCGGCAGCAACTGGCGTAACCAGCCGAACCACCGCGGCGGCGCGTCCACGCCCAGGCGACCCCACTCCTCCCGGGCGATATTGATCAGCTTCGAGGCCCTCACGTCGCGGTGGTAGTAGATCTCGAAACGAGCCCGCTCGGTGTCGGTCCAGTCACTGAAGCGGCCGGTCTCGGTCGCGAAGGAAGCATGATAGACGCGCAGGCCGAACCAACTGTACTCGCCCTGCCCGACCACCTCGAGACCGTCTGCGGCCGGCCCGTCCGACGCGTCTGCATCGGCTGACGCCGGACCGGCGGCGGCCAATGCCATCGCCGTAGCCGCCACCGTCGTGATTGCGCTCAGGCGCACGCGGTGTCGCGCCCATGCCGCCCAACTGACTCCACGCGCCGCCGCCGGAATCCGCCCGATTGCATCCATAGTGCCGGTCTCCTCGAAACCATGCGGTACCATGCCGCTCCTGTACGGGGTTTCGACAGGGCGGCCACGGCGGATGCAACCGCCTCGCCGGACTGGCGCAAACAGAGGCTGAGGAGAGAATATTGACGGCTGCGCAGACGCAGGCCCGTGTCGTACTGGTCGGCATGGGCATCTTTCACCTCGGCTGCCTGGGCGCGTTCTGGACCGGCGTGAGTCCGGCCGCACTGACGGTGGCGCTGATCCTCTATCTGGTGCGCGGTTTCGGCGTCACGGCCGGTTATCACCGACTGCTGGCGCACCGGTCGTTCCGCGCCGGCCGGACGGTGCAGTTCCTGCTGGCATTCGCGGGTAGTCTCGCCACCCAGGGCGGCCCGCTCTGGTGGGTGGCCCACCACCGCAGCCACCACCGCTACACGGAGACGGACCGGGATATCCACTCGCCCCGCACCCAGGGCTTCTGGCGCTCGCACATGGGCTGGATGCTGTCCGCCGAGAGCTTCCGCGAGAACGGCGCCAATGCCAGAGATCTCTACCGCGTGCCCGAGCTGAAGTTCCTGCAGCAGCACTACGCCTGGATCGTGCTCGGTCAGGGTGCCGCCATCTTTGCCCTGGGCGAAGGGCTGGCCGCGCTCGGCCTGAATACCTCGGGGCTGCAGATGCTCGTCTGGGGCTGGTTCATCACCACTGTCGCCCTGTGGCACGCCACGTTCATGGTGAATTCGGTCTGCCACCTCTGGGGCAGCCGCCCGTTCGATGCGGCCGATACCAGCACCAACAACTGGCTGGTGGCGGTGCTGGCGCTGGGCGAGGGCTGGCACAACAACCACCACAAGTTCGCCTACTCGGCCCGCCACGGGCTCGAATGGTGGCAGTTCGACCTGACCTGGATGCTCCTGCGGGCGATGGAGAAGTTCGACCTGGTGACCGATCTCAGGCTACCGCGGCGGCGCATGCTCGAGCGCGCCCGCGCCACGGCCGGCTGATGAGGCGGCCGGCGATGTGCGGCCGTTCAACTGACGAAAAGTTGACGACAGGCGGGAGAATGCCCTAGCGGCCGACGACCTGATCGATCACGAGCCGAGCCGTCTCCCCGCTGTCCATGCGATAGGTCGTCGCGCCGATCAGATCGCCCGCGGTCTCGCTGATCGAACCGCCTTTCGCCACCCGGGCCACCAGCTCGACTTCCTCCTGAGTGGAGATCTGCCGTCCCGCCATCATCGCGTTGGCGTCGCTGAGCGTGATGGACAGGGGCAGATCGCCGGCGCGGCGGCGGACGGCAGCAATCGGCGGCCCGCCGACCCCCGGCGTGCGCGCAAAGATGAACAGTACCGCATCAGCCGGTGCCTGGGCGGCGAGTTCCGGGCTCAACGTCACCTGCAGCGGTACCGTGCCGGGCGCCGCCTCCGGGGCAGGGGCCGGCGCCTCGGGCTCCGGCTCCGGGGCCGCGGCAGGCGCTGATTCCTGTGACGGCATCTCTGCCGCGGCCGCCATCGGCGCGCCGGCATCGCCCTCTCCGGCACCTGCGGCGGCGCGCAGCTCGCGGATATTGCTCTCGAGTATCTGCCGCACGTCATCCGGCGGCGCGGTATCCAGTATCTGCTCCCAGCGGTCCGCCGCGAGCAGCCGCTCGCCCCGGTTCGCCGCCGCCAGACCCGCATACCAGAGCGCACGGGCGTTGTTCGGCGCCAGCTGCAGCGCGTTCTCGAACAGCTGACCCGCCCGTCCCGTGATGGCCGTGCTGTCGGCAAACAGGATCGACTCGCCAAGATCGAGCATCACCACCGGATCGTCGTCGGCCAGTTCGTAGGCCCGCTCGAAGGCCCGTGCCGCTTCCCGGTATCGCTCCTGCGCCCGATAGCTGCGGCCCAGGAACTTCCAGCCTTCGACGTCGTCCGGATTCTCCTCCAGGCTCGCGGCCAGCTCGGCGATGGCATCCTGCGCGTCGCTCGCATGCGGATTGTCGTTCGTGCCCGCCGAGGTGAGTACGCTGTCGAAATCGTAATCACTGAGGTAGACGTAGGTGCCCACCGAGGCACCCAGAAAGAGCACGGCGATGAAAGCCGCGAAGCCGCCGGAGCTGCTCTCGCTGCTCTCACCGTTCTCGGTAGCCTGGCTACCTTTGCGCAGCGCCAGGTAAAGGGGAGCTGCCGCCGCCAGCGCCATGAGGCCGGCTATCGCCCAGAAGATCGTCGTTGTCATAAGTTCACCGGGCCGGGGCACCGGCCGCTCTGTCTAGCTTTCATCGTCGATGGGAAGGTTGGTTCGCCGCCGGATCACCCGGAGCAGCACGAATGCGGCAATGAGCAGCAGCAGGACGGGAGCGCCCCACAGCAAGGCCGTGCGCTGGTCGAACGGCGGCCGGTACAGCACGAACTCGCCGTAGCGGTCAGTCAGGAAGAGCAAGATCTCCTCGTTCGACTTGCCCTCGGAGATCATCTCGCGGATCTCCCGACGGAGATCTTCGGCGAGCATCGCGTTCGAGTCCTTGATGGACTGATTCTGGCAGGTGGCGCAGCGGATCTCGTCGATGAGCTCCTCGTAGCGGGCCTGGGTGGCCGGATCCTCGAACGCCGGACCTTTGTCGATGGCGAAAGCCGACACCGTCAGCGCCATGAGGAGCGCCAACCAACCTGTTTTCAGCAATTTCACGAACCTGATTTCCTGGCCTCGGATGTTCCGATCTCGGATTTCCTCGCCTCGGCGATCCGTGGCTCGAATTCCTCGCGCCACACCTTTGGTGTCAACGGACTCACGTGCTTGTAGATCACGCGCCCCTCCTGGTCGAGCAGGAAAGTCTCCGGCGCGCCGTAGACTCCCCAGTCGATGCCCACCCGGCCGTCACCGTCGAAGGCGTTGGCCGTATACGGGTTGCCCAGATCGCGCAGCCAGCGCAGTGCGGCCGGCCGCTCGTCCCGCCAGTTCAGCCCGTAGATAGGAATGGTACCGGAACGCGCAAGGGCCATCAGGAAATTATGCTCCTGACGGCAGGCTACGCACCAGCTCGCCCAGACGTTGACCAGCGCCACCTCGCCGCGGATGTCCGTGTCGGATACGGTCTCCTCCGGGTTGCTGAGTTCCGGCAGGGTGAAGGTCGGCGAATCCCGCCCGATGAGCGGCGACGGCAATTCGCCCGGGTCCTTGCCGAGACCCGCCATCAGGGCGATCAGCAGCCCCAGGAATACGGCAATGGGCAGTATGTAGCGAATCATGTCGCCGCCCTGCCCTCCGCGGCCGTACCGGCCTCCATGGCGCGCCGCTCGGCGGCCGGCACCCGGTAACGCCGGTCGGACATCGCCACGATGCCGCCGAGCGCCATCACGCCACAGCCGAACCAGATCCAGCGGATCAGGGGCTTGTACTGAATGCGAACGCTCCAGGCGCCGTTGCCGAGTGAGTCGCCCAGCGCGACGAACAGGTCCCGGTCCCAACCGGCGTCGATACTCGCCTCGGTCATGGGGCTCTGGCGCACCCGGTACACCCGCTTCTGGGGGGTGAGCACGGTGACGAGTTCGCCGTCACGGCGCACCTCGAATTCCGCTTCCATGGCGTCGTAGTTGGGGCCCTCCACCTCGCGCAGTCCGCGCATCGTGAAGTCGTAACCGGCCACCTGGATGGTCTCGCCCGGACTCGCCCGCATGTCGACTTCCTGGCCGTAGGACATCACGGCCGTGACGCCGATGACGAACATACCGACGCCCAGATGGGCGAGCTGCATGCCCGTGACGGCCCGCGACTGCCGGGGCCCGGAACGCTTGCCGAACAAGCGCATCAGCGGGTCCCAGACAGCGGTAAAGCTCACGAAGAACGCCGCCAGCATGCCGGTGAAGATCAGCGGCGTGACGCGGCCGTAGATCAGCCAGGGCACCAGGATGGCCAGCGGCACGGCGATAGCCAGCGGCAGGCGCACCTGACGCCAGATGGCCATCTTGTCGCCGCTGCGCCAGGCCGTGCTCATGCCGATGCCTATCAGCAATGCCAGCGGCAGCATCGGGATGATGAACGCCAGGTCGAAGAACGGCGGGCCAACCGAGATCTTGCCGAGGCCGAGACCGTCGAGGAACAGGGGATAGAGCGTACCCAGCAGCACCAGCGTGGCCGTGATCACCAGCAGCACGTTGTTCAGGAGCAGGAAGGTCTCCCGCGACAGGGGCTTGAAGCCGGCGTCGGAATCCATCTTCGGTGCCCGCCAGGCGTATAACGCGAGCGCCGAGCCCACCACGATTGCGAGGAAAGCCAGGATGAAGGCGCCGCGAGTGGGGTCACTGGCGAATGCGTGCACGGAGACCAGCACACCGGAGCGCACGAGGAACGTGCCGAGCAGGCTGAGCGAGAATGCGGTGATCGCAAGCAGCAGCGTCCAGCTCTTGAACAGGCCGCGTTTCTCCGTGACCGCCAGCGAGTGAATCAGGGCCGTGCCGACGAGCCAGGGCATGAACGAGGCGTTCTCCACCGGATCCCAGAACCACCAGCCGCCCCAGCCGAGTTCGTAGTAGGCCCACCAGCTGCCCAGCGCGATGCCGATGGTGAGGAACATCCAGGCGGCGGTCGTCCAGGGCCGCGTCCAGCGCGCCCAGTCCCGATCGAGTTTTCCTTCCAGCATGGCCGCCACGGCGAAGGCGAATGCCACCGCGAAGCCGACGTAGCCGATGTAGAGCATCGGGGGATGGATGACCAGTGCCGGATCCTGCAGCAGCGGATTGAGGTCCGCGCCGTCGGGGGCCGCCGGCACCAGCCGCTCGAACGGATTCGAGGTAAACAGCGTAAAGGCGTAGAAGCCGACGCTGAGCAGACCCATCACGCCGATGACCCGGGCGCCGAAGCGTTGCGGCATGTGGCGCGACGAATAGGCCACGGCAACGGTCCAGGCCGCCATCGCCAGGGTCCACAGCAGCAGCGAACCCTCGTGGGCACCCCATACCGCGGCGATGCGGTAACCGATCGGCAGCATGGAGTTCGAGTTGTTGGCGACGTACAGAACCGAGAAGTCGTTCTGTATGAAAGCCCACGTGAGGCACAGGAAGGAGACCCCCATGAAGCCGAACTGCGCCGCCGCAGCCGGGCGGGCGACCGCCGTCCATTGCGTCTTGCCGAGCTGCGCGCCGACCAGCGGCACGACGCCCTGGACCAGCGCGAGCGTCAGGGCCAGGATGAGTGCGAATTGTCCTATTTCGGGGATCATGGCTTCGTCCGCTCCGGGAAGTGGCCGCTGCGCTTCAGCGAATCGGCGACCTCTGGCGGCATGTAGTTCTCGTCATGCTTCGCCAGGATCTTGTCCGCCTGGAAGACGCCGTCTTCCCCGACGCGTCCGTGCGCGATCACGCCCTGGCCCTCGCGGAACAGATCCGGCAGCACGCCGTTGTAGCGCACGCCGAGGGAGTTCTGGTAATCGGTGATGGTGAACTCCACGTCCATGCTGCCCGAGGCCCGTTCGATGGTGCCTTCCTGCACCATGCCACCGACCCGGTAGGTCCGTGTCTCGGGCACGTTGCCCGCGGCCACCTGGTCGAGCTCGATGTAGAACATCATGTTCTCCCGGAAGGCGGTCAGGCTCAGGGCCGTGGCGATAGCGAGCCCGGTCACGGCCAGCCCAACGGCCAGCATCCGCTGTCGGCGAGGGGTCATCAGTCGTCCTCCATTGCTTGGATTCTGCGGGCCACGTTCAGCCTGGCGGCTGCGTGGCGACGTCTTGCCGCGGTCACGTTAAAAACGAGAATGATTGCGGTTAAGGCGAAGGAACTCCATACGTACCCGCCGTAACCGCCCATGGCCAGGAATTCGGTCATCTCTGCAACTCCCCTGCCGGGATACTTTCCCCGACCGCATTATCGCCGAGAAGTTCACGCTTGACCCAGCGGGAATGGCGCTCGCGCTCGAGCACCTCCGCCCGGGCACGGGTCAGGAGCACCGCGGCGAAGAACAGCGTGAAGCCGATGATCATGATCAGGAGCGGCGTCAGCATGTTGCCGGTGATCGACGGCTGGTCGAACTTGGCCAGCGTGGCGCCCTGGTGCAGGGAACTCCACCACTCGACCGAGTAGTGGATGATCGGCACGTTTATCACGCCCACGATCGCCAGCACAGCACTGGCCCGGTCGGCCTTGTTGGTGTCGTCGATCGAGGCCCGCAGGGCCATGTAGCCGAGATAGAGGAACAGGAGTATCAGCTCGGAGGTGAGCCGGGCGTCGCCCCACTCCCACCAGGTGCCCCACATCGGCCGGCCCCATATGGAACCGGTCGCGAGCGCCAGGAAAGTGAACGATGCGCCGATCGGCGCGCACGCCGCCGCCACCGCATGCGCGAGCTTCATTCGCCAGATCAGGCCGATGGCCGCGCCGGTGGCCATGACCACATAGGCCATGAGCGAGAGGTAGGCGGACGGTACGTGCACGTAGATGATGCGGAAGCCGTCACCCTGCTGATAATCGGCAGGTGCCAGCACCAGGCCCTTGAAGGTGCCGGCGATCAGGGCGATGGCGGCCAGCACGCCGAACCATGGCGCGAGCTTGCCGGCGATGCGGTAGAAGTGGGGCGGCGAGCCCAGCTTATGAAACCAAGTCCACATGAGTCCTGTCCTGCTCCTCTCTGCCGATGCGCCTCAGTCGGCGCTGATCCTCAGTGCCGCCGAAGCCGCGAAGGGTGAAAATGTCATCGTCAGCATGGTGAGTGCCGCGAGAAGGTAGAGCGATCCCCCCGTCGTCTCTCCGTCAGCCGAGAGACTCACGGCTCTCGCACCAAAAATCAATACGGGCATCACCAGCGGCAGCACCAACAGACTCAGGAGCGAATTGGCCTGGCGCAGCCCCACCGTCAGGGCGGCTCCCACCGAGCCGATCAGGCTGAGACTCAGCGTGCCCAGCACGAGCGAGCCCGCAAGAATCGGGAGCGACTCCTCCGGTATGAAGAAGGCGACGCCGGCTATCGGCGATATGATCACGAGGGGCAGCCCGGTCACAAGCCACTGCGCCGCGATTTTTCCGAGGACAAGAACAGACACAGGCTGACCCGAGAGCAGCAGCTGCTCCAGCGTGCCGTCTTCCCGGTCCTGCCGGAACAGCGAGCCGAGCGACATCAGCGAGGCGAGCAGCGCCGCCACCCACAATACGCCCGGCCCGAACTTCATCAGGAGCTGTTTGTCCGGGCTGACCGCCAACGGGAACAGGCTTACCACGATTGAGAAGAAGATGAGCGGGGTGGCCATGTCGCCGGGCCGCCGGAAGGCCAGTCGGAGTTCCCGGGCGACGATCGTCAGCCAGACGTTCCAGAGTCCCGCCGGCTCGGGTCGGCTATGCGCCGTCATGACTTCCTCCCGAGTTCGAGTTGCGCAAGCTCGACCCGCTCGACCTCGACCGCTTCGTGGGCCACCAGAACACAGACACCGCCGCCGATCACGTGTTCCGAGATCAGCTGCTTCACCAGGGCCTTGCCCGCCACGTCCAGGTTGGTCAGAGGCTCGTCCATCAGCCACAGACGGGCCTCGCTCAGCAACAGGTTGGCCAGGGAGGCGCGTCGGCGCTGCCCCGCCGAGAGCCGCCCTGCCTGTATTTCGGACAGGCGGCCGATCTGCAGCTTGTCCATCACCCGGGCGACGGCGGACTCGTCGCGGCCGAAGCGCAGCCGCCGGTGCATCGACAGGTTCTCACGCAGCGTCAGGTCGTCTTTCAGGGCCGGCCGGTGCCCGCACCAGGCGAGGTCCTGCGCATACTCCTGCCGCACGCTCTCGATGCGGTGACTGCACCAGTACACCTGACCGTCCTCGGCGAGCGTGAGCCCGGCGAGCGTGCGCAACAACGTAGTCTTGCCGCTGCCGTTGGGGCCGACCACGTGCAGGGCCTCACCGGGACCCACCTCCAGGTCCAGCCGCTTGAACAGGCAGCGGTCGCCGCGGAACAGGGTGAGCCCGTGAGCCTTCAGATGGGGGGCGCCGAGTTCAGCCACGGGCAGCCTCCCGGTGGCGGGAGAAACCTGAAGGAGCTCGATGGCCGCTGGTTGTTCGGCCACAAGAAAAATTAAATATCAACATCTTATCGAGGTTTATTAACTTTGATTCTTAAGCGGGCAACCAAAATGTCATCCTGCGCGTGTATACCGCTTGCCAGAGCATTTACATAAGTTCGGCGTCTGTCGTAGACTGAACGGCCCGCTGCGGCGGGCAGGAGTCCGTAGACGACGTCATCCGACCAACAACAAAGACGGCAGCATCGGTTTCCAAGGCTAACAAGGCTTCGAATGAAAAGTCGCATACCTGGCCTCGAGCATGAGCCATTCGGCATGGACGGAATCTCCCCCGTCTATATCGAAACACCTCCCATGCGCGACGCCATCGCGATGATGCACGAAGTCTACCGCGATCCGAAGGGGCTCGGCACGATCAACGGCCTGGCCGGAAGCGGCCGCAGGACCGTGCTGGAGCAGTTCGCATCCCGGCTCCGGCGCGAGGACGTCTCCGCAGTGGTCGTGGATGGTAACGGAATGGACCGGCTCGCGCTGTTGCGGACAGTGCTTAGTGAGATCGGTTACGAACTCGATACCGTCGCGCCCGACGATCTGTCCAGCATGCTGCGGGTGTTCCTGATCCACCAGTGCCACGCCGGCCAGCCCGTATTCCTCGGCTTCGTCAACGTCAGCGGGATGCACCCGTCGGCGCTGGAGGAGATATGCCGGCTCGTCCAGATCACCGCGGCGAACGAGGCCGCTGCCAGGCTGGTCCTCTGCTGCGACGATCGCCTAGAGCAGATCATCCGGGCACCCGCCATGGGGCCCGTGCGCGAGCGGATCACCGCCGGCTGCCGTCTCCGTCCCCTCGATCTGATCGAGACCGACGATTACATCGTGCGGCATCTGCGCGCGGCGGGCGCCGGCTCGCACACCGAGTATCTCACGGATGGGGCGATCGCCCTCCTCTGGCGCGCCAGCGGCGGACTGCCGGGCGAGATCGAGTCCCTGACAATGGATGTGCTCCTCGGCGGACGACTGCCGGCGGATACGCAAGAGGTGCGCGAGGCGCTCGGGCTCGACGAACGTCTGCCGGAACCGGCGCTGGCCGGCGAGCCGACGGATGCAATCCGGCCCCAGGCGCCCACCCGGCTCGTGGTATCGCGGGACGGCGAGGTCGTCAGCGACCGGCACTGGCCGGCGGGCCGGGTCCTGATCGGCCGTGACGCCCATAACGACGTCGCCCTGCCGAGCCGCTACGTGAGCCGACACCATGCGCTCGTCGTGGTGGAAGACGGGCGCGCCTGGATCGCCGATCTGAAGAGCATGAACGGCACCTACGTGAACTCGCGGCGGGTCTCGCAGAAGGCGTTGCAACACGACGACGTGATCTCCATCGGCAATCACCGGGTGAAGTACCTGAATCCGGCCGCCCGTTACGGGGACGACGCCGAGGAACCGGGGCTCGCCGACACCGCGATCATGCGCAGCCTGCAGGAAGTGCGCCATCTGTTCGCCGTAGACGCCGCCGGCGACGACACTGTGCTGCAGGATGCGAACGAGACCGGAACCGCCGGCGACAAGGCCGGCTGAGCACTCCTCCGCCGATCAACGGAATTCCGCCTCGATGAGGCGGTCGATCTCGCGCTCGATGTCCTGACGGAAGAACATCAGCGACAGCCCCACCGACGCGTCGATCACGATGTCTTCCTCGTGCACGTCGATATGGCCGCTGAGGGCGGGCCGCTCGAAACTGAGTCTGTCGTCCTGCCAGCGAATCCGCACACCGTATTCCGCAGCCAGTTCGTTGGCGATGCGATTGACGGCAGCGACGGCCTCGTCGTGGCTGAGCCGGTGTCTGCGCCGTATGCGTATGCTGGGCATGGTTCCGAGCGCGCGATGGCTCAGGAGCGGACCGCGGCGCTCTCGAGTTCATCGAAGGCGGCTGCGATGCCCTCCGCGATACGCTCGGGGTCCGGGAGAGCCCGGCGGCCGGTCAGCAGGCCGAAATGGAGATTGCCGGCGTAGCTGTAGATGGTCACGTTCATGGACATGCCGGGCGGGATCGTGGAGATGGGATAGCTGGCCGTCAGCCGCGCACCGCGGATGTAGCGCGGCTCGGTGCCGCCGATGACGTTGGACACCAGCACATTGCCCAGCGGCGGGAAACGCTCGGACAGGTGCGCCAGATCGCCGATCTGCATCAGCGTCTGCACGAGGATGGTGTAGGCCTCGGCGGCCTCGATCCCCATCTCCGCATACTCGTGCTTGACGCTGCCGGCATGCTCGTGGATCTCCTGCAGCCGGGCCAGCGGATCGGATTCGCCGGAGGCCAGCTCGAGCAGCGCGATGGTCACCTGGTTGCCGCTACCGCCCCGGTCGCTGCGCACCGAGATCGGCATCTGCGCCACCAGGGGCTTGTCGGGATGCTCGTCACGCTGGCCGAGATAGCCCCTGAGTGCCGTGTCGCAGAGCGCAAGGATCACGTCGTTCACGGTCACGCCCTGCGCTTTCGCCAGGGCCCTCACCCGGTCGAGCGGCACGCTGCAGACGCCGAAGGCGCGGGCGGCGGTCAGCGGTTGATTGAAGGCCGTGCGCGGCGCGGTAAAGGGGACGGGCAGATCGTCGCCACCGCCGAGAAGCCGCCAGCCGTGCCGCAATGCCAGCTGACTCAGCTGGGGCCCGACCATGGCCAGGCGGCCGAAGCTCTTCGCCGAGCCGAACAGCGTCTCGACGATGCCCTTGCGCACCGCCTCGTGCTCGCGGCTGTGCTCGGCGTTGGCCCACATGGGCGCCACGTCCTCGTCGGGTGTCTTCGACAGGCTCGCCATCGAACGCCGGGACATGCTGATGCCGTCCATGTAGGCGTGGTGGATCTTGGCGTAGACACCGAAGCGGCCGCCCTCGAGCCCCTCGATCACGTAGACTTCCCACAGCGGGGCGTTACGGTCGAGCAGGCGGCCATGCAGCTGTGCCACCCGGTCCAGCAGGTCCTGTTCCCGGCCCGGCGACGGCAGCGCCTCGTGGAAGATGTGGTCGGCCAGGTCCATGTCCGGATCGACTACCCAGCGCGGACGCCCGGCCAGTGGAACTTTCAGCTTCTGGTTAAATGGTTCCACCGGCTCGCTGGCCAGCATGTCCGCCACCAGGCCGCGCACGAAGTCCTCCGGCGCATCGGGCGGCGGCTCGAAGACCTGCAGACCGCCCACGTGCCGCGGGCTGTCCTTGGTCTCGAGCAAAAGCAGCATGTAGTCGAGGAGTGACAGCTGCGACATGGCCACCTCGGCGCCGGAACTCTGTTCAACCGGCGTCGAGGATAACGCGCGATCCCTGCCCCGTCACGTTGCCGTCACGGAAAGCGCCAGCTTCAGCCCGCCTTCTCCTCGACCCTGGCGAGCAGCTCCCGGATCTCCTCGCGCCGGCCCTGGTCGGCGAGTGTGCGGTCGGGCCGGGCCGGCGCCTCCAGCGCGTGCTCCAGCGCCCGCCGTGCCGCCTCGTAGTCCTTCTCTTCGTACAGGAATTCGCCGTAGAAATAGTTCGGGTCGATTCCGTCCGGGTTCATGGCAATGGCTTTCTCCAGGTATTCCCTCGCCCGGTCGTTGTCGCCGAAGCCGATGAAGCCGCCCGGTACCTTGTAGTACAACGCACCGAGACTGGTATAGACGGAGCCCTGCAGAACGGTCGGATCCAGTTTCTCCGCAGCATGCAGCGCAGCCCGGGACTTCTTCGCGAGTCCCATGGCACCGAAGGGGCCTTTCACCCCGGCGTAGGTGCTGAGCACGATGCCCTGCCATACGAGGGGCTCGGCCCGGTCCGGATAGGCCGCGACCAGCGCGGCGGCGTCCTCCGCGAGGGCCTCGAACGCGTCCTTCTGCTCGCCTCCGTCCAGCCGATAATTGGCCTCGGCCCAGCGTTGCTGGATCTCCCGCAGGTCCTGCTCCATGTCCGCCGCCCGGGCCAGGCCCGCGCCCGTCAGGGCGAAAGCCAGCATCGCGCCGGCCAGCATGATCCGGGCAGTCGCCCGGCTGCGAATCATTCGTATCATCTCGTTCACCTCATTGGCTGTGGGTACGTGGACGGAGGTAGGCCTCCACCACCGGTCTCTGCTTGCCGAGCGCACCGTCGACCAGGCGCGGCGCGACCGCATTCACTTTCACGAACAGGCGCTCCGGCCAGCCGATAAAACGTTCGCGCCGGGAGCCGGCCAGCAACGCCATCGCCCGCCGGGCCACCTGCCGGGGAGGGTCCATGGCGACCCCCAGTGCCTCGTTCATGCGGCAGGCGGCATCGCCGTTCATCGCCGTGCGGGTCGCGCGCGGGGCGAGGTAGAGCACCTCGAGAGCGGTCCCGGCACACTCCCGGCGCAGCGCCTCGGTGAACCCGTGCAGGCCGAATTTGGTGGTGGAATAGACCGCCTGGCCGGGCATCCCGATCGAACCCAGTACCGAGCCGACGTTCAGCAGCCAGGCATTCGGCTGTCCCATGAGATGGGGCAGCAGGGTCCGCGTCAGGAGCATGGGCGCCAGCAGATTCGTCTGCACCAGTGTCTCGATGTCCGCCGCGCTCTGGTCGTCGAAGCGAGCCAGGGAATTCACGCCCGCATTGTTGATCAGTACGTCGATACCGCCCTCGAAACCCCGGGCCCGCCGCGCGAGGCGCTCTCTGGCAGTCGCGTCGGTGATGTCGCCCGGCTCGGTCAGGACGACGATCCGGCGCCGGACTGCCGCGGCCTGCTCCGTCAGTTGCCCGGCCAGCGCGTCGAGTCTTGCCGCGTCGCGGGCGCTCAGGAGCAGGTGGGCTCCGGCTCTGGCGAGTTCCCCTGCCAGTGCAGCGCCGATGCCGCCCGTGGCGCCGGTGAGGAGCACGCGTCGTCCGGTGAGATTCATGCCACGGCCCTCTCGGCCGCGCTCCCCGCACTCGGCAGCGAACGGAAGATCCCGGCATAGAGGAGGAAGAAGCGGCGCGCGCAGTAACGGACCGCCTGGCGATCCTCGTCGCGGTCCAGCCGGTTCAGAAGGCCGGCCAGGAACTTCACGTGCTCCTGATCCACCTCGCCGTGGGAGATGAGGTAGGAGAACGCACTCTGCGGCAGCCCAAGGCTGCGGCCGATGGCGGCCGCGGCCTGTCCCGCGATGGCGATGCTGGTGCCTTCCAGCACGTAGACCATGCCGAAAAAGCCCACCGGATTGCTCCGCCCGATCGTGTCCCACGCGTAGCTCACCATCTGCTCCGTCGCGAACCCCGGCTGGCCTTGACGCACCCTGTCGGGATCGCCGCCGGTCGCCGCGATGTCATTCAGGATCCACTCCTGATGGCCGTACTCGTCGTTGATGTAACGGACGATGGCACCCCGCAGCCACTCGTAGTCGTCGCCAAGACGGCTGCCGCAGGCCATCAGCAGGGGCACGGTGCATTTGACGTGATGGTAGGCCTCGGTGAGGAACGCCCGATATTGCGCCGGGGTCACACGGCCCTCGAGGGCATCGCGGATGATCGGCGAGCCGAGCAGGTAGTCGCGCTCGGCGGCGGTGTCGTCGGCCAGGGCCAGGAAAAAGTCGGTCATGCGTTTATCACCTTCTTGTCGGGCGCCGTGACGCCGTGGATCAGATCGGTCAGTCGGTCGCCGTAGCGCCGTATGAGTGCGTCCCGACGGAGCCGCCCGTTGGCAGTCAGCTCGCCGCTGTCCGGGCGGAACGGGGCGTCGGCCGGAAGCCATGCGGACACGCGTGCGTAATCGGGTAGCCGGCGATTCGCGGCGTCGATCGCGGCCTGCACGCCGTCGGCGCCCGCCGACGTCGCCGGCACGATCACGGCGGCATTGCAGGGCAGCGCCTCGCCCCAGACCAGCGCCTGTGCGATCGCGGGCTCGTGGACCAGTTCGCTCTCCACCCACTCGGGCGACACATTGCGACCGAACGCCGTGATGAACAGGTTCTTCTTGCGCCCCTGCACGTGCAGGAAGCCCTGGTCGTCCAGGCTGCCAAGGTCTCCGGTGGCAATTTCCCCGGTCGCGATCCGGCGCTCGCCGTGCCCGGGCACGGCAAGGTAGCCCTGCATCACCGCGCCTGACACCATGATCTCGCCGTCGGGGGCAATCCTGACCCGGGCATGGGGCAGTGGCCGTCCCGCACTGCCCGGTCGGCTGTCGCCGGGCGTGTTCAGCGTCACCACGGAATGGCACTCGGAGAGTCCGTACCCCTCGTAGGCAGGCAGGCCGTGTGCGTGGGCCTGCTCAAGTTCGGCCGGCGCCACGCGGCCGCCGCCCACCGCGGCGAAGCGCAGCGGGCAGTCGTTCCAGGGTTCGAGGTCGGCCGTCCGGTTCAGCGCGGCCAGCATCTGCGGCAGAAGAATCACGCTCTCGGCGCCGCTCTCGTCGATCGCGCGGCGCAGGCGCAGCGGGTCGAGGCCGCTGGAGCCGGTCAGGCCCACCCGCTCCAGCGACGGTGCGTGGATGGCGGCGCCGAGCAGCAGCGGCACGTAGATCCCGGCGATGTTCTCGAGCAGGGTCGCCAGCGGCACCACGCACAGGTGACGTCGTACGCCTGCGCCCTGCAGGCGGGCGGCCAGGCTCGATGCGACCGCCTCCATACCGTCCCGGCCGAGGCACACACCGCGGGGGCTGCCGGTGCTGCCCGAGGTATAGGTCACCTTCGCGACGTCATTGCGGCCGTTCAGGGCCGTGTCCCGGCGGATGGAACGGCGCAGCAGTGCGAGGCCGCCCGCGCCGGCAAGCGGCCGCCTGCGGAAACCATGGCCGTCGTCGGGCAAGCCGTCCGCGCCGGCGCTCAGGACCGCATCGACGCCGGCGTCGCTCAGCAGATGGTCCAGCTGTGCCCGTGTGAAGAACAGCGGAACGGGGATGGCCGTGATCCCGGCCGCCATCATCGCGAGATCAGCCACGATCCAGTCCGGACCGTTGTCCGCTATCAGGGCGCAGCGCCGGATGCGCCCCGCCCGCAACCGGGAGGCGAGCGCCGTCACGCGCGCCTCCAGAGAGGCATAGCCCAGCACGCCCCCGTCCGAGACCACGGCGGCGGCCAGCGGGCGCCCGGCGGCATGACGGCGCAGCGCGGCCAGCACCCCGCTCATGCGTCCCCCTCCGGTGTGCACCGGAATCCGCACGGCCGCTGCAGGTCCCCGACGATCACGCGGGGGTCGTGGCGATAGTAGTCGCCCCAGGTGTCCTCGCGACCCGCCACGCAGGCCTCTCTGGCGGGCGCAAGCTCGCAGCCGGCAAGACCGGCCCGTGCCAGCAGGGATCGTACCGGGCCGGTGGCCGTGAAGCAGACCCAGCCGAAGCCCTGCTGCAGCAGGAACGGCACCAGCTCGCGAAACAGGGGCACCACCACCTGCCGGCTCTCGACGGCCAGTTGGCCGATCTCCACCACGGCGGTGCGGGGCACCGGATGGCCGGCGACGGCCGCGATGGCCTCCTCCACGGGCACGGCGAGATAGTCCTCGAGGTAGAGGCGCTCCCGAGACGCCGGCCGCAGCCCGATGACGCCGCGCGCACCGTCTTGCCGGCAGGTTACCCGCAGCAGCCAGGGCATGAACTCCTCGACCCGGGCGCCGAAATGATGGTCGTAGCAGTCCCGGATCTCGGCTTCCAGTGCGCTCCTGCCGGGGCTGGAAGCGCCGAGCAGATCCAGGCTGACACCGGAGTGGCGCGGCTCACCGCCCATCGTCGGCAAACCGTTGCGCATGTCGGTAACGGGGTGAATCTGTGTTTTCACGCGGCCTCCTCTGCCAGTCGCATCCGTCGGCGCCGTGCCGTCGGCTCGAACCGTTAGAGGCCGGGGCGGAGGCAAATCCTTCGCAATTTTCGCAACCTGCCGTTACAACAGGGATTTTCAGTCGATCGGAACGCCCTGCGGTGGTCTCGTGCGTGGAGTAAACTGCGGCCTCGGCTCCGGACGTCCCCGATCCAGGGAGGAACACTGATGACGACAGCGAAACGCATCGCCGGCCTCGCCTGCGCGCTGGCTCTCACCCTGCCGGCGGCAGCCGCGATGGCGGCGCCCCAGCCGTGGATGCGAACCGATAACCCCCAGGGCCTGTACGTGCTGCTATCCGTCGGAGAGGAATGCGCGATACGGCGCACCGAGGCTGACCTGGCGGTGCAGACGGCGTTCACCCGCCTCGACGTCCCCCGCGCATCCGGCTGGGCCCCCGGCGAGTTGTTCCTGACCGCGGAGGTGGACTGCACCCAGACCACGAACTACCCCGACATCTATCTCTACGTCACCCGGGTGGGCTTCGCCGTGAACTACCAGGAGCAGCCGATCTACATGATGCAGTACGTCAGGGCCCGCTATGAGAGCTTCGGCATCGACAGCCTCAGCAATATCGACCAGATCCTCACGCAGAGCGTCGAGGCGGCACTCGGCGACTACAAGGCGGCAAACGCCGGAACCGGCGCTGGCGACGCTCAGTAGCGGCCGTGCTGCTTGAAGATGTAGTTGCTGAGCTCGATGAACTCGTAATTCATCCGGCTGAGGGTCTTGTGGGCCGAGCGCACGATGGCGCGCATCACCTTGTAGACGATCCCCGGATGCTCGTCTACGAGACCCTCGAAATCGTCGCGTTTCAGACTGAACACGCGGCTGTCGCAGAGCGCACGCAGCCCCACCGTGTGCGGGGCGCCGTCGATGAAACTGAGCTCTCCCGCCTGTTCCCCCTCGCGGAGGATGCCCAGTGTGGCCGTCTCGCCCGCGCCGGCCTGCTTCACGACCTCGAGCTTGCCCTCCAGCAGCACGTGCAGCGAGTCGTCGGTGGCGCCCTCGTTCGTGAGATACTCGCCGTCGCCGAGACTGCGCATCTCCATCAGCGAGGCGAGCGTCGTGGCTTCCTCGTCCGTCAGCTCGGCACCCAGCGATGAGTCGAGGATCAGTCTGGCGGCGTTCTCCATCTTTTTTCCTTGCTTGTCCGGTGCGCCCGGGGATGATACGTAATGCGTCGGCGTCTGCGCAGCCCTGTTTACGGTCGCACAGGCATGCAACCACAGATCAGTCCGACGGCCTATCCGCGTAAACCGCGACCGGCCGTCGGGAGGAACCCGCCACCATGGAAGCCCTGTTCGATACCGTCGAGGCCCGCGTCATCGGCGCTCTGATGGAGAAAGAGATCACGACACCGGATCACTATCCGCTGTCTCTGAATGCGCTGACGAACGCCTGCAACCAGAAGAGCAACCGGGACCCGGTCATGAAGCTGACCGAGAACGAGGTCCAGGAAGCGCTGGATTCGCTGCATCGAAAACACCTGGTCCTGGACCGAAGCGGCTTCGGCAGCCGCGTGGTGAAATTCAAGCAGCGGTTCTGCAATACCGAGTTCAGCGATCTGCACTTCACGCCCGGTGAGACCGCCATCGTCTGCCTGCTGCTCCTGCGCGGACCCCAGACACCCGGCGAACTGCGCTCGCGCAGCGGCCGCCTGCACGCTTTCGGCAGTCTCGGCGAGGTCGAGCAATGCCTCGAGTCCCTCGCGGGCCGTGAGGAGGGTCCGCTCGTCACCGCCCTGCCCCGGGAGCCCGGCCGCCGGGAGATCCGCTGGACGCACCTGTTCTGCGGCGAGCCCGTCGTCGCCGAGGTGGCCACACCCGCGGCGGCGACCGCGCCGGTCACGAAGCAGGCGGACGCCACAATGGAGCGGATAGAGGCACTGGAAGAAAGGGTGGCCGACCTGGTGGAACGGCTCGCCCGGCTGGAGCGGCAGGGGCGGGACGGCTGACACCCCGACAGCACCCCGACAATAGCTGGTCCAACGTAAGACCCGCTTGAGATAAGAGCTATAAACTATTGATTTTGGTGCCCGGGGCCGGACTCGAACCGGCACTTCCTTACGGAAAGCGGATTTTAAGTCCGCAGCGTCTACCAATTCCGCCACCCGGGCGCACCGGCATCAAAAAGGGCTCACCGGGAGCACTGCCGTTGGGCACCCGAAACGTCGTCGCATAGACCGGGAGCCGGCGTTCAGCCGTTCACCCGGGCCGGCTTCCGTTACCACCGGCAGGCTTCGGCGCATGCTAGCCGAGCCCGGCACGGGTGGCAAACGGGCGGAAGAATCCCCGGGGGTATCAGCTGGAGGAAGGAAAGGAAGTGGGTGGAGGCTAGGGTCGGAATCGAACCGGCGTACACGGCTTTGCAGGCCGCTGCATAACCACTCTGCCACCTAGCCACCGTTTGCCCACGGCCCCGGCGCCGCCGGGGACCCGGACCATACCACACAAGGCCCCGGACCGGCACCGGTTTCTCGGGCCGAGAAGGACCTCCGTCCGCACCCCCGATGTCAGGAAATCTCTGCCTTCGCGTGAACACCCTCCGCCGGCTCTTCCTCTTCGATGACGTGCTGGGCGTCGCGCCCTGAGCCGAGCAGCACGGCCACCCAGCGGGTGTCGTCGTTGGCCTCCAGGCCGATCTTCAGCGTCATGGTGAGCGGCACCGAGAGCAGCATGCCCACCGGCCCGAACACCCAGCCCCAGAACACGATGGAGAGCAGCACCACCAGCGGCGAGATGCCGACGCCGTAGCCCATCATCCGCGGCTCGATGACGTTGGCGTAAATCAGGTTGATGATCAGGTAGCCGATGGCGATGCCCACCGCCGGGCCGAGGCCGAACTGGAGCAGAGCCAGCAGCACGGCGGGTATGGCGGCGATGATCGAGCCGATCACCGGGATATAGTTCAGCAGGAAGGCGAGCAGCCCCCAGAGCAGCGGGAAGTCGAGGCCCACGGCCCAGGTCAGCAGCCACGCCGAGACGCCGGTGGCCACGCTGACCAGCGTCTTGATACCGAGATAGCGCCCGAGGTTGACCAGGAAGTCCCGGAACGCCGCCATTTGCTCTTCGCCGCGACCGAAGGCGGCCGTGATCTTCACCGGGAAGGTGGAGGCCTCCAGCAGGATGAAGGTCATCGTCAGGAAGATGAGTAGCGTGTTGGTGAGGACGTCCCTGAGCGCGTTCAGCGTATTGGCCGCCATGCCCATGGCCCAGCCGGGATCGATCATGTCGCCCAGGCTCTCGATGGGCTGATCGCTGTCGACCCGCGCCGCGACGAATTTCAGGAACCCGTCCATCATCGCGTCCAGGCGGGCCTGGTAGGTGGGCAGAGCGGCCGTGAACTCCGCGATGGAGGTGCCCACGATCACGCCGAACACCGCGAGGATCAGCATCATCACGACGACGATCAGCAGCACCGCCACGACACCGGGGATGCGCTGGCGCTGCATGAAAAGCAGCGGGCGGACGCTCACCAGCGACAGGAACACGGCCAGCAGGAACGGCACGAGCAGCACCTTCGCCGCCTGCATGGCGAAGATGATGATGATGACCGCTGCCACGCTGATCAGCGTGGTCCGGCCTCTGACCAGCGGTTCACTCACAAGCGTGTCTGCCGCAATGTCCTCTGTGTCGACCTGCACCGAAACTGCCCGATCGGGCGGGCTGCCGGCCTGGTGTCGGCCTAGTGTGCCCGGGGCTTCCGGCGGCCGCAATGCGCGGTGTCGCAGGCCACTCAGAAACGATAGCGGGCCTCGACGCCGACCATGCGGGGCGGGCTCGGCCAGGCGATGTCGGTGCGCAGGCTCGTGAAGCGGCGGGAGACGAAGTACTCGATCCACTCCTCGTCCGTGGCGTTCTCCGCGAATGCGGTCACGCTCCAGGCGTCGCCACGCAAGCCGAGACGCAGGTCGACGACGGTGTAGGCGCCCTCGGCGTCCCGGCCGTCGATGCTCCAGTAGGTCTTGCCCCGCCGGTCGACGTCGACCCGGGCGAAGCCCTGCAACGACCCGAGCGGCCAGACATACTCGCCGCTCAGATTCAGGGTGTATACGGGTGCCCCCGGCACTTCGTTGCCGATCACGTCCGACGGCGGCACGGTCAGCCCAGGTTCGGCGCCGATGGCTTCGATCTCGCTGTCCACGAAGCCATAGGCCAGCGCCAGCGTCAGGCCGTCCAGCGGCCGGATCACCGCCTCCACCTCGCCGCCGAGGATACGGCTCTCGTCCGCGTTGATCAGCGCCTGGGAGCCGAACGGGTCGAACAGGAACCACTGCTGGTTCTCGTAATCGATGTAGAAGGCCGCGATGTTCAGCACCCGGCTGCCGTCAGCGCTGGCGTACTTCAGGCCGAGTTCGTAGTTGTCCAGGTGCTCGGAGTCGAACGAGGGCGCGAACTGCACGGCCGGGTCGTTCGCCAGCGTGTTGAAGCCGCCGGGCCGGAAGCCCTCGGCATAGGTAGCGAACAGATTCAGGTTCCCGGTCAGCGCATAAGCCAATTGAAGTTTTGGCTGGAACTCGCTGAATTCCTTGACACCGTTAGCCAACGGATTGTTGGTGTCGTTCTCCCGCCGGACGTCATCGAAGCGTCCGGCTACGGTGAGTTCGAGACGCTCCGTGAGGTCGGTGCTCACCTGCCCGAACACGGCGCGGGTCTCGTACTGCTCGTTCAGGATGGCCGGCGCCTGGGGCACGAAGAAGGCGCTCTCGCTGCTCCAGTCGCCGCCGTTCTGGAAACCGGCCACGTTCAGGAAGGTGGCGAGCGTGCGGTCGCGCTCCTGGTCGCTGTAGTAGGCGCCGACGATCCACCTCAGGCCCTCCTTCGCCGTCGACACCAGACGAAACTCCTGGCTGAACTGGCTCTGATTGTCGTCGACGTCGATGTTCAGGAACTCCCGGTTCGTCTGATCCAGGTCCTGGTCGTTGCGGGATTCCAGGTCGTGCCAGCCGGTGATCGAGGTCAGGGTGAACGCGTCGAAGCCGTAGTCCACCTTGGCGGTGTAGTCGTCGAAACTGACGCTCGATACGCCGAGGATATTGGACTGGATGGTGTAGGTGGTGTTGTTCAGCGGGAACGGGAAGGGATCGCCCGGCAGCCGGTTCTCCTCGGTGTCCGCCGAGCCCGGCATGAAGTAGCCGGAACCCGCTTCCTGATCGGCATACTGGTAGCGCAGGTCCACGCTCAGCCGTTCGTCCGGCTCGATCAGCAGGCGCCCGCGCAGCGACGTCGAGTCCTTGAAGTCCACGTACTCGCCGAGGCCCTCGTTCAGCAGCTGACCGTCGCGATCATTGTTGTAGAACGCCAGACGCCCGCGCACCGCGTCGGAGAACAGAGGGCCGGAGACCGCGCCCTGAATGGTGTAGTCGTCGCCCTCGCCCACGCGGGTCTCCACGTAGGCCTCGAGATCCTCGGTGGGGCCGCGGGTGGTGATATTCACGGCACCCGCGACCGAGTTCCGCCCGTAGAGCGCGCCCTGGGGCCCACGCAGCACCTCGATCTGCTCCACGTCGAACAGATCCTGGGTGGTAACCAGCGAGTTGTTTACGGTGACCCCGTCAACGACGAAGGCGAGCGGCGTCTCGCCGATGCCCCGCTGCTGGGTGACGCCGCGGATGGTGATCGTGCTCTGGCCCACTTCCTGGTCGTCGGAGAAGCGCAGATTGGGTGTCAGAGCCGCCACGTCGTTCATACGCTGGATGGACGCATCCTCGATGGTCGTCTGGTCGAACACCGTGATGGCGTCGGCGATCTCCTGCAGGTTCTCGCTGCGGCGCCGGGCAGTGACGATCACCTCCTCGATCGCGGCGGCCTCGGCGCCGGCGGCGTCGCGCTCCTCCTGTGCGGGCAGCGGTCCGGCGGCCAGCGCGGCGACGAGACAGACGGCGGCGGTGCCGCCGATCCTGGGGGGCAGAGTCATTCTGGAATTGTCCTTTATTCGTCAGTGACTTGATGCGGGCTGAGCCGGCGACGGGAGATTACCAGATCGGGCTCCCGGGGCGAACCGGCGACCGTAACGAATCAGGGCCCCGTTGCGGGGCCCTGACAATATCTGGAGCGGGAAACCGGGCTCGAACCGGCGACCTCAACCTTGGCAAGGTTGCGCTCTACCAACTGAGCTATTCCCGCCTAGTCTCGAAGGGACCGCAATTCTAGCGACTCCCGGGGGACTGTCAAGGCACCGCGGTCAGCTATTCGCGTTCAGCACCGGCCAGGCCGCCTTGAGGTAGGCATACATGGACCAGAGGGTCAGGCCCGCCGCCACCAGCAGGAACAGGAACCCCGCGTCGTAGACCGGCAGGCCGCCGGTATCCAGATGCCAGACCATGAGAGTCAGGCCGATCATCTGCAGGCTGGTCTTCACCTTGCCCACCATGGAGACAGCCACCGTCGTGCGCTGTCCGAGCCCCGCCATCCACTCCCGCAGGGCGGACACGGTGATCTCGCGGCCGATGATGATCGCGGCCACCAGGGCGAGCGAGATACGCTGATCCATCTGCACCAGGAGCACCAGGGCGACGGCGACGATGAGCTTGTCCGCCACCGGGTCCAGGAACTCGCCGAAGGGCGTGATCTGGCCGAGCTTGCGGGCGACGTAGCCGTCGAGCCAATCGGTGATGGCCGCGAGCATGAAGACCACCGCGGAGGCCGGGCGGCCCCACTCCCCCGGCAGGTAGAACAGCACCACGAACAGCGGGATGGCGGCGATGCGTATCCAGGTCAGCGTGTTCGCGGTATTCAGTTGCACGGCAATTCCGTTGTCTTCAATTCGTTTGCGCCTCGCCGGCCGTCTCCCGCTCGGCGTGGAGTACAGTATAAATGCGCTCGGCCAGTACGCGGCTGATGCCGGGCACCTTGGTCAGGTCGTCCATGCCCGCGGCGGAAACGCCCTTCAGCCCGCCGAAGTGTCGCAGGAGGTCGCGGCGACGCTTCGGCCCCAGCCCCGGGATGTCCTCCAGCACCGAGCCGCGGCGGGCCTTCGCGCGGCGCGCCCGGTGGCCGGTGATGGCGAAACGGTGCGCCTCGTCGCGGATGTTCTGCAGGAGCAGCAGCGCCGGCGAGCCGGACGGGAGGGTGCGCGGATAGGCCTCCTCCTCCACCCAGAGCTGCTCGCTGCCCGGCCGGCGCGCCCGGCCCTTGGCCACCGCCACCACCTTCAGGAACTCGAGATCCAGATCGGCCAGGATCTCCAGCGCCTGGGTGCGCTGGCCCCGGCCGCCGTCGATCAGCACGAGGTCGGGTAACGGCACCTCGCCGCGCTTGACGCGCTTGTAGCGGCGCTCGAGCACCTCACGCATGGCGGCGTAGTCGTCGCCGGCGGCCGTGCCCCGGATGTTGAACCGGCGATAGTCGGATTTCATCGGCCCCTCGGGGCCGAAGACCACGCAGGACGCCACCGTGGCCTCGCCGCCGGTATGGGAGATGTCGAAGCACTCGAGGCGCTCCGGCACGTCGTCCAGCTCCAGCGCCTCGGCCAGCGCCTCCAGCTGCCGGCGCACCCCGGCATTGCCGGCGGCGCGCAGATCCGCGCCCTGGCGGGCGTTGGTCGCGGCCATCTGCAGCCAGCGCGCCCGGTCGCCGCGCACCCGGTGGCGGATCTCCACCCGGTGGCCTGCCCGCCCGGTCAGTGCCTCCCCGAGCAGGTCGGCATCCTCCACCGCCTGCTCCACCAGGATTTCCCGCGGCGGCGCGGACTCCAGGTAATACTGGCCGAGGAACGAGGACAGCACCTCGTCATCGGGCGTGTCGGGTGCCAGTTTCGGATAGTGCGAACGGCTGCCCAGCAGCCGGCCGTGGCGGACGAACAGCACGGCCACACAGACGATACTGCCTCGCCGGGCCAGCCCCACGGCGTCCACGTCCGTCGCACTCTCCCGGGAGACCATCTGCTCGGCGTCCACGCGCTTGAGCCGCGCGATCTGATCGCGGAACTGTGCCGCCCGCTCGAATTCCAGCGCCTCCGCGGCGGCCTCCATGCGCTCCACCAGACTGTCGATCACGGCCTGGTTGCGGCCTTCCAGAAACGCGATCGCGTTCTGCACGTCCCGTGCGTAGTCCGCCTCGCCGATGTGGCCGACGCAGGGCCCCGAACAGCGCCGGATCTGATACTGCAGGCAGGGCCGCGAGCGGTTGGCAAAGAAGGTGTCGGTGCAATTGCGCAGCAGAAACAGCTTCTGCAGCTCGCCGAGGGTCCGGCGCACGGCGCCCGCGCTGGGATAGGGCCCGAAATAGCGGCCCCGGGCGCTGCGCGCCCCCCGGTGGAAAGCCAGCCGCGGGTAGGCATGGTCGGTCACGTGGATCCAGGGATAGCTCTTGTCGTCCTTCAGGAGCACGTTGTAGCGGGGGCGCTCCCGCTTGATGAGATTGTGCTCCAGGATGAGCGCCTCGGCCTCGGTGTTGGTGACCGTCACCTCGATGTCGTGGATCTCGGCCACCAGCGCCATCGTCTTGGCGTCCTTGGCCTTGCCGCTGAAATAACTGCCCACCCGCTTGCGCAGGTCTCTGGCTTTGCCCACGTAGAGGATCACGCCGTCCTCGTCCAGCATGCGGTAGACGCCCGGCCGGTGGCTCAGGTTCGAGAGGAAACGGCGATGATCGAAGGCGGCTCCGTCCATGATCTCTAGGATAACGGACGGAGCCCGACCAGGGTGACGATGGCGGCATCGCGGCGCTCGCGTGCCGTCTCAGCCGACGAGTTGCCGCGCCCGGCCGATGACGGCATGGAACATCTCGTCGGTCAGACGTCGCGTCTGCGTGTTGTAGCGGCTGCAGTGGTAGGAATCCAGCAGCGTCAGGCCGCCCGGCAGCGCGTGCTCAGCGGCATGGCCGAAGCCGTTCGCGTTCTGCTTCATGCCGAACGCCTTCAGCACCGCCCGGTGGGCGATGGAACCCAGGGCCAGCACCACGCCGCCCTCGCGCACCGTGCCGAGTTCCGCCTGTAGATACGGATTGCACTCGTCCACCTCGGCGGTGGTCGGCTTGTTCTGCGGCGGCAGGCACTTCACCGCATTGGTGATCCGGCAATCCGTGAGCTCCAGCCCGTCGTCGGCCGAGACCGACTCGGGACGGCTGGCGAAGCCCGCGTCGTAGAGCGCCTGGTACAGGAGGATGCCGGCGAAGTCGCCGGTGAACGGTCGCCCGCTCCGGTTGGCGCCGTGCATGCCGGGGGCGAGTCCCACGATCAGCAGGCTCGCCTCCGGGTCGCCGAACGGCGGCACCGGCAGGGCATGGTAGTCCGGGTGCTTTTCGCGCACCGCCACCAGATGGGCGGCCAGACGCGGGCAGCGGGTGCAGTCAGGGTCGTACTGCTCCGGCGGTACGGGCGTCCGAGGCGCGGCCATCAGTCGTCCATGTGCCGGATGACGGCCTCGCCGAAACCCTTCGTGCCCACCAGCGTGGCGCCCGGAATGAGCTGATCGAGTTCCTGCTCCACGTCCTGCTTGCCGTGGGGATGGCTGCCGGCGGGACGCTTCGGTTTGCGGATCGCCTCGCGCAGCCGGGCGAGATCGAAGGTCAGCTCCTTGGCAGCGATGGTATTCGCCACGCCCTTGATGATGAGATCGGCCGCCTCGGTCCAGCCGAGGTAGCGGAGCATCATTTCGGCGGAGAGGATGAGCGAGCCCGGGTTTACCCGGTCCTTGCCGGCGAAGCCGGGGGCCGTCCCGTGGGTGGCCTCGAACACCCCGACACCGTCGCCGATGTTGCCCCCGGGCGCGATGCCGATGCCGCCCACCTGGGCCGCCAGCGCATCGGAGATGTAGTCGCCGTTCAGGTTCAGCGTGGCGATCACGTCGTATTCCTCCGGCCGCAGCAGGATCTGCTGCAGGAAGTTATCGGCGATCACGTCCTTGACGATGATCTCGTGGCCCGTGCGCGGGTTCGGGAACGCGTGCCAGGGCCCGCCGTCTTTCGGCTCCGCGCCGAACTCCTCACGGGCGACCTCGTAACCCCACTGGCAGAAGGCGCCCTCGGTAAACTTCATGATGTTGCCCTTGTGCACCAGCGTCACCGAAGCAAGATCGTTGTCGATGCAGTAGTTGATGGCCTTGCGCACGAGCCGCTCGGAGCCCTCCCGGGACACCGGCTTGATGCCGATGCCCGAACTCGACGGGAAGCGGATCTGGGTGGCGCCCAGCTCCTCCTGCAGGAACTTGATCAGTTTCTGCACCTCCTGTGAGCCCGTTGCGTACTCGATGCCTGCATAAATGTCTTCGGTGTTCTCACGGAAGACCACCATGTTCACCAGGTCGGATTCCTTCATCGGCGTGCTGACGCCGGGGAAGTAGCGGATGGGCCGCACGCAGGCGTAGAGATCCAGGGTCTGGCGGATGGAGACGTTCAGCGAGCGGATGCCGCCGCCGATGGGGGTGGTCAGGGGCCCCTTGATGGAGACCACGTACTTCTGCAGCGCGTGCAGCGTCTCCTCGGGCAGGAAGTTGGCGCTGTCGTAGACCTCGCTGGCCTTCTTGCCCGCGTACACCTCCATCCAGGCGATGCGCCGCTTGCCGCCGTACGCGCGGCTTACGGCGGCTTCCACCACGTCCTTCATGACCGGCGTCACGTCCCGGCCGATGCCGTCGCCCTCGATGAAGGGGATGACGGGCTCGTCCGGCACGTTCAGCCGGAAGTCCCGGTTCATGGTGATGACGTCGCCGCGCTCAGGGATCTGGATCTTCTCGTACTGCATCGGGTGTTCCTCTGGATCCGCAAAGAAAACGGCGCCCGCGAGGGGCGCCGTTCCTGGGTTACTCCAACAAGGATACTCGAACGATGGCTCAGCTGGCCTCGTCGAACTGATCCTCCTCGGTGGAACCGGTCAGCGCCGTGATCGAGGACTCCGCGCTCACCGCCTGGGTGACGCCGTCGAAGTAGCCCGCACCCACTTCCCGCTGGTGGCGGGTGGCGGTGTAGCCGTCCTTCTCCGAGTCGAACTCCGCCTGCTGCAGCTCGACGTAGGCCGCCATCTGGCGCTCCCGGTAGCCCTTCGCCAGCGTGAACATGCTGTAGTTGAGCGCGTGGAAACCGGCCAGCGTGATGAACTGGAACTTGTAGCCCATGGCCGCGAGCTCCTTCTGGAACTTGGCAATGGTCTTGTCGTCCAGGTTCTTGCGCCAGTTGAACGACGGCGAGCAGTTGTAGGCCAGAAGCTGGTCCGGGTACTCCTTGTGCATCGCCTCGGCGAACGCCTTCGCCTGCTCCAGGCTCGGCGTGGACGTCTCGCACCACACCAGGTCTGCGAAGGGTGCATAGGCCAGCGCCCGGTCGATGGCCTGCTCCAGGCCCGGCTTCACCCGGTAGAAGCCCTCGGCGGTGCGCTCGCCGGTGATGAAGCGCTGGTCGCGCTCGTCGATGTCCGAGGTGAGCAGGTTGGCGGCGTCGGCATCCGTCCGGGCCACCACCAGGGTGGGCACGTTGCAGACGTCGGTGGCCAGCCGGGCCGCGGCCAGCTTGCTGACGGCCTCCTGGGTCGGCACGAGTACCTTGCCGCCCATGTGACCACACTTCTTCGCGGAGGAGAGCTGGTCCTCGAAGTGCACGCCGGCGGCGCCCGCGTCGATCATGTCCTTCATCAGCTCGAAGGCGTTCAGCACGCCGCCGAAGCCGGCTTCGGCGTCGGCCACGATGGGCTGCATCCAGTCGATGGAGTCGTCGCCTTCCGCATGATGGATCTGGTCGGCCCGCAGCAGCGTGTTATTGATGCGCCGGACCACGGCGGGGACCGAGTCGGCCGGATACAGCGACTGGTCGGGATACATCTGGCCGGCCAGGTTGGCGTCACCCGCCACCTGCCAGCCGGACAAATAGATGGCGTTCAGGCCGGCCTTCACCTGCTGCATGGCCTGGTTGCCGGTCAGTGCGCCGAGCGCATTCACGAAATCCTTCTCGTGGATGTATTTCCACAGCTTCTCCGCGCCCTGGCGCGCGAGGGAGTATTCCACCTCTACGGTGCCGCGCAGCCGTACCACGTCGTCTGCACTGTAGGGTCGGGTTACGCCTTTCCACCGCGGGTCGCTGTCCCACGATTTCTGAAGCTCCTCGGCTGACATGACACTCATGATTCTCTACTCCTCGCTGACACGCCGTTAGTGGGTTTCGGATGGTACCGGATGGTCACGGCGGGACCATTGGTACTTTCGTCTAATGTCCAAGGGGTCCGATGGTTCAATCGATCTCCCGATACGCCTCCAGCGTCAGGAAGCTTTCGAAATCTTCCTCGCGGGTGATCTTGTCCATCAGCTGCGCCGCCTTCTCGTAGTTGCCGGCAGCGTAGGCCTCCTCCCCGACCTCCTCGCGGATCTTCTCCATCTCTTCCGCGAGCACGGTCCCGAACAATTCCAGGGTCACCGGGCGGCCGTCGTCGAGCACGCCGGTCTCGTGGTGCACCCACTGCCAGACCTGGGCGCGGGCGATCTCCGCCGTGGCCGCGTCCTCCATCAGGTTGTACAGGGGCACGCAGCCGTTGCCGCCGAGCCACGCCGCCATGTACTGCACACCGACGGAGATGTTGTTCCTGAGACCGGTCTCGGTGATGCGCCCCTGGGGCACCTGCAACAGGTCCGCCGCGGTCACCTCCACGTCCTCGCGCTGGCGGTCCACCTGGTTCGGCTGCGGCATGTGGCGGTCGAAGATCTCCATGGCGATCGGCACCAGGCCGGGATGGGCCACCCAGGTGCCGTCGTGACCGTCGGTGGCCTCGCGCTCCTTGTCGGCGCGCACCTTGGCAATGGCCTCCTCGTTGGCCTCGGGATCGTCCTTGATCGGGATCTGGGCCGCCATGCCGCCGATCGCGAAAGCGCCGCGACGATGGCAGGTCTTGATCACCAGCAGTGAATAGGAGCGCAGGAAGTGAGTGGTCATGCCCACCTCGTTGCGGTCCGGCAGCACGAATTCCGGGAACTTCCGGAACTTCTTGATGAAGCTGAAGATGTAGTCCCAGCGCCCGCAATTCTGGCCGACGATGTAATCCTTCAGCGCGTACAGGATCTCGTCCACCTCGAAGGCCGCCAGGATCGTCTCGATCAGTACGGTGACCTTGATGGTGCCCGCCTCCACAACACCGGCCTTTTCGGCGAAGCGGAACACGTCGGACCACAACGCGGCTTCCCTGTGGCTCTCCAGCTTCGGCAGATAGAAATACGGCCCGGTGCCCTGGTTCTTGAGTGCCTTCGCGTTGTGGAACAGGTACAGCCCGAAGTCGACGAAGGCGCCGGGCACTTCCTCGCCGTCCACTTTCAGATGCTTCTCGAACAGGTGCCAGCCGCGGGGACGGACGATCAGGGTGGCGATCTTGTCGCCCAGCTCGTAGTGCTTGCCGTTGGGCGCGTCGAAGCTGATGCTCCGGTTTGCGGCATCGCGCAGGTTGATCTGCCCCTGGACCACGTTGTACCAGTTGGGCGTCATCGAGTCCTCGCAGTCGGCCATGAACACCTTCGCGCCCGAGTTCAGCGCGTTGATGACCATTTTGCGGTCGGTCGGGCCGGTGATCTCGACCCGGCGGTCCTGCAGGTCGGCCGGCGCCTCTGTCACCTGCCATTCGGACTCGCGGATCTCGCGGGTCTCCTCGAGGAAATCGGGCATCTCGCCGGCATCGATGCGGGCCTGGCGCTCGTCCCGCGCCTTCAGCAGGTCATGGACGCGCGGCGTGAACTCCCGGTGCAGGGCGGCGACGAATTGCAGCGCATCAGGGGTGAGTATCTCCTCGAATCCCTCGTGCATCGTTCCCAACAGTTCCATGCCCTCTCCGGGAGCCGTAGGCGCGGGGTTACTCATGACTCACTCCAGTCCGGTTGATCACTCAGGCCCACAGGAATCAAGCGCTTGCAGGGGAATTGCACCCCGGCAGATGACTGCGGGTCCGGTTTTATTGCGGTGCATCATGATACCGGCCGCCAACAGCCGCTGCAATCGGGGAAGCCCCCGAAACGCCTCATTCGAGCCCGTCCGCAGCCGCCGCCGGGTCGATCCCGAGCCGCTCCAACCCACTGTTAGCGGCCCCTCGCCCGGGGTATGGTCGCGGCATGCGACTCGTGCTCCTCAACAAGCCCTACCGCGTGCTCTCGGCGTTCACCGACAGCCGCGGCCGCGATACGCTCGCCGCCTGCGTCGATATCCCGGAGGTGTACCCGGCAGGTCGCCTCGATTACGACAGCGAGGGGCTACTGGCCCTCACGGACGACGGCCGGCTGCAGGCAGCCATAGCCGATCCTCGGCACAAGCTGCCGAAGACCTACTACGCCCAGATAGAGGGCCTCGTCGCGGCGGAGGCTCTCGCCCGCCTGCGCGGCGGCGTCGACATCCGCGGCCGCACGGCTCGCGCGGTGGACGCGACCGCGATCGACGAACCCGAATGGCTGTGGCCGCGTGATCCGCCCATCCGCCACCGGCAGAGCGTGCCCGATTCCTGGCTCAGGATCACCATCGACGAGGGCCGCAACCGCCAGGTGCGCCGCATGGGCGCGGCGGTGGGCCTGCCGGTGCTGCGTCTCATCCGCACCCGCATCGGACCGTGGGACGTGCACCGCCTGCAGCCCGGAGAATATCGCGAGATCCCGACCCGCGAGGCCTGGCACACGCTCCGCAATTTCCAACGGTAGGAGGGCCTTCAGGCCCGATTCCTTCTCTCCTGACCGCCCTGCGGGGGTATCCATCTTGCTCCCGACAAAAGGTCGCGGCGATGCATACCCCCGCATGACGGCCGTGCTCGCGGTGGCCGTGAGGATCTGCCAGTCAGCGACACCTGCTGACTGGTGGCAAGCCTCTCGGCTACGGGCCCGTCAGCGGCTGGGGCGGGCTGTGGGGGTCGTCCGGGCCGACTGGAGCGAATAGACAATGATAGGAGCGGCTTCAGCCGCGATTCATCGGGCCTGAAGGCCCTCCCACATGAGCGTCCCCGCCACGCTTACCCTCCCGATGGCCGGCCTGCGCTAACAGAACCCCGGATCGGGCCTGAAGGCCCTCCTACGTGCTAGCCGGCCTTGCGGTGGGATTCCACGGCGTCGCGGAGGCCTGCGATCAGCATCGCCACCTCCATCGCCTGCTCGTAATTCAGCCGGGGATCCACCTGGGAGCGGTAGGCTCGCGTCAGATCGGCCTCGGCCAGGCCGCGGGCGCCGCCTATGCACTCGGTGACGTTTGCGCCGGTCAGCTCAAGATGGACGCCGCCGAGATAGCTGCCCATCTCACGATGGATACGGAACGCGGCCTTGAGCTCCGCGACGATGTTGTCGAAGCGCCGCGTCTTGAAGCCGCCCGAGGTGCTCTCCGTATTGCCGTGCATCGGGTCGCAGACCCACAGCACCGGGCTGCCGGTGGCGCGGGCCGCCTGGATCAGAGGCGGCAGCCCCTCCTCCACCTGCTTCGCACCGAGGCGATGGATCAGTGTAAGCCGGCCCGGCTCGTTGTGCGGATTGAGGATGCCGATCAGCTCCTGCAGCCACTCCGCCGTCATACCGGGGCCCACCTTCACGCCGAGCGGATTCGTGACGCCGCGGAAGTATTCCACGTGGGCGCCGTCCACGTTGGCCGTGCGCATGCCGATCCAGGGGAAATGGGTGGTGAGGTCATACCAGCGGTCGCGCCGCAGCCGGGTCTGGGCCTGCTCGTAGTGCAGGTGCAGCCCCTCGTGCCCGGCGTAGATGTCCGCACGCCGGGTGTGATGGATGGGTCGGCCGGCGATCGACTCGAAGAAGTCCAGCGAGTGGGAGATGGCATCGGCGATGCGCTGATACTCGGCAGCCATCGCCGAATGGCCCACCCAGTCCAGATCCCAGTTCTCCGGGTGATGCAGGTCGGCGAAACCGCCGTCCACCAGTGAGCGAACGAAATTCAGGGTGAGCGCCGCCCGCTCGTAGCCGCGCAGGATCAGCTCCGGGTCGGGGACCCTGTCGCCGGCTGTGAAGGGGCTGCGGTTGATCAGGTCGCCGCGGAAGCTCGGCAGCGTCTCGCCCTCGCGGGTCTCGGTGTCGGCGGAACGGGGCTTCGCGTACTGGCCCGCCATACGGCCGATCCGCACCACCGGCTTCTTCAGGCCGTAGAGCATCACCAGCGACATCTGCAACAGGATCTTCAGCTTCTGCACGATGCTCTCGGAGCTGCAGTCGTCGAAGGTCTCGGCGCAGTCGCCGCCCTGCAGCACGAACGCCTCTCCGCGCTGGGCGGTGGCGATATGCTGCTTGAGGTTGTCCACCTCCCACGAGGTGACCAGCGGCGGCAGCCGGCTCAGCCGGGCGACGGCGTCGTCCAGTGCGTCGCGATCGGGATAGGCCGCCTGCTGGGTGGCCTCACGGCTCTGCCAGCTGGTGGGATGCCAGTTCGTCTGTGCGGTGCTTCGGGACATTGCGGCAATATGCCACGGGCCTTGCTGCAAAGCAAAACTTTCAGGGATTCGAATAAGTTACGTACGAAATCGTCGGCGCTCCCTGCGGCCGGGTCGAAATGACGCCGCAACGTGTGGCCGCCGGCTCCCATCGCTCGCCATCGGGGAAACCCTCAGTGGCGGCTCATACGGTCAAATGGGAGAATACGGCGCAACGATTCCCATCCCTTTCGTAACTTTAGCAAGCCGGCTCGCGGCCTCGCCGGGTCGGCCGGGAGTGAAAGCCATGAAAGATATCCTGAAACGGCTCGGTCTGGAGGCCGAGAACCACGGGACCTGGTGCGGCGGCAAGGCCATCGAGAAGGACCCGGGACCTCCGATCGAGTCGATAAACCCGGCCACCGGCGAGGCGCTCGGCAGCGTGCGGGCCAGCAGTGCGGGCGAATACGACCGGCTCATGGTCGCCGCCCGGGAGGCATTCGCGGAGTGGCGCAACACGCCGGCGCCGGTGCGCGGTGAGGCGGTGCGGCGCATCGGGCTCGCGCTGCGCGACAACAAGGATGCGCTCGGCAGCCTGGTCAGCCTGGAGAACGGCAAGATCAAGGCCGAGGGCGACGGTGAAGTGCAGGAGATGATCGACATCGCCGACTTCGCCGTGGGCCAGTCGCGCATGCTCTACGGCAAGACCATGCACTCGGAGCGGCCCTCCCACCGCATGTACGAGCAGTGGCACCCGCTGGGCGTGGTCGGGATCGTCACGGCCTTCAATTTCCCGGTGGCCGTCTGGTCCTGGAACGCGCTGATCGCGGCGGTGTGCGGCAACATCTCGGTCTGGAAGCCCTCACCCAAGACCCCGCTGGTCTCGCTGGCGGTGCAGAAAATCTGCAACGAGGTGCTGGCCGACCTCTCGCATCCGCCAATCTTCAACCTGTTCAACGACGGCGGCACCGAACGGGCCGAGGCGTTCGTGGACGACCCGCGCGTGGATCTGTTCTCCTTCACCGGCTCCACCGCGGTCGGCCGCAGGGTCGGCGAACGGGTGGCCGCCCGCATGGGGCGCAGCCTGCTGGAGCTCGGCGGCAACAACGCCATCATCGTCGACGAATACGCCAACATGGACCTGGCCGTGCCGGCCATCGTCTTCGGCGCCGTCGGCACCGCGGGCCAGCGCTGCACGACGACCCGGCGCGTGCTGGTCCACGATTCGCGCCGGGAAGAGCTGAAAGAGCGCCTCATCCGCGCCTACGACCAGGTTAGCATCGGCGACCCGCTGGACGAGAGCACGCTGATGGGGCCCCTCATCGACAACCAGGCGGTCACGAACTTCGAACGCGCCATCGAGGACATCCTCTCCCACCACGGCAAAGTGCTCTACGGCGGCCACCGGCTGGACCGGCCCGGCTTCTACGTCGAGCCGACGCTGGTGATGGCGGAGAACCACTGGCCGATCGTCCAGGCCGAGACCTTCGCGCCCATCCTCTATCTCATCGGCTACGAGGCCCTGGACGAGGCGCTGGCGCTGCACAACGGCGTGGGACAGGGCCTGTCCTCGGCGATCTTCACGGACAAGCTGCAGCACGCCGAGCGCTTCCTGTCCGCGGGCGGCTCGGACTGCGGCATCGCCAACGTGAACATCGGCACCTCCGGCGCAGAGATCGGCGGCGCCTTCGGCGGCGAGAAGGAGACCGGGGGCGGGCGGGAATCCGGCTCCGATGCGTGGAAGGCCTACATGCGCCGGCAGACCACCACCATCAACTGGGGCACCGAGATGCCGCTGGCGCAGGGCATCCGCTTCCGTATCTAGCAGGGCGCGGCAGACAGGCCGCCGAGCGGCGAGCCCGGCGGCCTTTCCCTCATTCCTCGCCGGGGTCCTCGGCCGGGGCCAGCAGCCCGTAGAGCAGACCCACCCACTGGGCTGGCTCGAACATACCCATCTCGTTGTGCACGGCGTCGAAGTCGGCCGTGGGGTCGGCAGCCTGCACCTGCTCGAGGCTCATGCCGTCGGCGATCATCGCATTGATGGAATCGCGCACCGTGGCCAGCATGTCCCGATAGGCACGGAGGTCGTCCCGCGTGGCGATGGGGCCATGGCCGGGGATGATGACGGTGTCCTCGTCGGCCATCGCGAGCACCGCGTTCGCCGCCTCGATGACGCCGTCCACCGAACCGCCGCTGCTGCCGTCGATGAAGGGATACATCTTGTGGAAGAAGGTATCCCCCATGTGGAAGACATTGGCCCCGTCGAAGTAGATGATGCTGTCGCCGTCGGTGTGGGCGTGGGGCGTGTGGAACGCCCGGATCGTCTCGCCGTTGAGATGCAGCGTCACCTTGTCGTTGAAGGTGACGACCGGCAGCGCCTCCGGCGGCGAGGCGGGCACCTCCCGATTGAACGCCTCCAGGAATTGATCCTCGCTCATGCGCTCGCGCACGTTGTCGTGGGCGACGATCACAGCACCGGTCTCGCCGAAGTTCTCGTTGCCGCCCACGTGGTCGAAGTGCCAGTGCGTGTTGAACACGAATTTCACCGCATCCTCTGTCAGCCCGGCGATGGCCGCCTTGATCTTCGGCGTCAGCGGCGCGAACTGATCGTCGATGAGGAACGTGGCATCCTCGCCCACCGACAGCCCCATGTTGCCGCCCCGGCCGGTGAGCATGTAGAGCCCGTCGCCGAGATCCCTGACGCCGATTTCCACGTCGGCCATGTCGTCCTGCGCCTGCAGCCCGCCTGCAGCCATGGCGGTCGCGGCGGCGGCCGCCGCCATCATTACTCTCCACTTCATCGGTTCTCTCCTCTCAGCCGGCATCCCGCCGGGCGATGCTCTCGAAACGGTTCTTCTCCCGATTCTTCACCACCTGGTCGGCGGCGAAGATCGTCCCGCTCATGGCGATGTATACGCCGGGGCCGAGCGTCTGGGCAGCAGCCGTCGCCATGCCCACATTGAAGACGGCATCCGTGCTGCGGAAGCGCGCCGGGCTCAGCGCACCGGTGAGCACGATGACCCGGTCACCGAGCCCGTCCAGCGCGAGCGCTGTCTTCACCATGGTGTCGGTGCCGTGCGTGATCACGTAACGCCCGGCCGAATCGCGTTCGATATAGTCGCGGATGCAGGCCCGGTCGGCTTCGTCAATATCGAGACTGTCCTTGCGCAGCAACGAGACGACTTCATAATCGATGTCGACAAGGGCTTCACGCAGGATATGCTCGACCTGGGACTCGCCCACCTCGAAGCGACTGCTGTCGTCGAAGTAAATCTTGTCGATGGTGCCGCCGGTGGTGAGAAATTTGATGAACACGCGCAGGGTCCCGTGGTCTGAACAGGAGCCGAAGGTTATAGGCGGCCGCAGCGGGGATCAACGCCGGTGCCGGGCTGATATGATGGTGCGGTGAAAAACATGGCCCGAACAAGAATACTCTGGACGCTGTTTGTCGCGCTCGGGCTCGCCGGGCTGGCGGGCCCGCTGGTCTCCCAGGAACAGGATCCGGCCACCCGCGCGCTGCAGCTGCATCTGGAAGGCGCCATCGGCGCCGCCACGGCGGACTTCATTACCGGCGGGATCCGTCAGGCCGAGGAGGAAGCGGCCGATCTGGTGATCATCCGCATGGATACGCCGGGCGGGCTCGACAGCTCCATGCGGGATATCATCTCCGCCATCCTGAATTCCAGCGTACCGGTCGCCACCTATGTCTCCCCCGCCGGGGCGCGCGCCGACAGTGCGGGCACCTACATCCTCTACGCGAGCCATATCGCCGCCATGGCGCCGACTACCCACCTGGGCGCCGCGACACCCGTGCCCCTTGCCGGCGGCGGCGACCGGCCGCAGCCGCCCCTGCCCGGCGGCCAGCCTCTGCCGACGGACGGCGGCGACGGCGGCAGCTCCGGCGAAAGCCCGGCCGGCGATGCGTCACCCGATCAGGCCGGCGAAGACGGTGAAGGCGGAAATGCGACAGAACCGGAAGACGGCACCCAGGCACCGCCGGATCGATCCGGCGACGCCATGAGCCGCAAGATCCTGAACGATGCCGTGGCGTACATCCGCGGGCTCGCCGAACTCCGGGGCCGCAACGCCGAATGGGCCGAGAAGGCCGTGCGCGACGCGGCCACGCTCACCTCCAGCGAGGCGCTGGAGATGAACGTGATCGACCTCCTCGCCGACGACACCGCCGCCCTGCTCGCCCAGATCGACGGCCGCGAGGTGGAGCTGCCCACGGGCACCGTGACGCTCGCCACGAGCAATATGCGCATCGAGACCGTGGAACCCACCTGGCGGCAGAAGCTGCTGTCGGTCATAGCCAGCCCGGAGATCGCGCTGCTGCTGCTCCTCGTCGGCATCTACGGGCTGGTCTTCGAGGGCTGGAACCCGGGCGCCATCGTCCCCGGCGTGGTGGGCGCCATCTGCCTGCTGCTGGCCGCCTACGCGCTGCAGGTGATGCCGGTGAACTACGCCGGCCTCGGCCTGATCCTGCTCGGCATCGTGCTGATGATCGCCGAGATATTCGTGCCCAGCTTCGGCGCGCTCGGTTTCGGCGGCATCGCCGCCTTCGTCATGGGAGCCATCATGATGTTCGACACGGGTGTCCCGGGCTTCGGTATCTCGCCCTGGTTCGTCATCATCGTCGTCGGCGCCTTCGGACTGCTGCTGATGTGGGTCATCGCCTACCTGCTGCGCCTGCGGCGCAAGGGCGCCGTGAGCGGCCAGGAGCAGATCCTGAAGGAGATCGCCGTCGCCCGGGAGGACTTCTCCGACCAGGGCGCCGTCATGCTGGAAGGCGAGATCTGGACGGCGCGCACCAGCGAACCGGTCAAGAGGGGCCAGAAACTGCGGGTCGAGCGTATCGACGGGCTCGTACTCGATGTCTCGCCCGCCGGCAACGAATCTGACACGGACTGAACACTCGAGAGAGGGAATACCATCATGATGCTCTATATCGGAATCGCAGTCGGCCTCGTCCTGCTGTTCCTGTTCAATGCGATCCGCATCCTGCAGGAATACGAGCGTGGCGTCGTCTTTTTCCTCGGCCGTTTCCAGACGGTGAAAGGGCCGGGCCTGATCATCCTGATCCCCTTCCTGCAGACGCTGACCAAGGTCGATCTGCGAGTCGTGGTAATGGACGTGCCCACTCAGGACGTCATCTCACGGGACAACGTTTCCGTGCGGGTGAATGCGGTCATCTATTTCCGCATCGTGGATCCCGAGAAGGCCATCATCCGGGTCGCCAACGTGTTCGAGGCGACCAGCCAGCTGGCCCAGACCACGCTCCGCTCCGTCCTCGGCCAGCACGACCTGGACGACATGCTCGCCGAGCGCGACAAGCTGAACTCCGACATCCGCCTGATCCTCGACCAGCACACCGACAACTGGGGCATCAAGGTGGCCAACGTCGAGATCAAGCATGTGGATCTCGACGAGAGCATGATCCGTGCCATCGCCCAGCAGGCCGAGGCCGAGCGTGCCCGGCGCGCCAAGGTCATCAACGCCGAGGGCGAGTTCCAGGCGGCACAGAAGCTGGCGGACGCGGCCAAGACCCTGGAGTCCGAGCGCCTGGCCATGCAGCTGCGCTATCTGCAGACCCTGCGCGAGATCGCCGGTGAGAAATCCTCCACCATCGTCTTCCCCCTGCCACTCGACCTGATCGGGCCGTTCATGGACAAGGCAAAGGAGATGATGGCCCAGAAGAAAGAATAGGTAGGAGGGCCTTCAGGCCCGATCTCTTTCCAGCTGGTCCCGTTCTCTCGTGGCCCGTGTCCGCCCGATGACGGGCCAACATCGAGAGAAGGACATCTCGGCCAGGGCGAGCCCGATCGGGCCTGAAGGCCCTCCCACCTGGGTTATCGGGTCACGCCCGTGATCCGGTGCCACAGTTTCTCCAGCCGCTTCGGGGAGATCTTGCCGCGGGTGCCGAGTTGCTGGGCGAACAGCGACACTCTCAGCTCCTCGATGCCCCAGCGGAATTCGTCGATCAGCGCCCGCCGCTCGGCGTCGAGGGAGGCCCGGCGCTGCTCGAGCTGTGCGAGACGTCCGAGACAGACCGCGATCTCCTGCGCATCCGCCCGGTCCCGGTCAGCGCCGGCCGGCAGTTTCGATGCCCGCAACTCGGCCGCCCGGAGATAGCGCGGCATCGACTCCAGCTGCTGCGCCGGCGTGGCGCTCAGGAATCCCGGATAGACTAGTCCCTCCAGCTGGGCGTCGATGTCCGCGCGCACGTCGTCCAGCCGCTCGGGGAGATCCGCGGCAGCGGCCGCGGCGAGCCGGCGCGCTTCGAGTATCTCGCCGAGCAGTGTGGCCAGCGCCTCGCCAGTCCCCACCAGCTCGCTCCGGCCCGACTCCCGCAGCGACTCGTAGTCGCCGCGGTTGCGCACCGTCGCCCTGCGCTCCCGGGGGAACGCGCGGCCGAACGCGGCTGCGACGAAATCCTCCGCCAGCTCGCCGGCGCCGCCCACGGCGGCCCAGGCGAGCTGCAGCCGGCGGTCTCCCGTTATCTTGCCGCGTAACAGTTTCTCCTGCTGCGGCAGCGCGAGGCGCAACAGCCGCAATACCCCACCGACATGGACCGTCGCCGCCTCCGTCTCGTCACTCGGATACTCCACCGTCACGCCGTTCTCCCGGTCGGCCAGTGCCGGGAAGCGCTCGAGGCGCAGGCCGCCCGATACCTCCGCCTGCACCGGCGGGAGCTCGCCGAAGTCCCAGTCACGTTGCAGCGTCGGCCGCGCTTCGCCCGACGGCGCCGCGTCCGGGAGCGCCGTTTCCCCGACCTCGGTCCGCAACGATTCCAGATCCCGGCCGGCGGCGATCACCTCGTCGGCTTCGTCGGTGACCTCCAGGCGCAGCCTGAGGTGCGCGGGTTCGTCCGCCGACGCCGCCGGTAGCTGATCGGGCGTGATGCCGAATTCACTGGCGAGGAAATCGGCCAGCGCCTGCTCCAGCTCGCCGCTGCCGGGCATCACCAGATAGCGGGCCGCGAAATCCGCGGCGGTGTCGGCGATGGGTTGCAGGCGCCGGCGCAACGCCTTCGGCAGCGAGCGCAGGCGCAGCTCCGCGCGCTCCGCAACCAGTGGCGGCAGCGCGCGATCCAGCTGCGCTGGTTCCAGCTGCGCCAGCGCGGGCGCCGGCAGCCTCACGGTGGCGCCGTCGTCGGCTTCGCCCGGACGGAAGCGGTAGATGACAGGAAGATCCTGGCCCAGCAGCTCTACGCTGTTTGGCATCTCGGTGCCGTCACCGCCCGGGTCGCGGGCGAGGTCCTGTTCCGGGAAGCAGAGTATCTCCGGGTCGCGCTTCGCCGCCTTGCGCAGCCAGCGGCGAAAGCTGCGCAGGTCCACGACCTGTTCCGGGATCTGCCGCTCGTACAGTGCCGCCAGCTCGCCGTCGGGGATGAGGAGCGCCCGCCGGGCCTCGCCCTCCTTCTCCCGGATGCGCGCGATGGCCGCCTGGTTGTGGCGCCAGAAGCGGTCCCGGTGATTCGCCCTGCCCTGCACCAGTGCCTCGCGAATGAAGATGCGTCGCGACTCCGCCGGGTCGACGGGACCGTAATTCACCCGGCGGCCGGCCGCCAGCACCAGGCCAAACAGCGTGACGGTCTCGCTGGCCTCCACCCGCCCGCGGCGCGGGTTCCAGCGCGGCTCCTCGTAGGTGCGCTGGGCAAGGTGAGCCGCCACTTCCAGGATCTGTCCCGGCTCGGTAGCGGCGACGGTGCGGGCGAACAGCCGGCTCGTGCGCACCAGCTCCATGGCGAACACCCAGGCGGGCGGCTTGCCGTGCAGCCCGGAAGAGGGATGCAGATGAAAGGGGGTACCGCGGGGGCCATCATAGCGGGTCGCCTCGTCCCGGCGGCCGATGTGACCGAGCAGACCGGCCAGCAGTGCCTTGTGCAGGGCCGCACGGTCACCGGCGCCATGGGCCACGGGCATGCCGGCGTCGCGGCAGAGTCCGGTGAGCTGAGAGTGGACCTCGCCCCATTCGCGCAGCCGCCGCGGCGACAGGTAACGCGCCTCGGCCCAGCGCTCCGCCTGCCGGCGGCTCGTTCCCCGCCGGGCCGCCCGCCAGGCCCGCCAGAGGTTCAACAGGGAGACGAAGTCCGAGGCCGGATCGGCGAACTCCTCCTGGGCCGCCCGGGCCTTCGCGCCCTCCTCCGGCGGAAAGAGGCGCGGATCCGCGCCGGCCAGCCCCGCCACGATCACCAGTGCGTCGCGCAGCTCGCCCCGCTCCTCGGCAGCCAGCAGCATACGGGCGAGCCTGGGGTCCACCGGCAGGCGCGCCATGCGCCGGCCCGCCTCCGTGATCTCCCGCCCCTCGTCCACCGCCTCCAGTTCGGCGAGCAGGCGATAGCCGTCCTGGACGTAGCGGGCATCCGGCGGATCGATGAACGGGAAGTCCTCCATCTCACCCAGGCGGGCGGCAGCCATCTGCAGGATGACGCTCGCGAGGTTGGTGCGCCGGATCTCCGGGTCGGTGAAGGCCGGTCGCTCAGCGTAGTCTTCCTCGTCGTAGAGACGCACGCAGATGCCCGGCGCGATCCGCCCGCAGCGGCCGGCCCGCTGATTGGCGCTGGCCTGGCTGACCGGTTCCACCTGCAGGCGCTGGATCTTGCTGCGATACGAGTAGCGGCTGATGCGGGCGAGGCCCGAGTCGATCACCGCCATGATGCGGGGCACGGTGAGCGAGGTCTCCGCCACGTTGGTGGCCAGCACGATCCGGCGCCGCCGGCCGGGCCGAAAGACCCGGCCCTGGGACGTCTCGGACAGCCGGCCGTAGAGCGGCAGTATCTCCCAGCCCGCCTCGCCCCGGCGGGAACCCAGCCGGGCTCGCTCGAGCGCCTCGGCGGCCTCGCGGATCTCGCGCTCCCCGGGGAGGAACGCGAGGATGTCGCCCTCGGGCAATTCCCCCATGAGCCGCCCGGCCCCCTCGGTGAGCGCATCGGCCATGTCCGTGTCACGGGCCGGCGCCTCGTAGCGCACCTCTACCGGATAGCCCCGTCCCGACACCTCGATCACCGGCGCGTCGCCGAAGTGGCGCGAGAACCGGTCGGGGTCGATGGTGGCCGAGGTGATGATCACCTTGAGATCGGGCCGGCGCGGCAACAACCGCCTCAGGTAGCCCAGGATGAAATCGATGTTGAGGCTGCGCTCGTGGGCCTCGTCGATGATCAGCGTGTCGTAGCGGCGCAGATCGTGATCGAAGCCGAGTTCGTTCAGGAGGATGCCGTCGGTCATCAGCTTGACCCGCGTGCCGGGCTCGCTCCGGTCGTCGAAGCGCACCTGGTAGCCGATGCCGCCGCCCAGCGGCAGACGGGTCTCCTCGGCGATGCGCGCGGCCACCGAACGGGCCGCCAGGCGACGCGGCTGGGTGTGGCCGATCATGCCGTCGATGCCGCGGCCGAGCTGCAGGCAGATCTTCGGCAGTTGGGTGGTCTTGCCGCTGCCGGTCTCGCCGCACACGACCACCACCGGATGCTCCCGGACGGCGTCGGCGATCTCCCCCGCCCGGGCGGAGATCGGCAGGGCTTCGGGGAACTCCAGGTGAGGCTGGTGCACCCGGCGTGCCTCTGCCTGGCGCTGCCGCCGGCCTCCCCTGCGCGCCGGCCCGCTCATCCCGGCGGCAGGCGCACCGTCACCCGGGCGCCACCCAGGTCCGACCGACCGACCTCGACTCCGCCCCGGTAAGCGTCGGCGAGTTCCACGACCACGCTGAGACCGATGCCCTGGCCCGGCTTGGTCTCGTCCAGCCGCCGGCCGCGTTCCAGCAACAAATTCTCCCCGCCGTCCGGGATGCCGGGACCGTCGTCCTCCACCGTCAGCACCAGCCCCTGCCGCGGCGAGCCTCCGTCCGCCGCGCGGGTGGCGGTGACCCGCACCCGGCTCTCGCCCCACTTGTGGGCGTTCTCCATCAGGTTGCCGGCGAGTTCCAGCAAATCGCCCCGGTCGCCGTAGAACCTCAGGCCCGGTTCGACGTTCAGCTCGCAGCGCAGCCCCCGATCCCGGTAGACCTTCTGCAGGCCGTCCGCGAGCTTGCCGAGTTCCGGCTCCACCGGCACCGGCTCGGTGCCCAGGGTGGCGCCGGTGCCGGCCAGGGGCTTGGCGAGCTGGTAGCGCACGATCTCCTCCATGCGGCCCAGCTGGTCGGCCAGTGCGTCGCGCCCGCCTTCGCCCTCCAGCAGGGAGCGCATCGCGGCCAGCGGCGTCTTCAGGCTGTGGGCCAGGTCCTGCAGCGTGCGGCGGTGACGCTCGGCGCGGGCCCGTTCGCTGTCGATCAGCTGGTTGAGATTGCGCGCCACGCCGGCGAGCTCGGCCGGATAGCCGGCGGACATCGCGGGCCGCTCGCCGGCCTCGATCTCGGTGATCTCGGTTTCGATCTGCGCCAGCGGGCGCAGCAGCCAGCGCAGCAGCAACGCCAGCGAGGCCAGCAGCAGCGCCGCCACCAGCCCGAACCACACCAGCAGCTGGCGCCGGAAGCTCGCCACCTGGGCGTTCAGGGAATCGAGACCCGCCGCCACGTGGACGAGGTAGGCATGCACGGTGCCGTCCGGGAATTCCCAGTCGATACCCATGCTGAGCGCGAGCAGCGGCGTGCCGTCGGCCAGTTTGATGCGCCGGAAGCTCCGCTCGCCGGTGGACGGCGCCGCGCCCCAGGGAATGTCGATGCCGATGCCCGAGTCCGAGCGCCAGATCGACCCGTCGCCGCGCCTTACGAGGGCGCCGTACAGTCCGGACCCCGGCGAGCCGAACAGCGGCTCCGGCAGATCGACGGGCAGCACCAGCGTATTGCCGTCCGCGGGTTCGGCGGCCGCGAGCAGCATGATCATCCGGCTGTCCAGCAGGTCGCGCTCCGCCTCCAGCGCCGCGCTGCGGAAGGCGGAATCCAGCACGCCGACGATGAGGCCGAAGAAGACCAGTAACAGGAGCATGCCCGAGACGAGCACGCGGAGTCTCAGTGACTGTCCGGGCGACCGCCCTGGAGACAGTCCCGGCGGCCCGGTCGCGGTTCCGGACTCAGTCACCGCCGCCGGTGGACGCCTCGGCGGCACGCTCCAGAGCGAAGCGATAGCCCCGGCCGCGCAGGGTCTCGATCGGCTTCAGGCTGTTGTCCGGATCGAGCTTGCGCCGCAGCCGGCCAACGAAGACCTCGATGACGTTGCTGTCGCGCTCGAAGTCCTGGTCGTAGAGGCGCTCTGTGAGCTCGGTCTTGGAGACGACCTGTCCCGCCCGCAGCATCAGGTGCTCCAGCAGCTTGTACTCGTGGCCCGTGAGTTCGATCGCGCGACCGTCCACCTTCAACTCCTGGGCCGCCGTGTCCAGGCTGATCGGGCCCGCGACCAGCTCCGAAGAAGCCCAGCCGCCGGCGCGCCTGAGCAGCGCATTCACCCGCGCAATGATCTCCTCGACGTGGAACGGCTTGGCCACGTAGTCGTCCGCGCCGGCGCCCAGTCCGTCCACCTTGTCCTGCCAGCGGTCGCGCGCGGTCAGGATCAGGATGGGATAGGCATGGCCTTCCTGGCGCAGCGTGGTGATGATCTCCAGGCCGCTCATTTTCGGCAGACCGAGGTCGACGACGGCCAGGTCCACCGGATACTCCCTGGCGTAGTACAGCCCCTCCTCGCCGTCCTTCGCCGTCTCCACACCGAAGCCGGCCGAGCGCAGCCGGGCCGCGAGGGACTCGCGGATGATCTCCTCGTCCTCGATGATCAGCAGTCGCATAGGGTTGGACCCGTGTCGATGGCGCGTCGATGCCGCGGCGGGCCGGCCTCAGCGATCCCCGGCCGGAATCCGCACGGTGCGCACGCGACCCTCCCGGGTGAGCACCTTGATGACGTGGACGCGGCGCCCGTTCTGCTCCCGGGTCTCGGCTTCGAGGATGCGGCCGCCGTATTCGCGCTTCACCCGGGCCACCGCCTCGCTCAGGCTGACCTCGTCCCGCACGGCTGCCATGCCGGCGGCCTGCGCCGGCAGGACCGATCCCGGACCGGTCGCATGGGCCGGTACGGCGGTGGCGGCCAGGCCCAGCACGAGGGCGAGCAGGAGCGGCATTGCGAGGCGGAGGGTCTGATTCATGATGTGATTTTCGGCCCTGGCGACGGGCTTTGCAACGGGACACGGCACGCGCTGGTAATTCGGCGCATCACGCCCCGCCGGACCGCGGCGCCGTCCCTGGCACCGCAGCCCGCCGTCCGATCGTGCGATCGTGCGATCTCCAATCGTGCGCCGGCTACCGTGCGCCGACTCAGTAGCGCACGGGTTCCACTTCCACCCGCACCCGGATGCGGTCGCCCGGGTCATAGTCTGTGCGCGTGGTGTAAGTCTGACCCCGGTAGCGGTAGGTAACCCGGTAGCCGTCGATCCGCTCTTCTGCATCCGTGCGGTAGCGGGTCTCGCAGCGGGTGACCGGACGCGACTGCCGCTCGTACGCACCGTAGTCGGCGTAGCGCTCGTCGTATTCCCGGCCGCGACTGGCGCGCTCGTTACCGATGGCGGCGCCCACCAGTGTGCCGACCAGGGTCATCGCATCGCGACCCTTTCCGTCGCCGAACTGACGGCCGATCACGCCTCCGATGATGCCGCCGGCAATGGTGGCGCCGGCTTCGCCGCGGCGCGGCCTGTCGTGGCGGTCGTAGCGGCCGTATTCGTCGTAACGGTCGTCGTAGCGGTCATAGCGCGTCTCCTCCCAGCATTCCCGTACCGGGGTGCGCACCCGCACGTGACGGACGATGGGGTCGACGTCGACCACCCGGGCGTAGTCGTAGCCGGCGCCATGGTCGCGTGCAGGGCGCCAGTCCCGACCGGGGTCGGCCAGGGCAGGACCCGCCGACAGCAAGGCACCACCGATCAGGGCCGTCGCCGTAACAGTCACCGCGGCCGCAGCGCTGCTGCGACGGCTGCCACTGATCCGGCGGACTCGGTTTCGATTGAACATGGCTGACTCCTTCTGCTTCCATGAGCACCCGGGTTCGAAAACCCGTTTCTCCCGGGTGTGGGAAGGAGAATAGGCCGGCCGTGCTGAACGGGTCCTGAACGTGGCGAAACGCAACGATCACCTTCCGGGGCCGGCCCGATGAGCGCCGCCTGCCGGCTCGCTTGCGCCTCACCGGCCCCGGGACGCCACCTCCGCCGTCTTGACCGCCTGCCAGAGCTCTTCCAGCTCCCCGGCGTCCAGCGCGGCCACCGAAGCGCCCCGTGCGGCCGCCTCGGCCTCCAGGGCCCGGAAGCGCCGCTCGAACTTCCGGTTGGCGGCCGCTGCCGCCGCCTCGGCATCGACGCCCGCATGGCGGGCCAGGTTCACCAGCGAGAAGAACAGGTCGCCGATCTCGTCCTCGATGCGCTCCGTCTGCCCTGCCTCGAGCTCCTGGTCCAGTTCCGCCAGTTCCTCGTCGATCTTGCAGCGCACGCCCGCGGCGTCCGGCCAGTCGAAGCCGGCCCCGGCCGCACGGCCGGCCAGCTTCTGGGACTGCTTCAGCGCCGGCAGGGCCTTGGGAATGCCGTCCAGCAGGCTGACGGAGGTGCCGTGGCGCTCCTCCCGCTCGGCCGCCTTGATGGTCTCCCAGTTGCGCCGCACGCTGGCCTCGTCGGCCGGCCCTCCGTCGCCGAAGATGTGCGGATGGCGCCGCTCGAGCTTGTCGCTGATGGCGCCGGCGACGTCGTCGAAATCGAAGTCGCCCGCCTCCTCGGCCATGCGGGCATGGAAAACCACCTGCAGCAGGAGGTCGCCGAGTTCGTCCTTGAGACCCTCGGTGTCGCCGCGATGGATCGCATCCGCCACCTCGTAGGCCTCCTCGATGGTGTAGGGCGCGATGGTGGCGAAGGTCTGGCGGCGGTCCCACTCGCAACCGGTCTCCGGGTGCCGGAGCCGCGCCATGATATCAAGCAGTTTCGAGATATTCGCCATTATCTATTGTTTTAAATGCTGTTCCAGTTTGTGATGCAGCGTGACCAGCATCGACGCCGTTGCGCCCCAGATCCGGTGACCGCCGTAGCGGTATTCATACACCGGTATCTCGGTGCCCTCGAACTCCCGCCAGGCCCGGTGCAGGTTGCGCCGGTCCATGAGGAAATCGAGCGGCACCTCGAAGGCTTCTTCCACCTCAGCCGGGTCGGGCCGGATCGGGAAACCCTGGTGGATCAGCCCGACCACCGGCGTGACCGCGTAGCCGGTGATGGTGAGGTGCGGCTCCAGGTAGCCGGCGATGCGCACGTGGCTCCGGGGCAGGCCCACCTCTTCCTCCGCCTCGCGCAACGCGGCGTCGGTGACGTCCCGATCCTCCGGCTCCATGCGGCCGCCGGGGAAGCTCACCTGGCCGGGATGATGGCGCAGGTCCGGTGAACGCCGGGTGAACAACACGTGATAGTCCGCACCGCGGGCGAGCAGCGCGATGAGGACGCCGGCCGGCATCTTGCGACCCGCGAAGTGCTTGCGCAGTCCCTCCGGCACGTCGCCGTAGGCCGAGGGCGGAGTCGCCAGCGTCGGGTCCCGGGGCGCGGCGCTGTCCGCCAGCGCCGCCAGGATGCGCTCGCGCAGCGAGCTGATGCTCATCGTCTCAATGCTTGATGCCGCCCCGGGTCAGGTCCGCCGGGTCGAGCAGCCGGTCCAGCTCCTCGTCCGTGAGATCGGTCATCTCGCGGGCCACGTCCTTCACGGGCCGGCCCTCGGCATAGGCCTTCTTGGCGACGGCCGCGCCCTTCTCGTAGCCGATCACCGGATTCAGCGCGGTCACCAGGATGGGGTTGCGGTCCAGCGCCTCGTTCAGCCGGTCCTGGTTGACGGAGAAACCGGCCACCGCCCGGTCGGCGAGCACGGTGGCGCCATTCGCCAGCACCTCGATGCTCTGCAGCAGGTTGTAGGCGATCACGGGCAGCATCACGTTCAGCTGGAAGTTGCCGGCCTGCCCGGCCACCGTGATGGTGGCGTCGTTGCCGATCACCTGGGCCGAGAGCATGGCCACCGCCTCCGGGATCACCGGGTTCACCTTGCCGGGCATGATGCTCGAGCCCGGCTGCAGGGCCGGCAGCGCTATCTCGCCGAGTCCGGCCAGCGGTCCGGAGTTCATCCAGCGCAGGTCGTTCGCGATCTTCATGAGGCTCACGGCCACCACCTTCAGCTGCCCCGAGAGCTCCACCGCCGTGTCCTGGCAGGACAGCGCCTCGAAGCAGGAGTCGGCAGTCGTGAACGGCACGTCCGTGCGCTCCGCCAGCAGCGTGGCTACCTTGGCGCCGAATTTCGGATGGGCATTGATGCCGCTGCCCACGGCAGTCCCGCCCTGGGCCAGCGCGCAGAGCCGGGGCATGACGGCGCGGATGCGATCGGCGCCGTGCTCCACCTGGGTCTTCCACGCGTCCAGCTCCTGACCGAGGGTGACCGGCATGGCATCCATGAGGTGGGTGCGGCCGGTCTTCACCACGTCCGCGTTCTGCTTCGCCTTGTCGCCGAGCACCTCCGCCAGGTGCTCCAGGGCCGGCAGCAGCCTCTCCGTGACGTCCAGCGCGGCACTCACATGGATGGCGGTGGGGATGACGTCGTTGGAACTCTGGCCCATGTTGACGTCGTCGTTCGGGTGGATGTCCTCCACGCCGTACTGCCGCGCCAGGCGCGAGATCACCTCGTTGGCATTCATGTTGGATGAGGTGCCCGAACCGGTCTGGAACACGTCCACGGGAAAGTGCGCGTCGTGCTCCCCGTCCGCCACGGCCGCCGCCGCCTTCTGGATGGCTGCCGCCCGCGGGCCGGTGAGCAGGCCCAGTTCGGAGTTGGCGCCCGCCGCCGCCCATTTCACCAGGCCCAGCGCGCGGATGAAGCTGCGCGGCATGGTGAGACCGCTGATCGGGAAGTTGTCCACGGCGCGCTGGGTCTGTGCGCCCCACAGCGCGTCGGCCGGGACCTGGAGTTCGCCCATGCTGTCTTTCTCGGTGCGGAATTTGCTGTCAGTCATCGTCTGGCTCTCGCCTTTGCTGTCACGGAGTGTTCGGGTCCCGGCGGCCGCCCGGGGCAGTCCCGGCCGGGTCCACGGTGGTGTATGATTCGCGCTTTGCCGAGCCAAGTCCAGGCCGCCTCCCGGCGGACAGAAAGCGGCTGACCGAATATGGAACTGACCACGCTGCGCGCCATCTCCCCCGTCGACGGCCGCTATGCCTCGAAGGCGGCGCCGCTGCGCGATGTCTTCAGCGAATTCGGGCTGATCCGGTTCCGGGTGCTGGTGGAAGTCCGCTGGCTGCAGTTCCTGGCGGATGAGCCGGCCATCACCGAGCTGCCACCGCTGCCCGGCCACCTGAAGGACATGCTGAACCGCATCGTCGACGGTTTCGCCGGCGAGGACGCCGCCCGCATCAAGGCCATCGAGGCCACCACCAACCACGACGTTAAGGCCGTCGAGTATTTCCTCGGCGAGCGCCTGGGCGAGGGCGCCGACGCGGCGCGGGTGCGGGGCTTCGTCCATTTCGGCTGCACCTCCGAGGACGTGAACAACCTGGCCTACGCGCTCATGCTGCGCCACGGCCGCGACGACGTACTGCTGCCGGCGATGCGCGAGCTCGGCGCCTCCCTCGACGCCATGGCGCGCCAGCACGCGGGCCTCGCCATGCTGTCGCGCACCCATGGCCAGACGGCCAGCCCCACCACGCTGGGCAAGGAGATCGCCAACGTCGCCGAGCGCCTGCGCCTGCAGCGATGCGGCCTGCAGCAGGTGGCGGTCCGCGGTAAGTTCAACGGCGCCGTCGGCAACTTCAACGCACACGCGGCGGCCTATCCGGACGTGGACTGGCCGGCGCTGTCCGCGCGCTTCGTGGAATCCCTCGGCCTCGCGCCGAACGCCTTCACCACCCAGATCGAACCCCACGACTGGATCGCCGAGTACTGCCATGCGCTGAGCCGCTACAACACGGTGCTCACGGACCTGTGCCGGGACGTCTGGGGCTACATCTCGCTCGGCTATTTCCGCCAGCGTCGGGTGGAGGGCGAGGTGGGCTCCTCCACCATGCCCCACAAGATCAACCCCATCGACTTCGAGAACGCCGAGGGCAACCTGGGCGTCGCCAACGCCCTGCTCGGCCACTTCGCCGACAAGCTGCCGATCTCCCGCTGGCAGCGGGACCTGACCGACTCCACCGTGCTGCGCAACCTCGGCGTGGCGCTGGCGCACAGTCTGATCGCCATCGAGTCGGCCCGCCGCGGACTCGGCAAGCTGCAGGCCGATGCGGAGCGCATTGCCGCCGACCTGGAAGGCGCCTGGGAGGTGCTCGGCGAAGCCGTGCAGACGGTGATGCGCCGCTACGGCGTCGACGAGCCCTACGAGAAGCTGAAGGCGCTGACCCGCGGGCGGCGCATCGACCGCGACGCCATGGCCGCGTTCATCCGCTCGCTGGAGATCCCCGAGGCGGAGAAAGAACGCCTCCTCGCACTGACGCCGTCGACCTACACCGGACTCGCGGAGAGCCTGGCCCGCTGCCGCTGACGGCGCCCGACATGACCGTTCAGCCGGCGCTGCAACTGCCCGGCGGCCTGACCCCGGCCGACTTCCTGTCGCGCTGCTGGCAGAAGCGTCCGCTGTTCCTGGCCGACGCCGTGCCCGGCTTCCGCCCGCCGCTCACCGTCGACGAACTCGCGGGCCTGGCGTGCGAGCCCGAGGTGGAATCCCGGCTCGTGTTCACCGAAAGACAGGGAGGTACCGTTCGCTACCGGGCCGAGACCGGTCCGTTCGAGGCGGACTATCTCGCCGCCCTGCCCCCATCCGACTGGACGCTGCTGGTCCACGACCTGGACCGTCATCTGCCGGAGCTGCGCTCCCTGTTGCTGGCCCCACGCTTCCTGCCGACCTGGCGCATGGGCGACCTCATGGCGAGCGTGGCCGCCCCCGGCGGCTCCGTGGGGCCGCACCGGGACAGCTACGACGTTTTCCTGCTGCAGGGCGAGGGACGGCGGCGCTGGCAACTGGGCAGCGGCCAGCCGGCGCGGGCGACCTCCGGGCTGCGGCTGCTGGCGGATTTCCGCGCGGAGGAGGAATTCGTCTGCGGGCCTGGCGATGCGCTCTACGTGCCGCCGGGCGCCGGCCATCACGGAGTCGCCGAGACGCTCTGCACCACCTGGTCCCTGGGGCTGCAGGCGCCGCTCGTCCGCGACCTGGCACTGTACCTGGACCTCGATGCCCGGAAGATCGAGCCGGACCGACGCTACGCCGATCCCGACCTGGCGCCCGCAGAGTGCCGGGGCGGCGTTATCCACCCGGCCGCGGTCCGCCGCTGCCGCGCCGCCCTGTCCGACGCGGCCGGTGTGGACGACGACGATATCGCCGAAGCCCTCGGCCGCCTGGTGACCCTGCCGAAGCCGGGCCATCGCCCGCAACCCGCGACGCCGGCCGAGACGGCCGCGATCGTGACCGCTGCGGCCGGCGGGCGGGCGCTCCGGGCCGCGCCGTCGGCGTGCTTCCGCGGCAGCGGGGGCCCTGTTCTCTGCGCCGCCGGCGAGTCCTTCCCGGTGCCGGAAGCAGCCTGGCCACTGGCCTGCCGGCTCGCCGGTGCCGAGGGCGCCGAAGGTCTCGCCATCTCCCCGCCGCCGGACGAGGCGGGCGAACGCCTGCTCTCCCTGCTGGCCCGCCACGGGCTGTTGGAGGCGCTGCCCGGCTGATTGCGCTCCAGCGCCGCCGGAGCGCGCCTGCCATCGCCTGCGAACCGTTCTCATCGCGCCTTCCAAACCCGAAAACGTGACGCAGTTGGCACGGTCGCCGGCATCCGCCCGCTTAACATCATCCGTCCGACGGGCGACCGCAATCCATCAGCCAGCGGACCTTCCAAGGATGAGCGAGAAGAAGGCGAAAGAGCACGAACGGCGCGTCATCTCCACCCGGGAGGAGATGCGCCGGGCGGCGGTCGATATCGCCAAGACCGCCAATCGCAGCCTCGCCATTTTCACCCACGACCTCGAACCCGGCATCTACGACGACCTGGACTTCCTGGAGGTCATCAAGCGGCTGATCCTGTCCCGCGCCTATGCCCGGGTGCGCGTACTGATCGCGGACCCCTCACGGGCCATCAAGAACGGCAACCGCTTCGTCGCCCTCGGCCGCCGGCTCAACAGCTTCATCGAGTTCCGCCACGTGCGCGAGGACTATCGCAGTCATCGCGAGGCCTATTGCATCGCCGACGGCGGCGGCATCGTCTACCGGCTGGATGCCACGCGCTGGGAGGGCATCGTCGACCACAATGTACCCGCGGTCACCGACATGTACCTCACCACCTTCGACGAAATCTGGCATGCGAGCGAGGTGGAGCACGAATTCCGCCGGCTCAATATCTGACATGAGCGGCGCGCCGGCCGGCATCGAGACCGACCTCACGGTGGCAGCCGTGGTCGAGCGCGACGGGCGCTTCCTCATGGTGGAGGAGCACGCCCACGGCGAGATCGTCTTCAACCAGCCCTCCGGACATCTGGAGCACGGCGAGAGCCTCGAGCACGCAGTGGTGCGCGAGATGCTGGAGGAAACCGGCCGCGGATTCATGCCGCGGGAACTCATCGGCATGTATCAGTGGCGCCATCCGGATAACGGCCGCCACTACCTGCGCATCGCATTCACCGGCGGTTGCACCGCTCGCGACCCGTGCCGCTCGCTCGACGAGGTCATCGTCCGCACTCACTGGATGAGCCGCGCCGAGATCGCCGCGCGAGTCGACCGCGTGCGCTCGCCCATGGTCCTGCGCTGCATCGACGACTACCTGGCCGGGGTGCGGCTGGCACCGGGTGATCTCGCGCCGCTGCGGCCGCTGCCCGAGAACCTGGAACGGGTCACGCGCATCGCCGCCTCCGTTTGAGCCGCCTCGCCCGCGCAGCGGGCGCCGCGGTAGAATCCACGCCATGACGGAAACGGCACAAAAGGGCCGACGGGTGGTCGTGGGGCTGTCCGGCGGCGTGGACTCCTCGGTGGCCGCGCTGTTGCTCCTGCAGCAGGGCTGCGAGGTGCACGCGCTGCACATGACCAACTGGGACGAGGACGAGGAAGGCTACTGCAGCGCGGCGGAGGAACTGCAGGACGCGCGGCGGGTGTGCCAGCATCTCGGCATCCCTCTGCACCACGTCAACTTCGCGCCGGAATACCGCGAGCGCGTATTCGAGGATTTCCTCGCCGACTACCGGGCGGGCTACACGCCGAACCCGGACGTCCTCTGCAACCGCGAGATCAAGTTCGGCGTGTTCCGTCAGTACGCCCGGCGGCTGGGTGCGGAGCTGATCGCCACCGGCCACTACGCCCGGGTGGAGCACGGCGATTCGCCCCGGCTGCTGAAGGGCGCCGATGCCGGCAAGGACCAGAGCTACTTCCTGCACCAGGTGGCGGCGGAGGCCCTCGCTGAAACGCTGTTCCCGCTGGGAGCGCTGACCAAGACCGAGGTGCGCCGCGTCGCCCGGGACCACGGCCTGCCCACCCACGACAAGCGCGACAGCACCGGCATCTGCTTCATCGGCGAGCGCCCGTTCCGGGAGTTCCTGTCCCGCTACGTCGCCGCGGAGCCCGGCCCCATCGTGGACGAGGCCGGCCGCGAGATCGGCCGCCACCACGGCCTCGCCTACTACACCCCGGGCCAGCGGCAGGGCCTCGGCATCGGCGGACTGCGCGAGGCCGGCAACGCGCCCTGGTACGTCGCCGTCCGGGACTTCGCCGCCAATACCCTCGTGGCCGTCCAGGGCTCGGATCACCCGCTGCTCTACAGCGAAGCCCTGAGCACCGCCTCGGTGCACTGGATCGGCGGCCCGCCGGCGGAGCTGGCCGACGGCGGTACCCTGACCTGCAACGCGAAGGTGCGCTACCGCCAGGCCGACCAGGCCTGCAGGGTGCGCCGGGGCAGCGGGGACCAGCTGGAGGTATGGTTCGACTCACCCCAGCGCGCGGTCGCGCCCGGGCAGTTCGTGGTGTTCTATCGGGGCGAGGTCTGCCTCGGCGGCGGGCGAATCCGCACGGCCCACGCAATGACCCGCGATCGGGTCCATGAAGCAGCCGGAGACGGGGCGCGCCTGGCCGCCCACCGACGGCGCGCTGCCTCCTGATCCGTTATAATTGCGGGCTCTGGATAAACCACTTTCCAACCGGCTGCCCGTCACACGGCCCTGTTGCACACACCGGAGGATTTATGAAGGACAGCTTCGGCGCTCGTTCGACGCTCGAGGTCGGCGGCAAGCAATACGAGATCTTCAGGCTGGACGCCGTCAGCGAAGGGCACGTGGCCAGACTCCCCTACTCGCTCAAGATCCTGCTCGAGAATCTGCTGCGACACGAAGACGGCCGTGACGTCACCCGCGAGGACATCCAGGCGCTGGCCAACTGGGACCCGGAGGCCGAGCCCAGCCAGGAGATCTCCTTCACCCCGAGCCGCGTGATCCTGCAGGACTTCACCGGCGTGCCGGCGGTCGTGGACCTGGCCGCCATGCGCGACGCGGTGGTCGGCCTCGGCGGCAAGGCCGCGGACATCAACCCGCTGTCGCCCGCCGAGCTGGTGATCGACCACTCCGTGCAGGTGGATCGCTACGGCACCGCGAACGCGCTGGACCTGAACAACAAGATCGAGTTCCAGCGCAACAAGGAGCGCTACTCCTTCCTGCGCTGGGGCCAGAGCGCCTTCGACAACTTCAAGGTGGTGCCGCCGAACACGGGCATCGTCCATCAGGTGAACCTGGAATACCTGGCCCGGGTGGTGTTCGAGAAGGAGACCGACGGCAAGCTCTCCGCTTACCCGGACACGCTGGTGGGCACCGACTCCCACACCACGATGGTCAACGGCCTGGGTGTGCTCGGCTGGGGCGTCGGCGGCATCGAGGCCGAGGCCGCCATGCTCGGGCAGCCCATCACCATGCTCATCCCGCAGGTGATCGGCTTCAAGCTGACCGGCCGCCTGTCGGAGGGCACCACCGCCACGGACCTCGTACTGACCGTGACGGAGATGCTGCGTGAGAAAGGCGTGGTCGGGAAGTTCGTCGAGTTCTTCGGTGACGGTCTGGCCCACCTGCCGCTCGCCGACCGCGCCACCATCGGCAACATGTCGCCGGAGTTCGGCTCCACCTGCGCCATCTTCCCGATCGATGGCGAGACCGTGCGCTACCTCGAGTTGTCCGGCCGCGAACCGGCGCACATCGAGATGATCGAGGCCTACGCGAAAGAACAGGGCCTGTGGCGCGAAGAAGGCGAACCGGACGGCTACTACACCGACGTACTCGAACTGGACCTCGGCGACGTGGTGCCCAGCCTGGCCGGCCCGAAGCGGCCCCAGGACCGCATCCCGCTGAAGAATGCCAAGACCCGCTACCGGGAAGTCCTCGGCCCGATGGTCGAGGAGCGCGGCGGCAAGGGCAGCGGCAAGGCAAAAGTGGAGATGGAAGGCCAGGAATTCGAGATGAGCGACGGCGCCGTGCTGATCGCCGCCATCACGAGCTGCACCAATACCTCCAACCCGGCGGTCATGGTGGGCGCCGGGCTGCTGGCCCGCAACGCCCGCGAACGCGGCCTGACGGTAAAACCCTGGGTCAAGACCAGTCTCGCCCCCGGCTCCAAGGTGGTCACCGACTACCTGGAGAAGTGCGAGCTGATGGACGACCTGGACGCGCTGGGCTTCTACCTGGTGGGCTATGGCTGCACCACCTGCATCGGTAACTCCGGTCCGCTGAAGGACGAGATCCACGAGGCCGTCGAGTCCTCCGGCCTGATCGGCTGCAGCGTGCTCTCCGGCAACCGCAACTTCGAGGGCCGCATCCACCCGCTGGTGAAGATGAACTTCCTCGCCTCGCCGCCGCTGGTGGTCGCCTACGCCATCGCCGGCACCATGGACGTGGACATCTATGCCGACCCCATCGGCGAGGATGCCGACGGCAAGCCGGTCTACCTGAAGGACATCTGGCCGTCCCAGAAAGAGATCCAGGAGATGATCCTGCAGAATATCGACTCCGATATGTTCCGCTCGAGCTACGCGGAGGTCTTCGCCGGCGACGAGAACTGGAACGGGCTGGATGTGCCGGAGGGCGAGATCTACACCTGGGACGAGGATTCCACCTACGTCAAGAACCCGCCCTACTTCGAGGGCATGAACGCCGAGCCCGCCGACATCGCCGACATCGGCGGCGCCCGGGTACTGGCCCTGCTCGGCGACTCGGTCACTACCGACCACATCTCCCCCGCGGGCAGCATCGCCAAGGACAGCCCGGCGGCCGAATACCTGCAGGCGCAGGGCGTGGAGCCCAAGGACTTCAACTCCTACGGCTCGCGGCGCGGCAACCACGAGGTGATGATGCGCGGCACCTTCGCCAACATCCGGCTGCGCAACAAGCTCGCGCCCGGCACCGAAGGCGGCTGGACCCGTCATCAGCCTTCCGGCGACCAGATGAGCATCTACGACGCCTCCCTGCGCTATCGGGAAGACGACGTACCGCTGGTGGTGATTGCCGGCAAGGAATACGGCACCGGCTCCTCCCGTGACTGGGCGGCCAAGGGCACCCTCCTGCTGGGCGTGAAGGCGGTCATCGCCGAGAGCTTCGAGCGCATCCACCGCTCCAACCTGATCGGCATGGGCGTGCTGCCGCTGCAGTTCAGGGAAGGCGAGAATGCGGAGAGCCTCGGCCTCGACGGCACCGAGACCTACGACATCGGCGGCCTGGCCAAGCGTTCCGGCAAGACGGTGAAGGTCACCGCCACGCCGGCCGACGGCGAGCCGATCGAGTTCGAGGCCATCGTGCGTATCGACACGCCGAAGGAGCAGGACTACTACGCCCACGGAGGGATTCTGCACTACGTCCTGCGCCAGCTCGCCGGCAGCCCGAAGGCGGCCTGATCGGCCTGATAGCAATCGGCGCGTCCGCCACAACGATCCCCGCAGCGCTCGTCCGGGTGCTGCGGGAGTCGCGCCACCTCGTGGTGCTGTGCGGCTCCGGCGTCTCCGCCGAGAGCGGCGTCCCGACCTTCCGCGACGCGATGACCGGGCTGTGGGAGCACTACGATCCCATGCAGCTCGCCACGCCGGAGGCCTTCGCCGCCGACCCCGCGCTGGTCTGGCAGTGGTACCAGTGGCGCCGCCGCCTCGTCCACGAGGTGGAGCCGAATCCGGCGCACTACGCGCTGGCGGAACTGGAGAAGCTGATGCCCCGGCTGACGCTCGTCACCCAGAACGTGGACGGCCTGCATCAGCGGGCGGGCAGCAGCAACGTGGTGGAGTTCCACGGCAACCTGCTGACAGACATCTGCTCCGCCCCGGGCTGCGGCTTTCGCGGCGACGGTGGAGAGCCCGGCGACGACGCGAGCGGACCGCCGCCCTGCCCCGCCTGCGGCGCCGCGCTGCGACCGGCCGTGGTCTGGTTCGGCGAAGCCATCCCCGGGGACGCACTGGACCGGGCATTCGCCGCGGTGGCCGACTGCGATCTGTTCTTCTCGGTGGGGACGTCGTCACTGGTCTACCCGGCAGCGGGCCTGGCCGAGCAGGCGCTGGAGGCAGGCGTGCCGGTGGTCGAGATCAACCCGAATGCCACGCCGCTCAGCCGCGCCGCGGATCATGTAATCTCGGGGCCGGCGGGAACCGTTCTCCCCGCCGCGGTCGAATCACTGCAGCAAGCCGAACACGAGCACTGAAGGAACAGGGGAAACGTCAATGGTCCTGGAGAAACTGAAGCCCGGCAACCTGCCGGCCGGCGCGCGCAACGCCGGACTGATTGTCCTCGGCGTGCTCCTGGTGTTCATGCTGGGGCTGTCCTGGTACTGGTCGCGCACGCCGGATCTCTTCTGGGTGAACGCCGAGATCGACGGCGAGCCGGCGCCGGTGGGCTACGCCACGGCGGACACGCTGATCCGGGTGGCAGAGACGCTGCTGGAGAAACCCGGCGGCTATCTGACCAACGACATCGCGCCGCCGAGCGTGTTCCTGGACAACATCCCAAACTGGGAATTCGGCGTGCTCACCCAGGTGCGGGACCTGGCACGCGTGATGCGCAACGACTACAGCCGCTCCCAGTCCCAGTCCACCGAGGACCCGGACCTGGCCGTGGCGGAGCCGAAGTTCTTCTTCGACAACAACTCCTGGATACTGCCCACCACCGAGAGCCAGTACCGGGAGGCCATCGCCGGCTTCACCAGCTACCGCGACCGGCTCACCGGCGCAGCGACGCCCCAGGCTCGCTTCTTCGCCCGCGCCGACAACCTGCGCGAGTGGCTGGCCCAGATCGAGAAACGTCTCGGCAGCCTGTCCCAGCGGCTCACCGCCAGCGTCGGCCAGAGCCGGGTCAACACCGACACCGCCGGCGAACCCGCGGCCGCCGTCAGCCCGGGTGGCGGCGACGAGGTCATCGTGAAGACGCCCTGGCTGGAACTCGACGACGTGTTCTTCGAGGCCCGGGGCAACGCCTGGGCGCTGATCCACTTCCTGCGCGCCGCGCAGATTGACTTCGGCGACGTGCTGGACGACAAGAACGCGACCGTGAGCCTGCGCCAGATCATCCGCGAACTGGAGGCGAGCCTGGCGCCGATGCGCAGCCCGATGGTGCTGAACGGCGGCGGCTTCGGCATCTTCGCCAACCACTCCCTGGTGATGGCCTCGTACCTCTCACGGGCCAACGCGGCCGTGATCGATCTCAGGGACCTCCTGGATCAGGGTTGAGGCGGCACTTCAACAATACTATTTAGTGGATTGTTTTTTATAACTTCCGCTATTTGATTCGCCCACGTCGCATAGGCCACATCGGACGGATGGTAGCCGTCGGTGGCCAGATAGCGGCGCTCTCTGGGGAACTCGCCCTCCATCACGATTACGCGTCCCGGCCGGGCCAGGGCACGCCGCGCATCGCACAGCGCCAGCCCGCGATGGCCCAGCAGCCAGCGCAACGGATACGGCAGCAGCCGGAACAGGTGGAAGGGCGGCACCGGAGCGACGAAGATGCGCTCGCAGCGCTCGCCGAGCAACGACAGCACAGACGCCAGATCCCGCCGCCAGCGTCCGACACTGCTGAGTCCGCTGGTATCGTTGGCGCCGAGCAGCACCACGGCGACGTCGGCGGCGAGCAGGTCGCGGTGCCGGCGTAGCTTCTGCGCAAGTCCGCCCGCGCGGATACCGTTCTCCCCCACCACCTGCCAGCTCACCGGCCGGTCCTGTTCCCGGTGCAGGACTTCCGCCAGCCGGGGCGCCAGGGCCGCCTCCGGTCGGGTGGCGCCGACACCCACGGCGGTGGACTCGCCGACCACCAGCAGGCGCAGCGGCGTCTCGTCCTCGGAGAGGATGCCGGTCACGTTGCCGGCAGCAGTGCCAGGCTGGACGCCGGCGGCCGTATCCTCTAGCACCGGGGGCAGCCGGACCGCATTGCGTCGGGTCCAGAGCCCCTGCCCGATTGCGATCGGCGCGAGCGGCGGCAGCCCCGCCCAGAAGTGGAGCAGGTGGTACCGCAGGCTGCCTCGTCTCAATACAGCCCCAGCCAGGCGGGCACCCGGGTCCAGGCCTCGCCGAGCTCCCGATCCAGGCGGCGGTAGTCCGGTTCCAGGCGGCCGACCAGCTGCCAGAAGCGCCGCGAGTGGTTCATGTGGCGGGCGTGACAGAGCTCGTGGATCAGCAGGTAGCGCACCAGCTCCGGGCGCAGGAACAGCAGGCAGTAGTTCAGGCTGATAGTGCCGCGGCCGGAATGGCTGCCCCAGCAGGTGCGCTGGGCGCGGATCTGCAGGCGGCGGTAGCCAAGCCCGGTGATGGCCGAGAGCTGCTCCAGCTGGCGGCCCAGGTGGTCGCGGGCGCGCCCCGCCAGCCATCGCCGCAGGGCGTCGACCACCAGCGCGTCGTCGGCCACCGGCCCACTCAGCACCAGCCGGTCGCCCAGGTCCCGGCAGCGTACGGTCCGCGCCTGCCGCGCCCGGTAGTGCACCGGCCAGCTCGCGGCCAGCGCGGGCAGGCGGATCTCTTCCGGGGGCGCCGGGTCCTCGACCGGGTAGCGTACGGCGAACTCCGCGCGAGCCCGATCGATCCAGGCCCGGTTCTCGCGCACGAACGCCTCCACGTCCCGGGGCCTGGCACGGCGAGGCGTCACCACCTCCACGCGCCCGCGCGGGAACACCTTGATGGACATGCGTCGCGCCCTGGAGCTCTCGCGCACGACGAAATCGTCGGCCGGGGCCGACGGCGCCGGCCGGGAGAACAGCGACAGCTGATCCGGCTTCACGGCAGCGCGGGCTCCGGTCCGGCGAAACGGACGACGTCCTCCTCGCCGAGCACGCCTTCCACGCCCCCGAACTCGGCCTCCTCGCTCACGTAGACTTCCGCGTCGGCCTCGAAATCCAGCACGCCCTCCACCCGGCTGCCCGGCCCGATGACGATGCGCGGTACCCCGTCAGCCATGTCGCCGCCGCTGTCGATCCGCAGTTTCCCCTCGATCACGCTGCTGCCGCCGAGGGTGACGTCGGCCGACACGGTGGTCAGGTCGCCCCCTACCCGGGCATCGCGCAGGCTGATGCTGCCGCTGACGGCACCGACGTCACCGCCGACTTCGGCGCCGGCACCGAGCCGGATATCGCCGTTCACGAGTTCGACCCCCCGCTTGACGCGGGCCGACTCATCGACTGTGACATCTCCGTTGATGGTATTGATGCTGCGGGCGCTGGCACCGGGACCGAGGGTGACCGCGCCGTTCACCGTATTGATGCCGGCGACCGCGGCATCCCGGTCGACGTTCACGCGGCCGTTCACGGTGGACAGCTCGCCGGTCACCTCGGCCTCGGGGCCGACGTCGATGCGGCCGTTGATCACTGCCGCGCCGGAGCTGCGCTCGCCGCCGGCGATAGCGACGTCCTTGTTGACGCCCACCTCGCAGCCGCCGACTGACAGGGCCAGCAGCAGGGCAAGACAAAGGACCGGTCCCGAACGGAAGTCGCGTATGTGCATGGTCTCTCCCCATCCCCGGGAAGCGGGAAAGGCAGAAACCCTGCGGCAAGTCCGCACGGGCGTCAAGGGTCGGGAAGATCGTTCCGAGCGGGTTATCTGGCCGATGCGCTCAGTTTCTCGAGCACGGCCCGGGCGCGGCGGTAATCGGGCGCCAGCATGAGCGCATGCTCCGCGGCATCGCGGGCGGCCAGTACCTCTCCCGCCGCCATGGACAGCTCGGCCCGCACGGCCGCCGTCTCGGCCTCGCCCCAGTCCGGCCGGCCCCGCGCGGGCGGCAGGGCCATGGCGTAGCGCTCGGCGGCCCGATCGAGCAATTGCGCCGGCGTACCCCAGCCCTCGGCCAGCGACGGCTGGCGCATCAGGCTCACCGCCGCGAGCAGCAGGATGCGCGGGTTGTCCGGCTCGAGCTCCCGCGCGGCGCGCAGATGGCGGCGTGCCCGCGTCGCCGAGAGCAGCGCCGTCAGGTTGCGGGAGGCATCCAGGGCCGCACAGGCACCCGCCAGTGCCAGGGCGTCGGCGAATTCCTCCTCGGCCTCTGCGGCCGCCGCCAGGGCCTGCTCCTCGCAGCTCTCCAGGTAGAGGCTGTCTGCCCGGCCTGCGTCCGGGGCCAGCTCGCCGGCCCGGTAGGCCGCGTAGGCCGCCTGGTAGCGCAGCAGAGGCTGCAGGTCGCCGCGCGCCCGCTCGTCCGCGAGCTCCGTGGCGAGCCGCTCGAGGCTGTCGAAATCTGCCTCGTACACGGCGAACTGGATGCGTGCCGCCAGGTCCGACAGCTCGTCCATGTCCACGGCCGACTGCGCCGGGGCGGCCAGCGACAGCCCGGCGACGGCCAGAACGATCGGCAGATGCCGCGCTAAGTGCCGTCTGAGGGTTGAGATTGCCATCCGGGAAGGCTAACCCAGGCCGGAGTCCTGCCCTGTGCGCCAGGTCACTTTCCCGCAACTCCGCGGGTGCGGGCCCGAGCCCACCGCTGCGCCGACTTGTCTGACGGCAGGGCTGCCATTAGGGTGTGCCTCCACCGGCAGAGAGGCGGACCATGCACCCGCTCGACTTGATCGACATCGGCGCGAATCTCGCCCATGACAGCTTCGACGACGACCGCGAGGCCGTGCTCGAGCGGGCGGCCGCGGCGGGCGTGCGCCGCATCGTCGTGACCGGCAGCAGCGTGGAGAGCAGCGAGCGCGCCGCCGACCTGGCCGCGGTCTGGCCGGGCCGGCTGTTCGCCACCGCCGGCATGCATCCCCATCACGCGGACGACTGGCACGAGAGCGTACGCGACGCCCTGCTGGCCGTGACGGCACGGCCGGGTGTGGTCTCCATGGGCGAATGCGGCCTCGACTATTTCCGCAACTACTCGTCCCACGAGAACCAGCGGCGTGCGTTCGCCGAACAGCTGGAGCTGGCGGCCCGTACCGGGCTGCCCGTGTTCCTGCACCAGCGGGACGCCCACGCGGACTTCCTGGAGGTGCTGACACCGCGCCTGCCGGATCTGACCCGCGCGGTGGCCCACTGTTTCACCGCCGGCGAGGCGGAGCTGGAGGCCTACCTGGAGCTCGGGCTCTACATCGGTATCACGGGCTGGATCTGCGACGAGCGCCGCGGGCTGCACCTGCGCGAGCTCGTGCCGCGCATCCCCGCCGACAAGCTGCTGCTGGAGACCGACGCCCCCTATCTGCTGCCGCGTACCATCCGCCCGCGGCCGAAGACCCGGCGCAACGAGCCGGGCTGGCTGCCCTGGGTGCTGGAGACGGTGGCCGGGGCGCGCGGCGTCTCGCCGGAGGAACTCGCCCGCCAGACCACGGCGAACGCGGAGCGCTTCTTCGATCTGCCCGGCGACGGCCACTGAGCCACGTCGGCATCGGGCCCTGCACACGGCCGGTCTCGGCAGGCGTCAGTCGGCGAGTCGGCCCACCCTGGCGCTGACGGCTTCCTGGCGGAGCCGATCCCAGTGCGGCATGAACGCCGCCACTTCACTGCGATCCCGATTGCTGTCCAGCCGCGGATAGTCGGCCAGCAGTCCGGCCAGCGTCGTTACGTGCCGCGGTCGTCCCTTGCTGAAGTCCGCCGCGTCCGGGAAGACGACCGCGCCCTCCACCGGCACGTCGCCCACCACCTGCGCCACGGCGGCGATGCGGTCGTAGAGCGTCGGCTGGGGATTGGCGAAGGTATAGCGGCGGTCGCCCGCCATCACCGTCCAGTCGTCCATGCGGTCGCTGGCGAAGACCACGCCGGCCACCTCCTTCGTCTCGACCACCAGGACGCCGCGGCCCGTGAGCAGCGCATAGCCGATCTGGATCTCCCCGTCGTCCGCCTTCGGTACGATGATGTCGGTCAGCATCTCATGGCTGATACTCGCGAGCTGCCCCGCCGTGGACTGCGCCCGGCGGCGGCGCACAGCCAGCACGACGAGCAGCGCCACCAGCAGGGCGGCGGCGGCCGCGAATACGGCCCACAGTGCCCAGGGCGGCAGGCTGTCGACCACCTCGGTCATGCATCGTCCTCGAGGGTTCGCCCCAGGGCGGGCAGCGCCGGGTCGATCTCCTCGTAGTGCGCAGGCAGCGCCAGCAGATCTGCCAGCGCGTCCGGCACCGGCACGGTCGTGCCGATCAGCGGTTCGACCACCTCGGGGAATTTGGCCGCGTGAGCCGTGGCCACCGCGATCCAGTGACGTCCTTGCCGCCGCTCGGCCGGCAGGGCCTCCCAGACGTGCATCGCCGTGGCGGTGTGCGGGCACTCGATGAGACCGTAGCGTTCGTAGTCCCGGCGAATCTGCTCCCGGATCACGTCGTCTTCCACCACCCTAGCCTCGATGCTGCCACGCAGCCGGTCGGCCTCGCCGAACAGGTTGCGCAGCCGCTCCATGTTGCTCGGATCGCCCACGTCCATGGCCGAGGCGAGGGTGCGCACGCTCGGCCGCGGCCGGTACTCGCCTTCCTCCAGGTAATCCGCGATGGTGCGGTTCGCGTTCGTGGCCAGGACGACGTCGCCGATGGGCAGGCCCATGGCGCGCGCCATCACGGCGGCCAGGCCGTTGCCCAGATTGCCCGTCGGCACGATGACCGAAGATGCCTCGCCGCGCTGCCGCCAGTGCGCGAGCGCCGCATGCGCGTGGTAGACGCTCTGGGGCAGGAGCCGGCCGATGTTAATGCTGTTGGCCGAGCTGAAGCGGTGACGCTCGGCCAGTTCCGCGTCGGCAAAGGCGCCCTTCACCAGCCGCTGGCAGTCGTCGAAGGTGCCGCGGACGGCCACGGAGACCACGTTATCGCCCCAGCAGGTCAGTTGCTGCTGCTGGCGGGGAGACACCATGCCGAGCGGGAACAGCACCACCACGCGAAACCCGGGGCGGCGATGGAAGGCGGCGGCCACTGCACCGCCCGTGTCGCCGGAAGTCGCCACCAGTATGGTGACCGGACGCTCGTCGGCGCCCCGCCCGTCCTCGATGCGCTGCAGGCAGGCGGCCAGGAAACGGGCGCCGACGTCCTTGAACGCCGCCGTGGGGCCGTGAAACAGCTCCAGCACCGACAACGGCGTCGGGGCGGCGTCCACGGAGCGCAGCGGCACGTCGAAGCCGAACGTCTCGCCGAGCACTTCCGGCAGGGCGTCGGCCAGCGCCGAGCCGGCGAAGAACGGCGCGAGCAGAATTTCGCCGACCTGGGCCGGCGTCTTCGCGCCGTCGAAATCCTCCGGCGAGAAGGCGGGCAGGGTCTCGGGGACATAGAGGCCCCCGTCCGGAGCCAGGCCCGCGATGAGCGCGGAGACGAGATCGGCGGAGCCGCCGGAGCGCGTGCTCCTGAATCTCATTCGGTGTATTCCACGAAGGCCCCGGGCGCATCCAGGGGGTTCACCCAGGACTGGGCCTCGATGCCCGTATCGGCGAATGCGGCCACCATCGCCTCGCGCACGGCCTCGCCCTCGCCCTCCCGCGCCCAGGCGAAGACGCTGGGCCCGCTGCCGGACAGGGAGCCGCCCAGGGCGCCGGCGGCGAACGCCGCGGCCTTCACCGACTCGAAGCCGGGCACCGCCACGGCACGCTGGGGCTCTATCAGGATGTCGCGCAGGCAATGGGCGATCAGGTCCACGTCGTCGTTGTAGCAGCCCGCGAGGAAACCCGCCAGGCAACCGTTCTGCTCGACGGCGCTGCGCAGCAGACACTCGGCGCCGAGCGAGCGGCGCGAGTCCGCCGTGTGCACGGTCAGTTCCGGGTGCACCAGCACGCACACCACGCCCGCGGGCACGGGCAGCTGGATCACCCGGGGCAGCAGACGCGCCGGGCACAGGACCAGGCCACCGAACAGGCTCGGCGCCACGTTGTCCGCGTGCAGCGCCTTGCTGGCGTAGCGCTCGCCCTCCAGCGCATAGCGCAGTAGTTCCGCGTGCCCCAGGGGCTCGTCCAGCAGACCGTTCACGGCCACGGCTGCCGCCACGGCGGATGCCGCCGAGCTGCCCATGCCGGAGCCGAGCGGGATGCCCTTTTCGATGTCGAGTTCCACGCCGCCGTCCGGGCCGAAGTCCCGCCACAGCGCGGCCGCCGCGATGCCGGCGGTGTTCTCGTCGGCCTCCCGGGACAGCGCCTGCGCGCCGGCAGCCAGCGGCGTCGCCGTGACCTCGGCGATGGTCACCCCGCTGCCGTCCGTCCGCCGGGCCGTCACCCGGTCGCCCACCTGCGCCGCCGCGAGGCCGAGGAGATCGAAACCCACGCCCACGTTGCCGACGGAAGCCGGCGCGAACGCCGTCACCTGTGAGACCGGCGCGCTCATTCCTCGCCGCCCACGTAGGCGGTCAGGCGCAGCAGGTCGGCGAAGATGCCTGCCGCCGTGACCGCAGGCCCCGCACCCGGCCCCTGGATCACCAGCGGGTTCGCCGAATAGCGCTCGCTCACGAACTGCACCACGTTATCCGTCAGGTTGATGTTGGCGAAGGGGTGGGTCCGATCCAGCTGCACGAGATCCACGCTGGCGTGGCCGTCCCGGTCCAGCCTGCCGACATAGCGGAGTACCTTGCCGTTCTCCCGCGCCTCTTCGAACAGCCGCTGCATCTCCTCGTCGAATCTCGGCAGCTCGCGCAGGAAGTCCTCCACGGAACCCGATTCGAGTTCCGCCGGCACCAGGCTGCGAATGTCGAGTTCCGAGACGTCGAGCGCGAGGCCCATCTCCCGGGCCAGAATAATCACCTTGCGTGCCACGTCCATACCGGACAGGTCGTCGCGGGGATCCGGCTCGGTATAGCCGCTGGCCCGCGCCTCAGCGACGATCTCGGAGAACGGCCGGCTGCCGTCGAAGGTGTTGAACAGATAGGCGAGCGTACCGGAGAAGATACCTTCCACATGATCGATGCGGTCGCCCGTCTCCCGCAGGTCCCGCAGCGCCTGGATCACGGGCAGCGCGGCCCCGACCGTGGTCTCGTAGAAATAGTGCGAGCTGCCTTCCCGGGCTGCGTCCTGCAGCTCCCGGTAGTAGTCGTAGCCGGCGCTGAACGCCTTCTTGTTGGGTGTGACCACATGGATGCCCCGTCGCAGCCACTCCGCATAGCGCGCCGCCACCTTGTCGCTGGCGGTGCAGTCGATCAGCACGGAGTGCGGCAGGTGATCGGCGTGAATGTGATCGGCCAGCCGGTCCAGGTCCGTGTCATCGCCGTGGTCGGCCAGCGCCGACTGCCAGTCGGTCAGGTCGATGCGCCGGTCGTCCAGCCGCATCTTCGACGAGGTGGCGATCGCCCGGATACGCAGATCCAGGTTGAACTGCTCGCGCAGCCGACCGGCCTGCGCGGCAATCTGCGCCAGCAGCGTCGAGCCCACCATGCCCGGTCCGATGATGCCGATGGAGATGGTCTTGGCGGAGAGGTAGAAGCCGGAGTGCACGGCCCGCAGCGCCCGCGTCGAATCCTCCTTCCGGACCACCGCCGAGATGTTGCGCTCCGAGGAGCCCTGGGCGATGGCGCTCACGTTGATGCCCGCCCGGCCCAGCGTGTTCAGGAAGCGGCCGGCGACGCCCGGGGTGCCGGACATGCCGTCACCCACCACTGCGAGGATGCTGCACGACGGTGTCACCTCCACCCGCTGGATCTGGCCGCTCTCGAGTTCCTCCTCGAACGCGTCCGACACCACCTGCCGGGCCGTGTCCGCCAGGAGCTCGGGCACCGCGAAACAGATGGAGTGCTCCGAACTCGCCTGGGAGATGAGGATCACCGAGACGTCCGCCTCGCGCAGGGCGCCGAAGATGCGGTCCGCGGTGCCGGGCACGCCGATCATGCCGGCGCCCTCCACGTTCACCAGCGCCACGCCGTCGATGGCCGTGATGCCCTTGATCTTGTCCTCGCCACCGGCTGTGGCCACCACCCGGGTGCCCGGATGATCCGGCGCGAAGGTGTTGCGGATCAGAATGGGAATGTTGTTCGCGACCGCCGGACCCATGGTCTGGGGATGGATGACCTTGGCGCCGAAATAGGCGAGTTCCATCGCCTCGTTGTAGGACAGGGTGTCGATGACCTTGGCCTCGGGCACCCGGTTGGGGTCCCCGCTCATGACGCCGTCCACGTCGGTCCAGATGCTGAGCTCGTCCGCGTCCAGCAGCACCGCAAAAATGGCCGCCGAGAAGTCGCTGCCGTTGCGGCCCAGGGTAGTCTGCAGGCCCTGCTCGTCTTCAGCGATGAAGCCGGTGATGACGAGCACGTCCGGTGTCTCGGCGGGCACCGCTTCGGCGGTACGCCGGCGCGAGACGTCCCAGATCACGCTCGGGCCGAGTTCGGTCTGATGGACGGTCAGGGCGCGGCGCGCATCCAGCCAGTCCACGGCCGCGCCGTCGAATTCCTGGTCCAGGAACGCGGCCAGCAGCCTGGCGGACCACAGCTCGCCGAATCCGGCCGCCACGTCCCGGCTGCGCTGGTCGGCGCTGCGCACCAGCGCGATGGCCCGCAGCAGATCGCCGAGGTCACTCGCATCCTTCTCCCAGGCTTCCAGCACCGGTGCCCGGTTCTCCGGCGAGAGCAGCGCCTCGGCGGCCTCTGCGTAGCGCTCGCGCAGCGGCCCGAGCACCTGATCGTGATCGGTGGTGCCCCGCTGGGCCCCCTCCACGAGGGCCAGCAGCGTATCGGTCATGCCCCGCATGGCCGAGACCACCACGCCCAGCGGGCGTGTGGGCTGCCGTTTCAGGATTTCGGCGACGCGACGGAAGCACCCGGCATCCGCCAGGCTGCTACCGCCGAACTTGTGGATCTTCCAGGGCAAGCGTTCCACGGGATTCAGTCCGTCCTAGGGTAGGAGGGGCTTCAGCCCCGAACACGAAATCGGGCCTGAAGGCCCTCCTACGGTCAAAAAGTGCGTAATGATAGCGGCATTCAGGGGCTTTCGTCGCGCCCTGAAGGTATCAGGCGCAACCGTCGCGCGGCGGGCGCCGCGTCAGTCCGACTTGCCCCGGGTGACCGGGTGCACGTCGACGCCGGGCTCGACGGTCTCGGTGAAGACGTCCGGCGCTTCCGGCTTGTGCGCGACGGTGCGCAGGACGACGAGCCGGGGCTGGCGATTGAAGCCGCCCTGGGGCTCTGCGCGGGCGATGTTGTGAGCGCCGCAGGCCGAGCAGTCGACCACGCAGAGGTCGCGGGACTCCTCCGATGCCGTCATGGCGGCGAGTTCACCGGTGGTGAAAGGGTGACCGCATCCGAGGCAGGCGGGCTGGTCGGGTTTCGTCTCTTTCTGGCTGATGGCTATCTTATTCGAGTGACTTGGAGCTTCGGTCCCACCCTAACACAAGGCCAATCACCCATGCCGACCCTCCCCGGGCTATCACTGGGCCGTCCCCGGGCCGTCCCCGGGCCGTCCCCGGGCCGTCGCTAGGCCGCGCCGAACACGGCGTCGATCAGCGCTGTGTCCATGTACTCCGTCACCGCCACGATCCGGCCGTCGCGGATCCGGAAGACCTGACAGTAGGTGTTGTTGTAGGGAGTCCCGTCGTGAGTCTCCGCAGTGCCGCGGGTCTGCGCGACCACCGTGTCGCCTTCGGCGACGACGTGCTCAACCTGCGAGGAGATCCCGGCCTTCAGTTGCCCGAACAGGGGCCCGACGAGGTTGTCGACGAGGGCCTGCTTGCCGGTATACGTCCCGGAGAACTTCGTGGACCCGATGTTCGTCCACGTCACGTCATCGGCCACCAGCGCGAAACAGGCGTCCATATCGCCCCGCGCTCCGGCTTCGTAGAAGTCCAGCACCACCTGCTTGTTCTCGGCTATTCCCACGCTCTCCCTCCCCGAAGCACGAGCCCGGCTAATGCAATCGCCCGCCGCGCAGAAACGCCTGCCGGTAGAATTTTGCCGACAGGGACTCGACCGTGACCGTCCGCCCGGACGACGGCGCGTGCGCGAAGCGTCCCTCGCCGACGTAAAGCCCCACGTGCTGCATCTTGCCGTCGATGGAGAAGAACAGCAGATCGCCGGCGCGAAGCTCGTCGCGCGGCACCGGCCGCGTTCGCGACCACAGCGCACCGGTCGTGCGTGGCACCGACCTGCCCGCCCGACCATACGCGTAATGGACGAGCCCGCTGCAGTCGAAGCCCGCCGGTGTCTGCCCGCCGTAGCGGTAAGGAGTTCCGATCTGCTGAAGCGCGATCGCCGCGGCACGGTCGCCCAGCGTGGTCTGCTGTGTGACCGGGCGGGTGGGCACTTCGACAGGATCGGGCGGCAGCTCCACCGGTTGCCAGGCGCAACCGCCGATGGCGAGTGCGGTAGCCAGAGCTGACGCCAGCGCGTAATTCGATCCGATCTGCCCGATTCGTCGCAAAATGAGCCGCCTCCGGTACGCGGGCGATTCAGAATACCCGGATGGCGATCCGATGGCGAGTGACGGCAGTCTCAGTTCAGCAGGCCGGGACCCGGACTTCCGTGAGAGACATTTCTGAGCCATTTGTCGCGATATTCCGGTCGCAGCGCGATGACGGTCGGGCGACACTGGTGAGCCTCCCAGGAATCGTGGCACACGGGCCGAAATGGCGATCCTGCGCGGATGCGGAGACAACCCGCCTGCATCCGGGACTCGGGCGGATCGAGGCAATTGACGAACGTCACTTCAAGCGGATTCCAGGAGGCGTTTCCGCGGAAACATGACGTTGGTTCCTGGATGGTCCGCTGTGAGCGGTAAAGCAGACATGCCGCCTGCCGGAGTAGCGGGTGAGCCTATTTCCGCACTCGCCCACGAGCGGCCGTTGCTATAACGAAGCGATGCCAGTCCTACCTGCGCAGATTCCACACTATTGCGGCTCAGAGGTCGAGCGAGTCTCCTCGAAGTCGAGATTCACCGGCATGCGGAGAATCTCCTTAGGCGACGGTACTCGGTTAACAACCCGCCGTGTCATAGGCCCGGCGGTAGCCGGAGTTGCCTCGTCTACTTCCTCGAATAACAGGCCATCGACCCACAGAGCCCCGTTACCGAACAGGCTCGCACCGTAGTGGAGGGTAAATGCCTCGGGCGGTATGTCGATAATGACCACCGCTTGCTGCCATGCTGAGTTATGGAAGCGCAGCTGGCCTAATGTGTTTTGAAATGCGACAACTCGTCCTGACGCGTCGTCAGCACGTATCCAGATCATCGCCGAAGCCGGCTCGCTGATGTCCTTTATCTCTAGACGGAGAGAGCCTGAATATCGAATGCGCTTATCTCGAAATGGCGTGGCACTTGATACCTGAATAACGCCGGCTTTTGTGGTTGGGTGAATCGGTTGTTCGGCTTGCAGTAAGACGCTCGCACTTCCATGCCAAACACGCTTGAAGTCGCTCGCGATTCGAACGACTCCTCCAGCGTTAGCCAAACTCCAAAACCGTGGAACATGGTCTACTTCATCTTGGGCCTCGGGCGAAGATGATAGCGGTGAGTCGCTTGCAGTATGTTTCCTGTGATTGGGGTAAATCGAGTCGTCCGTAAACTCGGTCGTTGAGGGCGAGGTAACAAACGACAGCAGACGGCTTGGTACATCATCGATTGACGCAGCGCGAGGACTTGATTGATCAGGGCCGTGCGGGCGTGAATCGTCTGACTCACTAGTCCCAGCGACTGCGGTAGGTACAGGCGGCGCCGCGGTACCTCCGCTATTCCGATTATTCACTGAGCCGTTTGCGGCTGTGTAGCGGTCGCCCTTGTAAATGTTGACCAACGCAAGCAATGACGCCACCGCTATCACGGCTATGCTGCCTCTAAGAAATCGGTTGGCTAGCATTTCCTATCCGACCTCTCGATAGTCTTACAATGGCAAGCTGCCTGGAGAGGACCCGCTGCCGTTACGACGGATGTCGCCTCTGGGTCGACCCCGGAAATCATAGCTCAGAGCAACGAAACGGTCGCTTTGCGGCAAAGAGCAGCCGCTTGACGCTAGTCAACTCGGTTCCCCGTGAATCGCGGCAACTCCTTGCGTGCAATGTCCTCGCAGAATCCTCTGATGCGCTCGATCGCCTGGGGCGATTGCGACAGATCCGCGTGATCCACGGCATTCACTTCAAGAAACTCGGCATCCGGTATGTTCTCTGCGAGGTATCTCCCGAGCCTGATCGGGATCGCGAGGTCGCCTGAAAAATGGATCACCAGCGTGGGCGCCCGGATGTCGGGCAGCAGGGCGCGCACGTCTATCTCGGCCATCATCGCTACCAATTGGCGCAAAGTGGCGCGCGAGCCCATCAAACGCTCCATCGACTTGTAGGTGTCGTCGTCTATCAGCTCTCGTGAAAGGCTCGGAAACAGAATGTCGCGCAGGGCCCCGGTACCCCAGAGTGTGGCGATTTGTTCGATATGATGCTGTGGAATACCAATAGGAAAGTCTTCACTCTGCGTAAATCGGGCCGTCGTCCCGAGCATGATGAGGCCGAGGACCCGATCCGGATGCGAATGAGCGAAATGAATGCACATCGGCCCGCCCTCCGAGACTCCGACGAGGATCGCCCGCTGTATGCCGGCCGTATCCATGACCGCTTCGATATCACCAGTGCGATCCTCAAGGGCAGGCGTAGCCAGGGACGGATCCGAGAGACCCTGACCCCGTTTGTCGAAAGTGAGAACACGCGCAAAGCCGGAAAGGCTGCGCAAGAGATCTCGCGAGGCCGGGAGATTCCCCAAGATATTCAGATTGCTGATGATGCCCGGTGTCACGACCAGATCGACCGGACCACTACCCCGCTGGTTGAATGCTATCCGGGTAGCACCGCTTCTTGCGAACCGAACCTCGTCAGGCGATGGCGCAGTCAATTCTTTCAGGGTGAGCCGATCCTGCCCATTGCCCGCCGCTACGTCTGATACCGCGCGCCCCGGCTGCGGCTGCACCGGGCTGCTTCGGAACAAACGCCGGATTCCTGCCCCGAGAGGAGACAAAACGAAGCCCGCAACGACAATGAGCGCGGCCGTCCCGCTCAACAGGGATTCGTTTTCGGATATCCAACGTCCGATGTCGGCGAGAATGTCCATAGAAATCTGCGCGGCAAGAGGCGGGAGACTGATCCGATATACCTCAGGCGATTGCGATTTACCAATTCGCTGATCGTGTCACCGGCGGATAATTTGCCCGAAGGAGTCCGGAATCCGCGGACTCGAGGACCGAGTCAGGCCGTCCCGGCGGCCAATAAGGAAGATTGGCGATGCAGCATACAAACACTGGCTATTTCCGATTCGTCGCGATGATCGCGACCTCGATGATCGTGATGCTCGCACTCATGTACGTGAACACTTACCAGTGGGCTCACGTCCGCTGGAGCGAAACCCGCTTCTTGATGATGTTCGTGATGGGCGGCGGCATGGGCATCGTTATGCTGAGCTTCATGCTGGGCATGTACCGGAATCGGACCATGAACGTCCTGATCTACTTGGCGAGTGTGCTCGTCATCGCGGTTGCGATCGGGCTCGTTCGCAGCCAGGCGACGGTACAGGATGCCTCTTACATGAAGGCCATGATTCCCCATCATTCCATCGCGATTCTCACGAGCGAAAGGGCGGGGATACGTGACATGCGGGTGCGGAGACTCGCCACCGAGATCATCGCGACGCAGCGCAGCGAGATCGAGGAGATGGAGTGGCTGCTCGACGACATCCGTAAGAACGGAATTGCCGCCACCAGGGAGGAAGCGAACGCTCGCCGGGTTCCGACGTTTGAGGGGTCTCGTTAGGGTCGGCGACTCCTGTCACTTGCCCAGGATTTGTCTTCTTGCGTCCGTCAGCCCCGAGGATAGCAGCACCCAGCCGCCGACGAAGGTCCCGCCAATCGGCCAGGGAAGGCCGACCACGACCCCGGCCAGAAATCCCTTCAGCGCTGCACGCCGAAACGTATCCCTGCCCCCGCGTCTTTGCGCCAGAAACGTGCCGGCGCCGCCGAGCAGGAAGCCGGCGACCATCACGGCGGGCGTGGCCAGCCATGCCGAGAAGACGTTCGAAGAGAAAAGGACCCAGTCCAGCGCCAGAATCCAGACACCCGTCGCGGGCAGGAAAAAGCGCTGCCGCTGCGGATGAAAAAGCCAGCCCTTTATGCCGTAACTCATCGTCTCTATTGAGAAATTGGTGGGCCGTGTAGGATTCGAACCTACGACCAATTGGTTAAAAGCCAACTGCTCTACCAACTGAGCTAACGGCCCGCCAGATGGCCGGGGACCCGGCCGGGAGGCGGCATCATACCGGAAGCCGCCCCGATCAGAAAGCCGTGCCGGGAAATGGCTGCGGATCAGGCCTTTTCGGCGCCGTAGCGCGTGGGATCGGCGACGCCGGCCTCCTCGAAACCCTTGCGCCGCAGGCGGCAGGCGTCGCAGACGCCGCAGGCGCGGCCGTCGTCGTCCGCCTGGTAGCAGGACACCGTGAGCGAGTAGTCCACGCCCAGTTCCATGCCGCGGCGGATGATCTCCGCCTTGCTGAGTTCAATGAGCGGCGTGTGGATGCGCACCGCCTTGCCCTCCACCGCCGCTCTGGTGGCCACGTTGGCAAGTTCCTGGAAAGCCATGATGAAGGCCGGCCGGCAGTCGGGGTAGCCCGAGTAATCGACGGCATTTACTCCGATCCAGATGCCGTCGGCGTCGATGACCTCGGCCAGCCCCAGCGCGAGCGACAGGAATACGGTGTTCCTGGCCGGCACGTAAGTGACGGGGATGCCTTCCTGGGGTGTCTCGGGCACGGCCAGTCCGGGGTCGGTGAGCGCGGAGCCGCCGATGCCGCCGAAATCGACGCTCATACTGCGGTGCGAAGCGGCACCGAGGGTCTCGGCCAGACGGGCCGCGGCGTCCAGCTCGGCCGTGTGGCGCTGGCCGTAGCGCACGCTGAGTGCGTGGCATTCGTAGCCGGCGTTTCTCGCCATGGCCAGGGTGGTTGCCGAGTCGAGTCCGCCGGAGAGGAGGACTACCGCCTTACGCGCACCGTCCGCCATCAGCGCCCCGGCACGTCGCCCCACAGCACCTTGTGGAGCTGGAGTTGCAGGCGCACCGGTGCTCGGGCTTCCAGAATCCAGTCCGCCAGCTCGCCCGGCTCCACCTGCCCCCATGACGGGGAGAAGAGGACCGGGCAGCGCTCGGTCAGGCCGTGCATCTCGACGCGCTTCAGCGCCCAGTCGAAGTCCGGGCGGTCGCAGATCACGAATTTTACCTGGTCCCGCGGCCCGAGCAGGGCCACGTTCTCCCAGAGGTTGCGCTTCGCTTCGCCCGAGCCCGGGGTCTTGATGTCCACCACGCGGGAGACGCGCCCGTCCACCTCGGCGATGTCGAGCGCCCCGCTGGTCTCGAGGGATACCGCGTAGCCAGCGTCGCAGAGCGCGGTCAGCAGTCCGAGGCAGTTGGGCTGGGCCAGCGGCTCGCCGCCGGTCACGCAGACGTGGCTGGCAGGCCACTCGCCCACCCGTGCGAGGATCTCGTCGTAGCCGTGCCATTCGCCGCCGGTGAAGGCATACGCCGTGTCGCAGTAGCGGCAGCGCAGCGGGCAGCCGGTCAGCCGCACGAACACGGTCGGCACACCGGCGGTGAGGCCTTCGCCCTGCAGCGAGTAGAAGATCTCGGTGAGGCGCAGGCGTCCCGCTGCAGGCAGCTCGTCTCGGATGGTGAGTGTCGCCGCCATGCCGCCGGCGTCAGCGATTCTCGGTGTCCATTCGCTCCAGGCGCTGGATGGCGAGGCGTGCCGCGGTGGTGTCCGGGTACTCGGAACGCACCCGCGTGAGGGCGTTACGGGCCGCCTCCCAGCGCTGGAGTTCGTAGTTGCAGTAGCCGATCTTCAGCAACGCGTCCGGCACCTTGCCCGAACGGGGATACTGCGCGACCACCTTCTCGAAGGCCGGCAGCGCCTCCCCGAACTTCTGCGTGACGTAGTAGGACTCCGCCAGCCAGTACTGGGCGTTGTCGGCCAGCTCGCTGTCGGGATAGGTCTTCAGGAACTCCTGGAAGGCGGTCGCCGCCTCCTCGTAGCGCCCGTCCTTCAGCAGCTCGAACGCGGCTTGGTAGTTGTCCCGGTCCGAGCCCGACGGCATGGGCAGCTGTCCCGGCGCCAGACGGCCCTCGCCGCCCGACGACTGCTCCAGGCGCTGGAGCCGCTGGTCGAGATCCACGTACAGGTCGCGCTGACGGCTCGCCGTGGACTCGGCGCCGTGGGCGAGTTCCTCGATCATGCCGCGCAGCTCCGCCTGCTCGGCCTGCAGGGCATCCACCCGCGTGACCAGCTGCACCAGGCTGTCGTTCTGCACCACCCGCTCGACGGCGGAAAGGCGCCGATCGAGCTCGTTCAGCTTCAGCAGTACCGGATCCTCTTCGGGCGGTACCGTGGCGCAGGCCGATACCAGCACGGTGAGCGCGACGGCGGCGCTGGCTCTGTGTCGTCGTTTCATTGGCATTCTTTCATCCGTGTGGGCCCGATCTTCCCTGTCAGTTCTGATAGACGATCTCGACGCGGCGGTTCTTCGCGTAGGCCGACTCGGTGCTCCCCGGCTCCGCGGGCCGCTCCTCGCCGTAGCTCACCGTGGTGATCTGCCCGGCGGAAGCCCCCTGGATCAGCAGGATGCGGCGCACGGCCTGTGCGCGGCGCTCGCCGAGGCCGATGTTGTACTCGCGGGATCCCCGCTCGTCGGCGTGCCCCTCCAGGCGAACTTCGATACGCGGGTTCGCGGCCAGGTTGCGCGCGTGGGCGGCCAGCAGGTCGGTGAACTGCGGCTGCACTTCGCTGCGGTCGAACTCGAAGTAGACCACCAGGTCGTCCAGGTAGGCGCGGGTCTCGTCGTCCAGCCGGTCGTCGGCGATGGCGCTGCCGGCGCGCCCGCCGGCGCTGCCGGCACCGGAACTGCTGGCGCTGGAGGCGGTTCCCGGCGGCACGTCGTCGACCGTGTCGGTGGCGGGCAGCGTGTTGGAGCGGCCACCGCACGCGCCGACGGCGAGCGCGAGTACGGCCACGGCCAGGATTCGGTTCATCTTCATCTCGGTTCCTCGGTTGGGAAGCGGCGCCGGTCACTCTCGTCGGGACGGGGCCACTGGGACATAAAAATCAATAGATTACAGGCATTAAGCCGATTTTACCTAATAATTTCGCCGGAACGGCGACCAGACCGGTTCGCGCACGTCGCCGCCGGTTGAAGCGAGCCGCTGCTTCACCGTGCCGTCCACGGAGACCGTGGCCAGCACGCCCCGATCGCCCTGCCGCGTCGCATAGATCAGCGTGGCTCCGTTGGGCGCGAAATCCGGCGACTCGTCCAGCCTGCCATCGGACAACACCTGAAACAGATCGTTCTCCAGGTCGTACACGGCGATGCGGTAGTTGCCCCGGTCGTCGTGCACGACGGCGAGCTTGCTGCCGTCCGGCGAAATCCTCGGACGCGCATTATAGCGGCCCTCGAACGTCACGCGACTGGCATTGCCGCCGTCGATGCCGACCCGGTAGATCTGCGGTCCGCCGCTGCGGTCCGACGTGAAATAGATGGACTTGCCGTCCGGCGCCCATGCCGCCTCGGTGTCGATGGCAGGGTTGGTGGTCAGCCGCCGCTTCTCGCCGCTGGCCACCGTCAGCAGCCAGATATCCGGGTTGCCGTCGGCGCCCGACAGCGTCAGCGCGATGCGCCGACCGTCCGGCGACCAGGCCGGCGCGCCGTTGATGCCCTGCTCCCGGGACAGCCGCTGGCGGTTGCCGGTCCGGAGCGTCTGCACCCACACGGCCGAACGGTTGCCCTCGAAGGACACGTAGGCGATGCGCCGCCCGTCCGGCGACCACGTCGGCGACATGAGCGGCTGCGCCGACTCGACGATGGTGTACTGGTTGGCGCCGTCCGCATCCGAGACGATCAGGCGATAGGTGCGGTTGGTGGCATCCTCGCCCTCGGCGGTGATGTAGGCGATGCGCGTGGCGAACACGCCGGGGATGCCCGTGATCTCCTCGAAGATCATGTCGGCCGCCCGGTGCGCCGCGAGACGCAGGCCCCGCTTCGAGGCCGGCATGCGGTAACCCACCAGCTGCTCGCCGCGCAGGATGTCGAACAGCTGGAACTCGATGGTGTAGTCGTCCTCGGCCTCGCGGACCAGGCGCCCCACCACGATCAGGTCGCTGCCCACCATGCGCCAGTCGTCGAAGTCGATCTCCACGCCGCGGGTGGGCCGCGCCAGCATGTCGCGCCGCTCCAGCGGCTCGAAACGCCCGCTGCGGGCCAGATCCGCGCCGATCACCGCCGCGACGTCCAGCGGCGCCTCGCCGGGACCGTCCCAGCCGAAGGGCACCACGGCCACGGGCACGGCCTGGCCGGCGCCCTGGGTGATCTCGATGGTCAGCTCGGCCCGGACCGGTCCGGCACAGGCCATCAGCGCGATGAGAATCAGCGCTCGTTTCATTATGTGTGCTCCAAGCGAAGGGCGCCCGCCTCCCGGCGGGCGCCGTCGCCACTATTGTTCAGGTCTGAATATGAATCGCAAGTTGCGCTCGAACAGGCTGCGGTCCGGCGGCGGCGGCAGCGGCGAGGACTTCATCACCGCCGCCTCGATGGAACGGCGCACGGTCGCATCCGCGTTGCACTCGCCGAAGCGCACATTGACGATGTCGCGGCTGGGCAGCTGGGTCAACAGCACCTCGCACTCGATGCCCGAGCGGGCCGTCGCCGGCTTGACCCAGTTGCGCTCCACCGTCTGGCGGATCACGGCCATGTACTGGTCCAGCAGCCCCGACTCCACGGCACTGCGCCGTTCCTCCTCCGCCTGCATCAGGCGCTGCAGCTCCGCCTCGCGCTCCGCCTGGCGGCGCGCCTCCTCGGCCTCGCGGCGCTTGCGCTCCTCTTCCTGGCGCCGGCGCTCGGCTTCTTCCTTCTGGCGCTGGATCTCGGCGAGTCTGGCCTCCTCGGCCTCACGCTCGCGCCGGATCCGCTCCAGACGCTCCCGCTCCTCGCGGGCGGCCTGCTCTTCCGCGGCCTTGCGGGCCGCCTCCTCGGCCAGCCGCTGCTCCTGCACCTGACGCTGGCGCTCGGCCTCCGCCGCCTGCTGCTCCGCCCGCTCCCGTTCCCTGCGGGCCTCCTCCAGCCGCTGCTGCTCCTGCTCGCGCTCGCGCCGCGCCGCCTCGGCCTGCTCGCGCAGCCGCTGCTCTTCGGCCGCGCGTTCCCTGCGATCCCGTTCCTCCGCCTCCTCGAGCTCACGCATCTGCTCGCGGATGGCCGCCTCGTCCACCACCGTGGCCTGCAGCGCCACCTGCTGGGGCGGGCTGTGCGGCCGGTGGAAATCGACGCCCACGAGCAACGCTGCCAGCACGGCTGCGTGCAGCAGTAACGATACCGCCAGCGGAATCAGGTTCTCGCGCAAAATCCGGCCTTGCCTCTCCTCAGTCGACGATCGGGTCGTCCAGCGGGTCCGTGATGAAGCCCACCTTCTCGGCGCCGCCCTGCTGCAGCAGCACCATGGCGTTCACCACCCGTCCGTAGGCCACGGCCTGGTCGGCCTTGACCAGCACCGGCGTCTCGGGCCGCCGCCGCAGCACGGCGGCGGTGCGGGCGATCACGGTGCGCGCATCCACGGGCGCGTCCTCGTTATCGCCCGCGTTGAGATACAGGTTGCCCTCCCGATCGACCGAGAGCACCAGCGGGAGTTCATCCTGGGTGAGCTCCGGGTCCAGCGGCTCGGCCGCGGCATTCGGCAGCTCCACCTCGATGCCCTGGGTGAGCAGCGGCGCCGTCACCATGAAGATGATCAGCAGCACCAGCATCACGTCGATGTAGGGCACCACGTTGATCTCGCCCATCAGGCGCCGGTTCTTCGCCATGGCTACTGCCCTCCGGTGGCCGCACGGTGCGCATGGCGCTCCAGGATGGTCAGGAACTCCTCCACGAAGGTCTCATAGCGGCTCTCCAGCCGGCCCACCTGGTCGGCGTAGCGGTTGTAGAAGATCACCGCCGGGATGGCGGCGAACAGGCCCATGGCCGTGGCCACCAGCGCCTCGGCGATGCCGGGCGCCACCGCGGTCAGCGTGGCCGTCTGGGTGCCGGCGCCCAGCGCGCTGAAGGAGTTCATGATGCCCCACACCGTGCCGAACAGGCCGACGTAGGGGCTGGTCGAGCCGATGGTGGCGAGGTTCGCCAGCCCCTGCTCGAGACGCTCCACCTCCCGGGTCTGGGTGACGCGCATGCCGCGCCGTGCGCCCTCCACCAGCTTGTCCGCCGCGACGCCTTCCTGGCCGCGCAGCCGCCGGAACTCGCGGAAGCCGGCCTCGAAGATGCCGGACATGCCCTGCGGGCTGCCGCTCTGGCGGGTGAGGTCCTGGTACATCGAGGACAGGTCGCCCCCGGACCAGAAAGTGGCCTCGAACTCGTCGGCGATGCCCACCGCGCTCGAGATGGTGCGGCGCTTCTTGACGATGATGAACCAGGAGAAGACCGACGCCGCGACCAGCAGCGCCATGACCGCCTGGACGACGATGCTCGCCTCGAGGATGAGTTGCAGAAAGGAGAAATCGGTAGTCATCCGGTGGAAACCTCCAGCAGTGTCCGGGGCAGGCGGGCCGGGCGATAGGAATCGGCGGTGATGCAGGCGGCGCGGGTGGTGCCGGTGCACAGCAGCTCGCCGTCGGGGCTGCCGCGGCGGATCTCCTGCGCCATCTGGAAACTCGCCCGGGCTATCTCTTCGAGCTCGACGCTCACCCAGAGTTCATCGTTGAAGCGGGCCGGCACCACAAATCGCGCGCCCGTCTCGACCACCACGAAAAGGCGGTTCTCCTCGGCGCGCAGCCGATCCTGCTCGATGCCGCGGGCGCGCAGCCACTCGGTGCGCGCTCGCTCCATGTATTTGAAGTAATTCGCGAAATATACCAGCCCCTGGGCGTCGGTATCCTCGTAATAGACCCGTACGGGCCAGTGGAACACGCCGTCGGCGCCTGCCTTTTGGGTATCCATCAACGATTTCCCGGCTAGTCGAACAGGGACAGATCGGGCGGCACCTCGGATTCGGGCGCCGGCAGACCGAAATGCAGATAAGCGTTGCGAGTAGCCACCCGGCCCCGCGCGGTGCGCATCATGAAGCCCTGCTGGATGAGATAGGGCTCGATCACGTCCTCGATGGTGCCCCGCTCCTCGCCGATGGCCGCCGCCAGGCTCTCCACGCCCACGGGCCCGCCGTCGAACTTCTCGATCACGGTCAGGAGCAGTTTGCGGTCCATGGCGTCGAAGCCGTGCGGGTCCACCTCGAGCATGTTCATGGCCGCCTGGGCCACGGCCTCGGTGACCACGCCGTCGGACCGCACCTCGGCGTAGTCCCGCACGCGGCGCAGCAGACGGTTGGCGATGCGGGGCGTGCCGCGGGAGCGCGCGGCGATCTGGCGCGCGCCGGGCGGCTCGATGGCGAGATTCAGTATCTCGGCAGAGCGCGTCGCAATGGCCTCCAGGTCGCCGGTGGTATAGAACTCCAGCCGCTGGACGATGCCGAAGCGGTCCCGCAGCGGCGAGGTGAGCAGCCCCGCCCGGGTCGTAGCGCCCACCAGCGTGAACGGCGGCAGATCGAGCTTGATGGAACGGGCCGCCGGGCCCTCGCCGATCATGATGTCCAGCTGGAAGTCCTCCAGCGCCGGGTAAAGTACCTCCTCGACGACCGGGCTCAGGCGGTGGATCTCGTCGACGAACAGGACGTCGCGCTCCTCCAGGTTGGTGAGGATGGCGGCCAGGTCGCCGGGGCGCTCCAGGACCGGGCCCGCGGTCTGGCGCAGGTTCACGCCCATCTCGTTGGCAATGATGTGGGCCAGCGTGGTCTTGCCGAGACCGGGCGGGCCGAAGATCAGCACGTGATCGAGCGCCTCGCCGCGCTTGCGGGCGGCCTCGATGAAGATCTCCATCTGCTCCTTGACGGCGGACTGCCCCACGTAGTCCACGAGGCGCTTCGGCCGGATAGCGCGGTCGAACACGGCGTCCTCGCCGCTCGCCGCGGCGGCAATGAACCGGTCCTGTTCGGTATCGCTATTCCCGTTCATCTCCTCACCGTGCCGCCTGACGCAGCGCCTGGCGGATGATCTCCTCCGCGCTCAGGTTCTCCGTGTCCACCTGGCGCAGCAGCTTCGCCACCTCTGCGGCACGGTAGCCCAGGGCCATCAGTGCCGTCGAGGCCTCGCCGCGCGCGTCTTCCGGTGGCGCAGTCCCCGGCGGCGCGCCCGCCACGCCGGACGGGCCGACCGCGGCCACCCGGTCGCGCATCTCGATGATCAGCCGTTCGGCCGTCTTCTTGCCGATGCCCGGCACCTTCACCAGGCTGGCCGTGTCCTCGTACTCCACGCAGCGGCGGAAGCCCTCCACGCTGATGCCGGAGAGGAGCGCCAGTGCCATCCGTGCGCCCACACCGCTCACCTTCAGCAGGTTGCGGAACAGCGCCCGCTCCTCCTCGGTGGCGAATCCGTACAGCTGCTGGGCATCGTCGCGCACCAGCAGATGGGTGAGCAGCCGCACCTCGGCGCCGGTCTCCGGCAGCTGGAAGAACGTGGACATCGGCGTCTCCACCTCGTAGCCGACCCCGCCCACGTCGAGTACGATCCACGGCGGCTGCTTCGACTCCAGCCGCCCGCGCAGGGAGCCGATCACCGGCCCGCCCCCGCCACCCGGGTGTTCAGCCGCCGGCTGTTCGAGTGGCAGATCGCGATCGCCAGCGCGTCCGCGGCGTCGGGCTGCAGCTCGCCCTTGAGGCCCAGCAGCATGCCCACCATGCGCGCCACCTGCTCCTTGTCCGCGCCGCCCAGCCCGGTCACGGCCTGCTTCACGGCCCGCGGCGCGTACTCGTACAGGCTCACGGTGTAAGCGAAGGTGGCGCAGATCGCGGCCGAGCGGGCATGGCCCAGCTTCAGCGCGCTGTCCGCATTGCGATGGACGAATACGCGCTCGATGGCCACTTCCTGCGGCCGCCAGGTCTCGAGCACCTCGCCGATACCGGCATAGATCTGTGCCAGCCGGGAGGGGAAGTCGTCTCCATTGGTGCGGATGGCTCCGTGCTGCACCCAGGCGATGCGATCACCGGTGGTCTCCACCACGCCGTAGCCGGTGAGACGGGAACCCGGGTCGATGCCCAGGATGCGCACGGGCGCGTTCATCCCGCCCGCCGCGTTGCCGTCGGATCAGGCCGCCTCATACGCCTCGTCCGGGATTTCGGCATTGGTGTAGACGTTCTGCACGTCGTCCAGGTCCTCCAGCGCCTCCAGCAACTTCACCATGGTGACGGCCTCCTTGCCCTCCAGGTCTGCACTGGTCGAGGCACGCATGGTCGTCTCGGCCTCCTCCGGCGGGAAGCCGGCGGCCGCCATCGCGTCGCGCACCGACTCGAACTCCGCCGGGTCGGTCAACACCTCGATGGAGTGGTCCTCGGCCACCACCACATCCTCCGCGGCCGCATGGATGGCCGCCTCCGTGATGGCGTCTTCGTCGCTGCCCGGCGGATACAGCAGCTGGCCGCAGTGGTTGAACAGATAGGCCACCGAGCCGTCCGCGCCGAGATTGCCGCCGTACTTGGAGAACGCGTGTCGCACGTCGGCCACGGTGCGGTTCCGATTGTCCGTGAGGCAGTCCACCATCACGGCTGCGCCGCCCGGGCCGTAGCCTTCGTAGCGGATCTCCTCGTAGTCGTCGCCCTCGAGATCGCCGGAGCCGCGCTTGATGGCGCGCTCGATGTTGTCCTTCGGCATGCTCTGCGCCTTGGCCTTGTCCACTGCCAGCCGCAGCCGGGGATTGGCGTCGATGTCGCCGCCGCCCATGCGGGCGGCCACGGTGATCTCCCGGATCAGCCGCGTGAAGAGCTTGCCGCGCTTCTTGTCCTGGGCCCCTTTGCGGTGCTGGATGTTGGCCCACTTGCTGTGACCGGCCATGTCAGTCTCGCTCCTCTCTCGTGCCGATCAGAAACGGAGCTGAATGCCGACGTGGAGGCCGTTGTCGATGAGCGGGTCGCCGCGGTCATCGAAGTCGGCCTTGCTGTAGCGGGCGCCCAGGTAGATGTCGGCCTCGCGCAGCACGTTGTAGCTGAGGCGCGCCTCGAACTCCTGGTAGCCGTCGGCGCCGCTGAAGGCCAGCACGTCGGGCGCAAAGTAGAGGTGGCCGCTCACGGAGAAGCGATTGTAGGTGGGCAGGGTGTAGGCGAGGAAGCCGCCCAGGCCCACCACGAACCCGCTCTCGTCCACCAGGTCGGAGTTGGTGTAGAAGATCTTGCCGCCCAGTCCGCCCCGCAAGGGGTTGCGGCCGCCGGAGGCCAGGTCGACCAGATGCAGGCCCAGATGACCCACGTCGCCACGGTCCTGGTGGTGCAGCCAGCCGGCGTCGAACTGCAGCTTGCGCTCCGGCACCTGCCAGGCATAGGTCAGGCGGGCAGCGTCGTCGTTGACGTTGATGTCCAGGTCGGCGGCGCCGGCAGACGGCGCGGCCATGAGCAGTAATGGCGCCAGCACGAGCGGCACCCGTTTCAGCATGGAAAGCATATGGATCCTCGAAGATTGCAGGCGTAGTACCCAAACGCGACGCCCGGTCAGCGTTTATGATAACGATATTCGGCACTTCAGACATCCACGATAAGACGATCGGCCATGGACGCGAGCACGGATACGCACGGCGCGAAAAGTGAGGGGACCGGCAGCCTGGCGGACGAGCTGGGCCGGCTGTGCAAGGACGCCGGCCAGCCGGCCGCCGGCGCCCGCTGCCGCGAACTCGCCGGTCTGGTGGCCGGCCTCGGCATGGAGCCGGAGATCATCGATGCGGCCGCCATCTACCCGGCGGTGCAGGCCGGGGTGCTCGATCTGGAGGAGGTAAAAGCGCGCTTTCCGGGCCCCTCCGCCGCCCTGTGCGCGGACCTCGCGCAGCTCACCGAGATGAGCCCGGAACTGCACGGGCAGGATCCGGCCGACTTCGCTCCGGATCAGGCGGAGGGGCTGCGCCGCATGCTGCTGGCCGCCGTCCGCGACGTCCGCGTGGTGCTGGTGCGCCTCGCCGACGTCCTGCTGTCCCTGCGCAAGGCAAAGGACGCGCCGGCAGAGTCCCAGCGGCGCATGGCGGCCCAGTGCCGTGACATCTACGCGCCGCTCGCCAACCGCCTGGGCATCTGGCAGCTCAAGTGGGAACTGGAGGATCTCTCCTTCCGCTTCCTCGAGCCGGACGCCTATCGGCGTATCGCCCGCCAGCTCAAGCAGCGGCGCGAGGAGCGCGAGGCCACCATCCGCGAGATGCGGGAGCGTCTGCGCGCCGAACTCGATGCGGCGGGCATCGACGCGGAGATATCGGGCCGCCCCAAGCACATCTACAGCATCTGGCGGAAGATGCAGCGCAAGGACACCGAACTGGACAAGATCTTCGACGTCCTCGCCGTGCGCATCTTCGTCAACGACGTGCGGGACTGCTACGCGGCCCTCGGCATCGTGCACAACCTCTGGAGCTATCTGCCCCAGGAATTCGACGACTACATCGCCAACCCGAAAAAGAACCTCTACCAGTCACTGCACACCGCGGTGATGGGCCCTCACGGCCAGCCGCTGGAGGTGCAGATACGCACCCACGAGATGCACCGCCATGCGGAACTGGGCGTGGCCGCCCACTGGCGTTACAAGGAGGGCGGCTCGGGCGAAGGCGCCTTCGAGCAGAAAGTGCGCTGGCTGCGCCAGCTGCTCGAGCCGTCCGAGGCCGAGGCCGGCGACGATTTCGTGGAACGGGTGCGCGAGGAGATCATGGAGGACCGGGTGTATGCGTTCTCGCCGCGGGGCGACGTGGTGGACCTGCCGACCGGTGCCACGCCGCTGGATTTCGCCTATTCGGTTCACACCCAGGTGGGCCACCGTTGCCGCGGCGCCCGGGTGAACGGTCGCATCGTCCCGCTGGGCTATCAGATCCGCAACGGCGACCAGGTGGACATCATCACCGCTTCGAAGCCCTCCCCCAGCCGCGACTGGCTGGTGCCCCGGCTCGGCTTTCTCGCCTCGGCTCGCAACCGCGCGAAGGTACGGGCCTGGTTCCGCCGCCAGGACCGGGAGCAGAACAGGAAACAGGGTCGCGAGATCCTGGAGCGGGAGCTCTCGCGCCTGAATCTGAAGTCACTGCCGGTCGCCGACATCGCGGCGCAGCTGAAGCAGGAGAATGCGGACGCGCTCTACGTGGCCCTCGGCACGGGCGATCTCACGGCCTCGGGGGTGGCGAATGCCGCCCAACAGCTCACCGCACAGGAACCGGAGCCGCTGCCGGTGCGGCGGCGCCGGCGGCGACCCACGGGCGGCGGCGATATCCGGGTGCGCGGCGTGGGCGATCTCATGAGCAACCTGGCGCGCTGCTGCGGCCCCGTCCCGCCGGAGCCGATTCTGGGCTACATCACGGTGGGCCGCGGGGTGAGTATCCACCGCCGCGACTGCCGCAACCTGCTGCGGCTGATGGAGGAGCAGGCAAGCCGCATCATCGAGGTGGAATGGGGCGAGGACGACGAGGCGCGCTACCCGGTGGAGCTGCGCATCGAGGCCTGGAACCGGGACGGCCTGCTGCGGGATATCTCCAGCGTGCTGAGCGACGAGCACATCGGCATCATCGGCTCGCGCTCGGATACCGACCGGCGCAGCCGCAAGGCCAGCATCGAACTCAGCGTGGAGGTGCCGGATCTCGAGACGCTGAGCCGGACGCTCAGCCGCCTGGAGCGCCTGCCGAACGTGATCAGCGTGCGCCGCGACGCGTGACCGGCGCGAACGGTCAGCGGTTGATGGCGTGGATTGCCCTGCCGTCGACGGCCAGCGCGGCCTCGTGCACCGATTCCGACAGCGTCGGGTGCGCATGCACGGTGCGCTGGATATCCTCGGTGCTCGCCGAAAACTCCATCGCCAGCACGAGCTCGCCGATCAGCTCGCCGGCCATGGGGCCGACGATGTGCACGCCCAGCAGCTCGTCGTCGTCGGAGGCGGAGACCATCTTCACCAGCCCGGCGGTCTGCTCCATGGCCTTGGCCCGGCCGTTCGCGGCGAACTGGAAGGAGCCGGTCTTGTACGGGCGCCCGCTCTCCTTGACCTCGGCCTCGGTCCGGCCCACCCAGGCCACCTCGGGTGCCGTGTAGATGACCGACGGAATGGCGTTGTAGTTCACCTCGGCGACCTTGCCGGCGATGAGATCCGCGGCCATGACGCCCTCCTCGGTGGCCTTGTGGGCCAGCATCGGGCCGCGCACGCAGTCGCCGACCGCGTAGACGCCGGAGACTCCCGTGCGGCACTCCTCGTCCACCTTGATGAAGCCCCTCTCGTCCAGCTCCACGCCGGCGTCATCGGCCAGCAGGTCCTCCGTGTACGGCCGGCGGCCGACGGAGACGATGACCTTGTCGAACTCCAGGCGCTGCTCTTCGCCCTTTTCCTCGAAAACGAGGGTGACGCCGTTCTTGCCGGACTCCGTGCCGGTCACCTTCGTGCCCAGGCGGATGTCGAGGCCCTGCTTCTTGAACTGGCGCTGCGCGGCTTTCGCGATGTCGTGGTCCGCCATCCAGAGGAAGTCCTCCATGGCCTCCAGCATCACCACCTCGGCGCCCAGCCGGCCCCACACGCTGCCGAGCTCGAGGCCGATGACGCCGGCGCCGATGACGCCGAGGCGCTTCGGCACGCTCTCGAACTCGAGCGCGCCCCAGGAGTCGACGATGGTCTCGCCGTCGAAGGGCACGGCGCCCAGTTCCACCGGCGCGGAGCCGCTGGCGAGGACGACGTGGTCGGCTTCCAGGGTCTGCGCGTCGCCGCCGTCCTTCGGCGTGAACTCCACCTTGCGGCCGGCCAGCAGCCTGCCGTGGCCCACCAGGCCGGTGACCTTGTTGGACTTGAACAGCGCGCCGATGCCGCCGGTGAGCTGCTGCACGATGCCGGCCTTGCGCTTCTGCATCGCGGCCAGGTCCAGCTTCAGCTTGCCGGTGCCAATACCATGGGCGGCGAATTCGTGTTCCGCCCGGTGCCAGAGCTCGGAAGACTCCAGCAGCGCCTTGGACGGAATGCAGCCCGCATTCAGGCAGGTGCCGCCGAAGGCGTGGCTGCCGTCGTAGTTCTCCCAGGCGTCGATGCAGGCCACGTTCATGCCGTTCTGCGCGGCGCGGATAGCCGCCGGATAGCCGCCGGGTCCGCCGCCGATCACGATTACGTCGTACTTGTTGCTCATTCCCTGTCCTGGTTGTCTCTTGTGTGGGTCCGCCGCGGCAGACGCCGGTTCAGACCTGCAGCAGCAGGCGCGCCGGATCCTCCAGCGACTGCTTGATGCTGACGAGGAACTGGACGGCCTCGCGGCCGTCGATGATGCGGTGGTCGTAGGTCAGCGCCAGATACATCATCGGCCGGATCTCCACCTTGCCGTCCACGGCCATCGGCCGCTCCTGGATGGCATGCATGCCGAGGATGGCGCTCTGGGGCGGGTTGAGGATGGGCGTCGACATCATCGAGCCGAAGATGCCGCCGTTGGTGATGGTGAACGTGCCGCCGGTCAGGTCGTCGATGCCGATATTGCCTTCCCGGGCCCGCTTGCCATAGTCGTTGATGGCCTTCTCGATGTCCGCCAGGCTCATCCGGCCGGCATCCCTCAGCACCGGCACCAGCAGGCCACGGTCGGTGGACACGGCGATGCCGATGTCCTGGTAGTCGTGGTAGATGATGTCCTTGTCTTCCACGGAAGCGTTGACCACCGGGAACTTCCTGAGCGCCTCGACCGCGGCACGCACGAAGAACGACATGAAGCCGAGCTTTACCTCGTGCTGATCGGCGAAGCTGTCCTTGTAGCGGGAGCGCAGCTCCATGATGGCCGTCATGTCGGCCTCGTTGAACGTAGTGAGCATGGCGGCCGCCTGCTGGGCCTCCACCATGCGCTCGGCGATCCGCGCCCGCAGACGGGTCATCGGCACCCGCTCCTCGGTGCGCCCGCCCGACGCCGGGTAGGCCTCGCCTTCGGCAGGCGTGTCCTCCGGCGCGGTGTCGTGATCCAGCGACTCCAGATGCCGCTGCACGTCGGCCTTGGTGATGCGCCCGCCGCGACCGCTGGCCTCGATGTCGTCCGGGTCGAGATCGTGCTCCTCGATCATGCGCCGCACGGAGGGGCTGAGCTTGCGGGCGCCGCGGCCCTCCGCCTCGGGCTCCTCTTCTTCCGGTTCCTCGTCGGCCTTCTCCTTGCCGCTCTCTTCGTCTTTCTTCTTCGTTGCCTCGGCAGCGGCCTTGTCTTTGCCGCCCTCGTCTTCCTTACCGGCGCCCTTGTCGCCTTTGTCGGCTTCGCCGCCGCCTTCGCCTTCCTCGAGCAGCGCCAGCACCTCGCCGCTGGTGACCGTCGTGCCGTCGCCGATCTTGATCTCCTTCAGCGTACCGTCGGCCGGCGCCGGCACTTCCAGCACGACCTTGTCGGTCTCCAGGTCCACCAGGTTCTCGTCCCGGGAGACGCGATCGCCCTCCTGCTTGTGCCAGGAGACGAGCGTGGCGTCCGAGACCGATTCGGGTAACTGGGGAACTTTGACTTCGATGCTCATTGTTCGTGGATTCCGATGGGTTTGCGTGTTGAGGTTGGCGGGCTCAGTCCTCGCCGTCGTTCCCGAGGCCGAGGGCGGCCGCGACCAGCGCCTCCTGCTGCTTGACGTGCAGCTTGAAGATGCCCGAGGCCGGCGCCGCCGCATGGGAACGGCCCGCGTAGAACAGCGTGTGACGGGAGCGCAGCGGTTCCTGCAGACGATGGCGGATCTGGTACCAGGCGCCCTGATTCTGCGGCTCCTCCTGACACCAGACGACTTCTTCGGCCCGGGAATAGTGCTGCAGGATCTCGGCGTACTGGTCGATGGGGAAGGGATAAAGCTGCTCGATGCGCACGATGGCGACGTCGTCGATCTCGTGCTCCCGGCGCGCCTGCAACAGGTCGAAATACACCTTGCCGCTGCAGAAGATCACCCGGTGCACCTTGTCCCGCTCGATGGCATCCACCTCGGGTATCAGCGCCTGGAAGCGGCCCTCGCTCAGGTCGGTGAGCGGCGAGACGGAGAGCTTGTGGCGCAGCAGGCTCTTGGGCGTCATCACGATCAGCGGCTTGCGGAACGAGCGCAGCATCTGGCGGCGCAGCATGTGGAACATCTGCGCCGGAGTGGAGGGCACGCACACCTGCATGTTGTGCTCGGCGCAGAGCTGCAGGAAACGCTCCAGCCGCGCCGAGGAGTGCTCCGGGCCCTGGCCTTCGTAGCCGTGGGGCAGGAATAGTGTCAGACCGCAGAGCCGGCCCCACTTCGCCTCGCCCGAACTGATGAACTGGTCGATGACCACCTGGGCGCCGTTGCAGAAGTCGCCGAACTGTGCCTCCCAGATGACCAGGGCGTTCGGGTCGGTGGTGGAGAAGCCGTACTCGAAGCCCAGCACCGCCTCCTCGGAGAGCAGCGAATCGATCACGGTGAAGGCGCCTGGCCGGTCCGCGATGTGCTTCAGCGGCACGTACTCGCGCGCATCCGGCTGGTTGTGCAACACCGCATGGCGATGGAAGAAGGTGCCCCTGCCGCTGTCCTGGCCGGTAACCCGCACGTCGTAGCCGTCCTCGATCAGCGAGGCATAGGCCATGGTCTCGGCGAAGCCCCAGTCCATCTCCAGCTCGCCCTGCCCCATCTTGCGGCGGTCGTCGATGATCCGTTTGACCCGACTGTGCAGCTGGAAGTCGTCCGGCAGCGTGACGATGTGCTCGGCCAGCGTGTCCACGCGCTCGATGCCGAGGGCAGTGACGACCTGCTGGTCCCAGTCGGCATCCCGGTATCCGGTCCAGTCCACGGTGAACTCGTTGCCGATCATGCCGAGCGCCGCCTGCGGCACCGGCTGGCCCTCGTCCAGACGGCTGCGGTAGGCATCGGTCATCTGCTTCAGCGCATCGTCGTCGACGATCTCCGCCTCCTTCAGCTGGCGGGCGTAGATCTCGCGGGTGGTCGGATGCTCGCGGATGCGGCCGTACATCACGGGCTGCGTGGCCGCCGGCTCGTCGGCCTCGTTGTGGCCGTGGCGGCGGTAACACACCAGATCGATGACCACGTCCTTCTTGAAATGCTGGCGATAGGCCAGCGCCAGCCGGCTGACGAACACCACGGCCTCCGGGTCGTCCGCGTTCACGTGGAAGACCGGCGCCTCGATCATCTTGGCGACGTCGCTGCAGTAGGGCGTGGAGCGGGCGTCCGACGGGTCGCTGGTGGTGAAACCGATCTGGTTGTTCACCACGATGTGCACCGTGCCGCCGGTGCGGAAACCCCGCGCCTGGGACATCTGGAAGGTCTCGGTGACGACGCCCTGGCCGGCGAAAGCCGCGTCGCCGTGGATCAGCACGGGCAGGATCTCGTTGCGGTCCAGGTCGCCCCGGCGCTGCTGGCGCGCGCGCACCGAGCCCTCCACCACCGGGTTGACGATCTCGAGATGCGACGGATTGAAGGCGAGCGCGATGTGGACATTGCCGCCGGCGGTGCGGATGTCCGAGGAGAAGCCCATGTGGTACTTCACGTCGCCGGAGCCGGAGAGGCTCTCCAGGTCCACCTTGCCCTCGAACTCCGAGAACAGCTCCTCCGGGCTCTTGCCCAGGAGGTTGACCAGCACGTTGATGCGGCCGCGGTGGGCCATGCCGATGACCACTTCCTTGATGCCGCCCTCGCCGCCGCGCTGGATCAGGTCGTCGAGCAGCGGGATCAGGCTCTCGCCGCCCTCCAGCGAGAAGCGTTTCTGGCCCACGTAACGGGTGTGCAGATAGCGCTCGATGCCCTCGGCGCGGGTCAGCTGCTCCATCAGCCAACGGCGCTGCTCAACGTCCAGGTGATCCTCGGCCATGCCGCGTTCGAAGCGCTCGCGCAGCCACAGCCGCTCCCGCGCGCGGGAGATGTGCGCGAACTCGGAGCCGATCTTGCCGCAGTAGATCTTGCGCAGCAGCGCCAGGATGTCGCGCAGCTTCATGCGCTCGTGCCCGGTGCCCGCGAGGCCGCCGGTGTAGAACTCGTCGTCCAGGTCGGCGTCGCTCAGTCCCAGGAAGTCGAACTTGAGGACCGCCGGCACATGGCGGTCCTGCAGCCCCAGCGGATCGAGGTCCGCAATCTGGTGCCCGCGCAGGCTGTAGACCTGGATGAGGCGAGAGACGGCAGCCTGCTTTTCGCTGGCCGTTATCGCGCGGGTGCGGCCCCGCGAGACGGCCGTGCCGGCGCGCCCGTTGCCGCCGGCGGCCAGCGAGCGCTCACGGAAGGCGTCGCGGATCGGGCCGTGGGGCACCTCGCCGTCCGAATCGGGGGTGATCTCGCCGAAATAACGCCGCCAGCGCTCGGGGACGCTGTCCGGGTCATCAAGGTATTGCTCGTAGAGGGCCTCTACGGCACTGGCATTACTGCCAAAGAGCGGCGAGGACGCGTACTGCTCTTTCAGCGACTGTGACATAGCAAAAGGAACCCCGCAGGGGCCGCGTGGCAGCCCGCAGCGAACAGCATACAGCGGTCAACGATAACGAACGGTAACTATTGCGCTAGTTTAGCGGATGGGCTTCCCGCAGGGAAAGCACCGGGTCACAGGTACGGGCGAATCCGCCTAGACGATGCCAAGCGCCAGCAGGCCGAGATACTCGTAGCAGATCAGGCACGCATAGCCGCAGAAAAACCCGGTGATCAGCAGCCCCACCCGGATCCGGCGGAACAGCAGCACCCGACTGGCGTAGACGAGCAGCATCAGACCGAGGCCGGTCAGGGTCAATTTGATGCCGACGAACCACTGGATATCCGCGTGGATAAGGACACGCATGAACGGGTTCGCCTCCACCGCACCGTGCTCGAGCAGCAGCAACGTCAGGAACGCATCCGTCGCGCTCATCACCATTACCCCGATGCCGAGGAACAGGAGCCAGGGATGGTGCCAGTCGCTGAACGGGTGCCGGCGGTCGCCGTCCCGCCTCGCCCGGCGCCGCCGCGATCGGAAGAAGCCGTGGAGTACCGTGCGCCAGCCGAATCGTCGCCTGTCCGGGCCCCGACGCTCCAGCGGCGCGGCGCCGGCGGTGACGGGGATGGTGACAGGGGGACTGATTCGGCGCATGGGTCCGGCTCTCCTCTCGGCTCTGCAGTCGCACCGTAACGATGCAATAACCAGACCGTTTTCCGATTATCGGCCTCCGACAGTGGCTTAGCCGCGAGGGGGTCGCCGTAGCGTGACGGGTTTGTAAGAATGTCCGACGCCGGGCCATGGGGCCACAGGGAAGCCCTAAGACGAGACACTTTTTCGAGAATGCGCCTGAATAAATTGATGCAAGTGGTTGTAGCAAATGAAGAAAATAGTCTCCATCCTGCTGCTTATCGGATGGCTGACACTGGCGGCGGGTTGTAGCGGCATGCCGGACGGGACGATAACTGCGGCGGATCGGGCCGAAGGCGCGGGCGGCGTCTCCATCGCCTGGGAGGAGCGCGGCCGGCGCGCCGGCGCCCCCACACTGGTGCTGATCCACGGCTGGAACTGCGACCGCCGCTACTGGGAGCCGGCAATGGCGGTGCTGGAGGACGACTACCACCTGGTCGCCGTGGACCTGGGCGGGCACGGCGAGTCGGGTGCCGACCGGCGGGCCTGGACCATCGGCGCCTTCGGTGAGGACGTGGCCGCGGTCGTGCGGCGCCTGGACCTGAGGCGTGTGGTGCTGGTCGGGCATTCCATGGGCGGTCCCGTGGCCGTGGAAGCGGCCGGGCGCCTGTCCCGCCGGGTCGTGGGCGTCGTCGGCGTGGACACCTTCCAGGCGGTCGAGGAGACACCGCCGGCCGACCTCGATACTCAGCTGGAGCCGTTCCGGCGCAACCTCGGCAAGGCGCTGCGCAGACTCGACCCGGTCTTCTTCGCGCCTTCCACGGAGCCCGAACTCGAGGACTGGATACGGCGGGACATGGCAGCGGCCACGGTCAGCGTCTCGGTGCCGGCGCTGGAGAGCCTTGCGCGCTACGACGAGTCGGCCGCCCTGACCGCGCTGGAGGTACCGGTCGGCACGATCAACGCCGATATCCGGCCCACCGATACCGAGGCGCTGCGCCGCGCGCAGCCCGGGTTCAAGCTGGTGATCGTCGAGGGCACCGGGCACTTCCTGATGATGGAGAAGCCCGAACGCTTCGCCCGGGAGCTCCGCCGCTTCATCGACAGCTGGACGGCGGTGATGGCAACGGGCTCCGTCGGCCCCTGAGCCTCACTCGTCGCTGGCCCGCAGCATCCACGCGATCAGGTCGCGGCGGTCCTCCGGCCGGCGCATGCCACCGTAGCTCATCCGGTTACCCGGCAGGAACAGCCAGGGGTTGGTGATCCAGGCATCCATCGCGCGCGGTGTCCAGACGAAATCCGCCTCGCCCAGGGCCTCCGAATACGGGAAGTCCTCGATGGCCGCCGCCGGGCTGCCGAAGATCCCGTGCAGATTGGGCCCGGCCAGGTTGCTCCCGCCCTCCTCGATCGTGTGGCAGGCCCGGCACTGCAGGTACAGGCTGCGACCGCGCTCGAGGTCCGCCCCGGCATAGGCCGGCTGCTCGAGATACTCGGCCACGGACAGCACGGTCTGCTCACCCAGTCCGGCGGCGGTCACCGCCGGCTGGCGATCCGCGCTGTCCGTGCCGGCGCCGCAGCCGGCCAGCAGCAGCATCGCCAGCGCTAGGGTCGGGCTCGTCGCCCGCCTCATGCGCGTCGGCCCTCGAGCGCACGGCCGCCGCGGAACCACTCCATCATGGCGGCCGCGTCAGTGAGTTCGCAGTAGCGCTTGCCGACGTCGGCCAGGTTGGACTGATGCGGGCCCTCGTCCACATCGCCGCTGCAATCGGTCGGCACGAACACCCGGTAGCCGTGCGAGAAGGCATCCACCACGGAGGCCCGCACGCAGCCGCTGGTGGTGCAGCCCGTGACGATCACCGAGTCCACCCGCTCCTTGTGCAGGAAGGTGGTCAGCGGCGTCAGGAAGAAGATCGAGGGTGCGCTCTTGGCGAAGTTGAAATCGTAGTCGGGGTCGTCCACGCGCGGGTCCATGGCCGTGCAGGGATGGCCGAAGTAGAACTGGTCGTGCACGGCCTGCACCTTCCAGTGGGGCAAGTCCCGGGGACTGTCGTAGGCGGTGAAACACTTCGCGACGGGCACGCCGCATTCCCGGGCCACGCGCAGCAGCTCTGCGGTGCGGTCCACGGCGCGGTCGATCATCGGCAGCCCGCCGAGGGGGTAGGCGTCATCGGTGAAGGCGAGCTGGAAGTCCACCACCACCACCGCGGGGCGTTCTCCGTACTCGATGACGCCGCTGCTGTAACCCACTTCACGGTACTTGTCGCTCATCTCGCCTCCCTTGTCGTCTTCGCCCTGCCGTTTTCGCCCTGCCCTCGTCGCCCCGGCGTCGTCGCCTTGTCGCCGGGAGACGCCGGATTCTAACCCGGCGCCGGCGGCCGTTCAGCCGCTGCGCACCAACCGGTACACGCTCTCTTCCATGCGCGTCACACCACGCTCCGCGAAGCGCTGGTTGTCGGCCAGCATGTCCATGCCCGAGGCCAGGACCTCCACCGCGAAACGGCCGGCCGCCAGTTTCCGGACCTCCGCCTGCGGCACGGAAAACGGGGGCCCCTCCATCTCCTCCTGCGGGTAGTCCAGACTGATCAGCAACACCGGCGCGCCCGCCGGCAGCAGCATGGCTTGCCGCTCGATGTAGCGGTGTCGTAGTGCAGATGGCAGGGCGACCAGTGCCGCACGGTCGTAACAGGCATCCAGGCGGCCGGTGACGGCCGCATCCAGATCGAAGTAGTCGCCGCAGAGCACGGTGATGAGCCCATGGGACCAGATCTCGAGGGGTCCCATGTGGCGGCGCGACGCCTTGATCCCCGCCCCTTCGAAAAACGCCTCGACGGCCAGCGGGCTCAGCTCGTTCGCCACCACCCGGTAGCCGTGCTCGGCCAGCCACAGAAGATCCAGGGATTTGCCGGCCAGCGGCACGAACACGCGCGAGCCCGCCGGCAGCCCGAAGCCGGGCCAGTACTCCGCCAGATGCGGATTGACGCTATCGTTGTGGAAACCCGTCTTGCCGTCCTGCCAGCGCTCGTGCCAGGCGGCCTTGTCGTGCTCGAGCTGCTGCTCGAGGTCCGTCCCCGCCCCGGTCATGCCATAACGACGATCTGGCCCACACCCGGCGGCATGTCGCCCGCGAGGGTCTGCTGATACACCCGCTCCAGCGTTTCGTCGCCGCTCGCCTCGCGGATCTCCAGCCAGTCGCGGGAGGCCTCGAGGAATGCCTGCCAGGCGATGGACACACGCTGTTCGATGCCGCCGGGGCCCCAGTCCTTCATCCGCTTCTCCACCCAGGAGGGTGCGAAGAACAGGGTTGGTTTCGGGCCCGGCAGCTCGCCGCCGCCCGCCGCCTGATCCCAATGGGAAGCGCCGACGGAGCAGCTGTAGGCGAGCGACTCTCCGTAATGTTCGTGGATGGCGCGACGCAGGCCGGTATTGCCGGCGAAATCGACCAGCAGGGTGCGATGCTCGCCCGGCAGCTCGTGGATCGCGTCGTAGGGATGCGCGGTGTCGTAGCAGCCGAGGCCGTTGACGAAATCGAGGTTGGACGGCGAGGTCAGGCCGCGGATCTCGATGCCCGGCTTGCGGTTGCGCTGCAGGAGGAACGCCAGGCCGAATGCCGTCTTGCTGGAGGCGCTGGTGAGCACCGCCTCTCTCGCCCCGAAGAAGTCCGCCTCGGCAAGAAAGTCGTCCAGCAGGAACGACGTCATGAACAGCGGCCGGTACAGCATCTGCTGCGCCTCCAGGGCTTCCCGGTAGGCCGGGTCGGCGCTGGTACGGGTATAGCGGTTGTATACCTCCGGCAGCTCGCGGCGGTGCGCAGAGACGTCCGAGAACCCGGACTTTCCGACCCGTCCGGGCCTGACCTTCACGTGGCTGGCCATCGGGTAGTAGCCGTAGAAGCGCTCGCCGGGCTCGATGCCCTCGCAACGCGAGGCCACCACGTCGGCGAATCCCCAGACCGGTACGATGCCCCAGCCCTCCTCGTCCGCCGGGAAGAAATCCCAGTAATGCATCGTCTCCCCGAATACCGCGTAGGTGATGTTGTTCGCCGTGAAGGCGTAGCGGTCCACCGAGAGAAGTACCTCGCCGTCGCCCACGGAGGGGAAATCCCGCTGCACCATCCGGGTTTCGTCGAGGCGGTCTTTTCTGACTTCGAATACCTTCATGAACGGACTCCGTCGGGCGATGCGCGCGGCAGGAGAAACGCGCCCCGGACAGGATTCGAACCTGTGACCCTCAGATTAGGAATCTGATGCTCTATCCTGCTGAGCTACCGGGGCCCTGCCGAGGCCGCATTCTAGCAGAACCATCCGCCGGAACAGGGGCACCACCGCATGCCCACCCGAGCCTCGCCAGCCGGTATCATGAACGCAACGATCGACGCGAGACTCCACGGAGACCCCATGACCCTCCGCATCCGAGATGCCGAACCGGCGGACGCAGCCATCATCGCGGAATTCAATCGGCTGCTGGCGGCGGAGTCGGAAGACATCACACTGGACCCGGCCACCGTGTCCGCCGGCGTCGCGGCCCTGCTGGCCGATTCCTCCCTCGGCCGCTACTGGCTCGCCGAACAGGATGGCGAGGTCGTCGGCCAGATCATGACCACGCGGGAATGGAGCGACTGGCGCAACGGCATGCTGTGGTGGATCCAGAGCGTCTACGTCCGCCCCGCGGCGAGAGGCCGCGGCGTTTTCTCCGCCCTGTACCGCCACGTCGAGAGGCTGGCCCGCGAGACGCCCGGCATCGGCGGACTGCGGCTCTACGTCGACGACCGCAACGAACGGGCCCGGCACGTCTACGAGGCCATGGGCATGGAGGACGGCGGCTACCGGGTCATGGAAGACATTTTCGAAGACCACTGAGGAGCACCCAGCCATGCTGAAGCCTGGAACACGCGCACCGGAGTTCACACTGCCGGACGCGGACGGCAATCCCGTCTCGCTCTCCGACCTGCTTGCCGACGGACCGCTGATCCTCTATTTCTATCCGGCAGACTTCACGCCGGGCTGCACGAAAGAGGCCTGCGATATCCGCGACATCCACGGCGAGCTCGCGGCGGCGGGACTCCAGGTGACGGGCGTGAGCCCACAGGACGCCGACAGCCACCGGCGCTTCCGCGACAAGCACGAGCTGCCCTTCAAGCTGCTCTGCGATACCGACAAGGAAGTGATCCGGCGCTACGACGCGGACGGCCCGCTCGGCATCGGCGTGCGACGCGTGACCTACCTGATCGCGGCCGACGGCGAGATCGGCGACGCCGTGCAGGCCGACCTCATGATCGGCAAGCACCGCAGCTTCATCGAGAACGCCATCCGCCTCAACGCGGGCGGCTAGGCCGGCTCATTCTCCGTAGACGGTCACGGTGAGCTGCCGCCGGTGGCCGGCGTGGCGGTGCTCCCAGAGGTAGATTCCCTGCCAGGTGCCGAGCAGCAGGTTCCCGCCACCCACCGGCAGGGTCATCTCCGACTGGGTGAGGACCGTCCGCACGTGGGCCGGCATGTCGTCGGGCCCCTCCGAGCGATGCCGGAACATCGGGTCCCCGTCGGGCGCGATCCGCTGCATGAAGCGCTCCAGGTCCTCGCGCACGGCGGGGTCGGCGTTCTCGCACAGCATGATGGAGGCGCTGGTGTGGCGCAGGAACAGATGCGCCAGTCCGGTCTCGATGCCGCTCTCCGCCACCGCCGACTCCACCTCGCGGGTGATGTCCAGCGTCTCCCGCCCCGACGTCCGGAACTCGATCGTCTTCTGCCGGAACATGGTTGTGATCTCCGCTCGCACTCGGTTTAGAATCCCCTACCTTACGGTGGAAGCGGAGCGGCCGGAAGGACGCTCCCTGGGAGTCTCGCATGACACCGGCCCGATATCGCAAGCTCCGCAGAGTACTCGACCGGCGTCAGCCCGACCTCACACTGCTCACCGAGAACGTCCACAAGTCCCACAACATCTCCGCCATCCTGCGCACCGCGGACGCCGTCGGCATCTACGAGGCCCATGCCATCTCCGAGGGCGGCGAGGTACCGCGCCATCACATGGCATCGGCAGGCTCCCGCAAATGGGTGGAGATCCGGGCGCACCGTGACCTCGGTTCGGCGCTGCGGCATCTGCGCAGCGCCGGCCACCAGATCCTGGCCGCGCACTTCTCCGACACCGCCGTGGATTTTCGCGACGTCGACTACACGGGGCCGACCGCCGTCCTGCTCGGCTCCGAGCTGTGGGGCGTCAGCCGGGAGGCGGCGGACTCGGCTGATCGGCACATCGTTATCCCGATGCAGGGCATGGTGGCCTCGCTCAACGTCTCGGTGGCCACGGCCCTGATCCTGTACGAAGCTCAGCGGCAGCGTCAGGCGGCGGGCCTGTACGAGCAAAGTCGTCTGGATCCCGAGCTCCATCGCCAGAAGCTGTTCGAGTGGTGCTATCCGGAAGTGGCCGACCAGCTACGCCGTGAAGGACGCCCCTACCCGGAGCTCGACGAAGAGGGCTATCTGCCCGCCGGCTCCGGCTCCGCCTGAGGCGGCGGCTCACCGTACTTGAAGCGCAGGGTCTTGGTCTTGCCGAACCAGGGTATCGAGACCACGTAGAGGTTGTCGTACTCGTTCTCCGCGATCGGCGGCACGTTCTTGCTGCCGCCGAGTTCGGCGATGAGCTGGGGGATGGTGTCGCTGTGCGCCACCACCAGGATGATCTTGCCCTTGTGCTCGCGCAGAATCCTCTCGAGCACGCCGACGATATCGCCCGCATTGTAAAGGACGGGTGTGAGTTCCAGCCTGTCGGCCAGCGGGCGCGCCGTCTGCTGGGTGCGGCGGTACTGGGTGGCGTAGATATGATCCACGCCGGCCACCACGTCGGCATCGCCGAGCACCCGCGCGAGCAGCCGCGCGCGCTGCTCGCCCTGCGCGCTCAGACCGGGATCGCTGGCGGGCTCGACCGCCTTCTCGGCGTGGCGGACGAACAGGATGGTGGTGGTGGCCTGGGATTCGAAGAACCAGGCGAGTCCGACGGCGACGAGGACGAAGCCCGCCATGGAGATCAGGCGTTGACGGAGACGACCGCGTTTCGAATTGCTGGCTGCCACGCGCGCAAGCTTACGCGGTTTTGCCCTGGCAGGCTACGGAGTCTCAGCGCCGCTCGCGGCGCCTTTCTTCGAGGTCCACGACCCGATATTCGCCCTCGATGACGCCGCTCCGGGGCGTCGTGCCCTGCTGCCGTTTGCCGAGTTTGCGACGCAGCCACCACAGCCTCAGCCCGACGACGCCGGCCAGCACGAACAGCGAGACGAGAAAAACGGCGAGCACGACCAGTCCGAGCAGCATGGCGGCGCCGAGCGCGAGGAAACCGAGCACGACCATGACGCCGTTCAGGAGTGGATTCGTCGTCGGGAACGTGAATGCGCGGGAGGCGGCGCCGTAGCGGCTCTGGTTGCCGTGCCCGCTCCGATGGCGATCGTTCATTCCGCGCCGTCCCCCGTCTCCTCGATGCGGCTGTAGAAACCCTCGAACCAGGGCTGCCAGGTCTCGCCATCGTCGGTCGACTGCTCGAAGTACTGGCGCACGCGCCCGTCCGGCAGCGGCGACCACAGCCCGCGGAACGCGACCGTCTGCCCTCGGCTGACGTAGTGCAGCGTGCCGGAGAGAGCCATGGCACCCTCCTCGTCGAGGCCACCGCGAATCGTGATCTGGGTGCCGCCGCTGCCGTTCCAGACCTGTATCCACTCGCCGGCGGCCGGGTCGTAGTAATTCACGCTGATGCCGCTGCCACCGCGTACGCTGGTCCACTCCTCGAGCAGCGCGCAGCCATCGGCCCGCTTCGTGATCCGGTTGGTGCCGGCGAGCTCTCCCTTGGCCGTGCGCACCTCCCAGTGCCCTACCCAGAAATCGAACTGGGAGAATTCGGATCGCTCGGCGCAGGGTTGGGGGCGTTCCTCGTCCTGAGCCCGGGTAGAGCCAGACATGATGAGTCCGCCGACGAGGGTCAGCAGGAGAACGGTAACGAAGGACTTCGGAAATACGCTCATACCGGGATGCGACTGGTTCACCGGGGGATAGTTCAATGGGACTGTGGCGGAGAGGGTGGGATTCGAACCCACGAAGGGCTACTAACCCTTGCCGGTTTTCAAGACCGGTGCATTCAACCGCTCTGCCACCTCTCCTTCCTTCGGATTGTCCCGTCGGCATCGTCGCAGATCAACCGACGCAAAGAGGGTGGGATTGTGGCGCTCGTCAGACAGCGTTTCAACTGCGCGCAACCCTTTGGTTATACTGCCACCATCTTGCCGCGCCGGGGACACTGCTCGAATCATGAAGGCTGAACGCCGCGCCCGACTCCGATGGCCAGCCTTCCTCGGTCTCGTCTTCTGCTCACTCGCGACGGCGGCAACGGGCGCTCTGGCTCAGACCGGAGAGGCGTTCTCGCCGCCCGCCGCACTCGAGCGTCTTCAGTACCTCGGGGGACGGCTCGAAGCCGGTGAGCGCGACAAGGAACTGCTCCGTGAGGCGCAGCGGGAAGCCGAGGCACTCGGCGAGCGCGGCCGGGCCTGCGTGCGCAAGACTGCGCCCGAGGTCGAACGCCTCACCGAACAGAACAAGATCCTGGAGGATGTCGACCCCACCATCGACACGGCGCTCTGGGACCAGCGGGTACGCATCCGCAACGAGCTCACCAACGCCCAGGCGCGGCTGTCGACCTGTCGCGAGATCGTCAACCAGGCATCCAATCTGAGCGATCTGGTCGCCGATATCCAGGCCGAGATCTCGGCGGCGTTCCTGTGGGAGCGCCGCAGCACTATCGTCGGGCTGATCCGCGCCATACCGCAGACCGTGCCGGGCTGGCCGTCGCGTCTGCGCAAGACCACCGAGCTGGACCTGGAGCCCGGCGTGACGGAAGCCGGCCTGCTCTGGCTGCTTCTGGCAGCGGCGGTCGTCTCGGCCGCTGCGGGGCTCTTCATCCGGCACCGGTTCCTGCGCTGGTTCCAAGCGGTCACTGCGATCGACGACACGCCACGGCTGAAATACCTGTTCCCCAAACCACTGGCGAATTATGCACCGTTGCTGCTGGAGGGCGCCGCTCTCACCACACTGCTGTTCCTGACCATCCGCGGCGCGGATTTCGACCTGGCCGCCATGCGGCTCGCGGGGGCCCTGTTCCTGTTCGGCGTCGGCGCGGTGATCATCGACTGGGCGACCGGCCCGCTGTCGCCGTCGGCCAAGGTGCCGGGGCTGATACCCGATCACGTACAACCACTAAGGCTGCGCATGCGCCTGCTGCTGGTCGGCCTGGTGGTGAGCTACGTCGCACTCGGTCCGGGCTGGCTGGGACCGCGCGCCACCGTGGGCGACAATCTGCTCCACGTCCTGCTGCTGCTGGCCGTCGCGATCTCGTTGCTGTCGCTGCTCACCTATATCCGGCGCATCCCGGGCCTGCAGGGCCGCTTCCGTTTCCTCCGCTTCGCCGGCATCACGGCCGTGCTGGCCGCCGTGGGCGCGGCCGCACTCGGCTACCACAACCTCTCGAGCTTCATGATCCACGGCCTGGTGCGAACGGCGCTGGCACTGTTCGCGTTGTGGATTCTGCTCTGGCTCGTATTCCGTGCATTCGAGGGCCTCGTCGAGGGCGAAGCCCCGCTGGCTCAGCGCGTCCGCGATCTCCTCGGTGCGACCGAGCGGGAATCACGCACCAGCTTCGGCTTCATTCAGCTGGTGATCGATCTGTTTTTGTGGATCTCGTTCATCGTCTACGTCATCTACGTCTGGGACAGCTCGGGCAACACGCTCGACCGTCTGGAGTACCGCATCTTCGAGGGCTGGGAGATCGGCCAGCTGGAGCTGGTACCCTCGGAGATCGTCAAGGGCCTCCTGATCCTCACCGCGCTCATTGTCGTGACCGGCTGGATCAAGCGCTGGATCGACCGGCGCTGGCTGCGGCACATGGCGCTCGACCGGGGCGCGCGGGATGCGTTGGTGACCCTGTTCGGTTACGTCGGCGTCGTCATCGCGATACTCATTGGCCTGAACGTCGCGGGTATCGACCTGACCGGTCTCGCCTGGTTCGTCGGGGCACTCGGCCTCGGTATCGGTTTCGGTCTGCAGGCCATCGCCAGCAATTTCGTCTCCGGGCTGATCCTGCTGTTCGAGCGCCCGATCAAGGCAGGCGACTTCGTCACCGTCGGCGGCACAGAGGGCTTCGTGCGCCGGGTGCGCATCCGCGCCACCGACATCGAGACACTCGACAATCAGAATGTGCTGGTGCCGAACTCGGAGCTGGTCTCGGGCCGGGTTACCAACTGGGTGTTCCGCAATCCCCAGGGCCGACTGCGCATCGAGGTTGGCGTGGCCTACGGCTCCGACATCGAGAAGGTGCGCGACATCCTCGAGACCATCGCCCGGGAACACCCCGAGGTCATCACCGACGGGCGGGCTCCGGCGCCGCGGGCGCTGTTCATGGCCTTCGGCGAGAGCTCGCTGAACTTCGAATTGCGCGTGCGTATCAAGCGCATCGAACGCCGCTTCACGGTCATCAGCGATATCAACTTCGCCGTCGACAAGGCGTTCCGCGAGGCCGGGATCACCATCCCCTTCCCGCAGCGCGACCTGCATCTCATCTCGCTGCCCGAGCAGGCGAAGATGGACGCAGCAGCAGAAGCGCGGCGGGAGCACGAAGCGGAACCGGCGCCACCGAAACCACAGGCGCCGCCGCCGGTGCACCCGGAGGAGATGACCCGCAGCCACACCCACGAGATCCGCCTCACGAACCGGCTGGAGACGGTCTGGAGCACCGTCACCGACGAGAAATGGCTGGTGCGCTGGTACGCCCGGGATGCGGAGGTGGAGCCCCACATCGGCGGCAGTTACCGGGTGGAGTTCGAGGACGACTCCGTGCTCGAGGGCCGCATCGACATCTTCATGCCGCCGCGCCGCATGCGCGTGGTGATGGTCCCGCCCGAGGGCGACGAGCACCTGCCCACCGGCCCGCTCACCGAGGAATACATCATCCGCGAGGCCGACGAGGCCGTGGTACTGACGATCAAGGTGGCCGGTATCCCGGCGACAGAAGACTGGGAGGAGTACTACCGCAGTTCCGAGGAACGCTGGGAACAGGCCCTGGCCGAGCTGCAGAAGGTGCTGAAGAACCGGGCCACCGCCCGCTGAACGTCATTGGCGAGCGGACGCGCCGCTTACGGCGCCGCCGCCTCGTCAGGAAATGATCTCGCGGCCACCCATGTAGGGCCGCAGTGCCTCCGGCACGTCCACGCTGCCGTCTTCCTGCTGGTAGTTCTCCAGCACGGCGATCAATGCCCGGCCTGCCGCCACGCCCGAACCGTTCAGCGTGTGCAGCGGTTCCGGCTTGCCGGTTTGCGGATTGCGCCAGCGGGCCTGCATGCGGCGCGCCTGGAAATCCGTGCAGTTGGAGCAGGAGGAAATCTCGCGGTAGCGGCTCTGGCCCGGCAGCCACACCTCGATGTCGTAGGTTTTCGCCGCGGAGAAGCCGGTGTCACCCGCCGACAGGGCCACCACCCGGTAGGGCAGCTCCAGGCGCTGCAGGATCTCCTCGGCGTTGCCCACGAGCTCCTCCAGCGCGTCCCAGGACTGCTCCGGCGGCACGATGTGCACGAGCTCCACCTTCTCGAACTGGTGCTGGCGGATCATGCCGCGGGTGTCCTTGCCGTGGGAGCCGGCCTCAGAGCGGAAGCACGGCGTGTGCGCGACCATCTTCAGCGGCAGCTCATCGGCTTCCAGGATCCGTTCGCGCACCAGGTTGGTGACCGGCACCTCGGCCGTGGGGATCAGGTAGAAGTCGCGCTCGTCCTCTATGTGGAACAGGTCCTCGCCGAACTTCGGCAGCTGTCCCGTGCCGAGCAGCGCCTCGCCGCGCACGAGGTAGGGCACGTATACCTCGCGGTAGCCGTGCTCGCCGGTGTGCACGTCCAGCATGAACTGGATCAGCGCCCGGTGCAGCCGGGCGATGCCGCCGGACATCACCGCGAAGCGCGCGCCGGAGACCCGGCTGGCCGCCTCGAAGTCGAGCTGTCCGTCGGCCTCGCCGATGGCGACGTGGTCCCGCGGCTCGAACGAGAACTCACGCGGCTCGCCCCAGCGGCGGATCTCCACATTGTCGTCCTCGCTGTCGCCGTCGGGCACGGAGTCGTCGAGGAGATTCGGCAGGCCGAGCTGCAGTGCCTCCAGGTCCGTCTGTACGCGCGCGAGTTCGCGCTCCGCTCCATCGAGCCGGTCGCCGACATCCTGCACGGCGTCCAGCAGCGGCTGGATGTCCTCGCCCTTCGCCTTCGCCTGGCCGATGGACTTGGCGCTGCGGTTGCGCTCCTGACGCAGCTCGTCCGTTTCCACCTGCAGGCGTTTGCGTTCCTCGTCGGCCCGCAGGAACGCCTCGGCGTCGAACGGGAATCCGCGCCGGGCCAGGTTTGCCGCGATGGCCTTCGCCTCGTTTCTGAGTCTCTTCGGATCGATCATGGCTGCGGTTCGTTGCGGGCTATTCGTCGTTGGTTGTCTTGCGAGGCGGCGCTCGGTCCTGGCCGGCTTCCCGGTCCCGGCGGCGAAGCTCGTCCAGCTTCTCGCCGATGCGCTGCTCGAGGCCGCGGGGCACGGGATGATAATACTTTCGTCGCGGCATTTCCTCGGGGAAGTAGTCCACGCCCGGCGCGTAGCCGTCCGGCTCGTCGTGGGGATAGCGGTAGGCCTTGCCGTAGTCCAGTTCCTTCATCAGCCGTGTGGGCGCGTTGCGCAGATGCAGGGGCACCTCCAGCGAGCCGTAGCGCTCGACGTCGGCCTGCGCCGCCTTCATGGCGGTGTAGACCGCGTTGCTCTTGGCCGCGCAGGCGAGAAAGACCACGGCCTGGGCGAGGGCGAGCTCGCCCTCGGGGCTGCCGAGGCGCTCCTGGGCCTCCCAGGCATCCAGCGCCGTGCGCAGCGCGCGGGGGTCGGCGCAGCCGATGTCCTCGCTGGCCATTCGCACCACCCGCCGGGCGATGTAGAGCGGGTCACAGCCGCCGTCCAGCATACGCACGAGCCAGTACAGGGCGGCGTCCGGGGCCGAGCCCCGCACGGCCTTGTGCAATGCCGAGATCTGGTCGTAGAAAGCCTCCCCGCCCTTGTCGAAGCGCCGACGCCCCCCCGCGATGACCTCGGCGACGACCCCGTCGGTGACGCTGCCCTCCTCGCCCGCGAGGTCGGCGCAGAGCTCGAGCAGGTTCAGGGCCCGGCGCGCGTCGCCGTCCGCCGCTTCGGCGAGCGTCTGCAGCTGCTCCGGCGTGAGCCGCGCCCGGCCGGCCAGACCCCGTTCCTCGTCGGCCAGGGCGCGCTCCAGGATGCGCACCAGCGCCGCCCGGTCCAGCGGACGCAACACGTACACCCGGGCCCGGGACAGCAACGCGTTATTCAGTTCGAAGGAAGGATTCTCGGTGGTGGCGCCGATAAAGGTGAGCGTGCCGTCCTCCACGAACGGCAGGAAGGCGTCCTGCTGCGCCTTGTTGAAACGGTGCACCTCGTCCAGAAACAGTACCGTGGCCTCGTCGAAGTCCTCCCGCGCCTTGCGGGCTTCCTCGACGGCGGCACGGATGTCCCTGACCCCGGCCATCACGGCCGACAGGGCGATGAACCGGGCCTCCCCCTGCCGCGCCACCATCCGCGCGAGCGTGGTCTTGCCGCTGCCCGGCGGACCCCACAGCACCATGGAATGGATTCGGCCCTCCGCCACTGCCCGGGGCAACGGGCTGTCGGGGCCGAGCAGATGCTCCTGACCCGCGAACTCTGCCAGTTCTGCCGGCCGCATCCGGTCGGCGAGCGGGCGGCTCTCGCCGCGACGGCCGCGTTCGCCGACGCTCTCAGGCATGCCGGCCTCCCGGCAGCAGGGACTCCAGCCGGCGGCACCAGGCATCGGCCCCGGCCGCGGCTACCGCCAGGCCGACAGCGACGCCCGCCGCGTTGGCAGCCATGTCGGCCAGGTCCGCCTGCCGGTAGCCGGTGCGGCCCTGGGCGAACTCGATCGCTGCGCCCAGCAGGAGCAGACCCGCGGCCACCAGTGGCCAGTGGCGCCGCTCGTGCACGCCGCAGAACCACAGTGTGAGGGTCAGGTAGGCCCCGGCGTGCAGCCACTTGTCGAAGTGGCGCGGCGCCGTCTCCATCTCGGGCCAGGGTATGAGGGAATTCACGGTCAGGATGACGACGATCGCGTAGCCCGCCGCCTGCCACCAGCGGCGGTAGCGAAGCCCGGCCACCGCGTTCACCTGCTGCCTGTCGCCGCCGGTGTGGCCGCGGACGACTCCTGCACGCCGATGATGTCGACTCCCGCCGGCGGCTCGAAGGTGAACAGCGCGGCCTCGAGGGATTCGTTCATGACCAGTTCGGTGAACTCGATGCGCGTGACCTGCCCCAGTGCATCGGTGAGTTCCATCATCTCCAGCTCGCCGCCGGCGAAGGACAGGCTCACGGCGCGGAAGTCCGACTCCGGCGCCACCGGCTCCAGCCGCAACCAGTCACGGTCGTCATGGCTGTAGGAGCCGAGATAACGGAACGCCTCCAGGGCGCCGGCATCGCCGCCGAGCAGCATGGCCGGCGACTGGCTCAGCGAATCGGTCTGCTCGCGCACCGTGACCTGTTCGAAATCCGCATCATAGAGCCAGATATTCTCCCCGTCGGCGACGATCAGCTGCTCGTAGGGCTCGGTGTACTCCCAGCGAAAACGGCCCGGTTTCAGGATCGCGAACTCCCCGGCCGACCGCTCCACCGCCTCGCCCCGGGTATCGAACAGCACCTGCCGGAATTCTCCGCGGATGGTGTCGATGTCCGCGAAGAACCGGCGCAGCTGCGCCGGCACCCGCGTCTCGTCGCGCAGCTGTGCGCGCTCGGCATCGCCCGGGTCGGCCCGATCGGTCTGCCCGCCCGGAGCGGCCTGATCGGCCGGATCAATCTGCCCGACCTGGTCGGCTGGTGCCGCCGCCGGGTCCGCATCACCCGACTGCGCCTGCAGCGGGGCCACGGCTGGCACCGCCGCCAGCAGGGCGGCCGCCACGGCCGTGATCAGTGCTACCCGGATTCTCATCGTTTGCTCGATCCCACCTTCAGTCCTCGGGCGGCGGCGGCGCGAGCACCTCGCGCGAGCCGTTCGCCTGCAACGGTCCCACCAGGCCGGCCTCTTCCATGGCTTCCACCATGCGCGCGGCCCGGTTGTAGCCGATCTTCAGGCGCCGCTGGACCCCGGAGATCGAGGCCTTGCGGGTCTCGGTCACGATGCGAACCGCCTCGTCGTAGAGGGGGTCCTGCTCGCTGTCCACGCCCGCATCGCCGGCGCCGCCGATATCCGGCATGCCGGGTATTGGACTCGTGGGGCCGCTGAGAATTTCATCGATGTAGTGCGGCTGGCCGGCCTTGCGCAGGTATTTCACCACCTTGTGGACCTCGTGATCGGCCACGAAGGCGCCGTGCACGCGCTCCGGCATGGAGGTGCCCGGGGGCAGGAACAGCATGTCGCCGTGGCCCAGCAGGTTCTCGGCACCCTGCTGGTCGAGGATGGTGCGCGAATCCACCTTGGCCGAGACCTGGAAAGCGATGCGGGCCGGCACGTTAGCCTTGATCAGGCCGGTGATGACGTCGACGCTGGGCCGCTGGGTGGCCAGGATCATGTGGATGCCCGAGGCGCGGGCCTTCTGGGCCAGCCGGGCGATGAGCTCCTCCACCTTCTTGCCGACGATCATCATCATGTCGGCCAGCTCGTCGATCACCACCACGACGAAGGGCAGCGGCTCGAGGTCCGGCGCCTCGACGGGCTTATCCTCGTCCACCAACTCCGGCGGCTCCCAGGTGGGATCCTTCAGCGGTTCGCCCGCATCCGCGGCCTCGCGCACCTTGCGGTTGTAGCCGCCGATGCCGCGCACGCCGAGCGCTGCCATCAGCTTGTAGCGCCGCTCCATCTCGCCGACACACCAGCGCAGCGCATTCGCCGCCTCGTTCATGTCGGTGACGACCGGTGTCAGCAGATGCGGGATGTCCTCGTAGACGGAGAGCTCCAGCATCTTCGGGTCGATCATGATCAGCCGCACGTGCTCCGGCTGCGCCTTGTACAGGAGGCTCAGCACCATCGCGTTGATGCCGACGGATTTACCGGACCCGGTGGTGCCCGCAATCATCAGATGAGGCATGCGTGAGAGGTCCGCCACGACGGAATTGCCGCCGATGTCCTTGCCGAGGGCGAGGGTGAGCGGCGAGGCCATCTCGTCGTAGACCTTCGAGCGCAGGATCTCGCCGAGGGTCACCAGTTCCCGGCTCTCGTTCGGAATCTCCAGCCCGATGTAGGCCTTGCCGGGGATGACCTCGACCACCCGCACGCTGACCACCGAGAGCGAGCGCGCCAGGTCCTTGGCCAGGTTGGAGATCTGGGCGGACTTCACGCCCGGCGCCGGATCGAGTTCGAAGCGGGTGATGACCGGGCCCGGATGGACGGAGACCACCTCGACGTCGATGCCGAAGTCCTTCAGCTTCAGCTCCACCAGCCTCGACATCGCCTCCAGCGCGTCTTCGGAATAGCCCGAGCTCTGCTTCGGCGGGTCGTCCAGCAGGCTCAACGGCGGCAGCTCGCTCGCCCCCGGCGGTTCGAACAGCGGCACCTGGCGCTCCTTCTCCACCCGGCTGCTCGTCTCGAGCGCCGGTATGACGGGCTCGATGCGGGGCTTGGACCGGCTGGCGGTGCGTTTCTTCTCCGCCCGCACCACTTCCTGGCGCTCCTGCTGCGCGCGTCGGCCGCGCGCCCGGTCACGCAGCCGGTCGATCAGTCCGACGAGCCGCTCCCAGGCTTCGAGCGCGAAATGGCCCACATGATCCATCACCGCGAGCCAGGAGAAGCCGAGGAAGACCGCCACGCTGCCGACCCAGACGGCCAGCAGCAGCAGCGTGGCGCCGAGCGTGCCCATGAGCGACTGCAGACCGCCGCCGACCAGCTGCCCGACCACGCCGCCCGCCGTCTCCCGGAGCTCGGCGGCGGCGAAGTGCAGCGTGCCGAGGCCGCAGCTCGTCGCCAGCGTCAGCAGGAAGCCGACGAAGCGCAGCCCGAACTCGGCCCGGTCCAGCGGCTCGGGATTCCGGCGCTCACGGAAGATGAGCCAGCCGGCGAACAGCATCATCACCGGGAACAGGTAGGCCGGCGCGCCGAACAGCATGTAGCTCAGATCCGAGAACCAGGCCCCCACCGTGCCGATGCGGTTATGGATGCGCTCCGCGCCGCCCGCCTGGGAGAAGGCGGGATCGGCCGGGTGATAGGTGGCCAGCGCCACGAACAGGATGATGGCGAGCGCGCCGAAGACCCACAGCGCCGCCTCCCTGAGGGTGCGCACGAGGGGCGCCTGCACGGGCGCGCGGGGGCCGGTGCGTGACTGTTTCAGACGCGTTGCTTTCGCCATAGGGGGAATTATGTCTCGGAAGCAGCCGCCTACGATAGGTCGCCGGCCTGCGCCTTGGCAACTTTGCGGCAACTTCAGCACAACTTCGACGCGACCGGCGGCCGCGCACGGGGATTTTGCCGACCTCGCCCGCAATCCCATAAACTCGGTGTCTCTGATCGACCGGCACCGCCTGGGTTCCCCCAGGCTCCCATAAGGGTTCCGCCCGGTCGCCGACACACCGAGAGCACGAGACGCGGAGCGATTATGACTGAGACGAGACACTGCCGGGTACTGATTCTCGGCTCGGGGCCCGCCGGCTATTCGGCGGCAGTCTACGCGGCCAGGGCCGGACTCGATCCGGTGCTCGTCACCGGCGTGGAACAGGGCGGCCAGCTCATGACCACGACGGACGTCGACAACTGGCCCGGGGACGTGGAAGGCCTGCAGGGTCCCGGCCTGATGGACCGCATGCTCCGCCATGCCGAACGCTTCGACACCGAGATCATCAACGACCATATCCATACCGCGGATATCACACGGCGCCCGTTCACGCTGCACGGCGACTACGGCAGCTACACTTGCGACGCGCTGATCATCGCCACCGGCTCCTCGGCGAAGTATCTGGGCCTGCCGTCCGAAGAGGCCTACAAGGGCCGTGGCGTCTCTGCCTGCGCCACCTGCGACGGCTTCTTCTACCGCGGCAAGCCCGTGGTGGTGGTCGGCGGCGGCAACACGGCGGTGGAGGAAGTGCTCTATCTCTCCAACCTGGCATCGAAGGTGACGCTGGTGCACCGGCGCGACAGCCTGCGGGCCGAGAAGATCCTCCAGGACAAGCTGTTCGCCAAGGCGGACGAAGGCAAAGTGGAGATCGTCTGGGATCACGTGCTCGACGAGGTGCTGGGCGACGACAGCGGCGTCACCGGCGTGCGCATCCGCGACGCGGCACACGAACACGCCACCCGCGAGATCGACTGCGATGGCGTATTCATCGCCATCGGCCACAACCCGAACACGGAGCTGTTCCGCGAGCAACTCGAGACCCGCAATGGCTACATCGTGGTGAAGTCCGGCATCGACGGCAACGCGACCGCCACGAGCGTGCCGGGCGTCTTCGCCGCCGGCGACGTGGCCGACCACGTGTACCGCCAGGCCATCACCTCGGCAGGTACCGGCTGCATGGCGGCGCTGGATGCGGACAAATACCTCGAGTCCCAGGAGACGAACCGGTCCCGGGAGGCCGCGGCTTAAGCCGTGGCCGGCCCGCTGCCACGCGAGAGTGACACCGGCATACGCATCCATGCCGGCATCGACGAGATCGCACCCGCGGCGTGGAATGCGCTGGTCGACCCGCGCTATCCCTTCCTGCGCCACGAGTTTCTGGCGGCGGCCGAGCGCCACCGTTGCGTCTCACCCGAGACTGGCTGGACGCCCCGCCACGTGGCGCTGTACGAAGCCGGGCAACTCCTCGGCGCGGTGCCCCTGTACGAGAAGACCCATTCCTGGGGCGAATTCATCTTCGACTGGGCCTGGGCGGATGCCTACCGCCGCGCCGGGCTCCCCTACTACCCCAAGCTGGTCGCCGCGGTCCCGTTTACGCCGGCCACCGGTGACCGGCTGCTGACCCGCGGCGACGGGGCGCAAGCCCGGCGCGCCGCGCTGGCGGCCGCCGTGGTCGCCCATGCTCGGGAGCGCGACCTGTCGTCGGCTCACGTCCTGTTTCCCGCACGGCAGGAACTGGCCGCGCTGGAGGAAGCCGGTTTCCATGCGCGCAAGGACTGCCAGTTCCAGTGGCGCAACCGGGGCTACGCCGACTTCGAGGATTTCCTGGCCGACTTCAGCTCCGCCAAGCGCAAGAAAGCGCGGCGCGAGCGCCGCCGCGTGGCCGAGGCGGGCATCGGTTTCCGCAACCTGGCCGCCGACGAACTGAGCGAAGCCGAGTGGGCCGAAGTCTTCCGGCTCCTGAGTCACACCTTCATGCGTCGCGGAAACCTGCCGTATCTGAGCCTGGAGTTCTTCCTGGAACTGCGCCGCACACTGCCGGCCGCCCTGCGCGTGATCGTCGCCGAATGCGACGGCGCCATCGTCGCGGCCGCCGTCTTCTATCGTGGCAGCGATACGCTGTACGGCCGCTATTGGGGCAGCGACGACGACTACCACAGCCTGCACTTCGAGACCTGCTACTACCAGGGCATCGAATACTGCATCGCCGAGGGCATCGTGCTGTTCGAGCCCGGCACCCAGGGCGAGCACAAGATTCGCCGGGGCTTCCTGCCGACGGCGACCTGGTCGGCCCACTGGCTTGCGCATCCCCAGTTCGCCGCCGCCGTCGGACGCTATCTGGACGAAGAGCGCGAGCACGTGGACGACTACATCGAGGCGGCTGCGGAACATTCTCCGTTCCGCAGCGACCTCCGGGCCGACTGAAGCGCCCGGCGTTGCCGCGATGTACCGCATCCACTGGCTGTCACGGCACGACCCGCCGGACGCGTTCCCCGACGCCGGACTCGCACTGCGCGATCCGGACGGGCTGCTGGCTGCCGGCGGGGATCTGTCGGTGGAGCGGCTGCTGGCCGCCTACGAACGCGGCATCTTCCCCTGGTACGAGGAAGGCCAGCCGGTGCTGTGGTGGTCCCCGGACCCCCGCGCGGTGCTCCGCCCCGGCGGCTTACACGTCTCCCGGAGCCTGCGCCGCAGCCTGCGCCGGGCGGGCTACAACGTGACCTGGAACCGGGCCTTCCGCCGCGTGGTGACCGCCTGCGCCGAGCCCCGGCCGGGCCAGTACGGCACCTGGATCACCGCGGCGATGGAGGAGGCGTTCGCCGAGCTGCATAGCCGGGGCTGGGCCCACTCGCTGGAGGTGTGGCAGGGCGACGAGCTGGCCGGCGGCCTCTATGGCCTGGCGATCGGCCGGGTATTCTTCGGCGAGTCCATGTTCAGTCGGCGGACGGATGCGTCGAAGACCGCCATGGTCGCACTCGGTGCAGAGCTGGTCCGTCGGCACTTCGCCCTGATCGATTGCCAGGTGGTTTCACCCCACCTGCTCAGCATGGGTGCGGAGACGCTGCCCCGGAGCGAGTTCCTCGACCTCCTGCGGCGCCATTGCGCCCGCCGATGCAAACTCCTCGATGCACCTGCGGAAGCGCTTCCGGCGCGGGTGCTGGCCGCTCCGGGCCGCGTTGCAAACGGGGCCTAGTTTCTGCACAATGCCGGCCTCCCAGAGAACCGAGGTGTGCCGAACACGTGGCGAAAGAAGAAGCCATTCAGATGGAAGGAGTCGTCGTCGAGACGCTCCCCAACACCACATTCCGTGTGGAACTCGAGAACGGTCACATCGTGACCGCCCACATCTCGGGCAAGATGCGCAAGCACTACATCCGCATCCTCACCGGTGACAAGGTCACGGTAGAACTGACCCCCTACGATCTCTCCAAGGGCCGCATCGTCTACCGCGGACGGTAACCTTGTAGGAGGGGCTTTAGCCCCGATCCATTATCGAAAATCGGGCCTGAAGGCCCTCCTACTCCTCCTACTCGGAATCTTCCGGCAGGTGGGCCAGTTCCCGGCGCACCGGTTCCGGCTTCAGCTCCAGGTCGCCGTCCTCGCTCACCCGGATGCGCACGTGCCCGCCTTCGGCCAGCTGGCCGAACAGCAGCTCCTCCGCGAGCGGACGCTTGATCTTCTCCTGGATGAGCCGCGCCATCGGCCGTGCGCCCATGGTCGGGTCGTAGCCGCGCTCGGCAATCCACGAACGGGCCTCGTCGTCGAGTTCCAGCGTGACGTTGTTGGCGGTGAGCTTCGCCTCGAGCTCCACCACCAGCTTGTCGACCACCCGGGCGATGGAAGTGGTGTCCAGCGAGGAGAACTGGATGATGGCGTCCAGCCGGTTGCGGAACTCGGGCGTGAACGTCTTGTTGATGATCGCCAGCGCGTCACTCGAGTGATCCTGCTGCATGAAGCCGATGGAGCTGCGGCTCACCTCGGCCGCGCCGGCATTGGTGGTCATCACCAGGATCACGTTGCGGAAATCCGCCTTGCGGCCGTTGTTGTCCGTGAGCGTGCCGTGGTCCATGACCTGCAGCAGCAGGTTGAACACTTCCGGATGCGCCTTCTCGATCTCGTCGAGCAGTACCACCGAGTGCGGGTTCTTGCTCACGGCTTCGGTCAGCAGGCCGCCCTGGTCGTAGCCCACGTAGCCCGGCGGCGCGCCGATCAGCCGCGACACCGTGTGCCGCTCCATGTACTCGGACATGTCGAAACGCACGAGCTCGATGCCGAGCGAGAGAGCGAGCTGACGGGTGACCTCGGTCTTGCCCACGCCGGTGGGGCCGGCGAACAGGAAACTGCCGACCGGTTTCTCCTCCTCGGTGAGACCGGAGCGCGCCATCTTGATGGACGACGCCAGCGCCTCGATGGCGGTGTCCTGGCCGAAGATGACCAGTTTCAGGTCCCGCTCCAGATTCTTCAGCACGTCCTTGTCGGAGGCGGACACGCTCTTCGGCGGGATGCGCGCCATGCGGGCGACGACGTTCTGGACCATCTCCGCCGTCACCGTGTCGCCCCGCTCGGCCGCCGGTTTCAGCCGCAGATTCGCACCGGCCTCGTCGATGACGTCGATGGCCTTGTCCGGCAGATGGCGGTCATTGATGTGACGCGAGGACAGCTCCGCCGCCGCTTCCAGCGCATCAGTGGCGTAGCGCACGCCGTGATGTTCCTCGAAGCGGCTGCGCAGCCCTTTCAGGATCTCCACCGTCTCCTCCACGCTCGGCTCCGGCACCTCGATCTTCTGGAACCGGCGCGCCAGCGCATGATCCTTCTCGAAGATGCCCCGGTACTCCTGATAGGTGGTGGAGCCGATGCAGCGCAGCTGGCCGTTCGCGAGCACGGGCTTGATCAGGTTCGAGGCGTCCATCACGCCGCCGGAAGCCGCACCCGCGCCGATCACGGTGTGGATCTCGTCGATGAACAGGACGGCACCCGGGTCCTCGCGCACCTCCGCCAGCACGGCCTTCAGGCGCTTCTCGAAGTCGCCCCGGTACTTGGTGCCCGCGATCAGCGCGCCCATATCCAGGGCGTAGATCGTGCAGTCCTGCAGCACCTCCGGCACCTTCTCCTCGACCACCATCCGCGCGAGGCCCTCGGCCAGCGCGGTCTTGCCCACGCCGGCCTCGCCCACATAGAGGGGGTTGTTCTTGCGCCGCCGACAGAGGATCTCCACCGTGCGCTCGATCTCGATACTGCGGCCGATCAGCGGGTCGATACGCCCCTCCTCGGCCAGCCGGTTCAGATTCGTGGCGTACTTCTCGAGCGCCGACGAGCCGCCCTCCGGCTCGACACCGGGCTCCTCCTGCGCCGCCTCGGCGCCCTCGCCGCCTTCGTCACCGATCTTCGTGATGCCGTGGGAGATGAAATTCACCACATCCAGGCGCGTGACGTCCTGCAGGTTCAGGAAATAGACCGCCTGGGATTGTTTCTCGCTGAATATCGCCACCAGCACGTTCAACCCGGTGACCTCCTTGCGCCCGCTCGACTGGACGTGGAAGACCGCCCGCTGCAGCACGCGCTGGAAACCGAGCGTGGGCTGGACGTCGTTCTCGTCTTCCATCGACACCCGCGGGGTGGACTCGTCGATGAATTCCGTGAGTTGCGCGCGCAGCTTCGCCACGTCGGCGTCGCAGGCCCTTAGCACGTCGTGCACCTGGGGCACGTCCAGCAGCGCGAGCAGCAAGTGTTCCACCGTCATGAATTCGTGGCGGTTCTCGCGCGCCGACTGGAAGGCCTCGTTCAGGCAGAATTCGAGTTCACTGTTCAGCATAGTTGGTTCCGACCGTCCTTCGTCGAAGTAGTTCGGGAGGCTCAGGCCTCCTCCATGGTACACAGCAGCGGATGCTGGTGCTGTTGCGCGTAACCGTTCACCTGGGCCACCTTGGTCTCCGCGATCTCGTAGGTGTACACGCCGCACACGCCCTTCCCCCGCGTGTGCACCTCGAGCATGATGCGGGTCGCCTTCTGCCGGTCCATGCCGAACACCCGTTCCAGCACCTCCACGACGAACTCCATGGGCGTGAAATCGTCGTTGATCAGGACCACCCGGTACAGCGGCGGACGCTTGAGTTTCGGCCGGGATTCCTCGACCGCCAGACCGGTGTTGTCCTGCTGATCCTGGTTCGGTGTCTCTTCGCTCATGATCGGGTGGGGAGCTTCCTGCTGTTCGACGATGACGCCCGTGGGCCGGCGATGCCCGACTCCGGATTATATATGCGGCCGCCTGTGCCGTTGACAACCCGTGCCGCCGCACGCTCCCCGGAGCGGGGGCCGGACTGCCGGAGGCCGCATCAGCGCTCCGTTTGCGCCGATTTTTTAGGTAGTTACCACCTTGTTCGGTGATATGCTGACCCTTATCATGCCTCCGATGCGTTAGACGGAGCGGGATGCTCTCCGGGCGGGGGAGCCAGACAAGGCGCAGGGGTGCCGCGCAAACCCATGAATGCGGAAATGAAACTGGCGGAGCTCAAGAGCATGAGCCCTTCGGATGCGATGTCGGCTGCCGGCCGGCATCTGCCCCGGTGGGTGGCACTCGCGCTCGTGATCGCCATCGGCTGGCAACTCGCTTCCATGATCTGGATGCTCGTCCCCGCCAGCGAGGACGACGTCGTCGCGCCGCCGCCGGCTGCAACTCCTGCCCCGTCGGCGTCCGGTAACCGGGTCAGCGGCATCGACGTTGCCGGCATCGTCAACGCGCACCTGTTCGGTGAGGCCTCCGCCGATGCGCCGGCGCCCGTCCAGTCCGAGATCGACGACGCACCCGAGACCCGCCTGAGCCTGACCCTGAAGGGCACGGTAGCGGCAGACGATCCGGCCTACTCACTGGCCATCATCGCCGACAGCCGCGGCGATGAGAAAGTGTATTCCATCCGCGACAGCATCCCCGGCGGCGCCTCGCTGCATGCCGTCTACGCCGACCGGGTGATCCTGAACCGCGCCGGCACGCTGGAGGCGCTGAAGCTGCCCCGCGAAGCCGAGGGCCAGACGATCAGCCGCAGCCGGCAGACGAGTTCCGCGCGCGTCGCGACAGCATCGAGCCGACCCAGCGTGCAGCAGATGATCACGGACAATGCGGTCCAGCTCATGGACGTCATCCGTCCGCAACCCTATTTCGCCGACGGCCAGCAGCGCGGTTACCGGGTGTATCCCGGGCGGGACCGCAAAAGCTTCGCCGCGCTCGGCCTGCGGCCGGGCGACCTGGTGACCGCCATCAACGGCACGCCCATGAACGACCCCCGGACCGGCATGGAGGTATTCCGGACCCTCGGCGACGCCACCCAGATCACGGTGACCGTGGAACGCAACGGTCAGTCCGAACAGCTCACGCTCAGCACCAGCCAGCTGGAACTGGGCGATGACGGAAGCAGATGAAGACGGCAGGGAACATGCATAACGAGAACAGCCACACCCGCAATTCCTTCACGGCGCTGTTGCGCGCATCCCTCGCAGCGGCCGCGCTGGCGGTGTGCGGCCTGGCAGTCGCGCAGAACGCGACGATCACGCCCAACTACAAGGACGCCGACATACGCCAGATCATCGAGGCGGTGAGCGACGTCACGGGCCGCAACTTCATCGTCGACCCGCGGGTGAAGGCGCAGGTCACCATGCTGTCGTCCACGCCGATGTCGGCGGATGCGTTCTACGAGACGTTTCTCTCCATCCTGGATGTCTACGGTTTCGTGGCGGTGCAGAGCGGCAATGTCGTGAAGATCCTGCCGGACGCCAATGCCCGCCAGATACCCGGCGCGGAGACCTATTCCGGGGACGCCGCCAACGACGACATCGTCACCCAGGTCATCGAGGTGCAGAACATCGCCTCCGCCCAGCTGGTGCCGATACTGCGGCCCTTGATCCCCCAGTACGGCCACCTGGCGGCGCATCCCCCGTCGAACATGCTGATCATCTCCGACCGCGCGGCGAACGTCCGGCGGCTGCTGCGCATCATCGGCCGCATCGACCAGGCCGGCGACGAGGACATCGAGGTGGTGCCGCTGGAGCACGCCACCGCCGGCGATGTCGTGCGGGTGCTGACCTCGCTGGCGCAGGCCCAGCGCACGGAGGGGGCGGGCCAGATGGGGCTGGTCGCCGACGACCGCACCAACAGCGTGCTGATCAGTGGCGAGAAGAACCAGCGCCTGAAGATGCGCACCCTGATCGCGCACCTGGATACACCACTGGAAGACGGCGGCAATACCCGCGTGCGCTATCTGCGCTACGCGAATGCCGAGGAGCTGTCCACCAAGCTGCAGAGCCAGTTCACCGGCGCCGGCGCCGGCGGCCAGGGGGGCCAGGCCGCGGCGCAGGGCGGCGGCATCGCCGGCGCCGCAGGAGGCCCGGTACAGATCTGGGCCGACGAACTCACCAACGCGATGATCGTCACGGCACCGCCCAAGGCCATGCGCGCCATCATGGCCGTGGTGGACAAGCTGGACATCCGCCGGGCGCAGGTGCTGGTGGAGGCGATCATAGTCGAGATCACCGCGGACAAGTCCGCGGAGCTCGGCGTGGAATGGGCCGTCGACGGCAGCGCCGACAACAACGCCATCGGCATCCAGAACTTCCCCTCCTCGGGCGTGAATCTGCTCGGGCTCGCCGGGGGAGCCGCCGGCGGCGGCACCGAGGGTGCGGCGAACGCCCTGTCAGGTCTCGGCTCCGGCATCACGCTGGGCGTGGGGCGAATCTCGGAGAACGGAACGAGCTTCGTCGCCCTGCTTCGCGCCCTGCAGGGTGACGCCGACACCAACATCATCTCCACGCCGACCATCGTGACCATGGACAACGAGGAGGCGTCCATCGAGGTGGGCCAGGAGGTGCCGTTCCTAACCGGCCAGTTCACCAACACCGGCGCGAATACCGGCGCCGTCAACCCCTTCCAGACCATCAACCGGGAGAGCGTCGGCACAAAGCTCGAGATAACGCCCCAGATCAGCGAGGGTGAGTCCATCGTGCTGAAGATCAACCAGGAGATCTCGAGCATTGCCCAGGGCGCCACCGGCGCCGTGGACCTGGTGACCCAGGAGCGCAAGATCTCGACCTCGGTGATCGTTGAGAACGGCGGCATCCTGGTGCTGGGTGGCCTCATCGACGACACCATCCGCGAGAGCGACCAGCGTGTGCCCGTACTCGGCAGCATCCCGGTGCTGGGGAACCTGTTCCGCTCACGCTCTACCAATACGGTGAAGGCCAATCTGATGGTGTTCATCCGGACTTCCATCCTCAGGAACCCGGAACAGACGCATATGGCGACCGAGGAGAAGTACAACTACATGCGCGAGATGCAGCAGGAAGAGGGTCGCATCCGCCTCATGCCCGGCAAGACACGGCCGACGCTGCCGCCGCTCGAGACCTACGAGCCGAGCGAGCCGCGCGAGCGTCCCGGCGACATCATGTCCGGGGAGGACATCGACGAATGAGTGAGATGGAGACCACCGAACTGAGTCTGGCCGAGGAGATCCCTGCGACCGAGCCGCCGAAGATCGGCGACCTGCCGGACAAGCGCCTGCCCTTCTCCTTCGCCAAGCGCCACGGGGTGCTGATCCGCGACTACGTCGACGGCAAGGCCGACGTGATCTGCCGGGTCGGCGTCTCGCCGGCGAGCCTGGCGGAGGTGCGCCGCTACGCCGGGGTACCGCTGAAGCTCACCCGCGTGACCGCGGAGGCCTTCGACGCCATGCTGCGACAGGCCTACGAGGGCGGCAGCAACAACGCCATGCAGATGATGGAGGGGCTGAGCGACGACACGAACCTGTTCCAGGTGGCCCAGGAGCTGCCGGAACCCTCGGACCTGCTGGAGAGCGACGACGACGCGCCCATCATCCGGCTGATCAATGCCGTGCTGACCGAGGCGGTCAAGGAGAACGCCTCCGACATCCACGTGGAACCCTACGAGAACCGGCTCGTCATCCGCTTCCGCGTGGACGGCGTGCTGCGCGAGGTACTGGAGACCCGGCGCGCGGTGGCCCCGCTGATCACCTCGCGCATCAAGGTCATGTCGAGGCTCGACATCGCCGAGAAGCGCCTGCCCCAGGACGGACGCATCTCGCTGCGCATCGCCGGGCGCGCCGTCGACGTGCGCGTCTCCACGATCCCGTCCGGACACGGCGAGCGGGTCGTGCTGCGTCTGCTGGACAAGCAGGCCGGACGCCTGGATCTCAATTCGCTGGGTATGGACCAGTCCTCCCAGCGCACCATGGACGAACTGATCCACAAGCCCCACGGCATCCTGCTGGTCACCGGCCCCACCGGCTCGGGCAAGACCACCACGCTGTATGCGGCGCTGGAGCGCATCAACGACAACAGCCGCAACATCATGACGGTGGAGGACCCGATCGAGTACTACATCGACGGCATCGGCCAGACCCAGGTGAATACCAAGGTGGAGATGACCTTCGCCCGAGGCCTGCGCGCCATTCTGCGCCAGGACCCGGACGTGGTGATGGTCGGCGAGATCCGCGACCTGGAGACGGCCGAGATCGCCGTGCAGGCATCGCTGACCGGCCATCTTGTGCTCTCCACCCTGCACACCAACACCGCCGTGGGCGCAGTGACCCGCCTGCGCGACATGGGCGTGGAGCCCTTCCTGCTCTCGTCCAGCCTTATCGGCGTACTGGCCCAGCGGCTGGTGCGCGTGCTCGACGACGATACCAAGGTGCCCTACACGGCTCGGGAGTACGAATGCCGCGTCCTGAAAGCCGATCCCGACAACCCGCCGACCATCTACCGCGCGGGCGACGTGGACGACGGCGGCTTCCGCGGCCGTACCGGCATCTACGAACTGGTACCCGTGGACGATCACATGCGCACGATGATCCACGACGGCGCCGGCGAGCACGAGCTGGAGAAATACGCCCGTAACCTGAGCCCGAGCATCCGCGACGACGGTCGCACCAAAGTCCTCTCCGGCGTTACCACCCTGGAGGAGGTACTCCGGGTCACGCGGGCTGACTGAACCCGCCCGGGACCGGCAACGTGGGAGCTTTCGAATACGTCGCGCTCGACAGCGCCGGCAAGGAGAAGAAAGGCGTTCTGGAGGGCGATACCGCCCGACAGGTCCGTCAGCTCCTGCGCGAGCGCGCGCTTGTGCCGCTCGAGGTTTCCGAGGTGGCCGAGAAGGAGTCGGCGCGCCAGTTCTCCGTGGGGCTGCGTCGCGGTTTCTCCGCCACGGAACTCGCGCTGGTCACCCGCCAGCTCGCCACCCTCGTCAACTCCGGCATGCCGCTGGAGGAGACACTGCAGGCCGTCGCCCAGCAGACCGAGAAACCACGCACCCAGAGCATCCTGCTGGGGGTGCGCGCCCGTGTCATGGAGGGACACACGCTTGCCGACGGGCTGGAGGAGTTCCCGCAGGCATTCCCCGAGATCTATCGGGCCACGGTCTCGGCCGGCGAGCAATCCGGTCATCTGGACGCGGTGCTCGAGCGGCTGGCGGACTATACGGAGACCCGCCAGGCCCTGCGCCAGCGCATCACCAACGCACTGGTCTACCCCATCGTGCTCGTGCTGATGTCGCTCGGCATCATCGCCTTCATGCTCTCCTACGTCGTGCCCCAGGTGGTCGGCGTATTCGAGACCACCGGCGCCGAGCTGCCCATCCTCACCCGGCTGCTGATTGGCATCAGCGACTTCCTGAGGGAATGGTGGTGGCTGCTCATCGCCGGCATCGCCGCCGTCGCCTTCGGCGTGTGGCGTTTACTGAAGATAGAGGGGCCGCGCCGGCGCTATCACCGTCTGTTGCTGCGCCTGCCGCTGATCGGCCGCATCACGCGTGGTGTCAACACCGCGCGGTTCACCCGCACGCTCAGCATCCTTGCCGGCAGCGGCGTACCCGTGCTGGAGGCGCTGAAGATCTCCGCCGAGGTGATCATGAACGTGCCGATGCGCGAGGCGGTGCAGGAAGCCTCGCTCAGGGTGCGCGAGGGCGGCGCCATCTCCCGCTCGCTGTCGGCGAGCCGCCTGTTCCCGCCCATGACCATCCATCTCATCTCCAGCGGTGAGTCCAGCGGGCAACTGGAACAGATGCTGGGCCGTGCCGCCGACAATCAGGAGCGGGAGATGGACGGACTCATCACGACGATGATGGGGATCATGGAGCCGCTGCTGATCGTGTTCATGGGCGGCGTCGTGCTGACGATCGTGCTGGCCATCCTGCTGCCGATATTCCAGATAAACAATCTCATCCAGTAGTTGAATTCCCGCATAAATACAGAAACTTACGAGTTTTGTAAAAACTGTGGCCCACCCTGTTGCGCTGGCACCCTCATTCGGGATATACATGCGCCGAACGTGACATAAACTCTCTGACACGAGCCGGCGCGGGGACGCTCCCATGGACGAGACGTTGATGCAGTTGGAACGGGAAGATCCACTCGACGTGGACGACGAATTCGAGGACGAAGATATGGAGGATGCGGATCTGGCCGCAGAAGACGATGCTGACGACGATAACGTCGGAGAGTTATCCGTCGAGATCAACGTCGAGCAGCTGGTCGCCGAGATCGAGGGCTCGCAGTCCGGCGGCACCGGCAGCTTCGCGGCGCGTCGCCGGCTGGAGGAGCTGATGGAGCAGAAGCGCTTCGAGCGCGCCCTGCGCGACATGGACGACTGGGATTTCGACGACTGACTCAGGCACTTCAGTGGAACTCCCGCGAGCGCACGGCCAGATTCCCCAGCAGACCGTTGTGCTCCGTCAGCCTCCTGGCGATGACATGGATCACCTCCCCCTCTATCTGTACCTCGCCTTCCACCCCCATCAGCCGCGCCGATAGCAGCGCACGTCGCTCGGCCTCGGCGATCGCCTTCCATACCACCAGATTGACCTGACCGGTCTCGTCCTCGAGGGTGACGAACGTGACCCCGCTCGCGCTGCCCGGCCGCTGGCGGGTCACCACCAGCCCGGCCACCCGTACCCGCGTCCCGTGCCCGGCCGCCGGCAGTTCCTCCGCCGTGATGTAGCGCCGACGGCGGAAACGCTCCCGGAGCAGTGCCATCGGATGACGCCCGAGGGTCAGGCCGAGGCTCTCGTAGTCGGCGCGGACGTCCTGTCCCTCGGCCGGCCGGGCCAGGAGCGGCGATGCCTCGTAGCGGGTCATCGACCGGAACAGCCCCTCCGGCGCCTCCACGCCGGCCACGTCCCAGCGGGCCCGGAAGCGGTGTCCCGCGAGACCGGCCAGCGCGCCGGCCGCGGCCAGGGCGGACAGGGCGGCGCGGTCCAGACCCGCCCGTTCGGCGAGGTCCTGTACGGAGCCGAAGCGCCCGCCGCTCTCCCGCGCCGCCACCAGCGACTCCACCGCGGCCGCGGCGAGCCCCTTGACTCGGTCGAATCCCAGCCGCACGGCGGCCGTGCCGTCGTCGCACCGCTCCAGCGACGACTCTTCCCGGCTCGCGTTCACGTCTACCGGTCGCACTTCCACGCCGTGGCGAACGGCGTCCTGCACCAGCTGGGACGGCGCGTAGAAGCCCATGGGCTGGCTGTTCAGCAGCGCGCACAGAAAGGCCGCCGGCTCGTGGCATTTCAGCCAGGCGGAGACGTAGACCAGCAGCGCGAAGCTGGCCGAGTGGGATTCCGGGAAACCGTACTCGCCGAAACCCTGTATCTGGTTGAAGATCTGTTCGGCGAAGCGCTCGCTGTAACCCCGCGCCCGCATACCGGCCTTCAGCTTGTCCTCGAAGGGGCCGAGCCCGCCGCGGCGCTTCCAGGCGGCCATCGCCCGCCGCAGCCGGTCCGCCTCGCCGGGTGTGAACCCCGCGGCCACCACCGCGAGTTCCATCACCTGTTCCTGGAAGATGGGTACGCCAAGGGTGCGATCCAGCACGGCGCGAACCTCTTCGCTGGGGTAGCTCACCGCCTCTTCGCCGCTGCGCCGGCGCAGATACGGGTGCACCATGTCGCCCTGGATCGGCCCGGGGCGGATGATGGCCACCTCGATGACCAGGTCGTAATAGCAGCGAGGCCGTAGCCGCGGCAGCATCGCCATCTGGGCGCGGGATTCAATCTGAAACACACCCATGGTGTCGGCGGCCGAGATCATGTCGTAGACCGCCGGGTCCTCCGCGGGAACGCCGGCCAGGTCCAGCTCCCGGCCGTCGAAGCCGCGCACGAGGTCGAAACAGCGGCGGATCGCGGTCAGCATGCCGAGGCCCAGCACGTCCACCTTCAGCAGTCCCAGCTCCTCCAGGTCGTCCTTCTCCCACTGGATCACGGTGCGCCCCTCCATGGCGGCGTTCTCCACCGGCACGAGCTCTTCCAGCGGGCCGTCCGAGATGACGAAGCCGCCCACGTGCTGGGACAGATGGCGGGGGAAGCCGATCAGCTCGCGCACCAGCGTGAGCAGCCGGCGCATGACCGGACTGTCCGGATCGAGGCCGGCCTCGCGAACCCGCTCCGGGTCGACGTGGCTGCCGTCCCACCACTGCATGGCGCGCGCCAGCCGGTCGGTCTGCAGCGAGGAGAGCCCGAGCGCCTTGCCAACGTCGCGCATCGCGCTCCGCGGCCGGTAGGTGATCACCGTGGCTGCCAGCGCGGCATGCTCACGGCCGTACTTCGCGTAGATGTACTGGATCACCTCCTCCCGGCGCTCGTGCTCGAAGTCCACGTCGATATCCGGCGGCTCGTCACGCTCCTTCGAAATGAAGCGCTCCACCAGTGTGGACATCCGTTCCGGGTCCACCTCGGTGATGCCGAGACAGAAACAGACCGCGGAATTGGCGGCCGAGCCGCGGCCCTGGCAGAGGATGCCGCGGGACCGCGCCCAGGCCACGATGTCGTGCACCGTGAGAAAATAGGGCTCGTAGGCGAGGTCGGCGATGAGCGCGAGTTCGTACTGCACGAGGTCGCGCACCTTGCGCGGCGCGCCGTCCGGCCAGCGCCGGGCCATGCCCTCCTCCGTCAGGTGCGCGAGCCAGCTCGCGGCGGTGTGGCCGGCCGGCACCAGTTCCCGGGGATATGCGTAGGCGAGTTCGTCCAGGGAGAAGTCGATTCGCTCCGCCACGGCAATCGTCTCGTCAAGCAACGCCGGGGGATAGAGCTCGCCGAGCCGCGGACGCGAGCGCAGGTGGCGCTCGCCGTTGGGGTGCAGGGCGAACCCCGCCTCGGCCACAGGCACCTTCAGCCGGATGGCCGTGAGCGTATCCTGTAATGCCCGGCGGCCGCGGCGGTGCATGTGCACGTCGCCCGCTGCGGCCAGCGGCAGGCCGGTGCGCCGGGCGAGCCGGCCGAGCCCGTCCAGCCGGGGCCGGTCCAGCCCGTCGGCGGCGAGTTCCGCGGCGATCCAGCAACGGCCGGGAAACAGCCCGGCGAACCAGTCACCGTGTCGGCTGCCGCCGAGATCCCGGCCCGGCAGCCACAGCACCAGGCAGTCCGGCAGGCCGTCTTCCAGGTCTTCGCGCTGCAGCCGGTAGGCGCCCTTCTCCGCGTTGCGCCTGCCCCGGGTGATCAGGCGGCACAGCCGGGCATAGCCGCGGCGGCTGGCGGCGAGCACTACCAGCACCGGTCCGTCGGCGAGGCGGAATTCGGCGCCGACGATGAATTTCAGGTCTCGCCCGCGGGCGGCGCCGTGGGCACGCACCACGCCGGCCACGGAGCACTCGTCGGTGAGGGCCAGCGCGGTATAGCCCATCGCGTCCGCCCGCTCCACCAGTTCCTCCGGATGGGAGGCGCCGCGCAGGAAAGTGAAATTGCTGACGGCGTGCAGTTCGGCGTAGTGAGGTGCCATCTCAGCCGAAGATGCCCTGCAGATACCACCCGGCCGGCGGGCGGCGATCCCGGTAGACCCAGAGCCTCGCGCCGGTGCGCGTCTCGGCCACGTAGTAGTCCCTGGCCGTGTCCGCCCCGTCCCACCAGCCGCTCTCGATGCGCTCCGGTCCGTCCACGAACTGCAGCGGACCATCGTGGCAGGGATGCCCTTCGTGCATGGCGAGCCGCTGGGGCTGCGTCAATATCCACAGCGGGCGCTCGAGTAGCAGATCATCGCCCTCACCCCGGCCGGCGGCCGCGGGCAACTCCCGTACCCGGTTCCAGGGTGACGGCCCCGCACCGCCGCCGCCTGCCATGCCCTCCAGGGGATCGGTCTCGTCCCAGGCCTGCTGGGGCCGGTGCTCCGCGAGACTCCGGAGCCCGCGGACGGCATTCTCGCCCAGGCGGGCCCGCAGGCTCTCCACCAACCGGGGCAGCCCGCCGTCATGCCGGCCGACCTGGCCGGGCACCAGCGGCAGGGCCACCGTATCGCCCTCGCGCTGCTCCAGCCGTCCCGTGGCGAGTTCCACGGCGATCGCCGGCGCCGGCAGACGGAGGCGCTCCAGCCGGATGCCGAGCAGGCTCCGCCAGTGCTCCACATCGCAGCCGGCATCGCTGAAGCCCAGGGTGAGCGGCGTCACCCCGCCACGCAGATGGAAGAAGCGGAACCGCAGGCGGCGCGCCGTCCGCTGATGGCGCAGCAGAAACTCCTCCAGGGAGGCCAGCAGCCGCGAGCAGCCGGCCGCGAGCAGCGCCTCGTCCCGGGTTTCCTCTCCGAGGTCGATCTGCTCGCGGAATCGCGGCGGACCCGTGTAATGGAGCCGGGGATCCGGCAGTCGGCCGAAGGCCCGGTCCAGCGTCTGCAGCCGGGCCGCGCCGAAGCGCCGGGCGAAGCCTTCGCGGGGTAGCCGGCGGCACTCGCCGATGGTCGTCACGCCGATGCCCGTGAGCCCCTGCAGCACCGCCGCCGGCCACCCGGTAACCCGCAGATCCAGCGGATTGAGATGCCGCGGCAGTGCCGTTACCTCATCCACCCGACCGCCGCCTTCCCGCGAGAGCCAGAGCGCCGCCAGCGGCGTGGGGCCCACGCAGACGAGGGCCCGGTGGCCCCGTTGCCGCAGCCCTTCGGTGACCAGCCGGCAGAGCCGGTCCAGGCCGCGGAACAGACGCAGGCTGCCCTGCACCTCCAGCAGCAGCGCATCCGGGGCCTCCAGACTGACCAGGGAGCTGAAGCGTCCCGCCCAGTCAGCCAGGGCTTCCAGCAGGATGCGCTCGCGCCGCGGCCGACGGGAGAGGGTAAGGAGCCCCGGTGCCAATGCCAGGGCGGCGCTCAGCGTCTGACCGGGCCTGATCCCGGCTGCCGCGGCGGCCCGGTTCGCGAGATGGACGGCGACCTGCCCGCCTTCCTCTTCCACCACCGCCACCGGCCCGGTGGGCGCCGCCGTGGACTCGTCCAGTGCCTCGAGGGCAATCCCGGGCAGACGGACACACAGCCACAGCTGCGAGCGGCGCTGCCGCGAATACGCAGGAGACGGGTCTTCGGCCGGGGGTTCGCCGCCACCGAGGGGCAGCGGCTGCTGCCGGTCGGGTTCGGGGACGGCCGTTACCCGCCCCCGCTCGGACCGGGGGTGCGGAGACTCCCTTTCGGCCGGCAGGACGGAATCGGGCTCGGACGGCGATACCATGGAGAAGCGGCCACGTCGTCAGCCCGAACCGGCGCCCCTGCCGACGCCCACCGCTGCCGCACCGTCCTCCAGGCCCTCTCCCGGCGGGCGCACCAGCGGCAACGGGCAACCGCCATCCCGGCCGTCATAGTCGCTCACCAGCGCGGGCCGCGCCCCGCGTACCTTGAACAGGTCCACGTCGGTGCCGTTGCTGCCGGGGCGCAGCATCAGTCGCAGCGCGGCGGCGGAAGCCTCCCGCCTGGCGGCGGCCGGCCGGAAGGCGATGGCCCAGCTCTCGCCCCTGCCGGCTGCGAGCTGCAGCCGCCGGCTGGTGCGCTCGTCCATGCGGTTGATCCAGGCCAGAACCGCCACGCAGGTGCCCGAAGACAATGCCTGCTCCATCGCCCAGAGCGCCTCCTGGTCACGGGCCGGATGGATCAGCAGTATCCGGGAGACTTCCAGCCCCCACTGCATCAGCGCCGGCGCATAGGGCACATGGGGCGGCGCGATCCAGACCACCCAGCCCTCACGCTGCCGGCACAGTGCAGAGAGCGCCGGCATGAACAGGCGCAACTCGCCGATGCCGCAGGTAGCGGACAGGGCTTCGGTCAGTGAGGCGAGCGGCCAGCCGCCGCCGGGCAGGCAGGCGTCGAGCTTGCGGTAACCCGTGGCCGCCACCCGGCCGGCCTGACCTTCCCGCACGGCGCCCTCACTGCCGCGCCAGAGACGGTAACTGCCGAGCAATTGTTCGAGGGCTTCGTCCACGGGCGGAAGAGGCGTCAGTGCACCGGCATGCCGTCGCGGATGACGCCGACGACCACGCCTTCGATGACCAGCGGCTGGTGGGCGAGATCCACCCGTATCGGAGCGAACTCGCTGTTCTCCGGCATCAGCCAGACCATGGTGCCTTCCTGCCGGTAGCGCTTCACGGTGACCTCGTCCTCCAGACGGGCCACCACGATCTGGCGGCTCCGTACCTCGGGCGTGCGATGCACGGCCACCAGGTCACCGTCCAGGATGCCCACATCCTTCATGCTCATGCCCTGCACCCGCAGCAGGTAATGGGGCTTCGGCCGGAACAGGCTCTTGTCGATCTGGTAATGGGCCTCGATGTTCTGTTCGGCCAGGATGGGCTGGCCGGCGGCCACCCGTCCGACCAGCGGCAGGCCCATCTGCTCGCGCAGGGAATCCTTCAGCTGGATGCCGCGGGAGGTACCGGCCCTCAGTTCCAGCACCCCCTTGCGCTGCAGCGCCCGGAGGTGCTCCTCGGCAGCGTTGGGTGAACGGAAACCCAGCTCCTCGGCGATCTCGGCACGGGTGGGCGGCATGCCCGTCTCGGCGATGAAATCCTGGATGAGTTTCAGAATCTGCGACTGGCGTGGGGTGAGATCGGCCATGGTGTTATCCTGTATGCATGCCCAGATACTGTGATTATATACAGGTTCCGTTCCGGCGCAAGTTTCTCTGGCTCATCCTGCCCGCCGCCCTCCTGGCCGGCGGCTGCGCCACCCTCTCCGAGACCGAATGCCGGCAGGCCGACTGGGAGGCTCTGGGAGAGGCGGATGGCGCACGCGGCTATCCGCCCGAACGCATCGAAGAGCACCGGGAGGCCTGCGCCGAATACGGCGTCCTCCCCGACCGGGAGGCCTATGCCCGCGGCCGCCTCGCGGGCCTCGACCGCCTGTGCACCGTCGCCGGCGGCCTGGCCCAGGGCCGCGACGGGCGCAGCTACCAGGGCGTCTGCCCGCCGGGCTACGAGGAAGACTTCTACACCGGATACCAGCTGGGTCGGCGCATCCACCGGGTGAAAGAGGAACTCGACGATACCGAGCGGGCTCTCCGCCAGCTGGATCTCGATCTTCAGCGTGGGGATCTGAGCGACGATCAGCGCCGCTCCATCTATTTCCGTCTCCGCGATCTGCAGCGCGAACAGGACTTCCTGGAACGCGAACTCGCCCGACTGGAGGACGAAGCCCGCCGGCTGCTCAGCGAACTCTGACGGAAAGCGCCGGATACGTGTCGCAAAACGCAGACAAATCAAATGCCTCGGGCGAAAAAAAACCGCCTCCGACACCCTGATTACGTTGAACACTGACCGCGTTTAATAAATAATACGCTTGTTTTTAATGCCTCCAACAGGGGAAAACGCATATGAAGAGAATCGCAACGAAACTCGGCGCCGTCGCAGCCACGATGCTGCTGGTCACCGGTTGTGCCAACCAGACCGCTCTCGACGAAGTGCAGGCGACCGCCGAACGCGCTGCTGCCGACGCCGCTGCTGCGAAGTCGGCCGCTGAAGCCGCACGTTCCGCAGCGGACCGTGCCAGCCAGATGGCTTCCAGCGCTCAGAGCACCGCCAGCCAGGCGCTGTCGGCCGCACAGGGCGCGCAGAGCTGCTGCGATGCGAACCGCGAACGCCTGGAGCGCATGTTCCAGAAATCGATGTCCAAATAATTCGCGGATTCAGAGATTCTTCAACGCCGCGCTCGTCGCGGCGTTTTTTTGTCCGCAGGATTCGTCTGCGAGTCTTCTCCGCCCGGGCGGCGGGTTAATCCTGGTCCGCTACCAGCGTCTCGCCGATTCCGGCCGCGTCCACCCGGCGCGGTATGCCGTCGGCGGCATGATGCAGCGCTTCCACCCGGTCCCAGTCCACTTCGACGCGTCGCTCGCCGGTGGCCGCCACGTAGAGTTCCGTCAGCCGCGTCAGCGTACTGACCGGCGCCGCGTCGTCCGTCTCCGCGGGACTCTCCAGCGGCTCATGGGCCTCCATGAGCAGCTGCCCGTCATACCAGCCGAACTTGTAGGGCTCGTCGATGATCCGCACCGGCGTTCCGGTCGGGATGCGCTCGAAGGCGAACTCGATGTCTTCCGGGAACATGCGGATGCAGCCGTGGGTCACACGCATACCGACGCCGGCAGGCCGGTTCGTTCCGTGAATGAGGTAGCCCGGGATCGCCAGGCGCATCGCGAATTGCCCGAGCGGGTTATCCGGCCCCGGCGGTACCACCCGCGGCAACGAGCGGCCGTCGGCTTCGTGCTCCTTGCGCACGGATTCGGGCGGGTACCACGCCGGATCCCTGGCTTTGACCGTGATGCGGGTCACTCCCAGCGGCGTCTCCCAGTCCATGCGGCCGATGCTGATCGGGAAGGTCATGACCGTGCGCGCGCCATCCGCCTCCGGCGGCGGGAAATAATACATGCGGTACTCGGGCAGATTCAGCACGACGCCTTGCCAGGGCACGTCCGGCAGGATGAAGCGGGTCGGCAGGACCACCTCGGTGCCGTCGCCCGGCAGCCAGGGGTCCACGCCCGGGTTGGCGCGGACGATATCGTAATAGCCGAGTCCGTGACGGCGGGCGATGTCCAGCAGCGTGTCCCACTCGCGGGACTCGACCGTCGTCATCCGCCCGACCACGGTATCGCCGTTGTCCGGCAGGTCGAATACCTCACCCTTCGCCGACATCGCGACGAACAGACCGAGCGTCGCCGTAGCGATCAGGCCGAGCCTGCCTGCAACCGTCCTCATCGAGCGGATCTCTGCGCAACGCACCACGGGGTGCAACGGCGGAGATTCTCCCAGATATCCCGCATCCGGTCGACGTCCCGGCGTTGACCGCCTTCCCGGAGTCGCCTACCTTTCCTTCGTGCCCCTCCCCGTCCCTCGGACCGTGAGCGAAACCCATGAGCATCAAAATCAGTCTGCACATCAGCGAGCACGACCTCAAACAGTTCCGAAAGGCCATGAAAGGGGCCCGCGACGCGGCGAAAGATGCCGACGAGATGGAGATCGTCACGGCCACCCGGGACGTGATGGAGTCCCTGCATCCGGGAGCGCTGCCGGACTTCGTGCGCGAGCGGCTCCCGCGCCTGCAGGCCATGTGCGCCATGCTGGAAGACGAGGAATGGGCCTTGCCCGCCGCGGAACGGCTGAAGCTGCTCTCCGCGCTGATCTATTTCGGCGACCCCGAGGACCTGATCCCCGACGATATGCCCGGACTCGGCTACCTGGACGACGCCATCATGATCGAGCTCGTGCTGCGCGAGCTGAAGCACGTCATCGAGGCTTACGAGGATTTCTGCGGATTCCGCGACAACTATTTCCGTCGCTTCAAGGTGGGTACCGACGCGGCGACCCGCCGCGAGCGTATTGCCGCGCGGCGCGAGCAGCTGCACGAGCGCATGTTACGGCGCACCCGGCGCGACCGGGAGACGGCGGCGGTACCCGCGCCGCTCTGGTAGCGCGGCCGCAGCGTCAGTAGCGGATCAGCGCAGAACCCCAGGTAAAGCCGCCACCGAACGCCTCCAGAAGCAGGGTCTGGCCCCGGTTAATGCGCCCGTCGCGTATCGCCACGTCGAGGGCCATCGGCACCGACGCGGCGGATGTATTGCCGTGGTCCTGCACCGTGAGCACCACCCGCTCCATGGGCATGTCGAGGCGCTTCGCCGTGGCCTGGATGATGCGGATGTTCGCCTGGTGCGGGATGAGCCAGTCGATATCGCTCTTCGACAGGCTGTTGGCGGCCAGTGTCTCGTCGACGACGTTACCCAGGGTCTTCACCGCCACCTTGAAGACCTCGTTGCCACGCATGTGGATGGCCGCCTCGCCCCGCAGCATGTCGTCCAGCTTCTCGGACGGACCCGCCGGGTAGTACAGCAGATCCTTGTACTGGCCGTCGGCGCCGAGGTGGGTGGACACGACACCGGGCTCATCGGCCGGCTTCAGCACCACCGCGCCGGCACCGTCGCCGAACAGCACACAGGTCTGGCGGTCGTCCCAGTCGGTGATCCGGGAAAGCGTCTCGGCGCCGATCACCAGCGCGCAGCCGGCCGCGCCCGTGCGCACGAACTTGTCGGCCACGCTCAAGGCATAGATGAAACCGGTGCAAGCCGCCTCGACGCTGAATGCGGCGCAGTCGTGGATGCCCAGCTTCTCCTGTACCAGGCAGCCGACGTTGGGGAAGACCCGGTCCGGCGTGGTCGTGCCCACGACGATGAAGTCGATATCGGCCGGGCCGACGCCGGCGGCCGCCATGGCTTCCCGCGCGGCGCCCACCGCGAGATCGCTGGTGTACTGGTCGTCGGCGGCGATGTGGCGGCGCTCGATGCCGGTGCGCGTGCGGATCCACTCGTCGGTGGTGTCCACCTTCTTTTCGAGGTCGGCGTTGGTGAGGATCCTGTCGGGCAGGCAGCGGCCGGTGCCCTCGATACGCGAATATTTCATGCGGCTTCCCGTTGCAGCAGACGTCCGATCTGGGACGGCACGTCGTGCTCGACCTCCACCACCGCCGTCTCGATGGCGTGCAGGAAGGCAAGCTCGTCGGCGCTGCCGTGACTCTTCACGACGATACCGGTGAGACCGACCAGGCTCGCGCCATTATATTGCCTGGGATCCAGCCGGGCCCGTAGCCGGCCGAGCACGCTGCGCGCCGCGAGTGCCTGCAGCTTCGAAAGCCAGGTCTCGGTGAAGACCGCCTTCAGCATCTCGGAGATGAATCCGGCCGTCCCTTCCATGGTCTTCAGCGCCACGTTGCCGGTGAAGCCGTCGGTCACGACAACGTCGGTCTTGCCGGAGATGATGTCGTTGCCCTCGACGTAACCGACGTAGTTCAGCCCGCTGGCGGCGAGCAGGGCCGCCGCAGCCTTCACGGTCTGGTCTCCCTTGATCTCTTCCTCGCCGATGTTGAGCAACGCCACTCGCGGGTGTTCCAGACCGCGAACGTCGCCGGTCACGACCGAGCCCATCATGGCGAACTGGAACAGCTGCTCGGCCGTGCAGTCGGTGTTCGCGCCGAGGTCGAGCATGTGGACCGAACCGCCGCGCGCGGGCATCTCGGCGAGGATGGCCGGCCTGTCGACACCCTGCACCGTCTTCAGCACGAACTTCGCGATGGCCATCAGCGCGCCGGTATTACCCGCGCTGACGCAGGCCTGCGCCTCGCCCTGCTTTACCAGGTCGACGGCCACGCGCATGGACGACTGCTTCTTGCGCCGCAGCGCATCCACCGGCGCATCGTTCATGGTGACGATCTCGGGCGCGTGGCGGACGACGAGACGCCCGGCAGCATCGTCACCGGCAGCGGCGACGAGAGGCTCGAGCACGGCTTCGTCACCCACCAGCACAATGGCCAGGGCGGGATGGCGCCGCAGCGCCTGCCTCGCCGCCGCCACCACGACGCCGGGACCGAGGTCCCCGCTCATGGCATCCAGGGCGATGGTGAAATCGACGGCCTGCATGGGTGTGGAGAACCGGCCCGGATCGCCCGGCACCGGCTCAGGCAGGAATCAGTCCTGCTCTTCCACGATCTTGGGCTTCACCACCTGGCGGCCCCGGTAGAACCCGTCCGGACTCACGTGGTGACGCAGGTGAGTCTCGCCGGTGGTGGGCTCCACGGAGAGCGTCTCGCCCTTCAGTGCGTCGTGGGCGCGGCGCATGCCACGCTTGGAAGGTGTCTTGCGACTTTTCTGAACTGCCATTTTCCGGTCTCCAAAAAAAACTGACCCGCCGGCAGCCCTGAGGCGTCAGGCGGGATCGGTGTCGAATCGATTTTAAGTCATGTGAGGCCCGGCCGTGGGGTCACTCGCCCTGATCCTCGTCTTCTCTCAGCAGCGCCTTCAGTGCGCTGAACGGCCGCTGCGTCTCCGGCTCCGCTTCCGCCTCGTCCGTTGCGTAGTGCTCCGTCACAGGGCGGCAGCGCGAACGGTCCTCGTGCATGAGGGCCAGCGGTAACGCCAGCAGCAACTCCTCCTCCACCAGGTCGAGCAACCGCACGCCGCGGTCCTCCACCGGCCAGACCTCGAAGCCCGGCAGGGCCTCGTCGGTCATGTCGGCGTCCGGCAGCAGGAACGCGATGTCCGCTGCCAGCGCCAGCTCCATCAGTCCCAGGCATCGTTCGCAGACCAGTGGCAGCGTAACCCGGGCTGTTCCGGTCACCGCCGGCACCGGCTGACTGCCCTCGACCTGCCGGCGCTCGAAGTCGAGTTCGACCGCGAGCGGCCAGCGTTCCCAGTCCCCGGGCACCTCCCGGTCGCAGCGCGTCGACACCTCGCGGACGAGGCCCGCCAGACGATCCGTGGAGCCCAGCGGAATGGTATCCCTGATCTCCTCACGTCGGGCGGCCAGCGCGTCGGGCCGCACCGCCTGCAGCATGGGGCTGGACATAGCCGGCGGATGATAAGAGCCTTGACCCCTGCTGTCAAAGAAAACAAGGGGCGTCGCAGGGGCCCACAAGTCCTTACAGGTGACTGATCGAGAATGGAAAATCCCGCTTCGAACGAGGTCGTGCTAGCTTCCTCCTCGCCCTACCGGCGCGACCTGCTGGCACGGATCCTGGGCCGCTTCGAATGTGTGGCGCCCGAGCTGGACGAGACCCCGCTCGAAGGCGAAGCCCCCGCCGCCCTGTCGCTGCGGCTGGCACGGGAGAAGGCCGCGGCCGTCGCGGCCAGGCACGCCGGCGCCACGGTCATAGGCTCCGATCAGGTTGCGGTGCTGGAAGGCAGGGCCTGCGGCAAGCCCGGCAGCCGGGACGCGGCCGTGGCGCAGCTGCTGGCGGCGCGCGGCCTGCCGATGCGATTTCTGACCTCGGTCTGCATCCTCCCGGGTCCGGGGGGCGAGGAAAGGGTGCATACAGACGTCACCGAGGTGCGCTTCCGGCGTTTCGAGCGCGCGCTCGCGGAGCGCTACGTGGACCGGGACCGCTCCTGGGACTGTGCCGGCGGCTTCAAGGCCGAAGCCAGCGGCCCGGTCCTGTTCGAGCGCATCGAGAGCCAGGATCCGACAGGGCTCGTAGGCCTGCCGCTGATCTGGCTGGCCCGCACGCTCGAGGATCTCGGCATCCCGCTGCTCTGACGATCCGTCAGCTGCGCCGCTCTTTCAGCCTCGCCAGCACGGCGTCAAGCTCCGCGGGCAGCGGTGCGGTAAACAGCCGGTCGTTGCCATTGCCGTCGACGAAGCCGATGGACTGGGCATGGAGGAACAGTCGCCGGAGTCCCAGCCGGGCGAAGCGCGCATTGGCCGCCTCGTCGCCGTAGCGCTCGTCTCCCAGCACGGGATGTGCGCAGGCCGCCGCGTGCACCCGGATCTGGTGCGTGCGACCGGTCTCCGGCTGCGCCTTCAGCAGGGTGCAGCTACCGTAGGCCGCCTGCACGCTGAAGCGGGTACGCGACGGCTTGCCGTTCTCGTGATCCACCTGGACGTGGCGCTCGCCGCCCTTGCGTCGGTGTACCGCCAGCGGCAGATCCACCGTGCGGGCGCCCAGCTGCCAGTCGCCGGCGACCAGCGTCAGATAGGCCTTCTCCACCGCCCCCTCGCGGAACAGCGCATGCAGCTCGCGCAGCGCACTCCGCTTCTTGGCCAGCACGAGACAGCCGCTCGTCTCCCGGTCCAGCCGGTGCACCAGCTCGAGTACTTTCAGCTCCGGGCGGCCGGCGCGCAGCGCCTCGACCACGCCGAAACTGATGCCGCTGCCACCGTGCACCGCGACGCCACTCGGTTTGTTCACGACCAGCAGACGCTTGTCCTCGTACACCACCGCCGCCAGCAGCCGCTCCACCAGGCCGCGGTCGGGGCGGCCCGCCTGCGCGGGCTCGATGGTGACCGGAGGCAGGCGCAGCTCGTCCCCGGCACAGAGACGGTAGTCGGCCTTCACGCGGCCACCGTTTACCCGCACCTGCCCCTTGCGCAGGAGGCGGTAGATACGCGGCCTCGGCAGGCCCTTCCACTCCCGGGCGAGGAAATTGTCGATCCGCTGCCCGGCGTCGTCGGCGGCGACGGCGAGCTTTCTCACGCCATGGCGCACCGAACCGTTGCCGGCGGCGGAGTCGGTGGAGGACTTATCGAAGGAGGACAATAACTTAAGCCGATTGCTGAAGGCGCAAGAGGTTGCTATATTACTGACCGGTCACGGTCCCGTACTCCGCTATCGTACCGGATCGGACGGATTCAGCGGGGCGCCCCCATCAACCCGGAATGATTTCCCGGTACAGAGATTGGGACGCCATTGTTCAGAGGCCCCGGATTTGGGGGCCGTGCGTGGTCGCGAGCCGGTCTGCACGACGGGCGACACCCGAGCATCTGAGCCGCCAGGGTTTCAAGGGTTTTTCATGATCATTGCCGCGCTGCTGTCGATCATCGCGCATCGACTCGGCAAGTCTTATCTGAAGTACGAAAACGACCCCGGATGCGTCCGGCCGGTCGCCGCATACCCCTGCCCTTCCCGGTTCGCTCGGTCAGTCCCGGCAGCAGACACCGACTCGCCGCCCGCACAAGAAATCAAAGCAGGGCACTATGAAAAGAATGCTGGTGAACGCAACTCAGGAAGAAGAGTTGCGCATGGCGCTGGTCGATGGCCAGCGGCTCTACGACCTTAATATCGAGACACCGTCACAGGAAAGAAAAAAAGCCAACATCTACAAGGGCAAGATCACCCGGATCGAACCCAGTCTCGAAGCCGCCTTCATCGACTACGGCGCAGAGCGGCACGGCTTCCTGCCCTTCAAGGAAGTCTCCCCCGAATACTACGTGAAAGAGTCCGAGGGCAACGGCCGTCCCGGTATCAAGGACGTGCTGCGCGAGGGCCAGGACATCGTGGTCCAGATCGACAAGGAGGAGCGCGGCACCAAGGGCGCGGCACTGACCACCTTCGTCAGCCTGGCAGGACGCTTCCTCGTCCTGAAGCCGAACAAGCCGAAGTCCGGCGGCGTCTCCCGCCGCATCGTCGGCGAGGACCGCGAGCAGATCCGCGAATCGCTGGAAGAGCTCGAGATACCCGACGGCATGAGCATCATCGTGCGCACCGCGGGCATCGATCGGTCCGCCGAGGAACTGAAGTGGGACCTGGACAACCTGTTCGCCGTGTGGGAGGCCATCCTGAAGGTGGTCGTCGAACGACCCTCCCCGTTCCTGATCTACCAGGAATCGAACGCCATCATCCGGGCGATGCGCGACTACCTCACCAACGACATCGGCGAGATCCTGGTCGACGACACCAAGGCCTACAACGAGGCCCGGGAGTTCGTCGAGCGGGTGATGCCGCACAATCTGCGCAAGCTGAAGTACTACGACGACGCGGTACCGCTGTTCACCCGTTACCAGATCGAGAGCCAGATCGAGTCGGCCTTCGCCCATTCGGTGATCCTGCCCTCCGGCGGCAGCCTGGTAATCGACCACACCGAAGCGCTGGTCTCCGTCGACATCAACTCGGCGCGGGCGACCAAGGGCGAGGACATCGAGAGCACCGCGCTCAACACCAACCTGGAGGCGGCCGACGAAGTGGCGCGCCAGCTGCGCCTGCGCGACCTCGGCGGACTCGTCGTCATCGACTTCATCGACATGGGCCCGCAGAAGAACCAGCGCGAGGTCGAGAACCGGCTGCGCGAGGCGGTACGCATGGACCGCGCCCGGGTGCAGATCGGCAAGATCTCCCGCTTCGGGCTGCTGGAGATGTCCCGTCAGCGCCTGCGGCCCTCGCTCGGGGAGTCCAGCCACCAGATCTGCCCCCGCTGCAACGGCACCGGCAACATCCGCGGCGTGGAATCGCTTGCGCTGGCGATCCTGCGCCTGGTCGGCGAGGAAGCGCGCAAGGAGCGTACCGCGAAGGTCATCGCCCAGCTGCCCGTCGACGTCGCGACCTATCTGCTGAACGAGAAGCGCGACTGGGTGCAGAACGTCGAGGACCGAAACGAGGTCGAGCTGCTGCTGGTCGCGAACCCGGACCTCGAGACGCCCAACTACTCCATCCGCCGCGTGCGCGACGACCAGACGCTGCTGCCGGAGAACACCGGTGTCAGCTACGAGCTGGCAGCCGTCGACGGCGAGGACGAGATCCCCTCCTGGCAGGCGGACAAGAAGCCGTTGGAGAAGCCGGCGGTGACGGCCATCGTCCCGTCCGCCCCTGCCCCGCCGCCGCAGCGGCTGGCCGAAGACCAGCCTCAGGGTCCCCAGGGACCCGGCCTGTTCGTCCGCCTGTGGCGTTATCTGTTCGCCACCGGCGACGAGGACAGCGGCGGGAAGAAGACCCGCGGCAAGCGGGACTCCGGCAAGCGCCCGGCCTCCTCCAGGTCGCGCCAGGGTAGCAGTAGCGGCAAGAGCAGCAAGGCCGGGAAAGGCAAGCAGCAGCAGTCCCGCAAGGATGGCGACGAACAGCGCAGCCGCGGCGGCAAGAAGAGCGGCGCACGCAAGGGCCGAAAGAGCGACGGCAAGAGCCAGCAGGCCGGTAAGCCGCAGAAGCCCACCGCAGATGGCAAGGAGAGCCCGGACGACAAGAAGGCCCAGAATCAGGGCCAGAGCGATGGCCAGCAACAGTCGCAGAAGAGCACCGGCGGCGACGGCGGCGGCCAGAAGAAACGCCGCGGCAGCCGCGGGCGCGGACGTCGGCGCCGCGGGCCGAGGCAGGACGATCAGCAGCAGGCGGCCTCCGGCGAGGCCGGAGAAGCTCGCGACGAGTCCGGCGGCGGCGATAGCGGTGAGGCCCGCTCCTCACGGCCGAAGTCGCCCGAGGAGTCCGCACCTCGCAAGGAGTCGAGCGAAACCGGCAGTGCCAAAGCGACCGGTGAGAGCCAGCCGCATCAGGAGGCGAAATCGGACTCCCGGCGCACCCAGGAGACCGGTGGCGCGGAGAGCACCGGCGACGGTTCCGGCGGCCGCGGTCGCCCGCCGAAGCCGGCTGCAGTCGCGGATACCGGGGCGCCCGAGCAGCCGTCGTCTCCGGCAAAGCCTGCGCCTGCCGAGCAGCCGGCGGCAGCGGAAAGACCCCCGGCTCCGGAACGGCGCCCGAGCGACAAGCAAGAGCAGCAGCAGGCGGAAACGTCCGCGAAACCGGCTGCCGCGAATCGCAATAGCAATAGCGACAGTGCCCGCGACAGCAATCGCGGCAGCGACGACGACGACGGCAATGGCAGAGCCCGCAGGCGCAGTGCCGGCTCCGGTGCGAAGGAGGCGAGCTCACCTGCCGCCGGGCGCGAGGCGACGAAAACGACGGACGCGGGCAATAAAGACACGGCGCGGCAGGGGAAACCGGCGGACCAGGACAGGCTCCTGCCGTGGGAGATGCCCGTCCGCTCCGATCCGGACAAGCGCTACACTGTCTGGTCCTCCACGCCCGAGGACGACGGCGACAAGCCCTGAACGACCGGGCGGGTCCGGGTCGGCGGCAGCCGGCTCAGGCCCGCCCGAGCCTCGCCCGGACGTCGCGCAGCAGGCCTTGTGCGGCATCTTCCACCAGGTCGAGCACCCGCTCGAAGCCTACCGCGCCGCCGTAGTAGGGATCCGGCACCTCCTGGCGGGAGGGGTCGCTGCCGAACTCCAGGAACAGGCGGATCCTGCCGTGATGGTCCTCGAGCGCGGCGCCCAGCAGGATCTCGTGGTTGTCCCTGTCCATCGCGAGGACGTAGTCGAAGCGCTCGAAATCCTCGGCGGACACCCGTCTGGCGGACTGGCCGGACAGGTCGAAACCGCGTCGTTCCGCCGCGGCTGCCGCCCGCTGATCCGGCGGCTCGCCCGTGTGGTAGGCGTGAGTACCGGCCGAGTCGATGTGCACGAACTCCTCCAGGTCCGCATCGACCACCAGCTTGCGGAACACGCCGGCCGCGGTCGGTGACCGGCAGATGTTGCCCATGCAAACAAAAAGCACGGAAACACTAGGTTTTTGGCTATCTAAATCAGTCACTTAATATTGCCTCTGTCCGTCTCCGTCCGTGGTAATTCGCCTGAATTCTTGCTACATTTGCTACGTGGACTTGCTACACGGAGCGGCAAATGTCGAAGCTCACGGACATCAAGGTAACTCGTACCAAACCCGGCAAGAATGATAAATGGCTCGCCGATGGTAATGGGCTCTATCTTCGCATTACACCCGCCGGGGCGCGATCCTGGTGGTATCGGAAAACCAGCAAGGGCCAGCGGATACAGGACCGCATTGGTAGCCTGGATGAGTATGGACTGAAAGAGGCCCGAGCAGAGGCCGCGAAGCTGGCTACCAAAAGCACCGGACGCGGGACCGTCGAGGACTTGGCCGAACGCTGGTACAAGGACTGCATAAAAGGCGTCTACCGCCGACCCCACCACGTACGCGGCTACATGGATCGCGCCATTATTCCCGACCTGGGAGACAAGCCGCTGCGGAGAGTCTCGCGGTCCGATGTGGTGGACATGCTCACGGCCTACAAAAAGCGCGGCACGGTCGCGGCCAACAATCTGCGCAGGATCGCGGCGCAAATGTTTGGCTATGGCGTGGAGCTTGGGTGGCTGGATACCTCCCCCGCCGATGGCATTACCGAGCGCGTCTGTGGCCCGTCTGCGCAGGATCGGGAGCGGGTGCTGACAGACGATGAAATCCGGCATATCTGGAATCATGACGGCCCCCACCAGAAACTAATCCGGCTCCTACTGCTAACCGGCTTGCGGATCGGTGAGGCGCGGATGGCGACATGGGCAGACGTTGAGGACGACCAGCTGCATATCCCGCCGGAGCATTCCAAGAATGGCCGCGCCCATTGGGTACACCTCCCTCCCCTTGCTCTGGGCGTCATTGGCGACCGTGGCAAAGACAACGAGCCGCTAGTCTCGGACACCTCCCCGACTGCGGCGCAAGCGTGGCTGAAGCGACATTGCGTCAAGTACAAGATTGACCCCGCCTTCACTCCGCACGATCTGCGGCGCACTTACGCCACCCGCCTGAATGAACTTGGCATTGCCCCGCACGTTGTAGAGCGGTGCCTTAACCACGTCCTACAGGGCGTTATGAAGGTCTACAACCGCGCCGAATATGAAACTGAACGCAAGGATGCCGCAGAGACTTGGGCGGCTGAGATCGAGCGCCTGCTAGGCGTGGTGAGGCCGCAGAATGTAGTCCGCATGGAGGCGAACCGGTGAGCGTTAACCGAGCAGATTTGAAGGCACTAGGCGGGCGCGGTGGATCATGGGTCCGCGACCATCTGACCAGTGAGGACCGAGAGCGGCTTACCGCATTGGCGATGACGGCCGGTGCGTCTGATGACGGCGCAGCGCATCTAGTCGCGGCAGCAAGCCTTGCTGTGCATCTCTACGTTGAGGACAGGGTGCCTATGCCGGGCGATGCGCGGCGCGCACTCATCAAGGTTGAAAGGGCGGCAGATAAGTTTCTAGCCGCACTGATTGATCTTGACCCTGAAACACAAGAGACGCTGCGCGCGGCTATCGTCGCACGGACATGGCGAACCGGCGGCTACGTACAGTCAGACCGGCTTCGCGAGATTGCAGAATCGGCGCTCTTGATTCGTGAGGCCGCTATTGCCGCCGCTCCGGCCCCCAAGCGCGGAGCACCACCTAGGCGCGATGCCCGACAGCTAGTCGCCACACTGGCAGACTCTTGGCGGGAAAATATCGGCAAACCGCCCGCCTACTCTCGGCGCTCACACTTCTACAACTTTGCGCGGGCTGCCCTAGAGATTGTCGGCTACGTAGAGCCGGAGGACGGCGAGAGCGAGCCTAGCGTAGAAACGCTAATTAAGAGCGCCATATAGTCACCCCTCGGAATTAGCCTTTTTGGATTGAATTAGGCCGAGACTCAAGGCCCACCATCGTTCGCCATACTCCGCTCACGTTCTACAGAACAGCGGAGAGAACGATGACACAGACCACCTCCCCTATTGAGCCGGTAATGGCGACCGTGGACCAGGCGTGTGCTGCCCTGGGTATCGGCCGAACGGCTTTCTACCAGCTAGTTAAAGACGGACTCATTCGGCCGGTGAAGATCGGCACGAAGGGCACCCGCGTGCCTGTCGAGGAATTGCGGGCGGTGCCAAAGCGGCTCCGCGCGCGTACGGAAAGCGAGGTAGCGGCTTAGGCAAAAAAATACCGCCTGGCGTGCGTCTTTCTTTGGCGAGACAGCGCACAGCAGGCGGCGGGGATGGCAATGATTATACATGAACTTTTGCAGCGCCTAGATGGCGTGAAGGATTGCGGGGGCGGCAAGTACCGGGCGCGATGCCCCGCCCATCAAGGCAAGTCACAGAGCCTAGCCATACGGGCGTGCGATGACGGCAGGCTGTTGCTGCATTGCTTCGCGGGCTGTGACGTTGAGAGCGTTTGCGATGCGGTAGGGATGAAACTGCGGGATCTGATGCCGCCGAAGGCGGTTTCTCACCACGTACGCGGCGAACCCTGGAACCCGCGAGACGTACTAGAGAGCGTGGCGCATGAAATCTTTGTTGCCACGATGGTAACGGAGGCAATCGCCCTTTCCGGTGAGGCGTCACAAGACGACCTCGACACCATGACCCGGTGCGCTGGCCGACTGTCTCACGCGCTCAATCTGATTCGCTATCGCAGGCCGCCGGAACTGCGGGCCATCCGCAGCGGGAGGGCCGCGTGATCGAATACGGCAAAGGCCAATCCGCGTTGCGCGCCATTCCGCAAGACGAGAGGTGGAAAGACAAGCTGCGCACGGATCGGAACGGCAATTACCAGGGCGATGAGGCGAACGTCCTAGCGGCGCTGCGCCATGCTCCCGCGTTAAAGGGTGCCGCCCGGTTTAACCAGTTTTCAAACAAGGTGGAGATCGGCCGGGAGGTGCACTGGCGCGATGCCACGGTGGGCGAGGAATGGACCGATGCGGACGACCTCGACGTAATGGCATGGCTCCAAGAGCAGGACATCCCCATAAGGGCGCGGAATGCCATTGGCGAGGCGGTGCAGCGTGTCGCAAGGGATAACGCCTATCACCCCGTAAGGGACTACCTCAACGGCCTGGAATGGGACGGAGAGCCACGGTTAGACCATTGGCTAGCCGACTACCTGAGCGCCGATGCGGACTCAGCATATCTAGCCGCCGTGGGCCGTGCGTTCATGGTGTCGGCGGTGGCGCGAATCTATGAACCAGGGTGTCAGGCTGACCATGTTCTAGTGCTGGAAGGCGGTCAAGGCGTGGGCAAGTCTCGCACCATGCAGACGCTAGGCCACCCCTGGACGACCGACTCGATCCCCGATCTGCACTCGAAGGATGCCGCCCTGCAACTGGCGGGCGTGTGGCTTGTGGAGCTGGCCGAGCTGGCCGCGCTCAGGCGTTCCGAGGTGGAGCCTACCAAGGCGTTCATAACGCGCCGTGTGGACCGCTACAGGCCACCCTACGGCAAGCGGGCCATAGACGTACCCCGACAGTGCGTATTCATCGCCACAACGAACGAGAGCGCCTATCTCAGGGACAGGACGGGCAACCGCCGATTCTGGCCGGTGCGGGCTAACTACGTCGAATTGGACGCGCTCGCACAGGTACGGGGCCAGCTATGGGCAGAGGCCGTGCACCTCTACCGACACGGCGAGCCGTGGCACCTCACCGGAGAGCGGGCCAATGCGGCAGAGCGCGAGCAGCAGCGCCGCGAGTACCGCACGGAGCTAGAGCAGCATGTTGCCGACTACCTCGGCCGGCTGGAAGCCAAGGGAGTCTCAGAGGTGACGACTACCGATGTATTCCGGCACGCGCTCGGCCTGGAACTTCCGAAGGATATGGAGAAAGCCCGCAGGCTCGGCCCCGAGATGGTCGCGGCAATGGGCGACCTGGGGTGGAGGCGCGTCGGTGAAAAGGGCCGGTATCCCAACCGGCGTGTGTTGTACGCAAAGCAATCGAGAAATAGCAGGAGAAAAGCTAATGGATGACTTGAACAAGACAGAGATGCTGGCGCGGGACGTTTTCTTTAACTGCCTCCAATCTGCCGTGCGGAATGACCTATCGGCCGGGGAGGTGGCCGAGGGACTTCGGGACGTGCTGGAGCTTCTGGGCGACATCACCACGGAGGAAAGCCACGTCGAGTGCCGCATGGTGGACAGCAATACGCTAGTCCGTCTGCCGTGCTCCGTGTGCGGCTGTCTCAATGAGCGGGCTTACACAAAGGTGGAGATGGCGAACGGGCCAATGGAAGGCGGTGCTGTCTGTTTCCGCTGCCTGGAAGATCGGGAACGAATCACCCCGATTCTGGAAAGCATTACCGGATTCACTTGGGCGCTTCCCAGCGTCGAGGAATTCCACGCCGAGGAACGGCGGCGCAATGATGAGGCCGAGCGGCTGCATAACGAGCATGAGCAAGCCATGCGAGAGAGGCCGGACGCCTTCGAGCCAGACCCTGCCGACGGGCTGCCGTTCTGAACTCACAGAGGGTGGTAGTGCCAATTCCTTATGACTTCTCCAAACGCGCGCGCACGCGTAAGGGTAGGAATTTTTTCTCTGTGAACCTCTGTGAGTTTAGCCGGAGATGATGGAGGACAACGACGATGTTTGAACGAAAGACAGATTGCGACGAATGCCAGGCACTACGGGACGGGCAAGACCTTTTCCGGGTAGTGGAGGAACTGGCTATTAAGCACGACCTAGATGCCGAGCGTGTGGGCCGTGCGATCAGGGAGCTTCATAGCCTTTGGTATGCGCTGACGATCAATGCTTTCCCGGAGTTACAGATAGACCCGGAAACCGTGGCAGCGGATGCGCGTGATTCTCTCTGGCATCGAATGGACAACAAGCAGGGACACACTCACTGATGCGGCACAGACTCCACGGCACGAATCGTTGGCGGCGTATTCGGATCACTTGGCTGACCAATAACCCCTTGTGCGTGTTTTGCGAGCAGCGTGGACGGCTGACACCGGCGACGGTGGTGGATCACATCCGGCCTCATCGGGGCGACCCGGTGCTGTTCTTCGACCTCACGAACCTACAGAGCTTATGTAAGCCCTGTCATGACTCGGTAAAGCAGCGGCTAGAGCGAGGTGGCAAAGCGGGCAGCGACAAGGATGGGCTACCGCTGGACCCCAAACATCATTGGTACCGGTAGGGGGCGGGGTGCGCTCTGGGAGTCTGGCAATACGACCGGTGCCGGCAGTTTTCCTTTGCTAAACCTCAACAATTTTTGTTTTCTGAATGAAAATTTTTTTTTAACCCAAAAAACCGAATTATGGAGCAAACCATGAGTGAAGCTGGAACCAATGCCGAGCGACTGCGGAACATGAGCGAGGCCGAACTGCGGGCGCGGGCTACCGAGTCGGTAAAGACCATTGCCCGGACTCTAGCCGAGACGCTATCGCCGGATGATAGCTGGCGGTTGTTGATGGGCGCATCCGTGTGGGTGCTGTTGGGCATGGCTGGCACCGAGGGCACCGCAGCAACCCTTCGAGAGATGGCCGACAAGCTGGAAGAGGACGGTGACGAGGCGCTGCATTGATGTTGTTTTCCCGATTCAGAATCCGGCGCTGGCTGAAGCGTAACGGGCCGCGTTATGCGGAGCGGCGACTGCGGAGGAATGGCTACTCTCAGCGAGAGGCGAAGATTGCCATTTCGGAGGCGAAGCGTGGCTGAGATCGAGTTACCGCCGAGGAAAGAGGTTAAGGCGGCACTCCGTGAGCTTGGCCTATCTGCCCGCCAGGTGGATGCGGTACTTCGTCACGGATGGCGCGGCCTGGTGACTGAGTCGGAAGCCGAGGCGGCAGAACTCCGCGAGCAACTGGAAAGCCTGAACTCCAAATTCACAAGAAACTGATTTCGTGTTATTATTGTCCTACAAATATCGCCTACGCATGTTCGCATCGAACGGCGCGGGCCGGACGCTGGAAGCCTTCGTGAAATGTCCGCATCGGACAGGCACCGAACGCCTCGCAGTTGAATGGCTCGCGCATGAGTGCGCCTGGCGATCCCGCCTTTAGCGTTCCTGCGCGTGCCTCACGTTAACCAACTGAGGTACACAAATCATGGCTAATAGAGAATTGCTCGACGCGGTTAATTCCGTTGTCGATTCGTTCGATTCATTCAAGACACAGGCCGACAAGAAACAGGCCGAACTTTTGGACCGGATCGAAATCCTGGAATCTAAGAGGGATGCTCCGCGCAAAACGGCCGCGAATGACGACAACTACTACAGCCGCGATCAGTTCGAGCACAAAGACGTTTTCGTTGAGTGGATGCGCTCTCCCGGTAACGGTGCTGCAAAGCGGCGTCTCGAAGAAGCCGAAAATGAGATGGCGAAGAAAAACGTCACCATCGGCACGGACGCTAGCGGCGGCTATGCCCTTCCCGCGCTGATTGCTGACCAGGTAGAGCGGCGCGTCACTACCCTTAACCCCTTCCGGCAGCTGGTCCGGGTGCAGCAGGTTGGATCTTCCGACTATGCACACCTTGTTTCCAAGAATGCCGCTGGCAGCGGTTGGGTCGGTGAAGGTGGCTCCCGCAGCGAGACGGACACCTCCGACCTGGTGGAGCGCAAGCCGACTTTCGGCACGGTGTACGCCTATCCGAAAGCCTCCGAGGAAGCCTTGCAGGACATCTTCTTCGATGTCGGTGATTGGCTTGTCGGTGAGGTGGGTGACGCCTTCGCGGCACAGGAAGCCACAGCGATTGTGTCGGGCAACGGCACGAACAAGCCGACTGGTTTTCTCAACGCGAGCCCGGTTACCACGGCAGACGATGCCAGCCCGGAGCGTACCGCCGGAACCCTTCAGTACATCCCGATGAACAGCACCTCTCCGGTGATGCTTCACGCGGACGATCTGTTTGACCTGGCGGGTGCCTTCAAGGATGGCTATCTGATGGGCGACCGCGTGGCGTGGGTGATGCGTAACGCCACCATGACGGTGATCCGCAAGCTGAAGGACTCCAACAATCAGTACCTGTTTGAGCCGAGCCTTCAGGACGGCGTACCGGGGCGGCTGTTGGGCTATCCGGTTTATCTGACCGATGCCATGCCTGCATACGCGGCAGACGCACACCCGATTGCCCTTGCCAATTGGAATCGCGCGTATCTGCTGGCCGAGCGTTCCGATATTCGGATCACGGTGGACGACAATATTTCGACTCCTGGCCAAATCAAATGGTACGTCAGGCGTCGAGTCGGCGGCATCGTGCTCAATGACCAGGCCATCAAGGTGCTGAAGTACGCGGACGCATAACCTATCGGGCCCTCCCGCACGGGGCGGCGTGAGCCGATAGGTGCGGCGCGGCGTTACTGTGAGAGTGGCCGCGATTCGCAACAACCTCACAGAGCCTGCGGCGTCTACTCCGCGCACGGCAGGCAGCGGCCCCGGCGTCGTCCGTGTCTCTCAAGGCGGGCGGCGTCGGGAGCCGATTTGGAGATGGCATGAACCCTTATTCAAAAATCCGGGCATTAAGTGAGTGCGGGTTAACGGTGCGCGATTGCGCCGAGCTACTCCGTGTCCGTGAGTCGGAGATACATCGGCATGGATCACTTGCGGCGACCCCTTCACGATGCACTACTAGACTTGGCCGGATGGCTCCGGGGCGGCGTCAACGGTTGGTATGGCGTCAACCCGATACACCCTAAACGGGTTGCCAATGACAATCCGGTCTATGGCTCGACTCCGCTATATGATCGGGATTGCGCACCGCATATCGTGGAGATGATGAGACTGCTAGAGCGGGCACCGCGAGAGCATCAGCGCACCGCAATACATTGCTACCTGGCAGACGGTCCACGGTCCCTGTCGGGCCGGGCGGATCAGTTGGGCATTCCACGGTCTACGCTGTGCCGTCACCGGCAAAACCTGTTGGATTACTTGCTCGCCGCGTCTATGGATGAGCCGCCGAGGGTATCCGCGTAGCGATCGAACGGGTGCCGATTGTCGCGTTACGCCTAAAACTGGACATTCGACCAATGGTAATGCACTATGAAATTCAGTGGTTTAACCTTTTATTCTGGAGTTTTGAGCATGATCCGTTCGCGGAGTCATCACAAAAAGGCAAAAGCCGCTCGTAAAGCCAAGAAGGCAGCCTCAGTGAAGAAAAAGAAAACTGCCGCCGAGAGGATCAAGAGCCTGCCAGCAACAGTTACGGCTACGGGTGCGATTCGCCTTGACCCGAAAGAGTACTGGCGCGCGGTAAGGCTGGCGAAGAAGGCGAGCTAAATCCAGTCACCTCCCGATGGAGTCTGCCTATCTCATTTTGGTATTGGCAGGCGGGTTCGTTTTTGCTCGCACGTTCGCTCCATCTAGAACATTAATCCAACTGTCTACCGGCTATGCGCTGGCATTTTGGACAGTAGTTGTCGGCGCAGTATGGTTTCAGTTAGTCACCGTCCTTTGGTGGCTTCTGACGGCCGGTGCGTGGGTGATTGACTTGTGCTTTGCCTGGGCGGCCGATCAGGGCGCCGCCGTTCTCCCACACGCTTGGCCGTTCGACTTTTCGCGCTCTGATGCGGCGGGCGCTCCCCTAAAGTTACTTTTCCCTCCGACGAAAGAGTCATTGCCTTGGCTGTCCGTTGCGACCTTCTGGCTAAGTTCTTTGACGCCGCAGTTGGCGAACGTCTTACTTTTCAAATATGTCATCTCTGAGAGGGAGCTTACTCACAAATACGCGATGATCTACGGGAGTGATTTTGAGCGGTCTGTGCACAATGCCAATATGCAAGGACAGGAATTATTGATCACTCTCCGGACTGGAAAAGTCTATGCTGGCTTGGTTTTTGGTACCCCAGATTTGGGCGGCAAGACATCGGCCGGTAGTGGTATATCCATCTTGCCAGTACGCAGTGGATACAGAGATGCAAAAGGCAGGGTGGAGTTCACCACTGATTATCGGTGGCTAGACGACGAGTCGGCAGACATAGGCATCGATCAGATTGTTACCTTTGTTCTTACCTCCGAAATAGTGTCGTTCACAAACTTTGATCACGATCTTTACGAAGAATTTCACAAGCACGATGAGGCCAATAATGGCTAGCGACGACAGCACAGCGTCCGGGCCAGAAACTAAAAATACTTAACGTACACCCAAGGCGTTAATCCATCATGCGGCGCGCTAGTGTCTTTTTCGCTCCCGCTAGCCGTTTCTTGATCTCTCCCGCCTCAGCCTCAAGGCGCTCCACCTCTCGCAGGTAGGGTTCTACGTCTGACCCATCCACCATCGCGGGCACGCTGGCCGCGTCTGCCACGTTGTCGCTGACGATCCCCTTCGACTCCCCCCGCATGATTTCGAGCCGGTGCTTACAGTGCTGGCCGTTCTGCGCGGCCTTACAGGTACAGAGCGCGGTGAGGTTTGCGCCGCTGCGCTCAAAGGTGACGGTGTAAGGCTCCGCTACCGAGCCTTTGACTTGGAATTCATAACGCGCCATTGCTCCCCCTCCGTAATTTGGTGTTTCTGCCGATAGTGCCAACAAATAGCGGGCGCTGCATTCCGTGGGATTTCCTACCGTGACCGTATGGACTGGATCGAACGATGCCGCCCGCCAGACCCCGATATCGGGGATATGATCGAGGACGCCTATCTAGCGGGCCGGATAACGGCGTTACAGGCCGCGTTCGCGGACATCTGGGCGCGGCAGTTTGCTACATGCCTCAACTGACCGCATATGACGCTATTTGTAGTTGCTACGCGGGCTTGGCTTTGCTACGAAATTGCTACGCGGGTCCGGTTTTTTCTTATATTCCGAAAGCTTACGGGTGACGAAAAGTGTTGCCCATGCAGACGAAGAGTACCGAGACCTTCTCGCTCGTTTCCGTCACCGTCGCTCTGCTCCCAGGCTGCCGCCTTGCTACATTCAGGACAACCGGATTCTATAACATCGACACCGGGCGGACCGGAGAGAAGTGATCGCCAGCGTGAAGGTCGTCTGCGCACCCGACAGCTACAAGGAATGCCTGTCCGCCACGGCGGCCGCAGCTGCCATGGCCGACGGCGTGCGTCGCGCGCTGCCCGACGCCGAGGTGGACGTCTGCCCGGTCGCGGACGGCGGCGAAGGCACGGTGGAAGCTCTGGTGTCCGCCCTCGGCGGGGAATACCGCGAGAGTCCCGTCACCGGCCCCTGCGGCGAGCCCGTCGTCGCCCGCTGGGGACTCGTGGACCGGGACACGGCAATCATCGAGATGGCCGCGGCCGCCGGACTGCAACTCGTGCCGAGGACCCGGCGGGACCCGCGCCGGACGACCACCTTCGGCGTCGGCGAACTGATGCTCGCCGCCGCCCGTGCCGGCGCCCGGCGCCTGATCGTGGGACTGGGCGGCAGCGCCACCGTGGATGGCGGCTGCGGCATGGCCCAGGCCCTCGGGTGGCGTTTCCGCGAGGGCGATGGCGACGGCAATGGCCCCGGCCGCCTGCTCGAAGCCCCTCTGACCGGCGGCGACCTCCTCTCAGCCCGCCACATCGGGGCCGGCGGCGCGGAGGCGGTCCTCGCCGGCGCGGAGGTCATCGGCGCCTGCGACGTGGATGCGCCGCTGCTCGGAGCCGCGGGCGCGGCCACGGTCTTCGGGCCGCAGAAAGGCGCCGACCCGGCGGACGTCGCGGAACTGGAGCAAGGTGTTGCCCACCTCTCCCGCCTCGTGCGGCGGGAGCTGGGCGCGGACATGGCCACCCTCCGCTACGGCGGCGCCGCCGGCGGACTCGGCGCCGGGCTCGCGGTCTTCGCCCGCGCGCGGCTGGAATCCGGCATCGAACGTGTGCTGGAGACCTGCCGCTTCGGCGAGCGTCTGCAGGGAGCCGATCTCTGCCTGACCGGCGAAGGCCGTATCGACGGGCAGACGCTCGCCGGCAAGGCCTGCCTGGGTGTCGCACGGGCAGCCGCCGCCCGGGGCGTACCGACGGTGGCACTGGTCGGGGCGGCAGGACCGGATGCCGACGCCGTCCTGTCTGCAGGCCTCACCGAATGGCGGCTGATCGGCCCCGGACTGACACCCCGCGAGAGCATGCGCCACGCATCCACGCTGCTGGCCGCGGCAGCCGGCGAGGCGGCGCTGGAGCGCGCCGGCGCCCGCTGAAGGTCAGAGCCGCTCGGAGAGAATCTGGCGGACCCGTTCCAGGTCCGCCACGGTATCGACGCCAGGTGCCGGCAACTGCCCGGCGACGCCCACGCGGATACGCAGACCCAGATGAAGAGCCCGCAGCTGTTCCAGCCGTTCGGTGAGCTCCAGCTCCGCGGGCGCGGCGTCCACCAGACGTGCCAGCGCGCCGCAGCGGTAGGCATAGAGACCCAGATGGCGCAGCGCATGACGGGGTGCCACCCGCCCCGGCTCGGCGGCCGCGCTCCTCGGCCACGGGATCGGCGCGCGGCTGAAATACAGCGCATAGCCCGCCTCGTCCACCACCACTTTCACGACGTTGGGGTCGTGGAACTCGTGCACATCGTGCAGCTGGGCCGCCAGCGTGGCGATGTCCGCCCCGCCCTCCGCCAGCAGCGAGGCGGCACGACCGATCAGCGCCGGCGGCATGAGCGGCTCGTCACCCTGCAGATTGACCACGATCGTTTCGTCCGACCAGCCCCGGCTGCGCGCCACCTCGGCGATCCGGTCCGTACCCGATGCGTGATCCTCGCGGGTGAGAACGGCTTCCGCGCCGAAGGCCTGGGCCGCCTTGAGCACGCGGTCACTGTCCGTCGCGACGATGACGCTCTCGGCGCCGCTCTCCCGCGCCCGCTCCCACACGTGGTGGATCATCGGCCGGCCGGCGATATCCGCCAGCGCCTTGCCGGGCAGCCGCTCGGAGGCGTAGCGCGCCGGTATGACCACGTGGAATGGCACGGAGACACCGGCGCCGTTGTCGGCGCTGCTCTCGGCGCTATTCTCGGAGCCAGGGTTCATCGCGCCGCATCCAGTCGCTCATCCAGTCTCTCCAGGAATGCGTCTGCCGTGGCCGCATCGATATCGACGCTCACCGGCACGTACCAGTGACGCCGCCCGGCGCGGCCGGTCACCTTCACCGCGTCTTTCTCGGTCATGAATACGGGCAGGGTATCCGGCGGGTCCAGCTCCTGCCGCGACGGCTCCGCGTGGTCTGCGAGCGGATGCTCGATCACCTTCATCCCCGCGTCGCGCAGCATACGGAAGAAGCGGGCCGGGTTGCCGATGCCCGCGATCGCGTAGACCGCCTGGCCGGAGAACTCCGCGAGGTCGCGCCGCAAGTCGTCGGCCACGTTCACGGCCCCTTCCGGGCGCAGAGTGAAGCCGATGGCATGGTCGATGCCGGTCAGGCCCTGGCTGAAGACCTGGTCGACGGTGTCGAGCCGCGCGGGCGGCTCGCGCAGCGGGCCGGCCGGCAGACAGCGGCCGTTGCCGAGGCCCCGGTCGAAGTCGACCACGGCGATCTCGTAGTCCCGGGCCAGCCGATAGTGCTGCAGGCCGTCGTCGGCGATGATCACGTCGGCGCCGGCCTCGACAGCGGCCCTCGCGGCCGCCACCCGGTCCGGATGCACGTACACGGGGCAGTCTGCATGGCGGGCGAAGATCAGCGCCTCGTCCCCCACGCGCGCCGGGTCGGAGCCAGGCTCCACCCGCAGCGGGCGCGGCCCCGGTTCGCCGCCGTAGCCACGACTGATGACGCCGGGCTGACGGCCGCGTTCGGCGAGCCGGCGCGCCAGCCACAGGGTCAGCGGGGTCTTGCCGGTACCACCGACGTTGATGTTGCCGACGACGATCACCGGTGCGCCCGCGCGGTGTCGCGGCAGCACACCCGCCGCGAACAGACGGCGCCGCAGGCCCACCAGGAAAGCGAACAGCGCGCCCAGCGGCCTCAGCAGCAGGCCGCCGGAACCCTGGCCGTACCAGACGTCTTCCAGCCAGCGGCGCATCCTCAGGCCTGGCTATCGCTGAACTGCATGCGGTGGAGCATGGCATAGGGCCCCTCGCGCCGCAGCAACTCCTCGTGGGTACCGGTCTCGATCACCCGCCCCGCCTCCATGACGACGATCAGGTGGGCGTTCTCGATCGTCGACAGCCGATGCGCGATCACCAGGGTCGTGCGGTCCTCCATCAGTTCGGACAATGCGCGCTGGATACGCCGCTCGGATTCGCTGTCCAGCGCCGATGTCGCCTCGTCGAGGATGAGCACGGGCGCGTTCTTCAGCAGCGCGCGGGCAATGGCGATGCGCTGGCGCTGACCGCCCGAGAGCAGCACGCCCCGATCGCCCACCACCGTCTCCAGCCCCAGCGGCAACTCCCGCACGAACTCCATCACGTAGGCGTGCTCCGCGGCCCGTTCGATGTCGGCGCGGTCGACGCCGCCGGCCGCACCGTATGCCAGGTTGTTGGCGATGGTGTCGTTGAACAGCACCACGTCCTGGCTCACCAGGCTGATCTGCGCGCGCAGGCTGGCGAGGGTGTAGTCGCGCACCGAGCGCCCGTCGAGCAGGATCTCACCCGAGTCGGTCTCGTAGAAGCGCGGCAGCAGGCTCACCAGCGTGGACTTGCCGCTGCCGGACCGGCCGACGATGGCGACGGTGCGCCCGGGCTCGACCGTGAGGTTCACGTCCCTCAGCACCACGCCTTTCTCCTGCGCGTAGGCAAAACTGACGTCGCGGAACTCCACCTTGCCGGCCACCCGGTCCACCTCCCAAGTGCCGGTGTCCTGCTCCGCCTCCATGTCCAGCACCTCGAACACGCTGTCGGCGGCGGCGATGCCCCGCTGCAGCGGCGCATTCATGTTGGTGAGCCGGCGCAGGGGATCGAGGAGAAAGACCATCGCCGTCATGAACGCCGTGAAGGTGCCCGGCGTGAGTTCACCGGCGAACGACTGCGCGCCGGCCACGTACACCACGCCCGCGACGCCGACCGCGAACAGCATCTGGGTCACGGCGATGCCGCCGGCCTTGGCCACGACCAGCTTCATGTTCAGACGACGGTTGTTCTCGTTGGCTGCACCGAAGCGGCGGCGCTCGTAGTCCTGGCCATTGAACACCTTCACCACCCGGTGGCCCTGCACCGCTTCCTCGGTCACCTGGGTGACGTCGCCCACCGAGTTCTGGATGCGCTGGGAGTAGCGGCGGAAGGTCTTGCTCAGGTAGCCGATCAGCACCGCGATCAGCGGCACCACCAGGGCGACGAAGGCCGTGAGCATCAGACTCTGATAGATCATCACCCCAAGCAGCGAGATGATCTTCAGCGTGTCGCGGATGAGCACGGTAACCACGTTGGTGGCGGACTCGGCCACCATTTCGATGTTGTAGGTCATCTTCGACAGCAGCGGTCCCGACGAGCGCGTATCGAAGAACGAGGCCGGCAGCACCAGGTACTTGTCGAAGGTCTCGTCACGCAGCTTCGTGATGATCTGGCGGCCGATCCAGCCCAAGCCGTACTCCGAGCCGAAGCCGGCGATGCCGCGGACGAGGAAAGCGGCGACGAAGGCGATCGGCATCCAGGCGGCGACGCTCTCGTTGCGCGCGAGCAGCGTCTCGTCCATCAGGGGCTCCATCAGCATCGCGATGCCCGCCTCCACCAGCGCAGAGAGCGCCATGGCGATGCCGGCCAGTATCAGTACCAGCCGGTGGCGGGCGGTGTAGCCGAGCAGGCGCCGATAGACGGAGAGCCCGTGGGAATCGACGGAGACGACGGCCATGACCAATCAGTCCTCGCCGGCGACCGTGGCGATGTCGATCTTGACGAAGCCCATGCGGCCGGCGACGTCCATCACCGTTACCACCGACTGGTGGCGGGCGTCGGCGTCCGCGACGATGGTGACCGGCAGACCGGTGTCGCCGCCGGAGATCTCCAGCAGCGCGCGGCGCAGCGTGACCGGGCTGTTGTTCACCAGCTCCCGCCCGTTGACCAGGAAGGCGCCGGCGGCGGTGATGGCCACTTCCAGGCGCTCTGCCTCGGCGGCCGGAGCCACGCTTTCGGCCTCCGGCAGCGTGATGGTGAGCCGGGACTCCTTCACGAAACTGGTGGAAACCATGAAGAAGATCAGCAGCAGGAACACAACGTCGATCAGCGACGTCAGGTTCACCTCGGGCTCCTCCTTCGATCGGGTGGCGAGGTTCATGACTGACGCTGTCCCGCGTCGCGCCGCCGCTGCACGGCTTCAACCAGCTTCAGGGCCTCTTTCTCCATCTGCACCACGAGTGCGTCCACACGGCTGCGGAAATAGCGGTAACCGATCAGGGACGGGATGGCCACGGTGAGTCCGGCGGCCGTCGTGATCAGCGCCTCGGAGATCCCGCCCGCGAGCGCGCCGGGATCGCCGACGCCCTGCGTGGTGATGGCCGTGAAGACCTCCACCATGCCGACCACCGTGCCGAGCAGCCCCAGCAACGGCGAGATCGCAGCGATCGTACCGAGGGTATCCAGGTAGCGTTCGAGTTCGTGGACCACGTGGCGGCCGGTATCCTCGATGCTCTCCTTCATCACCGCGCGGTCCCGGTTGCGGTTGACCAGGCCCACGGCCAGGATCTGGCCCAGCGGCGAGCCCTGGTGCAGCGACTGGATGTGGCTCTGGGTGAGCTCGTTCTTCTTGATCCAGCCCCAGACCCGGGCGGTGAGATCCTGCGGGACCACCCGTTCCTGTTTCAGTGACCAGAGCCTCTCCAGCATGATGCCCATGGCGAGGACCGCGCACAGGATAATGGGCAGCATCAGCCAGCCGCCGGCTTTGATGATTTCGACCATAATCCAAGGCTGCGCCAGAAAACGGAAATATACCTGCTAGGAACTGCCGGGACCAGAAGCCCCGGCCGGCGGAGCCGGCGACCAGAGCCGACGCCGTGAGTCCCTGCGCGCAGACATCTGCGCTTCACGGTCGTCGCTGCAGAGCGTGATCGCAAGCGCCCCGTAGTCGCCGGTACTCATCACCCGGGCACCGCCCGCCTGCCAGCGGCGGGCGACCTCCGGGCGGGGGAAGCCCCAGCGGTTGCGCCAGGCGGCCGTCGCGATCGCGACACGGGGTCTCAGGGCATCGACCAGTGCCGCGCTGGACGAGGTGGCGCTGCCGTGATGGGGCATCAGCACCACGTCCGCCCGCTGCAGCCCCCCCGCCGCCAGCAGCCGCCGCTCGCTGTCGCGCTCGATGTCGCCCGGCAGCAGCAGGCGCCGTTCGCCGGCGCTCACCTCGAGCACGCAGGAGCCGTCATTGCCGGCGGCGCCCGCGACCGCCGGCCAGAGCACGCGGAAGCCGATGCCGTCCCAGGACCAGCGGCCACCGCGCTCGCAGGCGGCCGCGTCCACGCCGGCCAGCTCGCCCGGCTCGCCGCTGGCCACCTGCGCCACGGGCACGGCGGCGGCGACGCTCGCCGCGCCGCCGGCGTGGTCGTTGTCGGCATGACTCAGCATCAACAGGTCCAGGCGCCGCACACCGAGCGTGCGCAGCGCCGGCACGACCACCCTCTCGCCCGCATCGGAGCCGCTGGCGTAGGCCGGGCCCGCATCGTAGAGCATCGCGTGATGACGCGTGCGCACGACCACCGCGAGCCCCTGACCGACGTCCAGCACGTCTGCCCGGACGCAGCCCGGAGGCACCCCGCTTCCCCGCCACAGCAGCAGCGACAGGGTCAACCACACGGGTATCCAGCGGCCCGGGAGACAACGGGGCAGCAACAGCGACAGCGTCGCGACGGTGGCAAGCGCGATGACTATCGGGCCGCGGCCCGGCGGCCGGTAGCCGGCGCCCGGCAGCGTGGCCAGCCACTGCAGCAAGTCGAGCACGAGATCGAGGGCCGCGTGGGTCAGGGCCAGCAGCCAGGCGGCGGGTAATGCGGCAACTCCACCGGCAGCCGCCGCGACGCCACCGGCCAGCGTCGCCGGCACGACGAACAGGCCGAACGCCGGAATGGCTACCAGATTGGCCGGGATGGCCGACCACGCGATCCGGTCGAAGAACAGCAGCGTCAGTGGCGCGAGGAGCACCCAGAGCCGCCACTGCAGGGACGCCAGGGTACGGATCTTGCCGCCGGCACCGCCGCTATCCCCCCGCGCGGCGTCGCTGCCCGCGATCGCGATTATCGCCGCCACGGCGCCGAATGACATGGCGAAACCGGGCGTGAGACAGTCGAGGGGCTGCACCAGCAGGACGACGATCAGCGCCAGGGCGAGCCCGGTCACTGGCCCGAGCGGCCGGCGCCAGCGGCCGGCGAGCACCACGGTGCCGAGCATCAGCAGCGCCCGACGCACCGGCGTGCCGAAGCCGGCCAGCAGGCCGTAGACCGTGGCCGCCGCCAGCGCCAGCAGCGCGGCGCGGTCCCGTCCGCCGACGCCGGGCGACCTTCCCGCCAGGGCGAAAACCAGGCCGGCGACCAGCCCGACGTGCAGCCCGGAAATCGCCATCAGGTGGGAGGTGCCCGTCGCCTGGAACAGCTCGGTGGACGCCGCATCCAGCCGATGGCGGCTGCCGGTGGCGAGCGCCACCATGACGCCACGGCCGGCCCCGTTCGGCAGCACGGCCGCAAGCGCGCTCTCGAGCCGCGAGCGCCACCAGGCCAGCCGCCGCGGACCGGGTCCGCCGAGGCGTCGTCCCTCGCCGCGCACGTAGCCGGTGGCACCGATGCCCCGCGTGAAGAGCCATCGCTCGTAGTCGAAGCCGCCCGGGTTGACCAGGCCGCGGGGCGCGCGCAACACCACCGTGAAGCGCCAGCGCTCACCGATGCGCGGCACCGTATCCGGCTCGTACCAGTTCAGCCTTATCCGCTCCGGCAACGCCGGATCGGTGCCACGGGCCACGAAAGTCACCGCGCGACCGCGCCGGCGGGGAAAGTCTTCGATCACGAACGTTGCGGTCGTCTCCAGGCGGTCGTCGGCAGCAGGCAGGCGGTCGGCCAGCTGCCAGTGGGCATGCAGCGCGAACCAGGCCGCCCCGGCGAGGGCGACGGCCGGCAGCCGCGCCGGACGCAGCACCAGGCCGGCGACGCCCACTGCGAGGCCGGTGAGGATGAGCCACAGCGGCGGCAGAGCGGGCAGACGGGCGGTGAGCAGCATACCCGCGAGCAGGGCGAGAGCCGTGACCGCCATCGTCGGAATCCCCTGCCCCGATCCGTTAAGATGACCCCGCCCGGACACCGTGCCCTGCAGGGACCATGCCCAGACGCTTCTTCCGCCGGCTGAACTTCGACCGCCATGCCGTGGCCCGGCAGTGGTATATGCGTCCGTTCGAGCGCATCCTGCACGAGCCACGCATCTGGAGCACGCGCCGGCGCAGCATCGTGCCGGGGGTCGGCGTGGGGCTGTTCTGCGCCTGGATCCCCGTGCCCGGGCACAGCATCATCGCGGCGCTGGTCGCGCTGGCCCTGCGGGTGAACATCCCTGTCGCCGTCCTCGCTACGCTGATCACCAACCCGGTGACCATGGGGCCCTTCTACTACGCGGCCTACCGGGTCGGCGCCGCCATCCTGGAGATGCGGACCCGGGCCAACGTGGACATCCCCGCCGACTCGGTGACGGAGATGATGGGCATCTGGCAGCCCTTCCTGCTGGGCTGCTTCATCCTCGGCAGCGCGACCGCCGCCGTCGGCTACTTCTCGTTGAACCTGATCTGGCGGCTGTCGGTCAGCGGCTACGTTCGTGCGCGGCGCCGCCGTGCGGCCCGGCGCAGCAACCACCGCTAGGCCGGCGCGAGCCGGCCGTCCTTCAGTTCCAGCTGCCGGTCCATCCGCGCCGCGATGGCCAGGTCGTGGGTCACGATCACCAGGCTCGTGCCGTATTCGCGATTCAGCGCCAGCATCTGATCCAGCACGTGCTCGCCGGTATGCCCGTCCAGATTGCCCGTGGGCTCGTCGGCGAGCACCACCCGCGGCCGGGTGATCAGCGCGCGGGCCACCGCCGCCCGCTGGCGTTCGCCGCCCGACAGCTCACCGGGCTTATGATGCGTGCGCTCGGCGAGCCCGACCCGGGCGAGCAGTTCCCGCGCCGATTCCAGCGCGCTCGCACGCTCCACCCGCCGGATCAGCAGCGGCATGGCCACATTTTCCTGCGCCGTAAACTCCGGCAGCAGATGATGGAACTGGTAGACGAAACCGATCGCCGCGTTCCTCAGCCGGCCCCTCTCGCCGTCGCCGAGCCGGTGCATCGCCCGGCCGCAGATGCTGATCTCGCCGCCGCTCGGCGCATCGAGCCCGCCGAGCAGTTGCAGCAGCGTGGTCTTGCCCGAGCCGGAAGCGCCGACGATGGCCACCCGCTCGCCGGGCATCACCGTGAGATCGACACCCTCCAGCACGGTCAGTTCGCCGCCCGCTTCGCGAAAGCTGCGTTTCAGTCCCCGGCACTCGATGACCGGCTCCATACCTTCCGTCAATGTGCTCTTCCCTTGCCTATCCTCTATGTGCGACGTGGTGGCTGCCGCCGCCATTTCTGCCCGCTGCGCCCGGAAATCAGTCGAATCGCAGGGCGTCTGCCGGGTCCGTGCGCGCGCCCCGCCAGGCAGGATACAGCGTCGACAGCAGCGACAGCGCGAGCGCCACGCCACCGATCAGCGCCAGGTCGCCGGCGCGAAGGTCCGCTGGCAGATCGCTGATGAAATACACGTCCGGCGCCAGGAACTTGAAGCCCAGAGCCCCCTCGGCGAGACCCACGATCGTCTCCAGATTCAGCGTCAGCGCCGCGCCCAGCGCGAGACCGACGCCCGTACCGATGACGCCGATGATGGCGCCCTGTATCACGAACACCGACAGGATACCGCCGGGCGGCGCGCCCAGGGTGCGCAGTATGGCGATGTCGCGCTGCTTGTCCTTCACCACCATCACGAGCGTGGAGACGATATTGAATGCCGCCACGGCAATCACGAGCAACAGGATCACGAACAGGATCGATTTGGTGATCTTGATGGAGCGGAAGAAGCCAGAGTGCCGCCGCGTCCAGTCGCTGACCAGGACGCCGCCGCCGAGCGACGTCGCCACCTCGCGCACGATGGCCGGCGCGCCGAACAGGTCGCCCAGCGCGAGCCGCAGTCCGCTCACGTCGTCGCCAAGCCGGAACAGCCGGGCGGCGTCGTCGATATGCATGAAGACCTGTCGGCGGTCGAACTCGTACATGCCGGCGCGGAAGGTGCCGGCCACGGTGAAACGGCGCATCCTCGGGATCAGGCCGGCGGGCGTCACGACGCCTTCCGCCAGCATCAGCAGTACCTGCTCGCCGGGCGCAACGCCCAGCGCATCGGCCAGGTCGACGCCGAGGATCACCCGGTAGGAGCGGGGTTGCAGATCGGCGAGCGAGCCTTCCCGCATGAGCCCCTCGATGCCGGAGACGTCCTTCTCCCGGACGGGGTCGACGCCGCGGATGGCGACGCCGCTCATCGCCGCAGCGCCCGCCACGAGCCCACGGCCCGAGACGAACGGCGCCACTGCGCGCACGCGCGGGTCGGCAAGCGCGCCCTCGGTGAGCCGCTGCCAGTCCTCGAGCCTGCCCGCCGGACCCTCGATGGTCGCCTCCGCGGACATCGCCAGGATGCGCTCCTGCAGTTCGCGCTCGAATCCGTTCACCACCGACAGGACCACGATGAGCACCATCACGCCCACCGCGATGCCCGCCATCGAGATCAGGGAGATGAATGAGACGAAGCTGTTGCGGTGGCGGGAGCGCACGTAGCGCGTGCCCACCAGCCACTCCCAGTATCTCGCGCCGGGCGATGGCCGGGAGACAGCCCTAGTCATAGCGCAGCGCCCTCGCCGGCTCGACCGCCGCTGCGCGCCGCGCCGGATACAGGGTGGCCAGGCCCGTGAGCGCCAGTGCCGCCGTGGCGATCGCGACCACGTCGGCCAGCTGCAGATCCGAGGGGATCTCGGTCACGTAGTAGACGTCGCCGGGCATGATCTGGAAGCCGAAGGTCTGCTCCAGCAGCGGCACGATCACCGGCACATTCACCGCCAGCAGCGTGCCGAGGGCCACGCCGCCGATGGCACCCACCCACCCGATCACCAGCCCCTGGGTGAGGAATACGCGCAGCACGCTGCCCGGGCTCATGCCCAGCGTCCGCAGGATGGCGATGTCTGTCTCCTTGTCGGTGACCACCATGACCAGGCTCGCCACGATGTTGAAAGCGGCGACGGCGACGATGAGCGAGAGGATCAGCGACATCATGGTCTTCTCGAGCCGCACCGCGCGGAAGTAGCTCGCGTTCTCCCGGCTCCAGTCGCTGGTCTCGTAGCCCTCGCCGAGGCTCTCCTCCAGCGCCACCGCGGTTGCAGGCGCCTGCATGACGTCGTCGGTCTTCACCCGAATACCGCTGACCGCGTCGCCGAACCGCTGGATGGCCGCCGCGTCTTCGAGCGCGACCAGCGCCAGCGAGGCGTCATGGTCCTGCAGTCCGGCCTCGAACACGCCGGCCACGTGGAAGCGCCGGAGTTCCGGGCGGACCTCTCCTTCCGTCAGCCGCGGGATGAGCAGCATCACCTCGTCGCCCACCCGCACCCCCAGGTTGATCGCCAGCAGCCGGCCCAGCACGATGTTGAAGCTGCCCGGCTCCAGCCGTCCGAGCCGCCCCGACACCATGCTGGAGGCGGCGGCCGAGACGCCGGTCTCCAGATCCGGGTCGATGCCGGTGACGAACAGGGGCTGCAGCCCGGCGCGGGACCGGGCCATTGCCTCGAATTCCACGTAGGGGGCCGCCGCCAGCACCCCGGGTTGAGCGCGCACCCGGTCCAGCAACTGCGGCCATCGCTCCAGGGTGCCGTCGGCGCCCGTCACCGAGGCATGGGCAGTCATGCTCAGCAGGCGGCTGCGGAGTTCGTTCTCGAAGCCGTTCATCACCGACAGGATGACGATGAGCGCCGCCACGCCGATCGCAATTCCGATTGACGCCGCCAGCGTGATGAACGAGACGAAGCGGGTCCGCCGGCGCGCACGCAGGTATCGGAGCCCGATCGCGAGTTCCAGCGGTCCCTTCATGCCGGCCATGGCGGGATTAAACCACAACGGCTGCCGCCTCACCCGGCGATGTCCACCTCCAGCGGACGGTCCAGGAAGATGCCCTGCGGCGTGACGCCGGCACCCCAGGCGAGCACCTGCACGCCCTCGGCCGCCGCCGCGTCGAGTGCCTCGCCGTAGGCGGGGTCGATCTCGCGGGCCGGCGCCACGACGTCCACGTCGTCGCGCTGCACGCAGAAAACCAGGGCCGCTGCATCGCCGGCCCGCACGCGCTCGGCCAGCATGCGCATGTGCGCGGACGCCCTCGCGCTGACGGCATCGGGGAAGACGGCGCGGCGGCCGCTGACCGCCGCGGTGACGTTTTTGACCTCCACCCAGCAGGGCGGCTCGCCGGCGAGCAGGAAGTCGGCCCGGCTGCGAGAATCCGGATATCTGGCCTCCCGCCGCAGGCCTCGTTCCCCCGCGGAACGATCCGCGCAATAGCCGGCCAGCTCGGGTATGCGGCCCGCCTCCAGCGCTTCGCCGACGATGGCGTTGGTGCGGCCGGTGTGGATGCCCACCAGGGTGCCGCCGGGCGTCTCCACCAGCTCCCAGGTCCAAGCGTAGCGGCGCCGCGGGTTGTCGGAGTGGCTGAGCCAGACGCGGGAGCCGGGCTCGGCGCAGCCGGTCATGGCGCCCGTATTCGGACAATGCACGGTGCACGCCTCCCCGCTGTCGGCAAATTCCACGTCGGCCAGAAAACGCTTGTAGCGACGCACCAGTCGGGCCTCGCGCAGCGGGCGGTCGAACTCCACGGCCGGCTCCCTACAACAAAAATTCCGGCAAATCTACGCACTACGACATTTTTCCTCAATGCGGCCGGTGCTATATTCGACCCGGTTTCAAAGCGGAGAGCCGCCATGCAGAGCCTGAAACTCACGCTTGCCGCCCTGACGACGGGTCTGTTGCTCGCCCTGGGCGGCACCGCCAACGGGGAGAGCCTCGACATGGACGCCGGCAGTGCCATGCTCACCGGCGGCGATCGGCCCACCCGGGGTATGACCATGCAGAAGGTGCAGTCCGAGTGGGGACAGCCGGCGATGCGCCGGGCGCCGGTCGGCGAGCCGCCGATCACGCGCTGGGAGTATCCCGGGTTCGTGGTCTATTTCGAGCACAACCGGGTGATCCATGCCGTCCTGAAGCGCGAGAGCGCCGGCTGAGGCCACCACCCAGGCCAGAGCGGCGCCGGCAACGACGCGCCGGTTATGAGATACTCACGGGCCGCCTGCAGGCGGCCCGCGCATTTTCCGGGTTGCCTGCGGGCGGCCCTTTTTCATTATGACGGCAACACTACGCAGACCGGATTTGCCTGCAACCGGCGCATCGCCCGTGCGCTGGGGCGGACTCGTGGGCGAGGCGGACGCGCTGGCCATCGCCGAGGCCGCGGCCCGCCATGCGGGTCCGGTACTCGCCGTCGCCGCCTCCGCGCGCGAAGCGGACCGCCTGGAGGCCGCCCTCGGCTTCTTCACCGACGCCGATACCCCGGTACTTCACTTCCCGGACTGGGAGACCCTGCCCTACGACAGCTTCTCCCCGCACCAGGACATCGTCTCTGAACGGCTCGCCACCCTGGCCGGATTGCCGGCGCTCGCGCGCGGCATCGTCGTGGTCGCCGCACCCTGCCTGATGCAGCGGCTGCCGCCAACGGACTACGTGACGGCCCGCGCGCTGTCGCTGCGCACGGGCGAGACCCTCGACCGCGACGAGTTCATCCGCGGCCTGGAGGCCGGCGGCTACCTGCGTGTGCCGGAGGTCTCGGAGCACGGCGAGTTCGCCGTTCGCGGTGCCATCATCGACCTGTTCCCCATGGGCGCACGCGTACCCTACCGCATCGACCTGTTCGACGAGGAGATCGACACGCTGCGGGCCTTCGATCCCGACACCCAGCTCTCTGGCGAGTCACTGGAGAAGATCGAGATCCTGCCGGCCAGGGAGGCGCCGCTCGATGCCGATGCCATCCGCGGCTTCCGCCGCCGCTACCGGGCCCGCTTCGCCGGCGAGGCTGCGCGCTCGCCGATCTACCGGGACGTATCGGAAGGCATCGCCCACGGCGGCATCGAGTACTACCTGCCGCTGTTCTTCGAGGAGACCGCCACGCTGCTGGACTACCTGCCGGGCTCGACGCTGATCGCGGCCGGTGCGGAACTGGACGACTCGCTGGCGGCTTTCCGTGCCGAGATCGAGGAACGCCATGCCCTGGTGTCCCTCGACCCGGATCGCCCCGTGCTGGAGCCGGATGAGGCGTTCCTGCCGGTGGAAGCCGTGCGCGACCGGCTCGCCGGACGCCCCCGCATCCTGCTTTCCGGCAACAAGCCGCTGCCGGGCGAAGGCGAGGACTTCGGCGCGAAGCCGGTGCCCGTGCTGCGACTGGACAGCCGTCGGGAAGAAGCAGCCGGTGCCCTGACCGCCTTCCTGGACGGCTTCGATGGCCGGGTGCTGTTCACGGCGGAGTCGGCCGGCCGCCGGGAAGCGCTGGCCGACCTGCTCACCGACCTTAAAAGGGCGCCGGCCCGTGTGGCGGACTGGCAGGAGTTCATGGCCACGGACGCGCCGCTCGCCATCGCGCTCGGCCCGCTCGAGAACGGAGTCATACTGCCGGCGGCCGGCCTCGCCATCGTGCCGGAGCAGAGCCTGTTCGGCGAGCGGGCCCGGCAGACGAGCCGGCGGCGGCGCGCGAGCCGGGACCCCGAGAACATCATCCGCCAGCTGAGCGACCTGCGCGAGGGAGCACCGGTCGTGCACGAGGAATACGGCGTGGGACGCTACCTCGGCCTGGCGACGCTGGAGGTCGGCGACATACCGGCCGAGTTCCTCACGCTGGAATACGCGGATGGCGACAAACTGTACGTGCCGGTGCACTCGCTGCACCTGATCTCCCGCTATACGGGTGCCTCCCCGGAGAACGCCCCGCTGCATCGCCTGGGCAGCGACCAGTGGGAGCGGGCGAAACGCCGGGCGGCGGAGAAGGTGCGCGACGTGGCCGCCGAACTCCTCGACGTCTACGCGCGCCGCGCCGCGCGGCCGGGTCACGCCTTCCGCCTGGACGAGCACGACTACCGGGCTTTCGAGGCCGACTTCCCGTTCGAGCCCACCGAGGACCAGCAGCGCGTGATCGACGAGGTACTCATCGACATGCGCACCGCCAGTTCGATGGACCGGGTCGTCTGCGGCGACGTGGGCTTCGGCAAGACCGAGGTGGCACTCAGGGCCGCGTTCGTCGCCGTGCAGGCCGGCAAGCAGGTGGCCATGCTGGTGCCGACCACCCTCCTCGCCCAGCAGCACTATCAGACGTTCAGCGACCGCTTCGCCGACTGGCCGGTACGCATCGAGGTCCTGTCCCGGTTCCGCTCCCGCAAGGAGACCGACACCGTGCTGGCCGACGTCTCGGCGGGCAAGGTGGATATCGTCATCGCCACGCACAAGCTGCTGCAGCACACCTCGCTGTTCCGGGATCTCGGTCTCGTCATCGTCGACGAGGAACACCGCTTCGGCGTGCGGCACAAGGAGGCGCTGAAGACGCTGCGCGCGGACGTGGACGTGCTGACGCTGACCGCCACGCCTATCCCGCGCACGCTGAACATGGCGCTGGGCGGGCTCAGGGAGCTGTCGCTGATCACCACCCCGCCCTCGGAGCGCCTCTCGGTGAAGACCTTCGTCAGCCAGTGGAACGACTCCATGGTCCGCGAGGCCTGCCTGCGCGAGATCAAGCGCGGCGGCCAGGTCTACTTCGTCCACAACCGGGTGGAGGACATCGAGCGGGTCCGCGAGAAGCTCGCCGAACTGGTGCCCGAGGCCGACATCCGCGTGGGTCATGGCCAGATGCCGGAGCGCGAGCTCGAACAGGTGATGCTGGACTTCTACCACCGCCGCTTCAACGTGCTGCTGTGCACGACCATCATCGAGAGCGGCATCGACGTGCCGACGGCGAACACCATCGTCATCAACCGGGCAGACCGCTTCGGTCTGGCTCAGCTGCACCAGTTGCGCGGCCGTGTGGGGCGCTCCCATCACCGTGCCTATGCCTACCTGATTGCGCCGCCGGAAGCCGCCATGACCGCGGATGCGGTGAAACGGCTGGAGGCCATCGACTCGCTGGAGGACCTGGGTGCCGGCTTCGCGCTGGCCAGCCACGATCTCGAGATCCGCGGTGCCGGCGAACTGCTCGGCGACGAGCAGAGCGGGCAGATCCAGGAGATCGGCTTCGCACTGTACACCGAGATGCTGCAGCGGGCCGTGGAGAGCCTGCGCCGCGGCGACCAGCCGGACTTCGACAAGCCCCTGCACGGCGGCGTGGAGATCAACCTGCACTGCGCCGCCCTGCTGCCCGACGACTACGTGCCCGATGTGCACCTGCGCCTGGTGCTGTACAAGCGCATTGCCGGCACCGACAGCGCCGACGATCTGCGCGAACTGCAGGTGGAACTCATCGACCGCTTCGGCCTGCTGCCGGAACCCGCCCGCCGGTTGCTGCAGGTGGCCGAGCTGCGCATCGCCGCCGAGCCGCTGGGCATCCGCAAGATCGACGTCGGTCCGGAGGGCGGCTCGGTGCAGTTCGGTCCGCAACCGGACGTCGAGCCAATCACCCTCATCGAGCTGATCCAGGAGCCGGGCAGCATCTACCGCCTGAAGAACGACGACCGGCTGAACTTCCGCACACCGCTGCCGGAGGTGGACGATCGGGTGGAGCACCTGCACGCGCTGCTCGGCCGACTGGCGGCTGGCGCCCGACCGGAGGCGATGGCAAGCTAGCGCGATGACGGGACCGCTCACCGATACACCACGCTCCGGGATCGCCCTCGCCGCGGCCGCCCTCGCGGTCCTGCTGGTGGCCGCAGGGCCGGTCTCGGCCCAGGAGCAAGCGGCGCCCGGCTCGGCGGCTGGCACCGTGCCGGCCGATACCGACGCCGACGAGGCGCTCGAGCAATTCCGGGTGGAGCTGATCGTCTTCGAGTACGGAGACTCTCTCGCGGGCACCACCGAGGACTGGTCCGCGCCGCCCGACCCCGTCGAAGACACCGCAACCGTGGACGGGGCAGAGACCGGGACCGAGGCCGACACCGAGGCCGACACCGAGGCCGCCGAGACCGGCGAGACCGGCGAGACCGGCATCGCCGGCGACCCGCCCGAAGAACCGGTGTTCCGCTTCATGCCGCTGCCGGAAGAAGAACTCGAACTGGGCGAACTCTATCGGCGCCTCGGCAATACGGACGGTTACGAGCCGCTGCTGCACGTCGCCTGGCAGCAACCGGGTTACGATCCGGAGACAGCCCGGTCGCTCGATCTCTCCCGGCTGGCGGAGCTGCCGGACGGGCTGCAGGGCGAGGCCCGGCTGTATCGCTCCCGCTTCCTGCACCTGGAGCTGGACCTGGAACTCTGGTCGGAGCCGCAGAGCGCCCTGCCGGCGCCGCAGTCGGCAACGCCGACGCCACTCTTCCCCGATCGCGGGCGGTCCGACCCCGGCGAGCCGCTGGAGGCGCTGGCACCGGACGTCTACCGGCTCAACGAGCGGCGCAAGCTGCGCAGCGGCGAACTCCACTACTACGATCATCCCCGCTACGGCGTGCTGGCGAAGGTGACGCCGGTGGAAATGGAGGAGCAAGCCGCCGGGGAACCGGACAGCGGCGAGGGGGAACCGGCGGACCCGACGCCGACCGACGCCTCATCCGCGACAGACTGAAGCGCTCAGTCTTCGGCCGACGAGGCCAGAGCTTCCATGACGAAATCGTTCGCGTCCTGTTCGGCATCGGGCAGCGCCGCGGTCACCGTGCAATGGACGGTGACGAACCGACCCACCGGCGAATGCGGGTGATGGATGCCGAGTTCCCGCACCTGTCGGGTGATGGAATCGGCGAAGGCGCGCACCGCGGACTCGTCGCCGCCGTGCACCAGCGCCACGATGCAGTCTTCCTCCAGCCGGGAAGCGATGTCACTGGCCCGGCGCAGGCGCCGGGTGATGCAGCGGGCGACCCGCCGGATCATCGACTCGGTGGCATGCCGGCCGAAGGTATCGAGATAGGCGGGAAACGCCTCGATGCGGAACACGAGCAGCGACAGGCGGTGGCCTTCCCGGCACGCCAGTGCCCAGTCGTGGGTCAGCACGCCGTCGAAGAACGCGCGCGGCGCGAGTCCCGTCGCCGTGTCCCGCCGCTCCGTCGCCGCCAGCGTCTCCGCGGGGCTCGGCGGGCCGTCCGCCGCCTGCGCCTCGCCCTTGCGCAACGACAGGTGGCAGGCGGCGTACTCCTTACCTTCTGAGGCCTCCAGCGGCGTCACGCACAGGGACAACGGCGACGCCGGCTCGTCCGGCATGCCCGGATAGACGGTGAGATAGATCGGCTCGCGGTCCGCCAGCGCCTGCGCCACCCGCGGCCAGTCGTCGCGGCCGCCGACGTTGTGCAGGATGCTCTTCAGGCTCTGGCCTGACAGCTCCCCCGGACTAAGCCGCGCGAGTTCGCCGAACGCCGGGTTGAAGAACACCGCCTGCCAGTCCTGGCCCTGCTTCGCCACCACCATCATCCCCTCGGGCAGACCGAGCAGCAGTGACTCCAGCAGGCTTTTGGACAGTGACTTCATCGGTTCTCAGTCATCCTCCGCTGGCGGCCCGGCGGCGCTGACGATCAGTGCCAGCGCCACGCGACTGGCCGCTTCCGCGCCACGGGCGAGGTTCGCCTCCAGGTCCGCGTGTATCGCCGCCTCACCCCGCCCGGCCGCGCGGTTGACCAGCACCGCCAGGCAAGCGTATTCCAGCGCGAGCTCGCGTGCCAGCACCGCCTCCGGCATGCCCGTCATGCCGATGTACTCGACGCCGTCGCGGGCCAGCCGGTCCACCTCTGCCCGGGTCTCGAGCCGCGGCCCCTGGGTGACGCCGTAGATGCCGCCGGCACGGCAGGGGATGGCCAGGCCGGCGGCGCGGCCGATCAATGCCTGGCGCAGGGCCGCATCGTAGGGCTCCGTGAAATCGATGTGCTCGAGCGGGCCGGACTCGCCGTCGAAGAAGGTGGACTCCCGGCCCCCGCTGTAATCGATGAGCTGATCCGGCACGGCGAGCGTGCCCAGCGGCGGCTCGGCCGGGATGACCCCGACGGCGTTGACAGCGATCACCCGGCACACGCCGAGCTGGTCCAGGGCCCAGAGGTTGGCCCGGTAGTTCACGCGGTGGGGCGCTATGTCGTGCCGGTCGCCGTGCCGGGAGAGGAACCAGAACCGCTCGCCCTCTGCGGCCAGCTCCATGAGCGGCGCGGACGGCGGGCCGAATGGCGTCGTCATCTCCCGGGTGTCGACCACTTCCACGCCGGGCATACGCTCCAGTCCGGAGCCGCCGATCACCGCGATGCCGCTGCCCCGCAACGCCTCGTCCATGACTTCGCCCATTACCTCTTCCATTACAACGGCTCCGCCAGCGCGTACAGGCCCGGCAGCTCCCGCCACCGTCCCTGATAGTCCATGCCGCAGCCGACGATGTAGCGGTCCGGCACCAGCAGGCCGCAGAAGTCCGGGCTGAACGGCGCTGCGCGATCGGGCAGATCCTTGACGGTCAGCACGCAGGTGAGCACCTCTCCGGCCCCGGCCGTGCGGCAATGATCCGCGACCGCCGCCAGCGTGACACCCTCGTCGAGGATGTCGTCGACGACGAGCACCGCGCGGCCCGCTAGCGGCGTCTCCGGCAGCGCGTGCCAGCGCAGCGCTCCGCCTTGTGTCCCGCTGCGATAGCGCCCCACCCGCAGGCTGTCGTTCAGGTGGGGGATGGCGAGCCGGCGGGAGATCTCGTCGGCTGGCATGCGCCCGCCCTCCAGCACCGCGACCAGTACGGGTTCCCGGCCCGCCAGGCGCGCGCTGATGGCGCCGGCGAGCCGGTCGAAGGCCGCGGCCACCTCAGCTGGGCTCGCGATGCGCTCGGCACCCTCGGGGATGCGCACGCCGCTGCCCTGAGCGCAGGAGAGATCGTCAGGCATCGAGTTCCAGCACCGGTCGGTCCATGGCCGCGGCCAGTTCGGCGTGCAGCGCCTGCCAGCGCTCGCTGTCCAGCAGCCGCTGCCGGCCGGTCCGCCGCCGCCCGTGGAATCGGGCCAGGCGGACGAGACTGGGCGGATCGCGGTAGTCGCCGAGACCCTCGGCCGTCGCCTCGGCCCGTGCCCGGTCGTTACAGACCAGCACCATGTCGCAGCCGGCATCCAGCGCCGCCCGGGCCCGGCGCGACATGCTGCCGACGCTTTCGGTGGCCTTCATACTGAGGTCGTCGGAGAACACGGCGCCGTTGTAGCCCAGTCGTCCGCGCAGCTCCTCGCCGATCCACCAGCGTGAGAATGTGGCCGGCCTGGCGTCCACCTCGCTGTAGACCACGTGGGCCGTCATGATGCCCGGGACGCCGGCGCGCACGAGGCGCTCGAAGGGCTTGAGATCCTCCATGATCTCGCCGTAGGGACGGCGGTCGACCGGCAGTTCCTCGTGGGAGTCCGGCACCACCGCGCCGTGCCCGGGATAATGCTTCGCCACCGCCGCCATGCCGGCGTCCTGCATCCCGTGCATGTAGGCCGCCGCGAGTTCGCCGGCCGCCTCGGGCGCGGCGTGGAAGGCCCGGTCGCCGATGACCTCGCTGAGACCCCAGTCGAGATCGAGCACCGGTGCGAAGGAGAAATCGACACCGACGGCACCGAGCTCCGCCGCCAGCAGCCAGCCCGTGTGACGGGCGAGCCGCCGGCCCGTGTCCGGATCGACGTCATAACGCCGCCCGAGCCAGCGGGCGGCCGGCAGCGCCGTGAAGCCCTCGCGGAAGCGCTGGATGCGGCCGCCCTCCTGATCGACGGCGACCAGCAGCGCCGGCGTGCGCAGCCGGTGGATCGCCTCCGTCAGCGCGGTCAGCTGATCCGGCGACGCAAAGTTGCGGCTGAACAGGATCACGCCGCCGACGGCGGGATGCATCAGGAAGTCCCGGTCTGCCGGCGTGAGTTCCTTCCCTTCGATGTCCGCCATCAGCGGGCCCAGTGACATGGCCCCTCCGTCGCTCTGGCCGAAGATATCGCCTCAGATTCACAAAATACTTCAGAACCCGCGCATAAAACTCTGAACTTCATCATATTCTGTCGAATACCGCGACGGATTCCATGTGGCTGGTATGGGGGAACATATCCAGAACGCCGGCCGCAGACAATCGCAGGCGCCCCGGAGCGGTCAGCGTGCCGGCGTCCCGGGCCAGGGTACCCGGGTGACAGGAGACATAGACCAGCCGCCGCGGCGGCCTGTCGGCGAAGTGCCGCGCGAGGGCGTCCGCGCCCGGCCGCGCGGGATCCAGCAGGACCCGGTCCCAGTCCGAGCGCAGCCAGTCCTCTGCCGGATCGGGCTCGGCCAGGTCCCGGTGCAGAAAGGCCACGCTGCCGAGTCCGTTGGCCGCCGCATTCTCCTCGGCGCGCCGCACCAGGTCGGCGCTGCCCTCGATGCCCAGCACTTCGCCCGACCGCCGTGCCAGTGGCAGCGTGAAATTGCCGATACCGCAGAACAGGTCCAGCACGCGCTCTTCCGGCTCGGGCGCGAGCAGCTCCACCGCCCGCGACACCAGCGCCCGGTTCAGCGGCCCGTTCACCTGGACGAAATCCAGCGGCCGGAAGCGGATCGACAGGTCGAACTCGGGCAACTCGTAGCAGAGCGTTTCGGGCAGGCCGCCGTCGGCGTCCGGCAGCGGCTGCACCGTCTCCACCCCGCCGGTCTGCAGGAAGAAACGCAGCGCATGGGTCTCCGCGAAGCCCCGCAGCCGCGCCTCGTCCTCCGCCGACGGCGTCTCGAGCACGCGCAGCACGAGGGCGGTCAGGTTGTCGCCGACCGCCACCTCGATCTGCGGGATCTGCTCGCGCACCGACAGCCCGGCGATGAGCTCCGCGAGTTCGCCGAGCAGTCCGCCGACCGGCTCCGCGAGGACCTCGCAGCGGCCCGTGTCGGTCACGTAGGGCTTGAAACGCTCCCGGAACCCCACCAGCACCCTGCCCTTGCCGTGGACATAGCGCACGCCCAGGCGGGCGCGGCGCCGGTAATGCCAGGCGGGCCCGCGCAGCGGCTCGAGCACTTGTTCGGGCGTGACGCCGCCGATACGCTCCAGGTTATCGAGCAGGACCTGCTGCTTGGCCTCGATCTGGCGCTCGGCGGCCAGGTGCTGCAGCGAACAGCCGCCGCAGATGCCGTACACCGCGCAGCGCGGCTCCACCCGGTCCGGCGAGGCCTCCAGCACGGCCTCCAGCCGCGCCTCGTCGAAGTTCTTCCGCCGCCGCAGCCGCAGGAAGCGCACCCGCTCGCCGGCCAGGGCGCCGTCGACGAAGACTTTCTTGCCCGGCACGTCGGCGATACCGCGCCCGTCGTGGGTAATGCCCAGGATGCCGGCCTCTTCCGGCTCGCGTTGCTTCTTCGCCATTGTCTTCGCGATCGCGCAGGCCTCAGCGCCCGGCGGCGCCGTCCCAGGCCTCGAGGAACTCGGCGAAGTGCGCCTCCCCACTCTCGCCGAGACTCCGGCGCACCCGCTCGTATTCCTGCTCGAGATCGGCCGCCGACATGCGGCCACGCATGAACTCGAAGCGCAGATACACGAGGTAGGTGTTGACGACGTCGGTCTCGCAGTAATTGCGTATGCCCTCGATCTCGCCCGCCTGCCACGCGCCCCAGACCTTGTCGCCGCTCATGCCGAGCTTGCCGGGGAATCCGAGCATCACGGCGATGTCATCCAGGCCCGCCCGGGCGCGCACCTGGTAGCCGGACAGCACGTCCATCAGGTCGATGTGGCGCCAGTGGAAGCGGCCGAGGTAGTTGTTGTAGCGGTAGTCCCGTTCGCTGTCACCGGTCTCCCAGTAGCGCGATGCTGCCACGCCGTGCAGCAGCGCCCGGTAATGCAGCACCGGCAGGTCGAAGCCGCTGCCATTCCAGGACACGAGCGTGGGCGCGAAGCGTTCGATGCCGTCGAAGAAGCGGGTGACGATCTCCGCCTCGTCGGCATCCGGCTCGCCGAGGCTCCAGACCCGGAAGCTGTCGCCGGTCCTGAGCGCCACCGAGATGGCGACGACCCGGTGCAGGTGCAGTGGCATGAACTCGGTGCCGGCGTCCTGCAGCCGCTTGAAGGTCATGGCCGTCGCCACGTCGTCGTCGGACAGGTCACCGAGATCCCAGAGGCGCCGGCCGGCTTCGATGTCCGGTATAGTCTCTATATCAAAGGCAAAACAATGCATTAAGCTATCTTCTTAATTGGAATTATCATCTAGAGTCGGCCCGTCTGCCTGCTCCGCCACGGCGAATGCCAGCACCAGCCCGGCCTCGTCGGTCAGGCTGACGTGGGTATTGCCGACGCCCAGCCGTCGGCAGACGGCCTGCCCGCGCTCCGAGAAGATCACCACGGGCCGCCCCCGGGGATCGGGCACGAAGCCGGCATCTCGGATCCACATGCCGTGGGCGAAACCGGTGCCCATGGCCTTCACCACCGCCTCCTTCGCTGCGAAGCGCATCGCCAGAAACCGCACCGGGCGCTTGTTGCGGCGAAACAGCTCCGCCTCCCGCGGCATCAGCAGCCGGCGCACGAAATGCTCGCCGAACCGCTGGTAGGCATCGGCGATACGGGAGATCTCGACGACGTCCGTGCCGACGCCGAATATCAAGAGCCCCGCGCTCCCTGCATCAGCTCGTGCATGCGGGCCACGGCGGGGCCGAGTCCCTCGATGACGGCGCGCGCGATGATGGCATGGCCGATGTTGAGTTCGACGATCTCCGGGATGGCGGCGACGAGCCCCACGTTGTGATAATGCAGGCCGTGCCCGGCATGCACGGTCAGCCCGTTCTCGGCCCCGAAGCGCGCGGCCTCGCGGATACGCTCGAGTTCCGCGGCCTGCTCCGCACCCTCCGCCTCCGCGTAGGCACCCGTGTGCAGCTCCACCACCGGCGCGCCGCAATCGTAAGCCGCCCGGAGCTGCTCGGGATCCGGGTCTATGAACAGCGAGGACCGGATGCCCGCCGTGGAGAGCTGCAGCACCGCGTCGGTCACCTCGTCACGCCGCGAGACCACGTCCAGACCGCCCTCGGTCGTGAGTTCCTCCCGCTTCTCCGGCACCAGACAGCAATCGGCCGGCCGCAGCTCGAGGGCGATGGCGATCATCTCCTCCGTGACGGCCATCTCCAGGTTCATGCGCGTCTGCAGCGTCCCGGCCAGCAGCCGCACGTCCCGGTCCTGAATGTGGCGCCGATCCTCGCGCAGGTGCACGGTGATGCTGTCCGCACCCGCACGCTCGGCGATGAACGCTGCCTCCACGGGATCGGGATAGCGCGTGCCGCGCGCCTGGCGCAGGGTGGCCACGTGGTCGATGTTGACTCCGAGTTTCAGTGTCTGCATCTCGCTGTCTTCCTGTGCGGCCGGGCGCAGTCCGGGCCCGGCCCCGCCCTAGCGGGCCTCGCCGTCGCCCGCTTCGCTGCGCCGGCGCATCGCGCGCATCACCCGCCGGCTGCTGAGCTCCCTGCCTTCCAGGCAATGCTCCAGAGCCGTCTGCAGGATGCGGCGCGCCCGTTTCAAAAGCGCCGGATCCTCCAGCTGTTCGGCGGCAATGTCGCGGAGTTCGGCGCCGCTGTAAAGGGAGGCATCGGGGCCGTCCGCGGTGACCCGGGCGACGCCCTCTGCCGCCTTCACCCGGTACCAGGCGTCGTCCTCCACCGGCAGGCCGGTAACCATATCATGCTCCAGATCGAGGCCGTAGCCGATGGCACGCAACAGCCTGAGCTCGAAGCAACGCAGCGTGAACTCCACGTCGGCACGGCTGGCCAGTCCGGTCACCGCCGCCTCGTAGGCGGCGTACACGTCGGGCTGGGCGTCGTGGCGATGGGTGAGTTTCAGCACCAGCTCGTTCACGTAGAAACCGGCCATGAGCGCATCGCCGGAGAGGTCGGGCAACCGGCCGGCCGCCTCCACGCCGGTGAGCGTGCCGAGATCGCCCGCGATGGTCCAGGACAGCTCCAGGGGAGCGAAGGGCCGCAGTACCCCGCGATAGCGCGAGCGGGCCGAGCGCACACCGCGCGCCACCAGGCCGATGCGGCCGTGGTCCCGGCTGAAGATCTCGATCAGCTGGCTGGAATCCCGGAACGGCCGGCTGTGCAGCAGGAAACCGGGCTGGGAGGCGATGCGGGAGCGCTGGCTCACCGGGTCTCGTAACCGAACTCGCGCAGGCTCTTCTCGCTGTCCGCCCAGTTCTCGCGCACCTTGACCCACAGCTCCAGGTGCACGGGCGCGCCCAGCATCCGTTTCAGCTCCCGCCGGGCGGAGGTGCCTACCGCCTTCAGGACACCGCCGCCCCGCCCGACCACGATCCCCTTGTGGGACGGCTTGTCCACGTATATGACGGCGTCGATCTCGTAGCCGGTGCGGCTGCGGGCGAACTTCTCGATGACCACGGTGAGCCCGTAGGGCAGTTCGTCGCGCAGCCTCAGCGTCAGCTTCTCGCGGATCAGCTCGGCGGCCATGAAGCTCTCGCTGCGGTCGGTCACGGTATCCCGGTCGTACAGCGGCGGCGAGACCGGCAGGTAACGCGGGATGAGGGCGAGCAGACGGTCTACGTTGTCGCCGGTGCGTGCCGAGAGCGGCACTATCTCGGCGAACTGCGCCTTGTCGGCGACCCGGGCCAGCGTCTCCAGCAGACGCTCCTTCGGCCGGACGAGATCGGCCTTGTTGGCGATCGCGATCACCGGATGACCCGAATCCAGGATACGCTCCAGCACCATCTGGTCGGCCCCGCGCCAGCCCCTGGCGTCGAACATGAACAGCAACAGATCCGCTTCCGCGGCAGCGCCGGTGGCCGCACGGTTCATCGCCCGATTGATGGCGCGAGGCTGATTACCGTGCAGGCCCGGCGTGTCCACGAAGATGATCTGCGCGCCCTCACGCTCGCTGATGCCGTGAATACGGTGCCGGGTGGTCTGTGGCCGGGGCGTCACGATGCTCACCTTGCGGCCGACGATGCGGTTGATCAGCGTGGACTTGCCCACGTTCGGCCGCCCGACGACGGCCACGAAACCGCACCTGTGATCCTGTTGCTGTTGTTGCGACATGGGATCCTATGATGAAGAGCCGACCGTCAGGGAGGCAAGCAGCTGGTGCGCGGCCTCCTGTTCCGCCTCCCGGCGGCTCGCGCCGCTCGCCGTCGCTTCGCCGTCCGGCTGCAGCAGCCGGCAGCGGACCTCGAAGCGCTGCGCGTGTGCCGGTCCGCTGGCGCCGATCAACTCGTAGGCGGGCAGCGGCAGGCCGCGGGCCTGCAGCCATTCCTGCAGGCGGGTCTTCGGATCCTTCAGCGAGTCGCCCTCGGGCAGGTGCTCGAGCCGCCGGGAGTAGAGGCGGTGCACTACCCGCTCGGCCTCCGCGTAGCCGCCGTCGCGGAAGATGGCACCCAGCAGCGCCTCCAGCCCGTCCGCCAGGATGGAGTCCCGCCGGAAGCCGCCGCTCTTCATCTCGCCGGAGCCGAGCTTCAGGTACTCGCCGAGGCCGTGCTGGCGGGCGACCTGCGCCAAAGAATGATCGCGCACCAGGCGAGAGCGAAGCCGGCTCAGCTCACCCTCCTCGGCGTCCGGGCGGAGCGAGATCAGCGCATCGGAGATGACGCAGTCGAGCACCGCGTCGCCGAGGAACTCGAGACGCTCGTTACTGCGGCCCGGCGCGCTGCGATGGGTGAGCGCGCGCTCCAGCAGGGTGGTGTCGCCGAACTCGTAGTCGAAGGTCCGCCGGACCCATTGGGTGATGTCTTCCAAAGCCCGGCGCGTCGCCCCCCGATCAGCTGAGATCAGCTGAGGTCAGCTGCGGACCTCCACCGTCTTCGTGAACTTCACGGCGAACGAGATATTCGAGATGAACGGCGTGCGGTTCTCGTAGTCTGCCTCGATCACGTAGCCATCCGCGATCTTCTTGATGCTCAGGTCCCGCTCGCTGATGATGTTGATGCTCTCGATGTCGAAGCGACGCGACAGGGAACGCATCAGATCCTGACGGGTCGGGCCCTGCCCCTCGAACTCGTCCTTCACCCCGTCGAGCACACTGACGATCTTCATGTGCTCAAGGTAGACGGGCACCAGGCGAATGCCGGCAAAGACGAACAGGCCGACGAAGGCCACGAGGATGAGCATGCCCAGGGTCGTCATGCCCCGCTGCCTGCCGCCGCTGTCGATGTGACGAAGCTCCACCATATCCGCCTCCGGAACCTGCTGGGAAAGCGTTATGTCACGCGATATTAACCGATCACGCAGTGACCTGCGCCACATTATCGGATTTTGTCGCCGATGCGATCCCAGCGCGGCCACTCGCCCCACTGCCAGTTGAGCCAGATGCGGCTGGCCCGGCCCACCAGGTTGTCTTCCGGCACGCAGCCCACCTGGGGGAAGCGGCTGTCCCGGCTGTTGTCCCGGTTGTCGCCCATCACGAAATAGCAGCCGTCGGGCACCTCGAAGCGGTAGATACCGGACAGCGGGCTTCGCTGCAGCAGGACCAGGTGCTCGTTATCGCCCAGCCGCTCGATGAACAGCTGCCCCGTCTCGCCGTCCTCGGTCCAGCGCTCGGCGGCCTCCATCTCGACCGGCTCGCCGTTGATGAACAGCCGATGGTTGCGATAGACGATCTCGTCGCCGGGCAGGCCCACAACGCGCTTGATGTAGTTGATGTCCGGATTGGTGGGCAGACGGAAGACCGCGATGTCGCCCCGCTCGGGCCGGCCGGTCTCCACCACCTCGGTGTGCAGGACCGGCAGCCGCAGACCGTAGGAGTACTTGGAGACGAAGATGAAGTCGCCCACCAGCAGGGTGGGCACCATGGAACTCGACGGAATGCGGTAGGGTTCGAAGGCGAACGAGCGTATCGCCAGCACCAGCAGCAGCACGGGGAAGAAAGAGCGCGAATACTCGACGATCTTCGGCATGCCGGCGCCGTCCTCGGCGCCGGCGCGCCGCCGGCCTCCGGTCAGGGCCCAGACGAGCCAGATCACGCCGGTGATCAGCGTGGCCAGTACCAACAGCAGTGACAGGTCCAATTTCATTTCCGCGCGACGATCCGGTCCAGCACCTTACTTCTCCACCTGCAGTACGGCAAGGAACGCTTCCTGGGGAATCTCCACGGAGCCGAGCTGCTTCATACGCCGCTTGCCCTCCTTTTGCTTTTCCAGCAGCTTGCGCTTGCGGCTGACGTCGCCGCCATAGCACTTCGCGGTCACATTCTTGCGCAGGGCCTTGACCGTGCTGCGCGCGATCACGTGGGCGCCGATCGCCGCCTGGATGGCCACCTCGAACATCTGCCGCGGTATCAGTTCCTTCATCTTCTCCACCAGTTCCCTGCCCCGCGGATAGGCCTTGTCCCGATGGACGATGACCGACAGCGCATCCACTTTCTCCTTGTTGATGAGGATGTCCAGGCGCACGAGATCCGCCGCCTGGAAGCGGGCGAAGTGGTAATCGAAGCTGGCGAAGCCGCGGCTGGCGGACTTCAGCCGGTCGAAGAAGTCGAGCACCACCTCCGAGAGCGGCATCTCGTACTCCAGCGAGATCTGGCCGCCGAGATAGAGCATCCTGGTCTGCACGCCGCGCTTGTCGATACACAGCTTCATGACCGCGCCGACGTGCTCCTCGGGCACCAGGATACCGGCGACGATGATCGGCTCGCGGATCTCGGCGATCTCGCCCGTCGGCGGCAGCGCGGACGGGTTGTCCACGCTGACGATCTCGCCGGTCACGGTCTGCACCTCGTAGACTACCGTGGGCGCGGTGGTGATCAGATTGATGCCGTACTCGCGCTCGAGCCGCTCCTGGACGATCTCCATGTGCAGCATGCCGAGAAAGCCGCAGCGGAAGCCGAACCCGAGCGCCACCGAGGTCTCGGGCTCGAAGTGCAGCGCGGCGTCGTTCAGCCTGAGCTTCTGCAGGGCCTCGCGGAAGGTCTCGTAGTCGTCGGACTGGGTCGGGAACAGGCCTGCGAACACCCGCGGTTGCATCTCGCGGAAGCCGGGCAGTGGCTTGTCGCAAGGCCGCTTATCGATGGTCAGCGTGTCGCCGACGGGCGCGCCGTCGATTTCCTTGATGCTGGAGATGACGAAACCCACCTCGCCCGCCTCCAGCGTTTCCGTGTCGAGCATCTTCGGCGTGAACTTGCCCACCCGATCCACCTGGTGTGCGCGGCCGGTCGACATGACCCGGATCTTGTCCCGGTTCGTCAGCGTGCCGTTCATCACCCGCACCAGACAGACCACGCCCACGTAGTTGTCGAACCAGGAGTCGACGATGAGCGCCTGCAGCGGCGCTTCCGTATCGCCTACCGGCGGCGGTATCCGCGTGACCAGCGTATCCAGCAGTTCGCGCACCCCTTCGCCGGTCTTCGCGCTGACCAGCACGGCATCGTGCGCCTCCAGGCCGATGATCTCCTCGATCTCGTTGATCACCTTCTCCGGCTCCGCGGCCGGCAGGTCGATCTTGTTCAGGACGGGCACCACTTCCAGCCCCTGATCGATGGCCGTATAGCAGTTGGCGACGCTCTGCGCCTCCACGCCCTGGGCCGCGTCCACCACCAGCAGCGCGCCCTCGCAGGCGGCCAGGGAACGGGAGACCTCGTAGGAGAAATCCACGTGGCCGGGCGTATCGATGAAGTTCAGCTCGTAGACGCGGCCATCCGTCGCCGTGTACTCCAGCGATACGGTCTGCGCCTTGATGGTGATGCCCCGCTCGCGCTCCAGATCCATCGAATCGAGCACCTGGGCGGCCATCTCCCGATCACTCAATCCCCCGCAGATGTGGATAATGCGGTCGGCCAGGGTGGACTTGCCGTGGTCGATATGGGCGATGATCGAGAAGTTGCGGATATTCTTCATATAAGCGGAATCGACTCAGGATGGTGCGCGGGGAACCGGCTCGCGGTGCCCGGGCGGGCCCGGATACCCGAGAGCCCCCGGGGCAGCGCGGATTATAAACGGCCCGGGGGCTCCGGTTCGCCGTTTTCAGTGGGCGCGTCGCACTGATCCAGGTATTCCATCACCCTGGCCCGATCCAGCCTGGCCTCGCAGAGCACCCGGCCATCGGCCTCGAGCACCGGCACACGCAGTCCGTAGCGCTCGACCAGTTCCGGGTCACGGTCGACGTCGCGGAGGTGGAGACGGACGCGGCCCCGCGTCAGCGGCATGAGTTCCTCGATGAGGACCTCGCACAGGTGACAGCCGCGCCGGGTGTAGACGGTGAACTCAGGCATCCGCGCCAGTTTCCGCCGATCCGGACACCAGCAGGCGGGGCTGGCAGCAGCCGGCCGCGTCCAAGCGCGACGATACGCTGCGGGCCAGTGGCAGCGCCGCCGCAAAGGCGCCGAACGCGAAAGCGACGGCCGCAGGCTCGCCGAGACCCAGCAGGGTCGCCGCCGCGCTGCCCGCCAGCAGACCCGCGAGCGGGATGCCGTAGACGGCCACGGCCGCGCCGGCCAGGCCGCGCTGCTCCAGGGTCACATGGACGGTGTCGCCCGGCGCCGGCCGGTAATCCGGGGGCCTGGGCAGAAGCAGCCGACTCTCGCCCGCCCGGGCCGCAGCGAAACCGAAACCGCAGCCCTCGCCGCGGGCGCAGCGGGCGCAGGAGCCTGCCGTTGTCACCCGGACCGCGATCGTCTGCCGGTCGACGGCCTCGACCCGGGCTTCGCGCACGAGCAGTCCGGCGTCGTCATTCACCGGCCGGCGCCGCGGCGAGAGAATTGGCGATCATCCGCACCGTATGGCCCGGCACCTCGCCGATCGCCGTGACCTGATGTCCGTTGACCACCGTACCGAAGGCGTAGGCAGCGCCGATACGGGAGGCGCCTTCGAGTTTGTCGGCTGCGTGCTGCCCGGACTCCACGAAGACGGACACGCTGGCGACACCGTCCGAGTAGACGATGTGGGCCACCTCACCTTCGGTATCCGGGAATCGCTCCGTGCCAGCGGAAACCAGCCGGAAACCGCTCGGCACTTCGCGGGCCTCGAAGCCGGTGGGATTGACGTCGTCGCGTCTGGCCGCCTGCCCGGCGTGGCGCACCCAGGTGAAACCCTCGATGTCCATCGACGGGCGCAAAGCCGAGGCCGGTATGGGCTTGCCGATGGTGATCTCGGCGAAGCGCATCTCCTCGACGATGTCGCCGCCGGTGCCGACCACCTGGCGCCGCAGCGGCAGCGCGGAGGCCTTGTCGAGCCAGAGACGATGACCGAAGCGGAAATGATCGCGGGGCCGGATGGCCAGTTGCACCGACGGGCGGCCCACCACGCGCTCGTAATCCTCGATGGTGAGGTCGTAGCTGCGCGACAGGGCCTCGGGCTGCACGGCGAGGCGGCCGAACAGGCCCTCCTGATTGATCTGCTGCTCGACCAGCACCATGCGGCTCTCGGGCAGGATGCAGTGCACCTCGTCACCGGCGCGGATGATCTCCCGGCCGGCGCCGTCCAGGGATTCGAGCTTCTCGCTCACCTCGCCGTCCTCGTAGCGATGGACGACGCGCAGCGTCTGCACCTGGCCGTTATGCACCCGCACGACGGTACCGCTGTAGTTGGCCTGCTCGACGGCCATCGCCATCCGCTGCAGCCAGTCCATGGGCGAGGGTTCCGCCGCCAGCGCGGCGCCGCACAGCGTCGCGGCGGCGAAGCCGGCGAAGAAGCTGCCGCCGCGCATCGCGGACCTACCGGACCGCATCATCCGCCGGGTTCTCTGCCGTTCCCGTCCGTCCGTCTTCAGAAGTCACCGTGGAGTTTTCCGTGGCATATACCGAGGTCCCGTTCGGCTGCGTGACGATGCGACTGTGCATCCCGCTGCGCATGAGTGTACCAGCCCGCTCGCCGTGGCTGATCATGTAGTTGGTCAGTCGCGCCGGCACGGCACTGACCGGCCGGACCATTACGGGCGCGTCCGCCGGAACGGTGTAGGCATAGCCCTCGGCAGTGGCATCCAGCGGTGCCGCGACCGGGACTTCGTCGGCGGTGTCCGCGGTGACCGCGTCGGGCCCGGCCAACTCGCCGGTGTTCTGCAGCCCCATCAGCGCGACCACTGCCACCGTCGCGGCCACCGCGACGCCGGCTGCCGGGCGCAGCCAGCGGGAGCGGACGGGCCCGGCTGCGGCGCCACCGTAGGTGGTCTCGTCGTCGAGCGCCGCCGCGACCCGCCCGGCCAGGTCCGTGCCGGCCAGGCGTTCGCCGCGCAGGGCCTGGCCTATCAGCAGATAGCGCCCGGCGACGCGCCTCAGTTCCTCGTCGCCGTGCAGCCGCCGCAACAACAGCTCCGCTTCTCCGTCGGGCAGTTCGTCGTCCAGGAAGGCCGACATCTGGTCTCGTAGCTTGTCGTTCATGTCACACCGATCTCATCTGCCGATCTCGTCTACCGGTTCTCTTCTAAAGTCCCGCGCGCCTCATGCAAGGAGCGGCTCGATCCGTTTGCTGATGGCCTCTCGCGCCCTGAAGATGCGCGAGCGCACGGTACCCACCGGGCACTCCATGGTCTCGGCGATCTCTTCGTAGGTCATGCCTTCCAGCTCGCGCAGGACAATCGCCGTGCGCAGATCCTCCGGCAGGTCCTGGATCGCCTCGTTGATGGTCTGCTGCACCTCATCCTTCATCAGGACCCGCTCCGGGCTGTCGATATCCTTCAGACGGGCCTGCATGTCGTATTGTTCCGGGTCCTGGAGATCCAGGTCGTATTCCACTGGTCGGCGCTTTGCCGCCACCAGGTAGTTCTTGGCCGTGTTGACGGCAATGCGGTACAGCCAGGTGTAGAACGCGCTGTCGCCCCGGAACCGCGGCAGGGCCCGGTAGGCCTTGAGGAATGCCTCCTGGGCCACGTCATTGGCCTCGTCGGGGTCCCGCACATAGCGCATCACCAGGTTCACGATCTTCGTCTGGTACTTGAGTACGAGCAGGTTGAAAGCCTGCTTGTCCCCCTGCTGTACCCGCTTTACCAGTGCGGCGTCGCTCCGTTTCGCGCTCATCGGTCGGACTCACGCAGGACGGTATCGCGCACTGCCAACGCAATAGACAGGGGGCCGTCTGGAAAGTTCTCGGAATAAGGCATCGGAAAGGAGGAAAATCCCTGTTTGTGATGCGCCTCACGCGACGTGCCGATGCCGCGGCGGGTTGCAGCGCATGATGGACCTGATGAAAGACGCCTGGAAGACAGACTCGATTCTAGCAGTTGGGCGACTTTGCAACCAAAGCACCGCGCCGCGTGCGCCGGAGTATGCGCAGGCGGCGCCAGTCCTCGCCGCTCTGCGACGGCGGCCGTCGCAGCGGCACCAGCCATCGCCGCCCGCCGTCTCCCCGAAACACGGCCAGCGCAGCGCCGCGCGCAAACCAGCTCGCGGGCGATAGCGTGACGGACACCGTCTCGTCGCCGGTGCTGAGCGCCCAGCCCCGGGCCGGATCGTAGCTCACGGCCGCGGGCAGCGGAGCGCAGGCGGCAAGTCGGCGGTGGCAGATCAGCCCTGCTGCCAGCGGCAGGATCCCGGCCAGGCGGCTCCACCCGGTACCGACTGCGGCCAGCGCGACGGCCGTGAGCAGCGCTACCGCCGCCAGGTAGCCATGCAGCCAGCGCCTGTGCGAGCGCTCAACGGGCAGAGAAATCGCGAATTCTGCGGATGATTCCGGCAAGCCCGCGCTCCGGCTCGGCTCTGCCGAGTAGATAAGCCCATATCTCCGGGTCCTGCGACTCGAGTAACGCCGCAAAATCCGCCTTTAAGGGCTCTTCCAGGCGCGGATACTCCTGCTCGAGGAAGCCGCTCAGGAGGACGTCCAGCTCCCGCATGCCGCGCCGGCAAAGCCAGCGCAGCCGTCCCGGCGGCGCCGTCGTGTCGGTCATGACCGCCTGGCCCTCAGAGCCGGCGCTCTGCCAGCATCTTCTTCGTCTCGGCGATGGCCTTCGCCGGATTCAGGCCCTTCGGGCAGGTCTGGGTGCAGTTCATGATGGTGTGACACCGGTACAGGCGGAACGGATCCTCCAGCGCATCCAGTCGCTCCCCGGTAGCCTCGTCCCGGCTGTCCACCAGCCAGCGATAGGCGGCCAGCAGCGTTGCCGGACCCAGGTAGCGGTCACCGTTCCACCAGTAGCTCGGGCAACTGGTCGAGCAGCAGGCGCACAGGATGCAGGCGGACGGGCTGTTGATCTTCTCCTGGTCCTCCTTGGACTGCAGCCGCTCGCGATCCGGCGGTGCCGGCGTGCGGGTCTGCAGCCAGGGCTTGATGGAGGCGTACTGGGCGTAGAAGTTCGTGAGATCGCCCACCAGGTCCTTCACCACCGGCAGGTGCGGCAGCGGGTAGACCTTGATGTCGCCACCCACGTCCTCGTTGGCGGTGATGCACGCCAGCTGGTTGCCGCCGTCGATATTCATCGCGCAGGAGCCGCAGATGCCCTCCCGGCAGGAGCGGCGGAAGGTGAGCGTGGGGTCGATCTCGTTCTTGATCTTGATCAGCGCATCGAGAACCATCGGGCCGCACTCGTCCATGTTCACCTCGTAGGTGTCCATGCGCGGGTTCTCGCCGCTGTCCGGATCATAGCGATAGACCACGAACCGACGCACGTTCTTCGCGCCGTCCTGGGCGGGGAAATGGCGCCCCTTCCCTATCCGTGAGTTCTCCGGTAGTCGAAATTCTGCCACGTCTGCCGATTCCTCTTGGTGTTGCCGTCTCGGGGTATGTCCGCCCCGGTCAGTAGGTGCGTGCCTTGGGCGGGATGGCCTGCACCTCGTCCGTCAGGGTCTGACCGTGCACGGGGCGGTAGTCGATTTCCACGCCCCCGTCCTCGCCGACCCAGGCCAGCGTGTGCTTCATCCAGTTCTCGTCGTCGCGGTCCGGGTAATCCTCGCGGGCCTGTGCGCCCCGGGACTCCTTGCGGTTGGCCGCGGAGTGGATCGTGGCCAGTGCGTTCAGCAGCAGGTTCTCCAGCTCCAGCGTCTCCACCAGGTCGGAATTCCAGACCATGGACTTGTCCGCCACACTCACCCGGCGGTAGTCGCCGAAGGTGTTCTTCAGTTTCTCGATGCCTTCCGCGAGCAGGTCGCCAGTGCGGAACACGGCCGCATGATTCTGCATGAGCTTCTGCATCTCGAGGCGGATCTCCGCGGTCGGGCGCTCGCCGTCGCGCCCCAGCAGGCCGCGGATCTTCTCCACGGTCGCCTTACCCGCGTCGTCCGCCAGCGGCTTGTGCCGGGCACCCCGGTCCATGCTCTCGGCGCAATGCCGTGCCGCGGCGCGGCCGAACACCACCAGGTCCAGCAGGGAGTTCGAGCCCAGCCGGTTGGCGCCGTGCACCGATACGCAGCCGGCCTCGCCCACGGCCATGAGACCCGGCACCACGCTGTCCGGATCGCCGTCCCTGGAGGTCACGACCCGGCCCCGGTAGTCCGTCGGGATGCCGCCCATGTTGTAGTGCACGGTGGGCAGCACCGGGATGGGCTCCTTCAGCACGTCGACGTTGGCGAAGATCTTCGCCGTCTCGGCGATGCCGGGCAGCCGCTCCTCGATCACGTCGCGACCGAGGTGCTCCAGGTGCAGATAGCAATGGTCTTTCTCCGCGCCGACGCCCCGGCCCTCGCGGATCTCGATGGTCTCCGCGCGGCTGACGACGTCCCGGGACGCGAGGTCCTTCGCGTTCGGCGCATAGCGCTCCATGAAGCGCTCGCCCTCCGCGTTGGTGAGGTACCCGCCCTCGCCGCGCACGCCCTCGGTGATGAGGCAGCCCGCGCCATAGATGCCGGTGGGATGGAACTGCACGAATTCCATGTCCTGCACCGGCAGGCCGGCACGCAATACCATGCCGCCCCCGTCGCCCGTGCACGTGTGTGCCGAGGTGCAGGAGAAGTAGGCACGGCCGTAACCGCCGGTGGCGAGGATCACCTGATGCGCGCTGAAGCGATGCAGACGGCCGGTGGCGAGATCCAGCGCCACGACACCCCGGCAGACGCCGTCTTCCATGATCAGGTCGATGGCGAAATATTCGATGAAGAACTCCGCCTCGTGCTTCAGCGACTGCTGGTACAGCGTGTGCAGCATGGCATGGCCGGTGCGATCCGCAGCGGCGCAGGTGCGCTGCGCGGTGCCCTCGCCGAAGTGGGTGGTCATGCCGCCGAAGGGTCGCTGATAGATGCGCCCGTCCTCGGTGCGGGAGAACGGCACGCCGTAGTGCTCGAGTTCGATGACCGCGTTCGGGGCCTCTTTGCACATGTACTCGATGGCGTCCTGGTCGCCGAGCCAGTCGGAGCCCTTCACCGTGTCATACATGTGCCAGCGCCAGTCGTCCTCGCCCATGTTGCCGAGCGCGGCGCTGATGCCGCCCTGGGCGGCGACGGTGTGGCTGCGGGTCGGAAATACCTTGGTGACGCAGGCGGTCGTGAATCCCGCCTCGGCCAGGCCGAAGGTGGCGCGCAGTCCGGCGCCGCCGGCGCCGACGACGACCACGTCGTACTTGTGGTCGATGAAGTCCTTGTCCAGGCTCATGTCTCCGTCCCGAAAGCGATCTTGAGGATGGCGAACAGCGCCGCGACCGCCACCACGACGTGCAGGAAACGCACGGCGAGCAGGGTAATCACACGGGTGGCGCCACCGGTGTAGTCCTCGATCACCACCTGGGTGCCGAGGAACGAGTGGTAGGTGAGGGTCGCGACCAGCAGCAGCAGCAGCACTGCCGTCACCGGCGTGGCGATCCAGCCAGTCACCGTGGCGTGATCCAGCCCTTCCAGACCGAGGAGCGCGATGACGAACCACAGGGTCAGCGGCACCAGCGCCACGGCGCTCACGCGCTGCATCCACCAGTGTTCCGTACCCGACTTGGCCGAGCCGAGCCCGAGCGCGCGGGCCATGGGAGTCTTGATGGTCATGTCCGTACTCCCTCTAGCTGCCCGACGTCAGGATGATGACCCACAGGACCGCCGTCGCCACTATGCTGGCGGCCACCACGGTCCAGCCGGATGCCCTGGCCTGCTCCATCTCGAGGCCCATGCCGGCGTCCCAGAACAGGTGCCGGATGCCGTTGCCGAGATGGAAGAAGAACGCATAACTGCCGCCGAGCAGAATCAGCAGGCCCGGCGGCGAGCCGATGAAGCCGGCAATCGACTGGTAGGCTGCGGCTCCTGAGGCTGCGGCCAGCAGCCAGGCGGCCAGCAGCAGCGTGGAGAGAGACAGCGCCACACCCGTGCCCCGATGCAGAATGGAGAGCGTGGAAGTGATGCGCCAGCGGTAGACACCGATGTGCGGTGACAGTGGCCTGTTGGTGTTGTCCATGTCCCTCTTTTTCGACTGACGAAGCTGTTCCCGATGCCGGCGTCGAACCTGTGTCGCGCACGGGACACGACCACGCACGTTCGTCATCCGGCTCCGGATGACGGCCTCTTCGCGGCGGGTGTGCCCGGCGCCTCGGGCCCGCTGGCCCGGCGGCACCTCAGAAGTCTATGCAACGGCCGCCTTTCTCCCAGTCGCCGTAACGCGTAGGATCGGGACCCTGACGGCCGCCGATCTCTTTCGGCGCGTCGTCACCCGGGAGCGGCGCGTTTCCAGCGTCTTCGCCGGCTCCGTCGTTGGTCTCCGGGGAGGTTTCGGGCGGCTGCTTAGACATGTTCTAAGTATGCCAGAGGCGATCACTCGATGCACCCGCCCGAACTGAGTCAAACCCTTGAAACCCGGCCACTGCGGCGGCGTCCGGAGCGGGCCGGCAGAACGGCCGAGGAGGCGAATTGAGCGAAACGTCGAACCCCGTCAGCGACACCCCGGTCTGCCTTGCGGTGACCGGTGCGGACCGGATCGATTTCCTGCAGGGGCAGCTCACGCAGAACGTCGGGCGGCTCGAGGCAGAGCGGATCCTGACTGCCGCCTGGTGCAACCCGAAGGGCCGCGTGATCGCCCTGCTCACGCTCGTGCACGGCCGCGACCGCGTGCTGCTCTTCCTGCCCGGGTGGCAGGCGGACGACTTCACCGCCCGCCTGCTGCGCTACCGACTCCGCGCCGACGTGGACATTGCATCCGAGCCCGAAACGCGGCTCGTCGCGGTCGACTCCGGACCGGGCGGCATGCAGCTGCCCGAGGGCGAACCCGTGCTGGCCATGCGGGTGCTGCCGGGCACCGAGCCGCGCGTGGTGGAGATCTGCACGGCAGCCGATCATCTCGAGGGGCTGGACGCTGCGCTGCTGCCGGCGGAAGCCTGGCGCCGCGCGGCCATCCGCGCCGGGCGCCCCGCGCTTTACCCGGAGACGGCCGAAGCCTTCACACCCCACATGCTGAACCTCGACCTGCTGGATGCGATCAGTTTCCGCAAGGGCTGCTATACGGGCCAGGAAGTGGTCGCGCGCACGGAGAACCTGGGCCGGCCGTCGCGGCGGATGCTGCGTTTCAGCGCGAGAGCAGAGCCGCCCGCACCCGGCTCGCGACTGCTGGACGAGGCCGGCAGCACGGCCGGCACCGTAGTGCGGAGCGCTGTCGTCGACGGCAGCAGCGAATTCCTCGCGGTGTCGTCCATCAAGCAGCTCGGCGGCGAGTTGCGCCTGCAGGACGGCACGCCAGCCGCGCCCGGCTCGCTGCCCTACTCCGTGCCGGAACTGGAGGCCGGCTGAGAGTCGTCCTTGCCGCGCTCCTGGTCATGTTGCTGGCCATGTTCCTGGCCATGCTCCGGCCGCATGTAGGGGAACAGCAGTACGTCCCGGATCGACGGTGAGTCGGTCAGCAGCATGACCAGCCGGTCGATGCCGACGCCGAGGCCCGCGCACGGCGGCATGCCGTATTCCAGCGCACGGATGTAGTCCTCGTCGTAGGACATGGCCTCCTCGTCGCCGGCACTGCGATTGTCGACCTGGGCGCGGAAACGTTCCGCCTGGTCCTCGGGGTCGTTCAGCTCGGAGAAGCCATTGGCGATTTCCCGCCCCGCCACGAAGAACTCGAACCGGTCGGCGACGAAGGGGTCGTCGTCGTTGCGCCGGGACAGCGGCGACACCTCCACGGGATAGGCGGTCACGAAGGTGGGCTGATCCAGCGTATTCTCCACGGTCTTCTCGAAGATTTCGATCTGCAGCTTGCCGGGCCCGTAGCCGGCCAGCAACGGAATGCCGAGGGACTCCGCCACCTCTGCGAGGTGGTCCCGATCCCGCGCGCGGGCAGGCTCCAGCCCCGGATTCGCGTCGAGGATCGACTGCTCGACGGTGACCCGGCGAAACGCCGGCGCGAAGTCGTAGTTATTGCCCTGGTAATCGACGGCAGTGCCGCCGGTGACTGCCTCGCACACGCCGCGCATCAGGCTCTCCACCAGCTCCATCAGATCCCGGTGATCCGCATAAGCACAGTAGAGCTCCAGCATCGTGAACTCCGGATTGTGCTGGGTGGAGATGCCCTCGTTACGGAAGTTGCGGTTGATTTCGTAGACGCGCTCGAAACCGCCGACCACCAGCCGCTTCAGGAACAGCTCCGGCGCGATGCGCAGATACAGCTGCATGTCCAGCGCGTTGTGATGCGTCACGAACGGACGCGCCAGCGCGCCGCCCGGCAGCGTCTGCATCATCGGCGTCTCCACCTCCAGAAACTGCCGCTCGTCCATGAAGGCGCGGATGAAGGAGACGATCTCCGAGCGCGTGGTGAACACCCGGCGGCTGTCGTCGTTGATGATGAGGTCGACGTAGCGCTGGCGGTAGCGGGTCTCCTGGTCGGTGAGACCGTGCCACTTCTCGGGCAGCGGACGCAGCGCCTTCACCAGCAGCCGCAGGACGTCGACCTTGACGCTGAGCTCACCCGTGCGCGTCCTGAACAGGGTGCCCTCTGCCGCCACGATGTCGCCCAGGTCCCAGCCCTTGAACTGCCCGTAGAGACCCTCGGGCAGTGCGTCGCGCTGGACGTAGAGCTGGATCTGCCCGCTGTGGTCCTGCAGCTTCGCGAAGCTCGCCTTGCCCATCACCCGTTTGGCCATCATGCGGCCGGCGACGGAGACGCGGATGCACCGCTCCTCCAGCGCCTCGCGGTCCTCCTGGTCCCAGGCAGCATGCAGCTCGGCCGCCAGCGCGTCGCGGCGGAAGTCGTTCGGGTAGGCGCCGCCCGTCTCGCGGAGCTCGGCGAGTTTGCGCCGGCGCTCGGCGATCAGCTTGTTCTCGGATTCCGCGGGCTTGTCCTGACTCAATGCTCTTCCCTCAATTGCTCTGCCAGAGGCTCTGCTAGAGGCCCTGCTTCAGGCTCGCCTCGATGAATTCGTCCAGGTCGCCGTCCAGCACCGCCTGGGTGTTGCCGGTCTCGACCCCCGTGCGCAGGTCCTTGATGCGGGACTGGTCCAGCACGTAGGAGCGGATCTGGCTGCCCCAGCCGACGTCTGCCTTGGTGTCCTCCAGCGCATCCGCCTCGGCCCGGCGCTTCTGCAGCTCCAGCTCGTAGAGCTTGGCCTTGAGCTGCTTCATCGCGGTGGCCTTGTTCTTGTGCTGGGAGCGGTCGTTCTGGCACTGCACCACGATCCCCGAGGGCTCGTGGGTGATGCGCACGGCCGACTCCGTACGGTTCACGTGCTGGCCGCCGGCGCCGCTGGCCCGGTAGACGTCGATGCGCAGGTCCGACGGATCCACCTCGATGTCGATGTCGTCCTCCACCTCCGGCGAGACGAACACGGAGGCGAAGGAGGTGTGGCGACGGTTACCGGAGTCGAACGGTGATTTACGAACCAGGCGGTGCACGCCGGTCTCGGTCCTGAGCCAACCGTAGGCGTACTCGCCGACGAACTTCACCGTCGCGCTCTTGATGCCGGCCACCTCGCCCTCGGAGGCCTCGATCATCTCGGTACGGAGGCCGTGCTGCTCGGCCCAGCGCAGATACATGCGCAGCAGCATCTCTGCCCAGTCCTGTGCCTCGGTGCCGCCGGCGCCGGACTGGATATCGACGAAGGCGTTGGCCGAATCCATCTCGCCGGAGAACATGCGGCGGAACTCGAGCCCCTCGACGTCGCTGGCGACGCCACCGATATCCCGGGCGATGGACGACAGGGTGTCCTGGTCTTCCTCCGCCGCCGCCATCTCGAGCAACTCGCCGGCATCCGCGACGCGGGTGCCGATGCGATCGAGGGTGCCGACCACCTTCTCGAGTTCGGCGCGTTCCTGGCCGAGCGCCTGGGCACGCTCGGGGTCCTGCCACACGGCCGGGTCCTCCAGCTCGCGCAGGACTTCGGTCAGCCGCTCCGACTTGCCCGCGTAGTCAAAGATACCTCCTCAGGGCTTCCGCCCTCTCCGCGAGGTCCTCGATCTCCGTTCTGATCTGGTTGGTGTCCATTGCACCCCTCCGAAAGCAAGCGGCGCAGTCTAACATGCGCGGCGCGAACGACGGCGCTACAGCCGATGCATGCTCTCCACCACGAGCTGGGCGCGGCGGATGCCGCCGTACTCGTTCACGTCGAGCCGATAGGCGACGTGCAGCCGCTGCCCCGGCATCACCGTCACCGCGTCGACCTGGTTGAAGGCGATGGCGTCCACCGGCGCGCCGGCGCCGCTGCCGGTCAGTCTCAGCTTCCAGTGCCGCTCGCCCACGACGCGGGCCTCGCGGACGGTGAACACGCCGTCGAACAGCGGTTCCGGGAATGCCTGCCCCCACGGACCCGCCTCCCGCAGCGCCTCGGCCAGCGGCAGGCCGATGTCCGCTGCCTCGAGTTCGCCGTCGGTGAGCAGCGTGCCGCTGAAGTCCGCGTCCGGGAAGCACTCGGCCACCCGGCTCGCCGCCAGCCGGCGGAACCGCTCCAGATTCGAGCGCGGCAGGCTGAGACCGGCCGCCATGGCGTGGCCGCCGTAGCGGCCGATCAGTTCCGGCGCCGACGCCGCCACGGCGGCGAGCACGTCGCGGATGTGCACGCCGGGTACCGAGCGGGCCGAGCCCTTCAGCTCCCCGCCGCCGGCATCGGCGAACGCGATCACCGGGCGATTGACCCGTTCGCGGATCCGGGAGGCCACCAGCCCGACCACGCCCTGATGCCAGCCGGGATCGTACAGGGTGACACAGTGCGGCAGCGCGTTCTCTCCGGCCGGCAGGTCAATGTCCTCGATCGATGACAGCGCCTCCGCCTGCATGCGCGCCTCGATGCGGCGGCGCTCGTCGTTGATCTCGGAGAGACGGCCCGCCAGCGCACGCACCTCGGCCACGGAATCCGATACCAGCGCCTCGATGCCGGTGCTCATGTCCTCCAGCCGTCCCGCGGCATTCAGCCGCGGGGCAACGCCGAAGGCGAGATCGCTGGCCACCGCCCGCCGCGGAACCCGGCCGGCGGCCTGCAGCAGGGCCGGGATGCCGGGCACCGCGGCCCCGGCGCGGATGCGGGCGAGGCCCTGTCGCACCAGCACCCGGTTGTTGCGGTCCAGCGGCACCACGTCGGCCACCGTGCCCAGCGCGACGAGGTCGAGGTAATCGGCGGCGATACGTTCCGCTCCCGCCTGCCCCTCCGCAGCGAGGCGGCGCCCCAGCGCGGCCATTACGCAGAACGCGACGCCCACGCCGGCGAGATACTTGCTCGGGTAAGGGTCGCCCGGAAGATTCGGGTTGACGATGGCCGCGGCCTCCGGCAGCCGCTCGCCGGGCAGATGGTGGTCGGTGACCAGCACGTCGATACCGAGCTCCCGGGCGCGCTCGACGCCGCGCACGCTGGAGATGCCGTTGTCCACGGTGACGATCAGGGAGGGCCCGGCCTCGGCGGCGACCTCGACGATCTCCGGTGTCAGCCCGTAACCGAAATCGAAGCGGTTCGGCACCAGCGAGTCCACGGCCGCGAAGCCGTAACGGCGGAGGCAGCGTATCACCAGCGCCGTGCTGGTGGCGCCGTCGGCATCGAAGTCACCGACGATCGTGACGCGGCCGCCGCGGTGAGCGAGCAAAAGTTCCACCGCCCGCTCGAGATTGGCGAGCCCGCCCACCGGCGCGAGATGACGGAGGCCGAGTTCGAGGTCCTCCGCCGTGCGGATGCCGCGTGCCGCATACACCCGGCGCAGTACCGGATGCAGGGAGGCGGGCAGCGCGGCATCCTCGCCCGCCGTCCGCCGCGCGATGGGCAGCGCGTCCTCGCTCATCGCCGTCTCCAGGCCGCGAGCAGCGCGCGCGGGCCGCGCCGCGGCAATGTGGCGGCAAGGCCGTCCCGGGTGACGATACGGACGCGACCCCGCCGCAGGGCCTTCACCACGGCCGGCCGGGCGAGAGCTTCGCCGGCCAGGGCAAGCACACTACCCGCGGCGAGCGCCCGGGCTGCCGCGTCACCGGCAGGCGGCGCGGCCGTCTCGCCGCCCAGGCGATGCCATAGGCCGGTCAGCAGCGGGTCGTCCGCATAGAGCGGCGGCAGGCGCTGCCCGCCCGCCGCCGGGGCGGCCGCCGCAAGGCCGCCGCCCCAGAACCAGACGGAGTTCACCGGCGGCAGACCCCGCTCCGCACGCGCACGGTTGACCGGATGATCGTGCCACAGCATCTGTATCTCGTTGCCCAGCGCGCGGAACAGACCCGCGTCCGGACCCTCGGGGAGTTCGTCGCGGATACGCCCGGACCGTGCTACCGCCGGCGACGCCGCCGTGAATTCGTACTGCCGCTCCGACCCGACGTACCAGCGACCCGCGCCACCGACGCCGAGGGAGAAACCGCGCTCCGCCAGGCTCGGCAGCGCGTCATCGCGGAGTGCGGCCGCCTCGCCATCGGCGAGCACGGGCGCGTGCTCGAGCATGTGCAGCTCCCGCATGTCGGCGGCCATCGACACCGGATCCATGCAGGCCAGCCAACTGCCTCCCGGCCTCGTGCCGCTCACGGCAGAATCCGGGCCGGTTCGACTGCGCTCGCCGTCCAGCCGCAGACACGCCGGCGGCGCCGGCGGCGTGATCCCGAGCCAGCGGGCCACGGCGTTCGCGGCATCCGGTGCGCGCGGGGCGCCCGCGCCCTGCACGCCGGGCAACACCCGCGCAAGCGCCGGCTGATCGAGGTCCGTCAGGAACAGGAGAGACTTCATCGAGCGTGTCGGGTGATCTGAGGGCGGGCCGTGCGGCATTGACACGACCCGCGGAATCCCTAAGGTCGGGGCCTGGATCGTCGCTTGTGCCGTCGCCCGCATCCGGGCCCGCATGATACGCCATGAAACTGACCCCGGAAAATTGAGACCATGAAATTCACTCTGGACAAACCCGCGGGACTCAGCATCACGGCCTGCTCCGAGGCCGGCATCACCATCAGCGGCACGCTGTACCGATCGAGCGTGCTGCTGCTGCCGGAGGAAGTGCGGGACTGGGATTGTGCGGACGTGGAGACGCTCGACGCCACCACCCTCGAGCCTGCGGTCGACCTGGCGCCGGAGATCCTGCTGCTCGGCTCCGGGCGCAGCCTGCGTTTCCCCGACGCCGCGCTCACCCGCGGTCTGGCCAGGCAGGGTATCGGCCTCGAAGTCATGGACACCCGGGCCGCCTGCCGCACCTTCAATATCCTGACCGCCGAGGAGCGACGGGTGGTGGCGGCGCTGATCGTGGAATAGCCGCAGCCGCCTATCGTCCCCGCGGCAGGAACGGCCGGGGGTCCACCGGTTCGCCATTGCGGCGTATCTCGAAGTGCAACCGGGGTTTGCGGCCCGGGCCCTCGCCCATCTCGGCGATGCGCTCGCCCTGCTTCACCGTCTCGCCCTCTGCCACGTGCAGCGCCCGATTATGGCCGTAGGCGCTCAGGTACGTGGCGTTGTGCTTGATGATGACCAGATTCCCATAGCCGATCAGGCCGCTACCCGCATACACCACCTCGCCGTCGGCGGCGGCGCGCACCTCCTGCCCCATGCGCCCCTCGATCAGCACCCCGGTAAGCGCGGCGTTTTCCTCACCGAAGCCGGCCGTGATCGCGCCGTCGGTGGGCCAGCGCCAGGCCGGCGACGGCAGGTCCGGCAGCACGGGCCGGGGACTGCCATGGCCGCTGCGAGTGCCGTCGGGCGCCGCTCCGGCGGAACGCGAGGTCCCTGCCGCCGTCGGGCGCAGGACGATGCGCTGGCCCGGATGGATCAGCGAACCGTCGCCGAGGCCGTTCCAGCGGGCGACGTCGCGTACCTGCAGTCCGTAGCGCCAGGCGATGGAATACAGGGTGTCGCCGCTGCGCACGATATGGGCGGCGGGGACGTCGGCTTCCCAGTTGAGCGCCCGGCCGCCGCAGGCCGCAAGCAGGGCGGCGGCCAGGCAGAGCGCCAGCGCTCGCGTCAGCCCTCCCATCACCTGACCGCGACGATGGCCACCACGATGAGACAGAGCGCGACGAACAGCCAGCCGAGCAGATCGATGCGACGGCGCAGCCCGTCGGCGAATCGCTGGCCGCCGAGGGCGATCAGCCCGGCCACCAGGAAGAAGCGGGCGCCCCGGCCGAAGAACGAGGCGATCACGAAACCCGGGAAGGCCATGGCGGCCGCGCCGGCGGAGATGGTGAAGATCTTGTACGGGATCGGCGAGAAACCCGCGATCAGCACCGCCAGCACGCCCCACTCGGCGAACCAGTCGCGGCCTTCGAGGTAGGCGTCCCAGTAGCCCACGTTCTTCAGCAGCGGCTCGATGGCCTCCAGCGCGAAATAGCCGATGGCGTAGCCCGCGATGCCGCCCGCCACCGAGGTCAGCGTGGTCAGCGTCGCCAGCGACAGCGCCCGGTCCGGCCGCGCCAGGCACATCGGCGCCAGCATCACGTCAGGGGGAATCGGGAAGAACGAGGACTCGGCGAAGCTGAGTCCGCCCAGATACCAGCGGGCGTGGGGATGGGCTGACCAGGACAGGACCCGGTCGTACAGACCGCCGAATATCCTCACGCCGAGGCTCCCGCCACCAGTGGCACGAAGCTGACCGGGCCGAGCGAGACCTGTTCGTAGCGGTCGTGGCGGTGCACGATGGCCATCAGCTCCTGGCGCCGGGCCGAGCCCACCGGCAGCACCAGCCGGCCGCCCGGTGCGAGCTGGGCGAGCAGCGCCTCGGGCACCCGCTCCGGCGCCGCCGCCACCAGGATGCCGTCGTAGGGCCCGTACTTCGGCCAGCCCTCCCAGCCGTCGCCGCGGCGAAAGCGCACGTTGCCGATACCCAGTTCGTGGATACGCTGCCGGGCCCGGGTCATGAGCGGCATCAGGCGTTCGATCGTGTGGATCTCGTCGACCAGGGGCGCGAGCACTGCCGTCTGGTAACCGCAGCCGGTGCCGATCTCCAGGATGCGCCCGCCCGGCAGCCCCTTCAGCAGCGCCTCGGTCATACGCGCCACGATGAACGGCTGGCTGATGGTCTGGCCGTGGCCGATCGGCAGCGCCGTATCCTCGTAGGCCCGGCTCGCCAGCGCCTCGTCGACGAAGATGTGCCGCGGCACGGCGAGGATGCGCTCGAGCACGCGCTCGTCGCGGATGCCGCCGGCCCGCAACCGCTCGACCAGCCGGTTGCGCGTGCGCGCCGACGTCATGCCGATGCCCCGGTGCGCGGTGCCGTCAATCATCGGCGAGCCAGGTGCGCATGTCGTCCAGCACCTCGTGGCGGGTCAGGTCCACTTTCAGGGGGGTCACGGCCACACGTCCCCGGGCTATGGCATTGAAGTCGGTGCCGGGGCCCGCATCCTGACCGCCGCCGGCCGGACCGATCCAGTAAATGGGCTTGTCCTTCGGGTCGTGGTCCCGCATCACCGGCTCGGAGCGATGACGGAAGCCCAGCCGGGCGATCTCGATACCCTCCAGCTCCTCCCACGGCCGGTCTGGCACGTTCACGTTCAGGATCGTGTCCGAGGGCAGCGGATGACGCTGCATCCGCTCGAGCAGCGACACGACCACCCGCGCGGCGGTCGGGTAATGCTCGGGATTGTTGCCGACCAGCGAGACGGCGATGGCGGGCAGACCGAGAAAACGGCCTTCCATTGCCGCCGCGACGGTGCCGGAATAGATGACGTCGTCTCCGAGGTTGGCGCCCTCGTTGATACCGGACACGACCATGTCGGGCTCCTCCGGCAGGAATCCGGAGACGCCGAGATGGACGCAGTCGGACGGCGTGCCGTTCACGCAATAGCGGCGCTCGCCGGTGGCGATGACGCGCAGCGGGGACTCCAGGGTCAGGGAGTTGCTGGCGCCGCTGCGGTTGCGGTCCGGCGCCATCACGGTGATCTCGCCCAACGACTCTAGTGCGTCGGCGAGCACCCGAACGCCCTCGGCCAGGTGCCCGTCGTCGTTACTGACAAGAATTCGCAAACCGGTGTGAGCCTGTCGTTGGTGCTGATGGACGGCGCTAACTATACTCAATGTTCGCACCGGTACCTAGGGCGAACGAGGTCGTGCGCGGATGCCCGGGCGGCTTCGCGCACCACGGCAGGGAGGCGGTCGATGACGGACGACAGGCAGGGCGGCGACGGCGCCGGGTTGAGCGACGAAGACATCGAACTCTTTCGCACCAGCGTGGGCGACGCGAGGCGCATCCGCCTGGACCGCATCGAGGCGCGCCGCCGCCCGCCGGCGCCCGAGGCGCGCTTCCGCCGCGCCGACGAGGCCGCGGTACTGGCCGAGAGTCTCAGCCACAGCGTGGCCGACCAGGAGCGCCTCAGCGGCGACCAGCTGCGCTTCCATCGACCCGGCCTCAGCTCCCGGGCCATGCAGAAACTGGTCCGCGGGGGCTACCGCATCGAGGCCGAGACCGACCTGCACGGCCTGACCGTGAACGAGGCCAAACAGGCGCTGAACGAGTTCCTCGTCGAGAGCCGCTCCCGCGGTCACCGCTGCGTCCGCGTGATCCACGGCAAGGGCAAGCGCTCGGGACATCGCGGCCCGGTACTGAAGCAGCGTGTCGACGGCTGGCTGCGGCAATGGGACGGTGTGCTCGCGTTCGCCTCGGCGAAACCGGCCCACGGCGGCACCGGGGCGGTCTACGTCCTGCTGAAGCCGCTCTGACGCCTCAGCCGGTCCGCAGCAGCTCGCGGACAAGCGTGGTTGCATACTCCCCGGCGGGCAGCGAGAAACGCAGCAGCAGGCACTCCTCGTCCTCCCAGGACCAGTCGAGCGCCCGTGGCACGAGGCGCAGGCTCCGCCGGGACATTTCCAGGCCCGCCGCCTCCAGACCCGCAACCAGCCATTCCCACTCCGCGGCCACCGCCTGTTCCACGGCCGCCGCCGCTGCCGCCGGCCGCGGCCCGTCCCGGCCCCACAGCGGACCCGTGGGGTGCACCCCGCCCGTCGAGACCCGGGCGGCCAGGGACTCGTCGGTGGCCTCCGCGTGGAACACGCTGCCCCGGCCGTCGAGGATCAGCACCTCGCCGTCCAGTGCGCGGTCCCAGCTGCCGTCCCCGACCCGCCGCGCCAGCACCTGGTTGAAGAGCCAGGCGCGGGCCGCGGACAGGGCGAACTCGCGTTCGCGGCGGCCGAGCCGTTCGCCGTCGAACAGCCGCCGTGCCAGATCCAGGTTGCCGCCGTCGCGGCCGAAGCGCTGGCGGCCGAAATAATTCGGCGCGCCGTCGACGGCGACCCGCTCGAGGCCCGACTCGAGGATCGCCCGGTCGGCCCGCACATCGCGCAGCCGCAACCGGAAGCGGTTGCCCGACAGCGCCCCGCGGCGCAGCTTGCGGCGATTGCGCGTCACGGACAGGAGCCGCACTCCCTCGGCCGCGAAATCCTCCCAGTCGGTGGGCGACGCGTCGCGCAGCGGCACGCTGAACCACTGCCGGGTGCGGGCGTGCCGGTCCTTCAATCCCGCATAGCCCACATCCCGCGCGCGCACGCCGGCATGCTGCGCCAGCCGGGACGCCACCCACTGCGTGTTACAGCCGGTCTTCTCGACGAACAGATAGTGATGCGGCCCGTCGCCGGACGGCTCGAAGCCGAGCTCCTCCTCCACGATGAAATCCTCGGCCGAGGATTTCAGCCGGGCCGCGCCGGCAGCGGAGCCGCCCGCCCGGGGCCAGTCGGGGATGTCCACGGTGCTCAGTCGGCCGGGACAACCTGGTAGAAGGTCTCGCGCGGGCCGATCAGGCCGAGATCACTGCGGGCACGCTCCTCGGCCGCCTCGGATCCCGTCTTCAGGTTCTGCACTTCGGCTTCCAGCGCCGCGTTGCGCGCCGCCAGGGCCTCGTTCTCCTCGCGTGCCTCGGCCACCGCGCTGCGCAGCTCGCGGGTCTTGCGGTAACCATCCTCGGACAGCCACAGGTCCGCCTGGAGACCCAGGAACAGGAACAGCAGCAGGGCGAGGAACCAGCGCACGTCAGTCTTCAGCCTTCTTCAGCCTCCGAAAGCGGGAAGGCCCCGCGACCCGCATAGCTCGCGTGGTGATTCAGGGCCTCCTCGATCCGCAGTAGCTGATTGTACTTCGCGACACGGTCCGAACGCGACATCGAGCCGGTCTTGATCTGCGAGGCACGGGTGCCGACCGCGATATCCGCGATGGTGGAGTCCTCCGTCTCGCCGGAACGGTGCGACACGACGGCGCTGTAGCCCGCCTCCACCGCCATGTCGATGGCGGACAGCGTCTCGGTGAGAGTCCCGATCTGGTTCGGCTTGATGAGGATGGAGTTGGCGATGCCGTTCTCGATGCCGCGGGACAGGATGCGGGTGTTGGTCACGAACAGGTCGTCGCCGACCAGCTGGATGCGGCCGCCCAGGCGTTCGGTCAGCAGCTTCCAGCCGTCCCAGTCGTCCTCGGCCATACCGTCCTCGACGGTGATGATGGGATAGGCGTCCACCAGGCCGGCCAGGTAGTCGACGAACCCTGCGTCGTCGAACTCCCGGTCCTCGGATTCCAGCCGGTATACGCCGTCGCGGTAGAACTCGGAACTCGCAACGTCCAACCCGAGCATGATGTCTTCGCCCAGGCGGAAGCCCGCCTTCTCCACCGCCTCGGCGATCGTGTCCAGCGCCGCCCGGTTGGAAGGCAGATCGGGCGCGAAGCCACCCTCGTCGCCCACCGCCGTATTCAGGCCGCGGCCGTGCAGCACCTTGCGCAGCGCATGGAATATCTCTGCACCCGCGCGCACCGCCTCCGAGAAGCGCGGCGCGCCGACCGGCAGGATCATGAATTCCTGGATGTCCACGTTGTTGTCCGCGTGCGCACCGCCGTTGATGATGTTCATCATGGGCACGGGCATCACCGACTCCTCGCCCATCAGCCGGTACAGCGGCACGCCGGAGGACCGGGACGCCGCGTGGGCGCAAGCCAGCGAGACGGCGAGGATGGCATTGGCGCCGAGCCGGGACTTGTTTTCCGTGCCGTCGAGTTCGATGAGGCGCCGGTCGATGGTGGTCTGGTCGTGGACGTCCATGCTGACGAGCGTGTCGCGGATAGCGCCGTTCACGTTGCCCACCGCCTTGCGCACGCCCTTGCCGCCATAGCGGTCCGGATTCCCATCGCGCAGTTCCACCGCCTCGTGGGCCCCGGTGGAGGCGCCGGAGGGCACGGCAGCACGGCCGATGACTCCGTTCTGCAGGATTACGTCGGCTTCGACCGTGGGATTGCCGCGCGAATCGATGATCTCGCGGCCACGGATATCGGCGATCTGACCCATGCTGTCTCCTGATTTATCTGTATTTTATCCGGCCTGAAGGCCAAATTCGGCCTCGGCGAAGCCGCTTTTCTTGACGGTCCCGTCCAGCGCCTGCAGCACCTCGAGCAATGCCTCCATCCGCTCCAGCGGCCAGGCATTCGGGCCGTCCGACAGGGCGCGCTCGGGGTCAGGGTGGGTCTCCATGAACACGCCTGCTACGCCGGCCGCCACCGCCGCCCGCGCCAGCACCGGCACGAACTCGCGCTGCCCGCCGGAGGCACTGCCCTTGCCGCCCGGCAGCTGCACCGAGTGAGTGGCATCGAATACGACCGGGCAGCCGGTCTCGCGCATGACCGCCAGGCTGCGCATGTCGGAGACCAGGTTGTTGTAGCCGAAGGTGAAACCGCGCTCGCACACCAGGATCTGCTCGTTGCCGGTGGAGCGTGCCTTGTCCACGACATTGCCCATCTCCCACGGCGAGAGGAACTGGCCTTTTTTGATATTGACCGGCCGGCCCTGGGACGAGACGCGGAGGATGAAGTTGGTCTGGCGGCAGAGGAATGCCGGCGTCTGCAGCACGTCCGCCACCGCCGCCGCCTCGTCGAGCGGCGTGTCCTCGTGGACGTCCGTGAGCACCGGCACGCCGACCTGGCGCTGCACTTCGGACAGCACCCGCAGGCCCTCCTCCATGCCCGGCCCGCGGAAGCTGCCCGCCGAACTCCGGTTGGCCTTGTCGAAGGACGACTTGTAGATGAACGGCATGCCGAGGCCGTCGGTGATCTCCTTCAGCCGGCCCGCGGTATCGATGGCGAGCTGCTCGCTCTCCACGACGCAGGTGCCGGCGATGAGGAACAGCGGCCGATCCAGCCCCGCCTCGAAATGGGCGAGCTTCATGCCCGCGCGGCCTCCGGCACCTCGCTTTCCCGGTGGCGCCGCGCGGCGCTGATGAAACCGGTGAATAGCGGATGACCGTCACGGGGATTGGAGGTGAATTCCGGATGGAACTGGCTCGCCAGGAACCAGGGATGGGCTGGCAGCTCCACCATTTCCACCAGATCGTCCAGCGAGGTGCCGGAGAAGCGCATGCCCGCCTCCTCCAGCGCCGGCCGGTAGTTGTTGTTCACCTCGTAGCGGTGCCGGTGGCGCTCGTGCACGGTCGGCTTGCCGTAGGTCTCCCGAGCCAGCGAGCCTTCGGCCAGCTGAATCGGCTGGGCGCCCAGTCGCATGGAGCCGCCCAGGTCGGAATCCTCGTCGCGCTCCTCGACGCGGCCCTCCTCGGTCTGCCACTCGGTGATGAGCGCGATCACGGGATGCGGTGTGCTGCGCTCGAACTCCGTGCTGTGGGCTCCGTCGCGCCCGGCCACGTGACGGGCGAATTCGATCACGGCCACCTGCAGGCCGAGACAGATGCCGAGATAGGGGATACCGTTCTCCCGCGCGAGCCGCACGGCGCTGATCTTGCCCTCGACCCCGCGCTCGCCGAACCCGCCGGGCACCAGGATAGCATCCATGTCCCGCAGGCAGTCCGCGCCGTCCGTCTCGATGTCCTGGGACTCGAAGTAATGGATGTTCACCCGGGTGGAGGTATGGATGCCCGCGTGCAGCAGGGCCTCGGACAGGGAGATGTAGGAGTCGCGGAAGTCCACATACTTGCCCACCATCGCCACGTTGACCTCGCCGGTGGGATGCTGCTTGGCGTGCACCACGTCCTCCCACTCGCCCAGGTCGGCGGGCGGGACTTCCAGGCCCATGTGGTCGACGACGATCTGATCGAGACCCTGGTCGCGCAGCATCATCGGGATCTTGTAAATGTCGTCCACGTCGATGGCCGAGATCACGGCGTTCTCGGCCACATTGGTGAACAGTGCAATCTTGCGCCGCTGCTCGGCCGGCAGCGGGTGCTCGGAGCGACACACCAGGACGTCCGGCTGTATGCCGATGGAGCGCAATTCCTTCACCGAGTGCTGGGTGGGCTTGGTCTTGATCTCCGAGGAAGTGGCGATGTAGGGCACGAGCGTGAGGTGGACGTACACGACCCGGTCGCGTCCTTCCTCCACGCCCATCTGGCGGATGGCCTCCATGAACGGCAGCGACTCGATGTCGCCGACCGTGCCGCCGATCTCCACCATGCAGACGTCGGCGTCGCCCGCACCGCGGCGCACGCTCTCCTTGATCTCGTCGGTGATGTGCGGGATCACCTGCACCGTGGCGCCCAGGTAGTCGCCGCGGCGTTCCTTGGCGATGACGCTCTCGTAGATGCGGCCGGTGGTGAAGTTGCTGTTGCGCCCGGTCGTCGTGCGCACGAAGCGCTCGTAGTGGCCCAGGTCCAGGTCGGTCTCCGTGCCGTCCGCGGTCACGAATACCTCACCATGCTGGAAGGGGCTCATCGTGCCAGGGTCCACGTTGATGTAGGGGTCGAGCTTGATCATGCTGATCTTCAGGCCCCGGGCCTCCAGGATGGCGCCGAGGCAGGCGGAGGTGATGCCCTTGCCGAGTGAGGAGACCACACCGCCGGTAATGAATACATAGCACGTCATGGAAGAACCCCGCGGGGATATCGGCCAATAGCAAGGGGCCGGAGTAAGCACACGTTCTACCGCCCGCAGACAGCGCCCGGGCGTATGCTTACTCCGACCCCCAACTCAAGCCCGACGGATGTTGAAAGACGGTACTCAAAGCTACCAGAAGCCGGCCGGGCAAACAATCGCGACAGTGCCGCAACGACACTCAATACAGCGGCGGATGGCCCTCCCAGACCACGGCGACGCCCCCTTCGCAGCGCCGTTGCGCCGCCATCCAGAGGTCGGCCACGGCCACCAGTTCCTCGCCGCAGTAGACCAGCGGCAGCCGCCCGCGCATCCACGGCACGACGCCCTCCTCCCGCAGCAACTGCTTCAGCCGCCGCGTGGGACGATCGGCCGCCGGCGCCAGACTCTCACCGCCGCTGCGGAAGCGTACCTGGCAGCCGCGCACGGCGAGCGCGGGATCCAGCCCGATCGGGGCGCCCGGCCGCAGCACCAGCCGGCCGAGGCCGCCGGGCAGCTCCAGCGTCTCGCCGGGAGCGAGCGCGAGCGGCCCGGCCGACAGCGCGGGCGGCTCACCGCGAAGCAGATAGAGGCGATCCCGGTAACGGCGGACCTCAGCGTCGCCCAGACTCAGCCGCGGCTGTTCGCCCGTACCGGCCACCACCTCCTCCAGCAGACGATCCAGGTGGCGAGCGTCCGGGGCGCGGCAGCCGTCGCTGCGCAGCCAGTGCCTGAGCGCATTGCCCTGCCGCGCACGCGGCAGCCGCCGTAGCCGCCCGGCATCCAGCCGTCCCTCGCCGGCATCGCAGCGGTCGAGGTCCGCGGAGGCCAGTTGACGCAGCAGCCCTGCCCCCTCCGCGAGATGGCGTGCACTGCGCGCCGCATTGCGGTCTGCCGCGGGCCAGCGGGTGAGCAGCCGGGGCACGATCTCCCGGCGCAGGAAACTGCGATCGAAGCGCGGATCGGTGTTGGCGGGATCCTCCAGCCAGTCGATGCCGCGGGCGCGAAGGTAGTCGCAGAGCTCGTCCCGAGCCCGGTCCAGCAGGGGGCGCAGCAGCCGGCCGTCGCCGAACGGGGCGATGACCGCCGGCATGGCGGCCAGGCCGGGCAGGCCGGCACCCCGCACGAGCTGCAGCAGTACGGTCTCGAGCTGGTCCTGTCGGTGCTGGGCCGTCAGCAGGCACTCCCCGGGCTTCAGCGCTGCCGCCAGCAGACGATAGCGCGCCTGGCGCGCGGCGCCCTCGACCCCTTCCGCATCGATGGCCTGGCGGGTGATGTCGGCCCGTAACACCCGGCATTCCACGCCCAGCGCGGCGGCCGCGCGCTGGCAATGCGCGGCCCAGGCGGCCGATTCCGCCTGCAGTCCGTGGTCGACGTGCAGCCCCCGCACCCGGCCGGCCGGCAGCGAAACGGCGGCATGCAGCAGCGCCGTCGAATCCGCGCCGCCGCTGAAGGCGACGGCCAGAGGGGGCAGCGGCTCGTCGTGCGGTGCCTCGGGCGGTCCGTCGGACGACCGGCCGAGCAGGCCGCGCAGCGTGTCCTCGAGCGCGCCGGGACCGAATGCCGGCGGCTCAGCCGTCCCGGAACTCGCCAAAGGATGCCAGCCGCTGGCGGCGCTTCTCCAGCACCTGGCCGATGTCGCCCGCCTCCAGCTCGTCCAGGTGTCTGAGGAGCGCGTTCTTCAGGGTCTCCGCGGCGGCGTGGGGATCGCGATGGGCGCCGCCGAGGGGTTCGGGGATGATCTCGTCGATCAGCTTGTACTGGTGCAGGCTCTTCGCCGTGATGCGCATCGCCTCGGCGGCTTCCCTGGCTTTCTCGGCGCTCTTCCACAGGATAGAGGCGCAGCCTTCCGGGGAGATCACGCTGTAGACGGCGTACTGCAGCATCAGCAGCCGGTCGCCCACGCCGATGGCGAGCGCGCCGCCGGATCCGCCTTCGCCGATGACCACCGAGATGATGGGCGTCTCCAGTTCCGCCATCACGAACAGGCTGCGCGCGATCGCCTCGCTCTGTCCGCGCTCCTCCGCGCCGACCCCCGGGTAGGCCCCCGGCGTGTCGATCAGCGTGATCACCGGCAGCGAGAACTTCTCGGCCAGCTGCATCAGGCGCTGCGCCTTGCGGTAGCCCTCCGGCTTCGGCATGCCGTAATTGCGCCGTACGCGCTCCTTGGTATCCCGGCCCTTCTGGTGGCCGATCACCATGACCGCCCGCCCCTCCAGCCGTGCGAGCCCGCCCACGATGGCATGATCGTCCGCGTACATGCGGTCGCCGTGCAACTCCCGGAAGTCGTCGAAGACGAGCGGCAGGTAGTCCAGGGTGTGCGGCCGCATGGGGTGGCGGGCGAGCTGGGCGATCTGCCAGGCACTGAGGTCGGAGAATATGCTGCGGGTGAGCGCCTCGCTCTTCGACTTCAGCCGCCCGATCTCCTCACCGATGTTCACCTCGGAGTCGTCGCCGACGAAGCGCAGCTCGTCGATCTTCGCCTCCAGCTCGGCGATCGGCTGTTCGAAATCCAGAAACTTGAGATCCATCGCCATATCCGGTGCCGGCGCCCTCCCCCGCCTACGACCTGCCTGTCACGCGAACGACAAGCGTACTACAAAGACGGCTGATCCGCGGCGTAGACCAGCCGCACGCCGCCGCGTCCGAGCAGATCCTCGAGCTTGTCCCTGAGGTCCCGGGTCGGGCGGATGCACCAGTCTTCTCCCAGATTCAGCCGCACGGTGGCGTCGCTGCCGACGTACTGCACCGCCACGTCGCAGCGCGCCCGGTTGCCCTGGCCGTCGCCCGGACCGCCGGCAGGCCCGTTGCCCGGCCCGTTACGATAGGGGAGCAGAATCTCGTGCAGGCTGTTCAGCACCTCCCGACCGCTGCCGTTCACGTCCAGCGAGAGCACCAGATGCCGGGCCCGCTCCTCGATCACCCGGTCGATGTCGCGCACGGTCTTCGCCACCACGGTCCAGCCGTCGATGAACTCGTCGTAGCGCATGCGACCCTCGACCACGATGATGTGGTCCTTCACCAGCAGGTGCCGGTTCTCCATGAAGGCCTCGGAGAACAGGCTCGTCTCGATGCGGCCGGTGTCGTCGTCCAGCACGACCGTGACCCGGTTGCCACGCTTGCGGATATCGATGATCAGGCCGGCCACGACGACTTCCCGGCGGGACTGGGAATAGTCCCGCTCGCCGTTGTCCGTGCTGGGCGGCCGGGCGGAGGCGATGTCGCGCAGGGTGCCGGAGGTGAAATGGCGGGCGTCGCCGGCGACCGAGTGGAAGGGGTGGCCGGTGAGATACAGGCCCAGGCTCTCTTTCTCCGCCGCCAGTCGTTCCTGCTCGTTCCACTCCGCGAGCTGCGGGCTCGCCTGCGGCGTCGGCCGCGGCGGCGCGGCCGTCGGCAGCCCGAACAGGTCGTCCTGGCCAGCGGCCGACGCGCGCGCCTGCTGCTCGGCGCTCTTCACCGCCTCCGGCAGCTGGGTCATCAGCGTGCGGCGATTGGCACCGATGACGTCCAGGGCGCCCGACTTGACCAGCGCCTCCAGCGTGCGCCGGTTCACCCGTTCCAGATCCGCCCGGCGGCAGAACTCCATCAGATCCCGGTATGGGCCGTTCGCCTCGCGCTCCGCGACGATGGACTCCACCGCGCCGCGGCCGACGCCCTTGATGGCGCCCAGGCCGTAGCGGATGGCTTCGCCGCGGGAGACGCCGAAGGCGAATTCCGAGCGGTTCACGTCCGGCGGCTCGATCTCGATGCCCAGCTCACGGCAGTCGTCCTTCAGCGAGACGAGCTTGTCGGTGTGGTCCATGTCCGTGGACATCACGGCGGCCATGAAGGCCGCCGGATAATGGGCCTTCAGCCACGCCGTCTGGTAGGACAGCACCGCGTAGGCGGCGGAGTGGCTCTTGTTGAAGCCGTAGCCCGCGAACTTCTCCATCAGGTCGAAGATGTGGGTGGCCGTGGCGGTCTCGACGCCGCGGGCCTCCGCGCCGCTGACGAACACCTCCCGCTGCTTGGCCATTTCCTCGGGCTTCTTCTTGCCCATGGCGCGGCGCAGCAGGTCGGCGCCGCCCAGCGTATAGCCGGCCAGCACCTGGGCGATCTGCATGACCTGCTCCTGGTACAGGATCACCCCGTAGGTGGGCTTCAGCACCGCCTCCAGGTCCGGGTGCAGGTAGTCGATCACCGCATTCTGATCGCCGTGCTTGCGCGCGATGAAGTCGTCCACCATGCCCGACTGCAGGGGCCCCGGCCGGAACAGCGCCACCAGCGCCACGAGATCCTCGAAGGAGTCCGGCTGCAGGCGCTTTATGAGGTCCTTCATGCCGCGGGATTCGAGCTGGAACACGGCGGTGGTGCGGCAGGCGCGCAGCAGCTCGAAGGTCTGCGCGTCGTCCATCGCCATCTCGCCGATGTCCACAGGCGGCTCGCCCACGCGCCGCCGTTCAGCATTCACGTTATCCACGGCGCGGTCGATCACGGTCAGGGTGCGCAGCCCGAGGAAGTCGAACTTGACCAGACCCGCCGCCTCTACGTCGTCCTTGTCGAACTGGGTGACGACGTTGTGTCCGCCCTCCTCGCAGTACAGCGGGGCGAAGTCGGTGAGTGTGGTGGGGGCGATCACCACGCCGCCGGCGTGCTTGCCGGCGTTGCGCACCAGGCCCTCGAGTTTGCGCGCCAGATCGATGACCCCGCGCACCTCCTCGTCGTCGCGATGGAGCTGGGCCAGTTCCGGTTCCTGCTCCAGCGCCTTGTCCAGTGTGATGCCGAGCTCGAACGGGATCAGTTTGGCGATGCGGTCCACGAAACCGTAGGGATGACCGAGCACCCGGCCGGCGTCACGCACGACGGCCTTCGCGGCCATGGTGCCGTAGGTGATGATCTGGGAGACCTGATCGCGGCCGTAGCGCTCGGCCACGTAGTCGATGACCCGGTCGCGGCCCTCCATGCAGAAGTCCACGTCGAAGTCAGGCATGGAGACCCGTTCCGGGTTCAGGAAGCGCTCGAACAGCAGATCGTGTTCCAGCGGGTCCAGGTCGGTGATGCCGAGCACCCAGGCCACCAGTGAACCGGCCCCGGAGCCCCGGCCGGGCCCGACCGGCACGCCGTTCTCCCGCGCCCAGCGGATGAAGTCCGCCACGATCAGGAAGTAGCCCGGGAAGCCCATGCTGCAGATGACTTCCAGTTCGCGCTCGAGCCGCGCCTCGTAGTCGGCCCGGCTGCCGCCCCGCAGCGCGCCTGCAGCCAGCTTCTCCTCCAGCCGCGCGGCCGCCTCCAGGCGCAGGTGCTCATCCGTGGTCCGACCCGCCGGCACCGGGAACTCCGGCAGGAAACTCTCGCCCAGGCGCATCTCCACGTTGCAGCGCCGCGCGATCTGCACGCTGTTGGCGAGCGCCTCGGGCAGGTCGGCGAACAGTTCCGCCATCTCCTCCGCGCTGCGCAGGTACTGGCGGTCGCTGTAGTCCTGGGGACGGTCGCCGTCTTCCAGGGTGCGGCCCTGGTGTATGCAAACGCGGGCCTCGTGGGCATCGTAGTCGTCCGCGGCGAGGAAACGCACGTCATTGGTGGCCACCAGCGGCAGTCCGAGGCGGTCACCCAGGCGCACGGCCTCCGCCAGGCAGGCGTCCTCGCCCGGCCGCCCGGTGCGCGTCACTTCCAGGTAGAAACGATCCGGGAACAGCCGCGCCCAGTGCTCGCTGCGCTCGGCCACCAGGTCCTCGCGGCCCGAGATCACGGCGCGGCCGATGTCGCCCTGGATGCCGCCGGAAAGCGCGATCAGACCGGCGGTCGTGTCCGTATCCAGCCACTCGCGCCGGGCCATGGGCACGCCCCGGTACTGACCCTCCAGGTAGGTACGCGTCACCAGGCGCGTCAGGTTGCGGTAGCCGGCCCGGTTCTGGCACAGCAGCACCAGGTGGCTCGGGCGCTGCGGATCGTCCTCGTCGGCGAGCAGCAGGTCCAGACCGATCAGCGGCTTGACGCCCCGGGCGAGCGCGCTCCGGTAGAACTTCACCAGCGCGAACAGGTTGCTCTGGTCGGTGAGTGCGACCGCCGGCATGCCGTGGTCGGCGACGGCGGACATCAGCGGCGCGATCCGCACGACGCTGTCCACCAGCGAATACTCGGTATGCAGATGCAGATGGACGAACGGTTTCACTGGCCACACCCCGCGCCCGGCAACATCTCCAGCACCGCCTGCGCTGCCAGGCCGTCGGCTCCCCGGGCGAGTTCTGCGTGGATTCTAGCAAACTCGCGTTCGGCCACGGTGCGGCGCTCCGGATCGTCCAGCCAGGCCGCCAGCGCCGGTCCCATGCGCTCCGCCACGGCCTCTTCCTGCAGGAATTCGGGCACCAGCGTGCGCCCCGCCAGCAGGTTAGGCAGCGCGAAATTCTCCACCCGGATGAGATTCAGCGACCGCACCAGTGCCAGCGTGGTCGGCGACAGCCGGTAGGCCACCACCATCGGGCGGCCGTACAGCGCCGCTTCCAGGGTAGCCGTCCCCGAGGTCACGAGGGCGGCGTCGCAGGCGGCCAGCGGCAGGTCCACGCCGCTGTCGCAGAGCGTCACGGGCAGGTCGGGCGCCACCTCCGCCAGTGCCGCCTCGAACGCCGAGCGGGCGCCGGCGCCGGCCAGCGCGGCCACGAAGCGGATGCCCGGCCGCCGGCGGGCCAGCCATTGCGCCGTACGGATGAAGTGCGGCGCCAGCCGCCCCACCTCGCCGGCGCGGCTGCCCGGCAGCAGCGCCACCACCTCGCCGCGGCCTTCGCCATTGCCCCCGCCATTCGTCAGCCCGAGCTCGCGGCGGGCGGCGGCGGCATCCGGCTGCCGCGGAATGGTCTCGGCCCGGGGATGGCCGACGAACACGGCATCCAGGCCGCGTTCGTCATAGAAGCGCTTCTCGAACGGCAGCAGGCAGAGGACCCGGTCGCAGGCCTTGCGGATCTTCTTCAGCCGCCGTGGCCGCCAGGCCCAGACCGAGGGGCTGACGTACTGCACGGTGATGACCCCGCGGCGGCGGAGCTTCTTCTCCAGTCCCAGATTGAAATCCGGCGCGTCGATGCCCACCAGCAGATCCGGAGGTGCGGCGGACCAGCGGCGCACCAGCGAGCGGCGGATGGAGAACAGGCGGGGCAGATGGCCGAGGACCTCGGCGATGCCCATCACCGCCAGCGCGTCCGTGTCGAACAGTACCTCGCAGCCGGCCTCGCGCATGGCCGGCCCGGCCACGCCCTCGAAGCGGGCGTCGGGGCAGCGTTCGCGGATGGCGGCGATCAGTCCGGCGCCGAGCCGATCCCCCGAAGCCTCGCCGGCGACGACGGCGATGAGCGGGCTGCCTGACTCGCGCGCCACGCCCCGATCAGCGGATGATGCTCCGCTCCGAGGAGCGGATGGACTCCACCATGGGCAGGAGTTCCGGCTGTTCCGCGGCCAGCGTGCTGAGCGTCTCCAGCGCCTCGGCGAGTTTCTGCCCGCTGCGGTAGAGGATGCGATAGGCCTCGCGGATGTTGCGGATCTGCTCCTTCGTGAATCCCCTGCGCTTCAGTCCTTCGGCGTTGATGCCGCGGGGCTCGCCCGGCTGGCCCATCACCATGACGTAGGCCGGCACGTCCTTGGAGACGCCGGCGTACATGCCGAGGAAGCAGTGGGCGCCGACGCGGCAGAACTGATGGGCGCCGGAGAAGCCGGCGAAGATGGCCCAGTCGCCCACCTGCACGTGACCGGCCAGCGTGGCGTTGTTGGCCATGATCACGTTGCTGCCCACCTGGCAGTCGTGGGCGATGTGGACGTAGGCCATCAGCCAGTTGTCGTCACCGATGCGCGTCACACCGACGTCCTGGGCCGTGCCCCGGTTGATGCTGCAATACTCGCGGATGGTGTTGCGGTCGCCGATCTCGAGCCGCGTGTCCTCGCCCGCGTATTTCTTGTCCTGGGGATCGTCGCCCAGCGAGGCGAACTGAAAGATACGGTTGTCCCGGCCGATACGGGTGGGGCCGCGGATGACCACGTGCGGACCGATGTGCGTACCCGCGCCGATCTCCACGTCCGGACCGACGATGCTGTACGGTCCGATCTCCACGTCGTCGTCGATGCGGACCGACGGATCGATGATGGCGGTCTCGTGGATGCCCATCCCCTGGTCCGTCAGCGCCCCGGTGCGCACATCAGCTCCACCTCGGCCGCGGTCTCCCCGTCCACGGTGGCGGTGCCACGGAAGCGCACCACGTTGCGGATGCGCCGCGTCAGGCTCACTTCCAGGCGTAGCTGATCCCCGGGCACCACCGGCCGGCGGAAGCGGGCCTTGTCGATGCCCACCAGAAAATACACGTTGCCGGAGTCCGGGGAATCGAAGGAGGTGAACGTCAGCAGCCCGGTGGCCTGCGCCAGCGCCTCGATGATCAGCACGCCCGGCATGACCGGCCGGCCCTGGAAGTGGCCTTCGAAGAACTCCTCGTTGATGGTGACGTTCTTCACCGCCACGAGCCGCTTGCCTTTGTCGTTCTCCAGCACCCTGTCTACCAGGAGAAACGGATAACGGTGGGGCAGCAGCTCCATGATGCCGCGGATATCGATCCGCGAGAACTCAGTCGGATCCTTTTCTTCCAATGCCTTTTCCAATGCCGAGCGCCTTCTCTAACTGCTTGAGCCTGCGCGCCATACGGTCGAGCTGGCGGAAGCGGGCCACGTTCCTGCGGTATGTGCCGATCTCCTGGTGCGGCATCGCGCTGCCGTACATGCCGGGCTCGCGGATGTCGCTGGTGACCATGCAACGGCCGCCAAGGATTACGTCGTCGGCGATTTTCACGTGCCCTACCGCGCCGGAGGCCCCCCCGAACAGGCAGCGCTTGCCGACTTCCGTGCTGCCGGCGATGCCCACCATCGCGGCCAGAGCGGAGTGTTCGCCGATGCGAACATTGTGCGCTATCTGCACCAGGTTATCGATCCTGACGCCGTCGCCGATCACGGTGTCCTCGATGGCACCCCGGTCCACGCAGCTGTTGGCGCCGATCTCCACATCGTCGCCGATGGTGACCGAACCCACCTGGGGCACCTTGATCCAGCCCTCCGGCGCGCGGGCGATACCGAAACCGTCGGCACCGATTACCGCTCCCGGGTGGATCAGGCAGCGGGCGCCGAGGCGCACCCCGTGGCAGAGCGTAACGCTGGCAAGCAGTCGCGTGCCTTCGCCCAGCCGGCAGTCGGCTTCCACGACCGAGTTGGGCCCGACGGCCACGTGCTCGCCGAGTACGACGCCCGGGCCGATGCGCGCGCCCGGCCCCACCGCGGCGGAAGCGGCTACGACGGCCGAATCATCCACCGTGGCCGAGCCGCTCACGCCGGGCTCTGGCAGCCGCGGCGGATACAGCAGCGACGCCACCCGGGCATAGGTCACGTAGGGATCGGCGCAGACCAGTGCCGGCACCGGGCAGCCGTCGGCCTCAGCGGCGGCGAGCAGCACGGCGCCCGCGGCCGTGCCGGCCAGGGCGGAACGATAGGCGGGGTTGGCGAGAAAAGAGACGGCGTCCGGCCCGGCGTTGGCCAGGGTGGCCACCCGGCCGACGGCGACGTCCGGGTCGCCGTGCAGTTCGCAGCCGAACCGGGCAGCGATCTCGCCGAGCGACAGGCTCACGCCGTCGGCCCCGTCACCGTGCGGGCCGCCGCGCCTACTCGGAAGCGGAGCCGGCGTCGAAGTTGGCCTGCAGCTTGCGCAGGATCTCGTCGGTGATGTTCACCACGTCGCTCGCATACAGCACGCCGTCGCCGACGATGAGATCGTAGCCGGACGCGCGGGCGTAGTCCTGCACTTCCTTCAGCAGCGAGCGCTGCAGCTTGCCGAGTTCCTCGTTCACGCGCAGGTTGTAATCCTCGCGGAACTCCTCCAGCAGACGCTGGCTGTCACGCTGGGACTCCCGCAGCTCGCGCTCGGCCGCGCGTCTCTCCTCCTCGCTCATCACCGCGAGGTCGCGCTGCACCTGCTCGCTGCGGCTCTGGAACTCCTCCTGCTTGGCACGGATGCTGCGCTCTCTCGGCGCGAACTCCTGCTGCAGCTCCGCCATGGATGCCTGTGCCTGGGGCGCTTCCTTCAGGAGGCGCGGCAGTGAGACCACCCCGATCTTGAGGCTGGACTGCGCCCAGGCGTGGGACAGGGGCGTCGCCAATGCGAGGAGTGCCAGTGCGAGGATGGAGAATCCCAGGGGTCCTTGGTGGGTCTTGAATTTCATACCGTTTCCCATGCTTGAAAGAGGTGTCAAAATGCGTTTCCGATCGAAAACTGAAAGCGCTCGACCCGATCACCGAAGAGGCGATCGGTGGCCGAGACCTCGTTCAGCGGCAACGCATAACTGAAGCGGAAGAGGCCCAGCGGTGCCAGCCACTCGGCAGCGATGCCGACGGACTGCCGCAACTCGCCCGATTCGAAGTCATAAGTGATCGGGTCGCCGAGCCTGTCGGTGAAGCCGACCTCTCCCGTGTTGAATACGTTGCCGATGTCATAGAACAGGCTGAAGCGCGTGCGGCCACGAAGGGCCTCCGGCGCCGGAATTATAAGCTCAAGCTGGCTCGTGACCAAAAGGTTGCCGCCGTAGGGATTGCCGAAGCTGTCGATCGGGCCCAGGTCCGACTCGGCGAAGCCGCGCACCGAGCCCGGCCCGCCGGCGTAGAACTGCTTGTAGGGCGGCAGCGCCGTCGTCTCGTTGATGCCCTCGCCGAAGGCGAACTCCGAGGCGAAGGAGACGATCCAGTTGCGCGTGATCGGGAAGTACTTCAGCAGGTCGTAGCGCGCGGTGTAGTACTCGACGTCACTGCCCGGCACCGCGGCGGAGACGATGAAGCGCTGGCGCGTGCCCCGGTCGGCGAAGATGGCCCGGTTGCGGCTGTCATAGGTCCAGCCGGCTACCAGTTCCACCGTCTTGAAATCGGTCACGAACAGGGCGCTGCCGTTGCCGAGATCCTCCACCCGCGGATTGCCGTTGTTCAGCACCCACTCCTGGGCCTGCCGGGTGCTGAAACTGGAGGCGACGAGCTCGGCGTCCTGCAGCGCCAGGCCGAAGGACAGCGTCTGATACTCGGTGATCGGGTAGCCGTAGTCGATGCCGGCCGTGAGCGTCTCGGTGGAGAAGTCCGACGCGGACGAGGTGAACTGGGTGATGTCGCGGTAGCCCACGGACAGCGTGCGCCGGACGCCGTCGATGGTCCGGTAGGGATCCGTGTACGAGATGCTGTAGGCCGTGCTGAACCGCCCCGAGTTGATCTCGGCGGCCACCCGGTTGCCGGTGCCGAGGAAATTCGAGTGCACGAAGTTGCCGTTCAGGATCAGCTTCTGGGCTTCGGAGTAGCCGACGCCGCCGCCGAACTGGCCCGGCAGGCCGTACTTCAGGTCGTAGTTCACATCCACCAGGTCCGGGGTGCCGGGCACGGGCGCGGTATCGACCTGCACTTCTTCGATGTAGGGCAGTCGCTGCAGGCGGACCTTCGAGCGGTCCACCAGGGTGTTGGAGAGATAGCCCCCCTCCATCTGGCGCATCTCCCGGCGCAGCACCTCGTCGGCCACGCTGTCGATGCCGTTGAAGTTGATGCGCCGGACATAGACCCGGTTGTTGGGTTCGATGTAGATCGTGACGTCGGCGAGCTTGTTCTCCCGGTCCAGGTCCGGCACGGGCTCCACCTCCGCCTGGGCATAGCCGTCGGCGCCCAGGCGGAAGGAGATCAGCTCCGAGGTCTGGGTGAGCCGCTGCAGGTTGAAGGTCTCGCCGGGGCTCGCGAGGATCAGCCGCTCCAGCTCCTCCCGCGGCACCACCATCTCGCCCGCCAGCTTGATGTTCGAGATCTCGTAGCGCTCGCCCTCACGCACGTTGATCGTGATGTAGATGTCTTTCCTGTCCGGGCTGATCGCCACCTGGGTGGACTCCACCTGGAAGTCCGCGAAGCCCCGGTCCATGTAGAACGAGCGCAGGCTCTCCAGGTCGCCGGACAGCGATTCCTTGGCGTAGCGGTCGTCCTGACGGATGAACGAGAGCCAGTTCGGCGTCTGCAGTTCGAACTGGTCGCGGATTTCCTCGTCCCTGAATTCCTCGTTGCCGACGATGTTGATCTGGCGGATACGGGCGCGCTCGCCCTCCTTCACGTCGATGGAGATGGCCACCTGGTTGTTGGGCCGGTCCGCCACATTCGCGACGACCGAGACGCCGTACTTGCCGCGGCTGTAGTACTGCTCGGTCAGGAAGCGGGTCACCTCGTCCAGCACGGAGCGGTCGAAGGTCTTGCCACGTGCGAGCCCCACGCCGCGCAGCGACTCCATCAGGTCCTCGGTCTTGATGTCCTTGTTGCCCTCGATGGTGAACTCGGCGATGGAGGGCCGCTCCTCCACCTCGATCACCAGCGTGTCGCCGTCGCGCCGGAAGGCGATGTCCTCGAACAGCCCCTGCCGGTACAGGGCGCGGATGGCCTCGCGCACCCGCTGCGGCGTCAGCATGTCGCCGAGATTGATCGGCAGGTAGTTAAACACGGTGCCCTCGGAGATGCGCTGCAGGCCTTCCACCCGCATGTCGCGCACCACGAACTCCTCGGCCCTCGCCGTCACAGCTGCCGTCGACAGCAGGGCCAGCGCGAGAAAGAGCCAGCCGCCGCGTAGCCGCGGGCGGGCGGCGCGATCCGGAGTCGAATGCCGATCGGACGAGAACAAACCGTGATTCCTTATGGCGCGAAGATACGCGTTAGGTCGTTGTAGAAAGCGAGGCCCATGATAGCGATTAGCGCGAGTATTCCAACCTGCTGGCCGATCATCTGTGCCCGTTCGGACAACGGGGTGCCCTTCACCCACTCTACCGTCTGGTAGACGATCTGGCCGCCGTCCAGCATGGGGATCGGCAGCAGGTTCAGCACGCCAAGGCTGATGCTGACCACGGCCAGGAAGCCGATGAAGTATTCGCTGCCGGCGCTGGCGGACGAGCCGGCGTACTGGGCGATGTTCACCGGTCCGCTGATGTTCTTCAGAGAAACGTCGCCGACCACCATGCGGAACAGCATGCGGACGGTGAACACCGTGGTGTCCACCATCTTGCCGGTGGCCTCGGCCACGGCCTCGAGCGGCCCGTACTCCTGGATGCTGATGCGCCGCTCGGAGGGCTCGATACGATTGCTGATGCCGAGGATGCCGCGGCGCTCGCCGTCGCTCTCCATCTCGCCCAGCGTGGTCTCCACCGTGCGCGTGTCACCGTCGCGGCGATAAGTGATGGCCACCGTCTCCCCCGGCCGTGGCGACAGGGCGTCGGTCAGCTCCCGCCAGCTCACCACCGGCTCACCGTCGACCGCCTCGATCCGATCTCCCGATTCGAGCCCGGCTGTCTCGGCGGCACTGTCCGGGTTGACCTCGCCCACGACCACCGGCGGCGACCAGGGGCGGAACCCGAGTCCGTCGAACAGCACCCCCGGCTCCGTCAGCCGCGCCGCATCCCGGCCCACGTCGATGGTCAGCCGCTCGGTCGAGCCGTCCGCGCGCTCCACCGTAAGCGGCACGCGGCCGTCGTCGACCATGTCGCCCAGCAGCGTGATCAGCGTGTCCTCCCAGCCGGATACCTCCTTGCCGCCGACCTGCAGGATCCGGTCTTCGTAGGCAAGACCCGCCTCGGCAGCGTAGGAGTCGGGCTCCACCTCGCCGACCACCGGCGCCATCACGGCGACGCCCTGGACGAACAGTATCCAGTAGGCGGCGATGGCAAACAGGAAATTGAAGGCAGGTCCGGCGAACAGGACGGCGATGCGCTGGGGCACCGGCTTCTGGTCGAAGGCGCGGCCCTGGTCCTCCGGGGCGATCTCGGTCTCACGGCCGTCCAGCAATTTGACATAGCCGCCAAGCGGCAGCGCGGAGATGCAGTACTCGGTGTCATCCGCGCCGCGCCGTATGCTCCACAACGGCTTGCCGAAGCCGATGGAGTAGCGCAGCACCTTGATGCCGAAGAGCCGCGCGACGATGTAATGGCCGTACTCGTGGATGGCGATCAGCAGGCTGATCGCCACGATGAAGGCCACGAGCGATGTCAGTATGGTGCCCAAAGACCGGTTCCCCGCGCGCAAAGTCCGCCAGTATAAAGGATGACCCCGCGCCTGCGGACGCCGTCCCACCCACACAGACAGACAGCGCCGGCGTGGCGGGGGTTCCCCGCCGGTTGCCAGGCGCAGGTGCTGCCCCTGACCTGGCTCATGGCAGCCCGAGCAGTCTCAGCATCAACAGGAACAGGGGCGAGGCGGCTGCCAGGCTGTCCACCCGGTCCAGTACGCCGCCGTGACCGGGGAACAGGTGGCCGCTGTCCTTCACGCCGGCGCTGCGCTTGAACAGGCTCACGGTCAGATCGCCGATGATCGAAAGCAGCGTGGCCGCCAGCGACAGCGGCAGCAGGATAGCCAGCGAGATGCCGAACCACCAGGCGCCGGCGAGGCAGACCAGCGTGGCGGCGGCCAGCCCGCCGAACACCCCTTCCCAGGTCTTGCCGGGACTGACCTTCGGCGCGAGCTTCACCCGGCCGAAGCGCCGACCGGCGAAATAGGCACCGATGTCCGCACACCAGATGACGGCGAGCACGAACAGCACCACCTGCGCTCCCCGCGGCTCGCCCATGTACAGCGTCCCCAGTGCCAGATAAGCGGGCACCAGGGTGGCGAGCCCGCCGACCCAGATTAGCCAGCGCGGCACGCGGATGGGATAGCGCACCACCAGCACGGCCGCCACCAGCCAGAAGGCCAGCGAGGCCAGCAGCACGGGCAGCAGCGGCAGGAACTGCGGAACCGCCCACCACACCATGGCGATCGCTGCCGCCAGTACGGCGGGGAAAATGCCGCGTGCGGCACCCTCGGCACCCAGGAAGGCCGACCATTCCCAGCCGCCGGCGACGATCAGCACGCCGAGCAGCACGAGAGTCAACGGCGGCGGAAATACGAACAGCGCGAGCAGGATCAGCACGACCGCGATCACCGCGGTGATGACACGCTGGCGCAGCATCATCCGACCTCGAGCTGTTCCTGGGTACGGCCGTAGCGCCGCTTGCGCTGGGCGAAATAGGCGAGTGCCTCGTGGAACTCCGCGGCGTCGAAATCGGGCCACAGCGTGTCGCTGAAGTACAGCTCGGTGTAGGCCAGGTTCCAGAGCAGGAAATTCGAGATACGCCGCTCGCCGCCGGTGCGGATCAGCAGGTCCGGGTCCGGACAGCCGGCCAGTGCCAGCCGGGAGGCCAGCGCCTCCTCGTCGACGGATTCGACGCTGCGTCGGCCCTCCGCCACCTCCGCAGCCAGCGACCGCGCCGCCTGACCGATGTCCCAGCGCCCGCCGTAGGCCGCGGCGATGACCAGCCGCAGGCCGGTATTGTCGGCCGTGCGGCGCTCGGCGTCCTCCATCTGTCGCACCAGGCCGCCGGGCAGCCGCTCGCGCGCGCCGACGAAGGTCAGTTTCACGCGGTTTTCGTGCAGTTCCGCCACCTCGCGCTTCAGTGACTCGACGAACAGTCGCATCAGCCCGGTGACCTCCTCGCGGGGCCGCGACCAGTTCTCGCTGGAGAAGGCGAACAAGGTGAGATACTCGATGCCCAGCTTGCCGCAGGTCTCGACGGTGGTGCGCACCGGCCCGATGCCCGAGCGGTGGCCGAGCTGGCGCGGCAGCCCGCGGCGTCGCGCCCAGCGCCCGTTGCCGTCCATGATGACGGCCACATGGCGCGGCAGGGTCGCGGTCGGGCTGTCAGGAGTGTTGCTCATCGGCGGGCCATGGGGAGACGGGCGTCTCTCAGAACTCGAGGAGTTCCTTCTCTTTCTCGGCCAGTTCCTCGTCCACTTCGGCCACGTACTTGTCGGTGAGCTGCTGGATGGCCTCTTCCCCGCGACGCTCGTCGTCCTCGCTGATCTCCTTCTCCTTCAGGAGCTCCTTGAGGTCGTGCATGGCATCGCGGCGGATGTTGCGGATGGCGACGCGGCCGCCCTCCGCCTCGTGGCGAACGATGCGGATCATGTCCTTGCGCCGCTCCTCGGTCAGCGCCGGCAGCGGCACGCGGATGACGGTGCCGGCCGTCGCCGGATTCAGGCCGAGGTCGGAATTCATGATGGCCTTCTCCACCACCGGCACCATCTGCTTCTCGTACGGCGCCACCGTCAGCGTGCGCGAATCTTCCACGCCCACGTTCGCCACCTGGTTAAGCGGTACGTCCGCGCCATAGTACTCCACGTGGATGTGGTCCAGCAGGCTGGTGTGCGCGCGCCCGGTACGCAGCTTGGTGAATTCCTGCTTCAGCGACACCACACTCTTTTTCATGCGCTCCGCCGCGTCTTTCTTGATGTCCTCTATCACTCCGTGTCTCCGCTGGTCGTTAGCCCTGGTTGGTGACGAGGGTGCCGACGTCCTCGCCGCGCACCACCCGCAGAAGAGCGCCGGGCCGCGTCAGGTCGAAGATCCTGAGCGGCAGGCCGTTGTCACGGCACATGACAATCGCCGTGGCATCCATGACATTCAGCTTGTCGGTCAGCACCTGGTCGAAAGATACCGTCGAGTAGCGCCGGGCATCCGGAACCGTGACCGGGTCTGCGCTGTAGACGCCGTCCACCTTGGTGGCCTTCAGCAGTATGTCCGCGCCGACCTCGATCGCGCGCAGACTCGCCGCAGTATCGGTCGTGAAGAAGGGATTGCCGGTACCGGCCGCCAGGATGACCACGCGACCCTTCTCCAGGTGGCGGATGGCACGGCGCCGGATATAGTCCTCGCAGACCTCGTGGATCTTCAGCGCGGACATCACCCGGGCGTAGACGCCGAGACGCTCCAGGGCGTCCTGCAGCGCCAGCGCGTTGATGACCGTGGCGAGCATGCCCATGTGATCGCCGGTGACCCGGTCCATGCCGGCCCGGGCCAGCCCCGCGCCGCGGAAGATGTTGCCGCCGCCGATTACCACGCCCACCTCGATGCCCAGCTCACGCACGTCGTGCAACTCGCCGGCGATGCGTTTGATGATCTCGGGATCGATGCCGTAATCGAGGCTGCCCAGCAGCGCCTCACCACTCAGCTTCAGCAGGATGCGCTTCAGACCTGGCTCGGCTTCAGACATAGGCGGAGCGACTCCGGGCATGGCCGGGACCGGACACCGCGGAGGCGGCCCCTGACCCGGCGTACGACAAGGCGTACCATAAGAACTGCCCCGCGCGAGCGGGGCCGCTCGATTCTATCCTACCGGGCAGCGCCGAGGCCATCGGCGGAATCCGGCGCAGGTCTCAGCTGCCCTGAATCTGGGCCATCACCTCTTCGGCGAAGTTCTCTTCCTTCTTCTCGATACCCTCGCCCACCTCGTAGCGCACGAAGCGCTTCACGGTGGCGCCCGCCTTGTCCAGCAGCTTGCCGACGGTGACGTCCGGGTCTTTCACGAAGGGCTGGCCCACCAGCGTGATCTCCGACAGCCACTTGCGCAGCCGCCCCTCCACCATCTTCTCGATGATCTCGGCCGGCTTGCCGCTGTCCCGGGCCTGCTCGGTCAGAATGCGTCGCTCGGAGGCGAGCTGCTCGGGGTCCACGTCCTCCTCGCTGATGCAGGCGGGATTGGACGCGGCCACGTGCATGGCCAGATCCCGGGCCAGTTCGGCATCGCCGCCGTCGAGCACGACGACGGAGCCGATGCGGGCACCGTGACTGTAGACGCCGGTGTTGCCGTCGGCCGGCACCACCTCGAAGCGGCGCACGCCGATATTCTCGCCCACCTTGGCAATCAGCGCCTTGCGGGCCTCCTCGACGCTCTGGCCGCCCAGCTCGGCGGCCATCAGCTCGTCGAGACCGGCGGGACGCCCGGCCAGCACCAGCGCGGCTACCTTGTCGGCGAAGGCGGAGAAGTTCTCGTCCTTGGCCACGAAGTCGGTCTCGGAATTCACCTCGACCAGGGCCACGACGTCGTCGCCGGTCGCGATGACTATCTTGCCGTCGGCGGCCACGCGGCCGGCCTTCTTGTCCGCCTTGGCCTGGCCGGACTTGCGCAGCTGCTCGACCGCAGCCTCCAGATCGCCGTCCGTCTCCACCAGTGCCTTCTTGCACTCCATCATGCCTGCGCCCGTGCGTTCGCGCAGTTCCTTGACCATCGCTGCAGTTACCGCCATCTCGCTACCTCGTAGTCCTTGCGGACGGGACCGCGACAACGCGGCACGTCCATGATCCTTCAGTCAAATCGCCCGCTCGGCCGGCCGCGGCCCGGGCGCGCAGGAAGGCTCAGCCCTCCTTCTTCGGCTCCTCGGCTTCGCTCCCGGCTTCGTCGCCGGCCGGCTCGGGCGCCTCGGCGGCAGCCTCGGGCTGCGGCGCGCCGGCTCCTGCCTCGGTACCCGGCTCGTCGGCGACGGCCTTCGCGGCCGCCTCCGCCTCCGGCTCCGGCTCCTCGCCGGGGGCGGGCTCTTCGGCCGGCTGCGACTGCTGGGCCTCCGCCACGTCCGGCGTCTCGGGCGCCTCGGCGGCCTCGTCCGCCTTTGCCACGGCTTTCTTCTTCGCCGTCTTCTTCTTGGCCTTCTTCTTGGCGGGAGCCTTCTTGCGTGTGGCCTTCGTCGGCCGACCCTGCTCGTCCAGCTCGACGAATTCGTCGTCGCCCAGCACCGCCTCGGGGGCAGAAGCCTTGCCGTCCAGCACCGCATCGGCGATCACCGCCGTGTAGAGCTGGATCGCGCGCATGGCATCGTCATTACCCGGGATGATGTGGTCGATCTCGTCGGGCGAGCAGTTGGTATCCACGACGGCCACCACCGGGATCCCCAGCTTGCGCGCCTCGGCCACGGCGATGTTCTCGTGCATCACGTCGATCACGAACAGCGCATCCGGCAGGGAGTTCATATTCTTGATGCCACCGAGACTGCGCTCGAGCTTCTCGCGCTCGCGCTCGATGGTCAGGCCCTCTTTCTTGGTGAGCTGTTCGATCGTGCCGTCTTCCTTCATGGCCTCGATATCGCCGAGGCGCTTGATCGAGCCCTTGATGGTCTTGAAGTTGGTGAGCATGCCGCCCAGCCAGCGGTAGCTGACGAAGGGCATGCCGCAACGCTCGGCTTCGCTGCGGACGGCCTCGCGCGCCGAGCGCTTGGTGCCGACGAACAGAACCGTGCCGCCGTCGGACACCAGATTTTTCACGTAGCCGGTCGCCTCCCGCAGCATCGGCAGCGAGCGCTCCAGGTTGATGATGTGGATCTTGTTGCGTTCGCCGAAGATGTAGGGGGCCATCTTCGGGTTCCAGTAACGGGTCTGATGCCCGAAATGCACACCAGCCTCCAGCAGCTGGCGCATGTTCACGTCAGTCATGTCGTCTCCTCGGGTTGAGCCTCCATACACCCTCGGACCGCAACCCCTTTTTCGGCGGGGCACCCGGCGGACCGTGTCGGTGCATGTGTGGATTAAGTTTTCGGATTGCCTGTCAGGCGCGCGCTTTATACCATAGGTCGCTTTGTCCAACAACGCAGCGGCGGAGAAACCCGACGGAGAGCGGCCCCGCCCGTGATCCCCCGGTAACCCCGGCGCTCATCCGGCGCGCCCCTTTGCCATGAATGTGACCATAAAGACACCCGACGAGCAGGAGAAGATGCGCGTGGCCGGCCGGCTGGCCGCCACCGTGCTCGACATGATCGGCGAGCATGTGCGCCCGGGAGTGACCACGGGCGAGCTGGACGCCATCTGCCACCGCTACATCGTCGAGGAACTGGACGCCGTGCCCGCGCCACTGAACTACCGCGGCTTCCCGAAATCCATCTGCACCTCCGTGAACCACGTCGTCTGCCACGGCATCCCGGGGGACAGGCAGCTGAAGTCGGGTGACGCCCTAAATATCGACATCACGGTGATCAAGGACGGGTTCCACGGCGACACCAGCCGCATGTTCCACGTCGGCAAGCCCTCCGTGCAGGCGGAGCGGGTTGCCGCGGTGGCCCGCGAAGGCATGCTGCGGGGCATCGCGCAGGTGGTGCCCGGCAAGCATCTCGGCGATATCGGCCACGCCATCCAGAAATACGTCGAGTCTCAGCGCTGCTCGGTGGTGCGCGAATACTGCGGGCACGGCATCGGCCTGGGCTTCCACGAGGATCCCCAGGTGCTGCACTACGGCAAGCCGGGCACCGGGATGGAGCTCGTGCCGGGCATGAGCATTACCGTCGAGCCCATGGTGAATGCCGGCAAGCGCCACGTGAAACTGCTCCCGGACGGCTGGACGGTGGTCACCAAGGACCATTCGCTGTCCGCCCAGTGGGAGCACACCGTGCTGGTCACCGAGACCGGGCACGAGATACTCACCCTCGGGGCCGCGGAGCGCGAAGCCGCCGCCGCGGGCGGCTGAGGCAGGCCGGGGTGAGCGCAGGGACCGGCGGGATCCGGGAGACAGGCGGCACCGACCCGGCCATCACCGTCCTGGAGCGGCATCTGGGCGACTGCCGGCCTGACGTCGAGCCCCTGGCCCTGCGGGACGGACTCGCGGAGGCCGGCGAAAACCTGGTGGAGCGATTCCGCGCCGGCGAAGCCGTGGACCGGCTCGTGGTGGCCCGGGCCTCCCTCATCGACCGCCTGCTGCGCCACCTCTGGGACTGCTACGCCGACAATCCGGCGGCCGCGCTGGTGGCCGTCGGCGGTTACGGCCGCGGCGAGCTGCATCCCTGCTCCGATATCGACGTCATGATCCTGCTGGCCGACGGGGAACAGGAGACCGGCTGGCTCAGCGACTTCCTGACGGCGCTCTGGGACGTCGGCCTGGAGATCGGCCACAGCGTGCGCACCGTCGCCGACTGCGAACGGGAAGCCCGGGCCGACGTCACGGTCATGACCACGCTGATGGAGGCGCGGCTGCTCGCGGGTCCGGCGGCGAACTTCGACGTCATGCGCGAGTGCATCGGACCCGACCGCATGTGGTCGTCCCGCGAGTTCTTCGAGGCCAAGCGCAACGAGCAGATCGAGCGCCACCACCGCTACCACGACACCGCCTACAACCTGGAACCGAACGTCAAGGGCAGCCCGGGCGGGCTGCGGGACATCCAGATGATCGGCTGGATCGCGAAGCGCCACTTCGGCGCCGAGCGCCTCGCGGAGCTGGTCGACCACCGGTTTCTCACGCCGGGCCAGCTCGACCGGCTCATCGAGGGCCGCAGCTTCCTGTGGAAGGTGCGCTTCGCCCTGCACGTGCTGACCGGGCGTCGCGAGGACCGGCTCCTCTTCGACCACCAGGTGAAACTCGCGCAGATGCTGGGCTACGAGGACGCCTCCTACACGCTCGCAGTCGAGCAGATGATGCAGCGCTACTACCGTACCGTGATGGAGCTGTCGCGCCTGAACGAGATCCTGCTGCAGCTCTTCCAGGAGGCCATCCTGCTCGACCCGGACGCCGAGCCGGAGCCGCTGAACGAGCGCTTCCAGGTGCGGAACGGCTTCCTGCAGACCGCCAACGACGAGGTCTTCGAGCGCGACCCCTCCGCCCTGCTGGAACTGTTCACGCTGCTGCAGAAGCACAGCGACATCAAGGGCGTCAGCGCCTGGACCGTGGGGCTGATCAAGCGCAGCCTGCACCTGATCGACGAGGAGTTCCGGCAGAGCCCGCGCAACCACCGGCTGTTCCTGGAGATCCTGCGCGCGCCCCGGGGCGTCACCCACGAGCTGCGGCGCATGAACCTGTACGGCGTCCTCGGGCTGTACATCCCGTCCTTCGGGCGCATCGTCGGGCGCATGCAGTACGACCTCTTCCACGCCTATACCGTGGACGCCCACACCCTGTTCGTGGTCAGCAACCTGCGCCGCTTCCGGTTGCACCAGTTCGACCACGAGTACCCGCATCCGAGCGCGGTGATGCAGGCGCTGGAGAAGCCGGAGATCGCCTACCTGGGCGGCCTGTTCCACGATATCGCCAAGGGCCGCGGCGGCGACCACTCCGAACTGGGCGCGGTCGACGCCGAGGCCTTTTGCCTGGAACACGGCCTGTCCCGCTACGAGGCCCGCATGGTCGCCTGGCTCGTGCGCCACCATCTGGCGCTGTCCACCACCGCGCAGAAGAAGGACATCAGCGACCCGGCGGTCATCAACGAATTCGCCGCGCTGGTGGGCGACCAGACCCACCTCGACTACCTGTACGTGCTGACGGTGGCAGACGTGCGCGGCACCAACCCGAAGCTGTGGAACTCCTGGAAGGGGAGCCTGTTCGAGGATCTGTACGAGCTCACCAAGCGGGCGCTGCGGCGCGGGCTGGAGAACCCCATCGATAAGGACGAGCTGATCGCCGAGACCCAGCGCGAGGCCCGCGCGGCGCTGGCGGCCGCAGGCGTCGCCGACGCGGACACCGACCGGGTCTGGGCTCTGCAGAATCCGGAGTACTTCCTGCGCCACGGCGCCGACGAGATCGCCTGGCAGACCGAGTTCATGGCCGCACACCGGGACGAGCTGGACCAGCCGCTCATCGCCGTGCGCGCGCTGGAGGACACCGGCGGTATCGCGCTGTTTCTCTACACGCCCCAGCGCTACCACACTTTCGCCAACGCGACGGCGGTGATTGACGAGCTCGGACTCAGCATTCTGGATGCCCGTATCACGCCCACCCGCAACGGCTACAGCATGGATACCTACATCGTCATGGAGGTCGGGCAGGCCGAGCAGGCGCCGGACGGCGACCGCCTCGAGGAGATACTGACCCGGGTGACACAGGTGGTGCGCCGGGGCGACGACTGGGATGCCCGCGTCACCCGCCGCGCGCCGCGGCAGGTGCGCATGTTCCGCACGCCCACCCAGATCAGCTTCGCCGACGACACCGCCGGCGGGCGCACCATCATGGAACTGGTGGCCGGCGACCGGCCGGGTCTGCTGCTGGCGGTGGGTAAGGTCTTCCGCGAACTCGGGGTGGAGATCAAGGCGGCGAAGATCCTCACCATCGGCGAGCGGGCCGAGGACGTGTTCTACCTCACCGGGCACGACCAGCGGCCGCTGGACGCCACCGTGCGCGAGGCAATCAGCCGCACGCTCGACCAGCGACTCGGCGAGGCGGCCTGACCGTGAACCCGCGCATCCGGCGCCTGCACCCCTACCCGTTCGAGCAGCTTGCCGAGCTACTCGCGGGGGTCGAGCCGCCGGACGGCCTCAGCCGCATACCGCTGTCCATCGGCGAGCCTAGCCACGAGACGCCCGCTTTCATCCTGGAGGCCCTGAAGGCGGCGCTGGCGCAGGGGGCCGGCGTCTATCCGGTCTCACCGGGGCTCGACGAGTTGCGCGAGGCGTGTGCCGACTGGCTCGCGCGGCGCTTCGGCGTTCGGGTGGACCCGGGCAAGGCGATCCTGCCGGTGAACGGCACCCGGGAGGGCCTGTTCTCCTTCGCCCAGGCCGTGGTCGACCCGGCCGCGGGCAGCTACGTGGCCATGCCGAACCCGTTCTATCAGATTTACGAGGGCGCGGCGCTGCTCGCCGGCGCCGAGCCCTGGTATCTCCCCACCCTGCCGGAGACCGGCTTCCGTCCGCGCCTGGCGGACGTACCCGAACGGGTCTGGGCGCGGACGGCCCTGGTATACGTCTGCTCGCCCGGCAATCCCACCGGCGCGGTGCTGGACGCCGCCTTCTACCGGGAACTGCTCGAACTGGCCGACCGGCACGACTTCGTGATCGCGGCCGACGAGTGCTATGCGGACATCTACCTGGACGAGGCACCGGTCTCGCTGCTGGAGGTCTGCCGCGACCTGGGCCGCGACGACTACGCCCGCTGCATCGCCTTCCACAGCCTGTCGAAGCGCTCCAATATCCCGGGCCTGCGCTCCGGCTTCGTCGCCGGCGACGCCGGGATCATGGCCGACTACCGCCGCTACCGCACCTATCACGGCTGCGCGATGCCCGTGCCCACCCAGCGCGCCAGCGTCGCGGCCTGGGCCGACGACGCCCACGTCGAGGCGAACCGCCGCCTCTACGCCCGCAAGTTCCGGGAGGTCACCCCGTTGCTCGCCGACGTCCTCGACGTGGAGGCGCCGGCGGCCTCGTTCTACCTCTGGGTCGGCATCAACGGCGACGACGAGCACTACGCGCGGGAACTCTACGCCGCCACGAACGTGGTGACGCTGCCTGGCTCCTACCTGGGGCGCGAGGCCGGCGGCGCGAATCCGGGGGCCGGACGCCTGCGGCTGTCGCTGGTGGCGCCACCTGGCGACTGCGTGGAAGCGGCCCGCCGCATCCGCGCGTTCGCCCTCGCCCGGCAGCACCGACGAACAGAAACGACGCAAGAGGAATGACGATGAGCGATATCCGCGACACCATCGAGGGGGCGTGGGAGCGCCGCGGCGAAATCCGTCCCGGCGATACGGCGGTGGCCGACGCCGTCGAAACCGCACTCGCCGAGCTGGACAGCGGCCGCGCCCGCGTAGCCGAGCCCGGCCCGGAGGGCTGGGTGGTGAACGACTGGCTGAAGAAAGCGGTGCTGCTGTACTTCCGCCTGTCGGACAACCGGGTGGTCGAGGGCGGCCACACCCGCTACTACGACAAGGTGGGTCTGAAATACGCCGACTACGACCTGGAGCGCTTCCGCGCCGACGGCGTGCGCGTGGTGCCGGACGCCCAGGTGCGCCGCGGCGCCTACGTGGCCCCCGACGTGGTCCTCATGCCCTCCTACGTGAACATCGGCGCCTGGATCGGCTCGGGCAGCATGGTGGACACCTGGGCCACCGTCGGCAGCTGCGCCCAGATCGGCGCCAACGTGCACCTGTCCGGCGGCGTCGGCATCGGCGGCGTGCTGGAGCCGCTCCAGGCCGCGCCGACCATCGTCGAGGACGACTGCTTCGTCGGCGCCCGCTCGGAGATCGTCGAGGGCGTCATCGTGGAGCGCGGAGCGGTGATCTCCATGGGCGTCTACATCGGCCAGAGCACCCGCATTTACGACCGCGAGACCGGCGAGATAAGCTACGGCCGCGTGCCGGCCGGCAGCGTCGTCGTGCCCGGGAATCTGCCGGCGCAGGACGGCAGCCATTCGCTGTATGCCGCCGTGATCGTCAAACGCGTGGACGAGAAGACCAGGGCCAGGGTCGGGCTGAACGAGCTGCTGCGCAATCTGGACTAGGCCATCCGGACGGGCCATTCTGACAGAGCCATGGGAGAGGCGACCATCGACATCTACGGACTGAAGAGCTGCGACAGCTGCCGCAAGGCCCTGCAATGGCTGCGGGAGCACGATATCGAACACCGCTTCCACGACGTCCGCGACGACGGCGTCACCATCCAGATGCTGGAACGCTGGGCGGACCGGGTCGAATGGGAGGCGCTGCTGAACAAGCGCAGCCTGACCTGGCGGCGCATACCGGAACTCGACCGGCAGAATCTGACCCGGGCGGGCGCGCTCGCGCTGATGCTGGAGAATCCGACGCTGATCAAGCGGCCCGTGATCGAGAGCCGCAAGCGGATGGTGGTGGGTTTCGACGCCGAGGCCTACGGCCGCATATTCGGCACCTGAACCGGCCGCGGGCGGATCCGCTCAGCCGAAGCGGCCGGTGATGTAGTCCTCGGTGAGCTTGTGCTGGGGGTTGGTGAAGACCCGGTCGGTATCGTCCACCTCGATCAGCTTGCCCAGGTGGAAGTACGCCGTGCGCTGTGACACCCGCGCCGCCTGCTGCATGGAGTGGGTGACGATGACGATGGCGTAGTTCTCGCGCAGCTCGTCGATCAGATCCTCGATGCGGGCGGTGGCGATCGGGTCCAGCGCCGAGCAGGGCTCGTCCATCAGGATCACCTCCGGGCTGACCGCGATGGTGCGCGCGATGCACAGCCGCTGCTGCTGACCGCCCGACAGGCCGGTGCCCGGCTCGTCCAGGCGATCCTTCACCTCGGCCAGCAGACCTGCGCGCTCGAGGCTGTTGTGCACGATCTCGTCCAGCTCCGCCCGGTTCGCCGCCAGACCATGGATGCGCGGCCCGTAGGCGACGTTGTCGTAAATGGACTTCGGGAACGGGTTGGGCTTCTGAAACACCATGCCCACCCGCGCTCGCAGGGCCACCACGTCCATGCTGCGATCGTAGATGTCCTTGCCGTCCAGTGTGATCTTGCCCGTGACCCGTGCCGACTCGATGGTGTCGTTCATGCGGTTGAGGCAGCGCAGATAGGTGGACTTGCCGCAACCGGACGGACCGATCAGCGCGATCACCTCGTTCTGGCCGATCTCAAGGCTGACATCGATGATCGCGTGATTGTCGTCGTAATAGACGTCGACGTGCTCGGTGCAGAGGAACGGCCGCTTCGCACGGGGGTTCCCGACGGTATCGTAGGCGCGCTCGTCCTGCTCGCGGCGGTGCTCCTCGACGACGGGTGCCGCAGAAGCGCTCGGGGTCAGTTGATCGTCAGCCACTGGGGAGATCGGTCCTTGTTGAGCGCGGCCTGCGGCCGCCTTGGGGTCGATGTCGGTTCTGAATTCCGGCTTCATTCTCTTACAGTTCCCTGCCCGCCTCAACGGCGGACCGTCTAAAAGCTGCGCTCGAAACGCCGCCGCAACAATACGGCGGTGAGGTTCATCACCAGCAGGAATCCGAGCAGCACGATGATCGCCGCGGAGGTCCGCTCGACGAAGGCGCGCTCGGGGCTGTCGGCCCACAGATAGACCTGCACCGGCAGCGCGGCCGAGGGGTCCAGCGGCCCCTGGGGGATGTCGACGATGAAGGCCACCATGCCGATCATGAGCAGCGGCGCCGTCTCGCCGAGGGCGCGGGCCATGCCGATGATGGTGCCCGTGAGGATGCCCGGCAGCGCCAGCGGCAGCACGTGCTGGAACACCATCTGCATCTTCGATGCCCCCACGCCGAGGGCGGCCTCCTTGATGGACGGCGGCACGGCCTTGATGGAGGCGCGCGCCGCGATGATGATCACCGGCAGCGTCATCAGCGACAGCACCAGCCCGCCGACCAGCGGCGAGGAGCGCGGCAGCGACGCCCAGTTGATGAACACGGCTAGCCCGAGCAGCCCGAACACGATGGAGGGCACGGCTGCCAGATTGTTGATATTCACCTCGATGAGGTCGGTCCAGCGGTTGCGCGGCGCGAATTCCTCGAGATAGACCGCCGCCGCCACCCCGATCGGGAACGCCAGTGCCACGGTGACCAGCAGCATGTAGAACGAGCCCATGAGGGCGCCGCGGATGCCGGCCAGTTCCGGATCCCGGGAATCGCCGTTCGTGAACAGCGCCGTGTTGAACTTGAGCTGCAGGCGCCCGGTCTCGGTCAGCCGGTCGATCCAGACGAGTTCCCGGTCTTTTACGGGCCGGGACTCTTCCGGCAGCGTGCGGTCGATACTGCCCTTGACCACCATGTCCACGTCGGCACTGGCCGGCACCCACACGCGGCGGGACTCGCCGATCACGCTCGGGTCGGCCGCCACCAGATTCTGCAGCTGATAAGAGGCGCCCACGCTGACCAGCTGCGCGAGCGCGCGGCGGTCGCGCCGGCCGCTCACATCCGGGAACAGGTCATACAGGCTCTCTCTCACCAGACCGGAATAGTCGCCCAGTGCCAGCGCCTCGGAGTTCGTCGCCCCGGTGGGCGAGATCAGGGCCGGATCCAGGTAGACGTCCAGCGCCACCTCGGACTGCGCGAACGCCTTGTAGCCGCTCGCGACGATGCTGGCGAAGAACAACACCAGGAAAGTCAGCCCCACGGAGACAGCCAGCATGCCCAGCACCCGGAACCGGCGCTCGCGGCTGTAGCGCCGGGGCAGCCCCGCCTCCATGAGCTGCCTTGCCGTCTTCCTGCCGTCGCTCATTCGTACTGCTCCCGGTATTTGCGCACGACCCTGAGGCCGATCACGTTCAGCACCAGCGTCACCAGGAACAGCACGAGGCCGAGGGCGAAGGCCGCCAGGGTCTTGGCACTGTCGAATTCCTGGTCGCCCACCAGCAGGGTCACGATCTGCACGGTGACGGTGGTCACCGCCTCCAGGGGATTGCCGGTGAGGTTCGCGGCGAGACCGGCGGCCATCACCACGATCATGGTCTCGCCGATGGCCCGGGAGACCGCCAGCAGGATGCCCCCCACGATGCCGGGCAGCGCTGCCGGGAGTATCACCAGCTTCACCGTCTCGGAGCGTGTCGCGCCCAGGGCGAACGAGCCGTCGCGCATGGCCCGGGGCACCGCCGTGATGGCGTCGTCGGACAGGGACGAGACCAGCGGTATGATCATGATGCCCATGACCAGGCCGGCGGCCAGCGCGCTCTCCGAGGCGACGTCCAGGCCGATGCCGGTGCCGACTTCGCGTATCAGCGGCGCTACGGTCAGTGCCGCGAAGAAGCCGTACACCACCGTCGGGATGCCCGCGAGCACCTCGAGCAACGGCTTGGCTGTGGAGCGGAAGCTCGACCGCGCGTATTCGGTCAGGAAGATGGCCGTCATGAGACCGATGGGCACGGACACGAACATGGCGATGGCGGTGATAAGCAGCGTGCCGGTGAACAAAGGCACGGCGCCGAAGGCACCGGAGGAGCCCACCTGGTCGGCGCGGATGGCGGTCTGCGGGCTCCACTCCAGCCCGAACAGGAACTCCGTGATCGGGACCTTGCGGAAGAACAGGATGGACTCGAACAGCACCGAGAGGACGATGCCGACCGTGGTCAGGACGGCGATGGTCGATGCGGCGAGCAGGGCACTCTGGACCACCCGCTCCACGTGATTGCGGGCGCGGAATCCGGGCGAGATGCGCCGCCAGGCCAGCGTCGCCCCGGCCACGGCCGCCGCCAGCACGAAGATCGTGAGCAGCAGCCGGCTCCTCGCCCGCGTCTCCAGATAGAAATCAGCCGCCGCCCGCATCTCCGCGTCGACCTCGGTGCTGACCACGTCCCCGGCGGCCAGATTGCGGATGTCGTTGACGGCGAGATCGAGCGCGCCGGCGGACATGTCGCGCACCGACTCGGGCAGCCGGTCGACCATCAGCGCGGTGATCACCCTGGGCTCCAGCGTGACCCACAACAGGATGACGGCGAGCCCCGGCAACAGGCACCAGATGGCGGTGAAATACCCGTAGTAGCTCGGCAACGAATGCAGGCGCGCCATCGGCCGGTCGCCGCCCGCCGCGGTCAGGGAACGGCCGCGGCCGAGACGGTAGGCTGCAGCGCAGAGGAACAGCAGGATCAGCAGCAGTGTCTCGGGCTGCATTCGGTCACCCTTCCATCGTGGCGTGGGTCTCGCACGGCGGCCGGCGGATCGCCGTGCGTCCCTCGTCTCTCGTTATTGTCGTCCGCTTCGACGCCGGCTCAGAGTCGGATCGGCGTCAGCGATTCCACGGCAGCCAGCACCCTGGCGCGCTCCGGCTCCGGCATGGGGATAAGGCCGCGCTCGGACAGATAGCCATCGTCGCCCCACGCGCGCTCGCTCGTCATTTCGCGCAGGAATTCTCTCATACCGGGGATCACGCCGACATGGGCCTCCTTGGCGTAGGAGTACAGCGGCCGGGACACCGGGTAGTCGCCGGAGGCGATCTTCTCGAAGGTCGGTTCCACGCCGTCGATGAACGAACCGTGCACCTTCTCGATGTTCTGATCCAGGAAGCTGAAGCCGAAGATGCCGAGTGCATCCGGGTTGGCCTCCAGCTTCTGGACGATGAGGTTGTCGTTCTCGCCCGCTTCCACGTACACACCGTCCTCGCGGATGGAGTGGCAGATCGTCTTGTAGCGGGTCTCGTCCTCGTCCTCGATGGCCGCGATCCAGTCGAAGGTCTGGCAGCCGCCCTCCATGGCGAGTTCAACGAACGCGTCGCGCGTACCCGAAGTGGGCGGCGGGCCCAGCACCTCGATCTCGGTGTCGGGCAGGTTAGGGTCCACCTCGTTCCAGACCGTATAAGGGTTCGGTACCAGCTTTTCGCCACCGTCCGGATCGGGCACCTCCTTGGCGAGTGCCAGGAAGATATCGCGGCGGCTCAGCTGGTACTGCTCGGACTCCACGGCATTGGCCATCACGATGCCGTCGTAGCCGATCTTGACCTCGACGACGTCGGTGACCCCGTTCTCCGCGCACATGTCGAGCTCCGATGCCTTCACCCGGCGCGACGCGTTGGTGACGTCCGGGTGGTCCACTCCCACGCCGGCGCAAAACAGCTTGAAGCCGCCGCCGGAGCCGGTCGACTCCACCTTCGGCGTGCGGAACTGGGTGGTCTTGCCGAACCGCTCGGCCACCACCGTAGTGAACGGATAGACCGTCGACGAACCGACGACGTAGATGTAGCTGCGGCCGCTCTGGGCGATGGCGGTGCCGGCCACGAGCAGGCCGATTCCGATGCCGGCGACGGTTGCCATCCTGGCCATGGTTGCGATTCGGCCCGGAGCTGTGCTTCTCTTGCTCACGATTTACTCCCGCAGTTCAGGCGATGTTCGGGGACGCAGAGGATAGTCCTGCAATGTTACGGAAATATTGCAGGCGGTTCTCTTTGTCGGGAACTCGGTTCAAGATTAGTATTATTTTTATCAACTAGTTATAAGATATTTTTGATGTCCGATATCACCGCCGTTCACGACGAAAATGCGTTCGCTGCAGAGGAACCGGTACGCCTCGCCTGCGAACTGATCCGCCGCCGGTCGGTGACACCCGAGGACGCCGGCTGTCAGCCTTTCATGGCCGAGCGCCTGGCCGCCCTGGGTTTCAGGATAGAGCATCTGCGCTTCGCTGACACGGACAATCTCTGGGCCCGCCGGGGCGAGTCGGAACCCGTGTTCTGCTTCGCCGGCCATACCGACGTGGTCCCGCCGGGCGACCTGGATGCATGGTCCAGTGATCCCTTCGAACCGACCTTCCGCCGCGGCTTGCTCTACGGCCGGGGAGCGGCCGACATGAAGTCGAGCCTGGCCGCCATGCTGGTGGCGACCGAACGCTTCCTGGCGGCGCATCCGGACCACGGCGGCTCCATCGCCTTCCTCATCACCAGCGACGAGGAAGGACCGGCACGGGACGGCACGAAGCGGGTGATCGAGACGCTGCAGGAGCGCGGCGAACAGATCGACTGGTGCGTGCTGGGCGAGCCGTCGAGCCAGGCGGCGCTCGGCGACATCGTGCGCAACGGGCGACGCGGTTCACTGAGCGGCATTTTGAAGGTCCGCGGCATCCAGGGCCACGTGGCCTACCCTCAGCTGGCGGACAATCCGATCCAGCGTTTCGCCCCGGCGCTGGCCGAACTCTACGCCACGCCGCTGGACGACGGCAACGACCACTTCCCGCCCACCAGTTTCCAGGTGGTGAACGTGCAGGCCGGCATCGGCGCCCCGAATGTGACTCCCGGCGAGCTGAATGCGCGCTTCAACTTCCGCTACTCCACCGAATGGACCCACGAGAGCCTGGCGGCCCACGTGGAGTCGATACTGGACCGCCACGGCCTGGACTACGAGCTCCGCTGGCATCTGTCGGGCAAGCCTTTCCTGACCGAGGAAGGCGCCCTGACCGACGCCGTCACCGCCGCCGTGCGTGACGAGCTGGGCGTCGCGCCGGAACTCTCGACCGGCGGCGGCACCTCGGACGGGCGCTTCATCTCGCCGGCGGGGGCGCAGGTGGTGGAACTGGGTCCGGTGAATGCCTCGATCCACAAGATCGACGAGCACGTGCGGGTGGAGGACATCGTCCGCCTGGCGGCGGTCTATGAGCGCGTCCTGGAGCGTCTGCTGGCCGGCTGAGCCCTCAGCCGGCGCCGCGGCGCGCGGGCAGCCTGAGATTCGCGATGAGGCCGAACAGGCCGAGGATGGTCAGGCAGATCAGCACCCAGGCCGGCATGCTGAGCCCCAGGAACGACCATTTCAGCTCCGCGCATTCCCCGGAGCCGGAGAGGACCTCGCGGATCACCTCGGTCAGGGGCACCGTGTTCATCAGGTAATCCAGCCCGGCGCCGCAGGCAGGCACCTCGTCGGCGGGCAGATTCTGCACCCAGACGTGGCGCCCGGCGATGCCGGCGCCGGCGGCGGCGGCGGCGAAGACCAGCACACCGTAGACCCGGGCGCCCCAGCCCGCGGGATTGTGCAGGAAGGCGAGCAGGAAGACCGCCCCGAGCCCGATCGTGGCCACCCGCTGGAAGACACACAGCGGACAAGGCTCCAGCAACAGCACGTACTCCGAATACAGGGCGAATCCCATCATCGCCACGCAGGCGAGCAGGCCCGCGAGATTGGCATAGCGGCGCGTCATGAAATCCGAGACGGTCATGCTGGCGGGAGCGGAGCGGCGGTCAGGCGGGCTGCTGCTCGTCCAGGGCGTCGATATCCGTGTGCCGGATATCCTTGCCATGGACCATGTAGATCACGTACTCGCCGATATTCTTGGCGTGATCGCCGATGCGCTCCAGCGCACGGGCCGCCCAGGTGACGTTCATTACCCGCTTGATGCTGCGCGGGTCTTCCATCATGAAGGTGATGCACTGGCGCTGGATGGTCTCGTATTCCTCGTCCACCATCTCGTCGTCCTTCACCACCGCCAGCGAGGCCTGCACGTCCAGCCGGGCGAAGGCGTCCATGGCCTGGCGCACCATCCGGCTCACCTGACCGCCCATGTTCTTCAGTTCCCGGTAGGAGCCGGCCGGGCGGTCCATCTCGGCGAGCTTGGAGGCCAGGAAGCCGATCTTCTCGGCCTCGTCGCCGATGCGCTCGAGGTCCGTGATGGTCTTGATGATGGCGACGATCAGGCGCAGATCGCTCGCGGTCGGCGCGCGGGTGGCGAGGATGCGGCTGCATTCCTCGTCGATGCTCACCTCGAGATGATTGACCTTGTAGTCGTCATAGGCCACCTGCAGCCCCAGTTCGCTGTCACCGCTGACCACGGCCTCCACCGCGCGCTCGAGCTGCGACTCCACCAGCCCCCCCATGGACAGGACGTTGTTGCGCAACGCCTCCAGGTCCTTGTTGAAGCGGCGGGATATGTGATGGGTCAGATCCGTCGTCTGCATGCGTTTCGTCCTCTCTCGAGCCGGCACCATGAACCATGGCAGAGACGTTTCCACGTCTGCAGCCGTGACTCGGCCACGTCGCAGAGTGTACCAGTTCTGCCATGCTCCTGGCGATATTTTGTAATTACTTTACTCATACAATGGCAATGCATTGTGCATACATTGCCATACATCGAAATTCGCTCGCCGCCGTCCCGCCGGCGATCGATCAGCCCGTCGCCGAGCGATCGCCCCCCGCCGTTCCCCGCGGGATCGGGACCGCCTCGGCACGCACCAGCCGGGCGCCGGGAAACCGGCAGACGAAGCGGCTGCCCTCGCCCGGCCGGCTCTCCACCTCCAGGGTGGCGTCGTGGCGCCCGAGGGCGTGCTTGACGATGGCGAGGCCGAGGCCCACGCCGCCGTCCTCGCGGCTGCGGCCCCGGTTCACCCGGAAGAAGCGTTCGGTCAGCCTCGGGATGTCCTGCTCCGCAATGCCGACGCCGGTATCCTCCACCGTGAGTGCGGCGCTGTCGCCGTCGGACTGCCAGCTCAGCGTCACGCTGCCATCCGCCGGCGTGTAACGCACGGCATTGGACAGGAGATTGGTGATGATCGAGCGGATCTCCACCGGATTGCCGTACAGCTGCGCCCGTGACTCGAGCCGCAGCGCCACGGCCGGGCCGCCGTCCGGGCGATCCAGCTCGGCCACGGCCTCGGTCAAGAGCGCCGCGACGTCCACGCGCGTATCCGTGCGGGCCTCGCTGCCCGACTCGAGCCGTGAAAGCTCCAGCAGCGAATCCAGTATCTCCTTCATCCGGGCGGCCTGGCGCTGCATCTCCGCGACCGGCCGCTGCCAGGAGGATGGCATCTCCGTGTCCTCGGACATGGCCTCCAGGTAGCCGCCGATCACGGTGAGCGGCGAACGCAGCTCGTGCGAGGCGTTCGCCACGAAGTCCCGGCGCATGCGCGCGAGCCGTGCCTGCTCCGTAACGTCGCGTACCAGCAGCAACCGCTGTCCCTCGCCGTAGGGCACGATGCGGCAGGTGAGCCATCCGTCGTCGCGCAGCGGTGACGGGATGGTCACCGAGTCCGAGTAGTCGCCGCTGCGCAGGTAGCTCACGAAGGCCGGATGCCGTATCAGATTGTCCACACGCTGGCCCCGGTCGCGCCGCGGCCGCAGGCCGACCAGATGCTCCGCGGCCGAGTTGTAGCGGGTGATCTCCGAGTCCTCGTTAAGCACGATGCCGCCGTCGGGCATGGCGTTGGTGGAGGCGCGGATCTCCTTGAGCGTGCGGTGGTGGCGGCGCTTGTGCTTCTTGGCGCGCTGCTTCAGGTAATCGATGCGGGCGAGCACCTGGGGCCAGATGCCCGTGCCATCCGGCACCTGGATACGGCTGCGGGTGCGGAGCGAGCGCTCCAGGCGGAACAGCATGTTGAGGTGGACCGCGATCACGGCCAGCGCGCCGATGAGGGCACCGGGCATGGCGTAACCGTACAACCAGCCGACGAGGGTGCCGAGCCCGATGACGGCGGCGGCCTTGAGCAGCGCATTGGTCCAGGCCGAGGGCATCAGCCTTCCCGCGACGAGAATCGGTAGCCGGCCCCGCGCACGGTCTGGATGTAGTGTTCGGCGTTACGGGCCGACAACGCCTTGCGCAGCCTGCGGATGTGCACGTCCACGGTACGCTCCTCGACATAGACATTCGCGCCCCAGACCCGGTCCAGCAGCTGGCCGCGACTGTACACCCGCTCCGGATGGGTCATCAGGAATTTCAGCAGCCGGTATTCCGTGGGGCCGAGCTGGATCTCCGCGCCGCCGACGCTCACCCGGTGCCCGGCCACGTCCAGCTCGAGTTCGCCGACGCTAACGATCTCGTCACCCGAGACGCCGGAACGGCGCAGCACCGCATTGATGCGCGCGATGAGCTCGCGGGAGGAGAACGGCTTGGTGATGTAGTCGTCGGCGCCGCCTTCCAGCCCGCTCACCTTGTCCTGCTCCTCCGCCCGGGCCGTCAGCATGATGACGGCCAGGTCCTCGAAGGTGGAGTCCCGTTTCAGCGAGCGCGTCAGCTCGAGTCCACTCATGTCCGGCAGCATCCAGTCGATAATGGCCAGATCCGGCCGATGGTCGGCCAGAAGCTCGCGCGCCTGGCGGCAGTCGGCGGCCTCGTCCACCTCGAAGCCGGCCCGCGACAGATGAAACGCGATCATCTCCCGAATGGGGGCTTCGTCTTCGACTACCAGTATACGGCGCACTGTCGTCATATCGGCTCCATGGAGCGCGATTACAGCAATTCTACATTACAGTCCGGTTACGGCGCCTGCTGCGCCACGCTGCGGCGCAGGTACGTGGGCACGGCGTCCCGGGGCGCCAGCGTGTCGCCGGCAGCGAAACGGGACGCGGCCAGCGCCGCCACTTCCTGGGCGCGGGGAAAACGCAGACCCGTATCCACGCCGCCGGCGGGCACCATCTCCGGATAGCGCTCCCAGCCGCCGCCCGCCAGCCACCAGTCTCCCGGCGCAGGCCGTACGCCGTCCGGCGCCGTCAGCCGATCGGCGACCAGCGTGCGCAGACCCTCCGCGCCAGTCTCCCAGGCGCCGGCATAGACCTCGCCCATGCGCGCGTCCTGGGTGACGTACACCCGGCGCGCCTCTGCGGCCAGCGCGCGGGACGCCAGTGCGGCCAGCGAGGAGACCGCCACCAGCGGCAGCCCGGCCGCGAGGCCGAAGCCCTGCGCCGCGGACACGGCGATGCGCACCCCGGTGAACGAACCCGGCCCCGCGCCGAAAGCGATGCCGTCCAGTGCCGCCATGCGCAGACCCGCCTCCGCGAGGAGGCCGCGCACCATGGGCAGGATCAGCTCCACATGCCGGCGGGGCTGCTCCTCGTAGACGCCCGTCACCTCGCCGTCGACCCACAGGGCGGCCGAACAGGCATCGGCCGAGGTCTCGAGGGCGAGTATCTTCACGAGACCGCCGCCTCGCCCGTCGTCTCGTGGCGGGCATAGAACTCCGCCAGGGCCTCCGCCTCGGTCACGGTCGCCATCGGGGCGAGCGCCTGCAGGAAGACGGGGCCGTAGCGCCGCGTGCCGATGCGCGGATCGCACAAGACAATCGCGCCGTAGTCGTCATGGTCGCGGATCAACCGCCCCACCCCCTGCTTCATCGTCAGCACCGCCTCCGGCAGCTGATGCTCCATGAACGGGTTGCCGCCCTGACGGCGGATGAACTCCGTGCGGGCCATCAGCAGCGGGTCGCCCGGCGAGGTGAACGGCAGCTTGTCGATCACCACGCCTGTGAGCGCCGTGCCGCGCACGTCGACCCCTTCCCAGAAAGTGCCGGTGCCGAGCAGCACCGCGTTGCCCGCCGCCCGGAAGCGCTCCAGCAGGTCCGCCCGCGGCGCCTCGCCCTGTACCAGCAGCTCGCGGCCGCCCAGACGCTCGCGGCGCTCCCGCCACCAGTCGGCCGCGATGCCGAGCGCGCGATAACTCGTGAACAGGAAGAACAGGCCGCCGGCAGTCATCTCCAGCAGCGGGGCGGCCGCCTCCATGGCGGCCTCGGTGTAGCCCCGGGCCGACGGCTGTGGCAGACCCCGCGGCAGGTAGATACGCGCGCGCTCCGCGAGCCGGTAGGGACTGGGGAACTGCAGCGTGCGCGCGTCGTCCAGGCCCATCCGGCCAAGGAAGTGGCTGAAGTCTTCACCCACCGCCAGGGTGGCCGATGTGAATACCCACGGCGCCTCGCTCATGTCGATCAGCGCCCGCAGCCGGCCGGCGACGTCCAGCGGCGTCAGGTGGAAACGCAGCGAGCGGCGGCTGACGTCGAACCAGTACAGGCCGGCCTCCTCGTCCTCGTCGGTGGCGGTCGTGAGGCGCGCGTGCAGGTCGTAGAGCTGCTCCGCCACGGCCTCCACTTCCGCCGATTCGCCCGCCACGTCCTGCAGCGCCTCGTGCAGTTCGGAGAGCCGTACCCGCAGCGTGCCGAGAGGCCCTGCCAGCGCGCCGCGCTGGCCGCCCAGCTCGTAGCGCCCGGCTTCCCGCGGTGCCGCGGCCACCAGGCCCCGCACCGCATCCGCCACCGCACCGATCGCCTGGCGCAGCTCCGACCCGCCCAGCGCGAAGGTGAACGCAGCGGCGTCGTCCAGCAGGTTCTGCACCTGGCGGGTACCCGCCATGATGCCGAAGAAACGGGTGGCCAGATCCGGGATCTGGTGGGCCTCGTCCAGGACGAGCGCTTCGGCACCCGGCAGGAAATCCACGAAGCCCTCCTCCTTCATGGCCAGATCCGCGAGCAACAGGTGATGGTTCACCACCACCACGTCTGCCTTCTGGGCCGCCCGGCGGGCATGTACCACGAAGCAGTCGTCGAAGAACGGGCACTTCTGGCCGAGGCAGTTCTCGGCGGTGGAGGTCACCAGCGGCCACACACCCGACCCCTCCTCTATCTCCACCACCTCGCGGCGGTCGCCGCTGCGAGTCTCGTGCTTCCAGCGCTCGAGCACGGCCAGTTCACGCGGGAAGCGCGCGGCCGCGGGCGTGCCCGCCGCCTGATCCAGCCGATGCAGGCAGAGATAATTGGCCCGACCCTTCAGCAGAGCCGTCGACAGCGGCTGGCCGATGGCCCGGGTCACCGTGGGCAGATCCCGATGGAACAGCTGATCCTGCAGCGCCCGGGTGCCGGTGGAGATGATCGTGCGGCGGCCGCTGCCCAGTGTCGGGATGAGGTAGGCGAAGGTCTTGCCGATGCCGGTACCGGCCTCGACCACCAGTGGTTCCTTCGCCGCCAGCGCATCGGCGACCGCCTCCGCCATCATGGCCTGGGCGGCGCGCGGTCGGAAACCCGGCACCGTCCCGGCGAGCGGACTCTCGTCCCCGAAAAGATCACGGAAGCTCTGCATGGGCGCAGACTATACTCGCTGCCGCGCGCAGCCTGCACTGCCCGCTTCGCGGCCGGAGGGGCCACAAATCGGCCGTCGGACCGGGCCGTGCCTGCGCATCCCGTGCGGCTGCCGGCCGTCGCGCAAGGCGCCCCGGCGCCGGCCCCGGCGCAGGCCGTTTTACAGCTGAATTATTCACATCTCTTTCAATAAGTTACGAACCCGAAAAAACGGACTGTGAAGTCTGCATTTCAGGCTTTGCAGGTGCTTGACAAGCCCGCTGACATGGCTTATTGTGCAATGCAACAATGATGCAGCGCAGCAACCGAGGAGGTGCCCAATGAACATCAGTGTCGAGAACATTTTCAATCGCGCCGCGGAAGACGCCCGTGGTCGCGTCGAGTCCGTGATTTCCGCAGCTCAGGACGGCGTCGAGCGCGCCGGTGACTGGGTCACGAAGGGCAAGACCCCGGTCCGTCGGATCTCCGACATGACCCTGCGTCTGGCCAACATCTCTCACAAGACGACCGAGAAGCTGGTCAAGCACCAGACGAAGACGGTCGAGTCTACGCTGGACGCCGCCGGTGCCCGCCTGAAGGCCGCTGCCCGTGCCGAGAGCCTGGGCGCGCTGGTCAAGACCCAGGCCAACCTCATCCCGGCCACCACGTCGCGCGTCGTCGATAACGTGCGCGGCACCGTGACCATCTTCGGCGACGCCGCCGAGGACGTGGGCGAGGTCGTGAAGAGCACCGTGACGGACTTCCGCCAGAAGGCAGTGAAGCCCGCCAAGAAGACGGCCAAGAAAAAAGCGGCCAAGACCAAGAAGAAAGCCGCCAAGAAGACCCGCCGGACGGCAACCAAGGTTGCCAAGAAGGCACGCAAGGTCGAGACGGGAGGCACGAGCTCGGCAGCCGCCGCGTGAGCCCCGTCTGACATAAGTCTCTTACGCCGCCGGATCGCCCGATCCGGCGGCGTTTTTGTTTCTGCGGGCGGAGTTCCGCAGAGGGAATGCACTCCGCGGTCGCGTGGGTATAATACCGGCCCTCTCCGGGAAAGGACTCCGGGATTCCCCCCAGCCGCCAGCGCAAGAGAGCACGATGAGCACGACGTTGAAGAGCCTCAGTGACTGGGTCGACGAGGTGGCCCGTCTGACCCGGCCGGACGACATCTACTGGTGTACCGGCAGCGATAGCGAGTACGAGAATTTCGTCCAGAAGATGCTGGAGTCCGGCGATCTCGTGGAACTGAACCAGGACTCCTACCCCAACTGCTACCTGCACCGCTCCGACCCCTCGGACGTCGCGCGGGTCGAACACCTCACCTTCGTCTGCACCCGCCACGAGGCCGATGCCGGCCCCAACAACAACTGGATGGATCCGGCCGAGGCGCACGAGAAGCTCGACGCACTGTTCGACGGCTGCATGCAGGGCCGCACGATGTATGTCATCCCCTACTGCATGGGACCCGTGGACTCGCCCTACGCGCGCTGCGGCGTGGAGATCACCGACAGCCCCTACGTGGTCGCCAACATGAAACTCATGACCCGCATGGGCGACGCGGCGCTCGCGCGGATCGAGCGCGACGGCACCTTCGTCAAAGGCATGCACTCCACCGGCGACCTGGACCCGGACAACCGCTACATCATGCACTTCCCGGAAGAGCTCGCCATCCGCAGCATCGGCTCCGGTTACGGCGGCAACGCGCTGCTCGGCAAAAAGTGCCATGCGCTGCGCATCGCCAGCTGGCAGGCGCGCCAGGAGGGCTGGCTGGCCGAGCACATGCTCATCGTCGGCGTCGAGAGCCCGGACGGCGAGGTGCACTACCTGGCCTGCGCCTTCCCGTCGGCCTGCGGCAAGACCAACCTGGCCATGCTGATCCCGCCCGCCTCGCAGCCGGGCTGGAAGATCTGGACCCTGGGCGACGACATCGCCTGGCTGCACCCGGACGAGGACGGCCGGCTGCGGGCCATCAACCCGGAGGCGGGCTACTTCGGCGTGGTGCCGGGCACGAACGCCAGGACCAACAAGAACGCCTACGACATGATCCACAGCGACACCATCTATACCAACGTCGCAGTGACGGCCGACAACGAGCCGTGGTGGGAGGAGAAAAAGCAGGGCGAGCCCGCCGTCGACTGGCGCGGCCGCGACTACGATCCGGAGCACGGCCCCGCGGCACACCCGAATTCCCGGTTCACGGTGTCGGCTCAACAGAACCCGAGCTATTCCTCACTCGCCGAGGCGCCGGAAGGCGTTCCGATCTCGGCCATCGTCTTCGGCGGCCGCCGCCGGGAACTGGCGCCGCTGGTCTACGAGGCGAAGGACTGGACCCATGGCGTGCTGGTGGGCGCCAGCGTGGCATCGGAGACCACCGCCGCGGCCACCGGCAAGGTGGGCGTCGTGCGCCGGGACCCGATGGCCATGAAGCCGTTCTGCGGCTACAACTTCGCCGACTACTGGGCGCACTGGCTGTCGCTGGCCGACCGGCCGCTCGAACTGCCCCGCATCTTCCACGTGAACTGGTTCCGCCGCGACGGCGACGGCCGCTTCCTGTGGCCGGGCTTCGGCGAGAACCTGCGGGTGCTGCGCTGGATCATCGATCGTTGCGAGGACCGGGCCGATGCCGTCGAGACGCCGGTGGGGCTGCTGCCGAAGAAAGGCGACATCGACACGGAAGGCCTCGACATCGACCCGGACGTCATGGAGGCACTCCTCACCGTCGACCCGGCACAATGGCAGGCAGAGATGGAAGCGGTCGGCGAGTATCTTCGCTCGTTCGGCGAACGCGCTCCGGAGCGTCTGCTGGCCGAACACGGTGCCGTGATGGAGAAGCTGGCGAAGGCTTCCTGAGCGGCGCCGGCGGCGCCGCCGGACTCAGCGCACCAGCATGTAGTGGATGGCCAGCGGGCTGCCCGGCTTGGCGACCCGTCCCAGGCCGATGATGCCCTCGCCGGCCAGTTCGGCGGAGTCGCGGCGGACGAAGATCTCCTCGCCCTGCATGGTCTGGATGAAGGTGCCGTTGGTGCTCTCGTCGACCAGGAAATAACGGTGCCGGCGCTTCTCCACCCGGGCGTGGATGCGCGAGATCAGATTGCCCTTCACCACCAGGTCGTTCTCGTCGGCGCGGCCCATGGAGATGCTCGTGCGCTTCGCGTCCATTTCCACCTCCGTGCCGTTATAGGACAGAACGAGCTTCGCCGGCTTGTCGGCGCCCTGCTCCTCGAAACCGATCGTGGGCAGCATGCTGGTGGCCTCTTCGGGCTGCCACAGCACCTCGTAGAGTGCCACCTCGTCGCGCTTGCCCTTCACGGTGGCGATGTCGATCTGGCGGACCAGCGCCTGCCACTCCTCGTCCAGCTGCTGCACCATCGTGTCGGTGGTGATGATCTGGCGCGCCTTCGCCTGGGAGGTCATGCGATTCGCCGTGTGCACCGCCGAGCCGAAGATATCCCGGTTCTCCTGCACCACGGGGCCGAAATGACAGCCGATGCGGATGGAGACCTTGTGGCCTTCGCCGATCAGCTCCTCGTTGTCGCTGATGCGCTTCTGCATGACCGCGGCCGCGCCGATGGCGGCGTTGGCCGTGGGGAAGGTGGCCATCACCTCGTCGCCCATGGTCTTGATGACCGTGCCACCGGTCTCCTCGGTGGCGGCTTTCATGATCTCCAGGCACTCGGCCACCGTCTCGCGGGCGCGGTCGTCGCCCAGCGTTTCGTAGAGCTGGGTGCTGCCGACGACGTCGGCGAAGAGTATTGCGACTTCAGCGTCTGTGGTCATTCGATGTCCGAAAGCCTTTGCTGCCGGCGGGATACGCGAGGAACCTTACCCGGTTTCCCGTTCGATTATACGCAGACCCGGGCGCCGACCGACACCCATTATGTCTAATCCGCGCGGCCAATCCACCGGCACCGGGAATCCCCCGCCCTACTTCTCGGCGACGATGTAGACGATCCAGGCCGGATCGGGTTCGCCCTCGGACTCCGGCGTGAACTCCCCGTTACCCTCGCCGTCCTCATCCTCGCCCTCCCAGTAGACGGTGGCTTTGCTGAAGCCGGCCTCCAGCAGCAGCTCGCGGATCTCGGGCAGCGTCCACAGACGCCACTCGTAGCTGAAAGCCTTCTTCATCTTCGAGCCGTCCGGGAACTTGAAGTGGATGTGACACTTCATGTAGCCGGTCACCGGGTGGTAATCGGCCTGATGCCACACGTAGGTGAAGTCGTCGTGTTCCGTCTCCTCCTTCACCACATCCATGGTCTCGGAGCCGCCGAAGGCGTCCAGGAACAGGATGCCGTCGTCCGCCAGGCACTCCCGGCAGCGCTCGAAGTAGCGCCGCATCTCGTCCCGGGTATCGAAGATGAAGTAGCTGAAGTTGAACGCGCCGATCAGGTCGACGATCCCCGTGTTGGCGGCGAGCACGTTGTCCTCGATCAGGGTGACCCGGTCGCGCTCGTCGTGCGTCAGGCGGGAGAGCCGGTTCTGGCGCCCCCAGTCGAGCACCTCGGGATCCAGGTCCACCCCGACCGCGCGCCGGTCGCTGCCCCGCCGCACCCACTCGCAGCAGGCGCTGGCCGTGCCGCAGAAGTCCTCGCGGAAGATCTGCGGCGTGCGCCCGCGGAGTTCGCCGAAAGTATCGAGGAGGAAGTCCACCTCCACCTCGACATCCTGGACGGATTCCTCGTAGAGCTCGTGCCGGTCGGCGAGCTCGGCCATTGTCTGCTTGCGCTGTGGCTTGCCCATGGGCTGTCTGTACCTTTCTTATCAGGAGCGGACGCGGTCCTGCCGCCGCTGAATTGTATAGGCTGGGGCCGTGGGCGGCTATGCGTACTGCCCGGCAGCTTTCGGTACAATCCGGCGCAAACCGTTTCGGCAAACTGTCTCGGAGCCATCCATGTCGTCATCCGCGCTGACGCGACGCGCCGGCCTGCCGGCGATCGTCGCCACTGCCCTGTCCGCCTTTGCTGCCACAGCCGCGGCGCAGCCATTGTCCGACGATCTGAAAGAGAGCGCCGCCGCAGTGCGCGACGCCGCGCTCACGGGCACGCCGGCCTATGACATCGTCGAGTCCCTGACCCTGGAGGTGGGACCGCGCATGGCGGGCTCGCCCGGCGACCGCGCCGCGGTGCGCTGGGCGGTCGCCAAGCTTCGCGCGCTCGGCCTGGAGAACGTGCGCACTCAGGAAGTGGAAGTGCCCCACTGGGACCGGGGCACGCTCTCCGTCACCCTCGTCGCCGAGAACCCCGTTGCGCTGGCCGCGACCTCGCTCGGCGGCAGCGTCGGCACCGGCGAGGCCGGCATCGAGGCAGGCGTGATCCGCGTGACCGGCCTCGAGGACCTGCGGGACCGCGATGCAGAGGACATACGCGGCCGCATCGTCTTCATCGACCAGCGCATGCAGCGCGCGCGCGACGGCCGGGGCTATGGCGAGACCGTACCCATCCGGCTGTACGGCGCGCGGGAGGCGGCGAAGCTCGGCGCCGAGGCCGTCGTCATCCGCAGCGTCGGCACCAGCGACAACCGGGCGCCTCATACCGGCACCCAGCTGTACGATCTTTCCATCCGCCGTATCCCCGCCATCGCCCTCTCCGCACCGGACGCCGACCTGCTCGCCTACCGCATCGCCGCCGGCGCCCGGCCGGTGCTGCGCATCCACTCCACCGCCCGCCAGCTGCCGCCCACCACCTCCGCGAACGTCATCGGCGAGATCCCCGGGCGCGAGGCGCCGGAGGAGATCGTGCTGCTCGGCGCGCACCTCGACTCCTGGGATCTCGGCACCGGCGCGCTGGACGACGGCGCCGGCGTCGGCATCGTCACGGCGGCAGCCCACCTCATCGGGCAGCGGGAAAAGCCACCCCGCCGCACCATCCGCGTCGTGCTGTTCGCCAACGAGGAGTTCGGCCTGTCCGGCGCGCGCAAGTACCGGCAGATGAGCGACGAGGAATTCGCCAATCACATCGTGGGCACGGAGGCCGACTTCGGCGCCGGGCGGGTCTGGCGCATCTCCTCGAACGTGGCGCCGGAGGCGCTGGACCTGGTGACCGGCATCCACGAGGTGCTGGCACCGCTCGGTATCGAGCGCGGCGACAACGACGCCGGCGGCGGCGCGGACCTGAGGCCGCTGCGCACCGGCGGCATGCCGGTATTTTCCCTGACCCAGGATGGCACAGACTATTTCGACTATCACCACACGGCCAACGACACCATCGACCGTATCGACCGCGAGGCCATCGACCAGAATGTGGCTGCCTACGCCGCCTTCGCCTGGATCGCCGCCAACCTGGAGCGCGACTTCGGCCGCCTGGCCGTCGAGCCGCGCGAGTCCCGCTGAGCGGGCCGACACGCCTTGCCCCACTCACGACCGGGGTCATCATCACGGACGAAACCATGAGAAAGACACTGACACTCTGCCTTACCGTCCTCGCCTCCCTCGCCGCCACCGGCGTGACGGCGGAGACACTGATGCTGCGCTACCCGGACATTCACGGCGACCGGGTGGTGTTCACCTACGCCGGCAACCTCTGGACCGTCTCCACCGACGGCGGCCGGGCCCGCCAGCTCACCAGCCACCCCGGGCTGGAGATCTTCGCGGAATTCTCCCCGGACGGCGGCGCGATCGCCTTCACCGGCCAGTACGACGGCGCCGAGCAGGTCTACGTGATCCCTGCCGAGGGCGGTGAACCGCGCCAGCTCACCTGGTACCCGTCCCAGGGCCCGCTGCCCGCCCGCTGGGGCTACGACCACCTGGTGCAGGGCTGGACGCCGGACGGCAAACGGGTGCTGTTCCGATCGCTGCGCGATGCCTGGGGCCTCGGCGACGGGCGCCTTTTCACGGTCAGCCGCGAAGGCGGCCTGCCGGAACCGCTGCCGCTGCCCAGAGCCGGCGCCGCCACCTTCGCGGGCAGCGCCGACCGTCTCTTTTATTCACCGCTGATGCGCGACTTCCGCACCTGGAAGCGCTACCAGGGCGGCTGGGCCCAGGACCTGTATCTGCTCGATATCCCGGGCCGCAAGGCCACGCCGGTTACCACTCACGAACGCTCGGACCGGGATCCCATGTGGATCGACGGTGCGGCCTACTTCGCCTCCGACCGGGACGGCCGCTTCAACCTCTACCGCCACGACCCCGCCACCGGCGAGACCACCCAGCTCACCCGCTACACGGACTGGGACGTGCGCTGGCCCGGCACCGACGGCGCGGGCCGCATCGCCTACGAGCTGAACGGCGCCATCCACGTCTACGACACGACCACCGGCGAAGACCGTCGCCTCACCATCACGGTGCCCTCCGACCTCCTGCCGGCACGGCCGCGCCAGGTCAGCGTGGCCGGACAGATTGAGGGCTTTGCGCTGTCGCCGCAGGCCCGCCGGGCGCTCTTCGTCGCCCGGGGCGATCTCTTCAGCGTGCCGGTGGAGAAAGGCCTGGCGATCAACCTGACCGGCACCTCGAATGCCCATGAGCGCGAGGTGGCCTGGTCGCCGGACGGCAGCCATATCGCCTACGTGTCCGATTTCTCCGGCGAGGAAGAGGTCTACGTGGAGGATTCCGCCGGCGGCGACCCGGTGCAGCTCTCGGAAGGCTATCGCACCCGCTACTCCGCACCGGCCTTCTCGCCGGACGGCCAACGCCTGGCCTGGCACGACGCCGCGGGCCGCATCTTCGTGGCGCGCACCGACGGCCGCGGCGAACCCGTGATTGCCGCCGACGAGGCCCGGGGCGACACCGCCGACTACGCCTGGTCGCCGGACAGCCGCTGGCTCGCCTTCAGCCTGAGCGAGCCGTCGGGCCTGCGCTCCATCCACGTCTGGGACGCCGAACGCGAGAAGCGGCACCGGGTCACCGACGAGTTCTTCAACGACCGCACGCCCGCCTGGTCGCCGGACGGCAAGGCGCTGTACTTCCTCGGCGACCGCATGTTCCAGCCCCAGATCGGCACCCGGGAGTTCAACTACACGCTCGTCGACCAGGTGGGCATCCTCGCGCTCGCGCTGACCGCCGATGCCGGCAATCCCTACGCGCCGGAAAACGCCGACCCGGTCATCGAGGTGGAAGAGAAAAAGAAGGAACAGAAGGACAAGGAGGCCGAGGCGCCGGAAGTCCGCATCGACTTCGACGGCCTGGCCGGCCGCTACTTCCGCGTGCCGGGCATTACGCCGACCAACATCCAGGGGCTCGCCGTCACCGGCAAGCATCTCCTGTACGTGGTCACGGACTCTTTCTATTACGGCCGCGAACCGCTGCAGCAGCCGCGGCTCATGACCTACAGCATCGAGGACCGGGAAGCGAAGGAACTGGCCGGCAGTGTACAGGGCATGAACCTCTCGCCGGACGGCGGTTTCGTGATGGTGCGCGGGCAGGACGGCTACAAGGTCTACGACGTCGCCAAGGGCGCGGAACAGGAGACGAAGGCCGTCGCCACCGACAAACTGGTGGCCGACATCGACCCGCGCGCCGAGTGGCGCACCATCTTCGACGAGGTCTGGCGTCGCTTCCGCGACTACTTCTACGTGGAGAACATGCACGGCCTCGACTGGCAGGCCGTGCGCGAGCAATACGAACCGCTGCTCGAGCACGTATCGCACCGCGCCGATCTCAACTACCTCATCGGCGAGATGATCGCCGAACTCAATGCCTCCCACGCCTACATCGCCGGCGGCGACGAGGGCCTGCCGGCCCGACCGAACGTGGCGCTGCTCGGCGCGCGCTTCGCCCTGGATACCGACGCCGGCCGCTACCGCATCGCCGATATCTTCCCGGGCGAGAACGACAGCGAGCGTTACCGGTCACCTCTCACCGAGACCGGTGTAAACGTGCGCGAGGGCGACTACCTGCTGGCCGTGAACGGCCGCGAGCTGACGGCGGCCATGAACCCGTACGCGCTGCTGACCGTCCCGGCCGGACAGCCCCTGCAGCTTACCGTCGGCGCGACGCCCGACCTCGAGGAGGCGCGCACGGTGCTGGTCGAGCCGCTCGCGGGCGAGTCGGATCTCATCTACCTGAACTGGGTGGCGGAGAACCGGCGCAAGGTGGCCGAGGCCACCGACGGTCGCGTGGGCTATCTCCACATCCCGGACATGGGCGCCAACGGTATTCGCGAGTTCATCAAGTGGTACTACCCGCAGATCCGCAAGGACGGCATCGTCGTGGACGTGCGTTCCAACGGCGGCGGCAATGTCTCGCAGATGCTGATCGAGCGCCTGAGCCGTAACATCCTGGGGCTGTCCTATGGCCGCCACAACGACCGACCGAACACCTATCCCTTCATCGTGTTCCCCGGACATCTCGTCTGCCTCGTCAACGAGACTTCGGCTTCGGACGGCGACATCTTCCCCTGGATGTTCCGGGAGGCGGGCCTCGGCCCGCTCATCGGCAAGCGCACCTGGGGCGGCGTCATCGGTATCACCAACCATGGCCCGGTGCTGGACGGCGGCGAGGTCTACGTACCCCAGTTCGGCTACGCCAACGCGCAGGGCGAGTGGGACGTCGAGGGTGAGGGCGTCAGCCCGGACATCGTCGTGGACAACGACCCGGTCGCGCTACTCGAGGGCCGCGACCCGCAGCTCGCGCGCGGCATTGCCGCGGTAATGCAGCGCATCGAATCCGATCCGCCGCGCATCCCGCAGCGCCCGGCAGACCCGGTGCGTACCGACTGATCGGCGCGGTCAGGCGGCCCGCGGCAGCGCCGTCAGGGCCTCCTCCACCACTTGCACACCGGCATCGTGGCGGTGGGCGTTCTCGCTGAGCGTCCGCCGCCAGTGCTTCGCGCCCGGGCAGCCGGCGAACAACCCGATCATGTGCCGGGTCACGTGATGCAGCCGGCCGCCGGCGGCCAGATGCGCCTCGATGTAAGGCAGCATCCGCTCCACCACGGCGTGACGGCTGGCGGGTACCGCGGCCGGATCGCCCAGTGCGCGCTCGAGTTCCGCCAGGACCCAGGGTGTGTGGTAGGCCGCGCGGCCGAGCATCACGCCGTCCACGCGATCGAGCTGTGCGCGGGCTTCTTCCACCGACGTAATGCCGCCATTGATCACGATCTCGAACTCCGGGTAGCGCTCCTTCAGCCGATACACCCGGTCATAGTTCAGCGGCGGCACCGTGCGGTTCTCCTTCGGGCTGAGACCGGCCAGGATCGCGATTCGTGCATGCACGATGAACGAGGTGCAGCCAGCCCCGGCGACCGTCTCGATGAAGCGCAGGAAGAAGTCGTCGCTGTCCTTGTCGTCGATGCCGAGACGGGTCTTCACCGTCACCGGCATATCCACGGCCTCTGACATCGCCCGCCAGCAGTCTGCCACCAGCTCCGGCCGATCCATCAGGCAGGCGCCGAACTGTCCGTCCTGTACCCGGTCGCTCGGGCAGCCCACGTTGATATTGACGGCGTCGTAGCCTGCGTGGACGCCGAGGCGTGCAGCGCCTGCCATCTTGGCCGGGTCGCAGCCACCGACCTGAAGCACCACGGGTTTCTCGGCGGGGTCGAAGGCCAGCAGGCGGTCGGCGTCGCCATGGGCAAGGGCTTCCGCTGTCACCATCTCCGTGTAGAGGAGCGCCGAGGGAGACAGCAGGCGGTGGAAGTACCGGCAATGGCGGTCCGTCCAATCCATCATCGGCGCAACCTGTATTTCTCGGCGATGTGGGCAATTATTCATTTGGCTATTTTATTAGGAATGGCACAGGGATGCGTAGCGAACAGGCTCTTGTCCAGTACCCGTTCGTCGAATACACGATACGGCGATCCACATCGCCCGTGTCTTGCCCTACCTACGGTACGTTTGACCGCAGACTTCGCGCTCATCTGACCACTCCAACTTCCGGTCAAAACGAACAGGCAATCGGGTGAATCCAAAATGGCCGCGCCTGATCTTCGGCGATTTCCCTGATGCCAGTGACCCCGGATATGTTGGACACCGTACCGACCGGATTTCGCGATTTGACTATCTTGTAGTTTCACCCTGCATCTACCAGAGTTCATCGCAAGAGGCAGACTCCAGAATCGGCAATCCTTTGGGAATCCGCTTATGGACAGGAATCAGTTCGAATGTCATGCGCTTGAATAACGCAATGGGCTTCAAAAGAGATTAATGATCCGTCCTCAGCCAACAGGAGATTGGAACGATGAATAACAGAATCTTGGCTGCTGCCTTGCTTGTCGTCGGCTTAATTCTGCTTTTCTTCGCGTATCAGTCATCCCAAAGCCTGGGCGACCAGGTAACGGAGGCCCTCACCGGACGCTTCACTGACTCCACCACCTGGTTGCTGATCCTCGGCGCGGCTTCCGCGGTGGCCGGTGTTGGGCTACTGCTGCTTGGTAAATCGGCTAACAAATCAGGCTAATGGGCATGCATGACGGGCCCTTGCGGAGCCAGGATACCAGTAGCAGGGCGTCCAGATAGCAGACGCGACTCGTCTGAACATATTGTTCAAACGCCGGACAGGGTTGCCGGATGGCCCACGGCCATTTGGACTTCTGAGGGAGCTTCCCGCAAACGCCGATCATACGCCCTCCATCGAGCGCATCATGTCAATTGCTGCTTGGTGCTCTAAGGCACAGACAGACCAGCGCGATTCATACAGAGTCAGCGCATCGAGAGTGCCAGGGGACGATCCCGGGCGACGGATAGTCGCAGGACGTGTCTGGCAGCACGAAGAAGGAACCCGTCTTGGCCACTCTGCCGCACCCACAACACCCGAACGACCTGATCGCCGCGCTCCCGCGCAGGCAGCAGGCCGTTTTTGTGAGCGGCTGTGAACCCACCGAATTGCTGCTCGGCGACGTGCTGTGCGAGGCCGGACAACGCTCACGCTACGCCTATTTTCCACACAGCGGCTTGATCTCCCAGGTGACGGCGCTGGACGGACACAAACCCCTCGACATGGGACTGATCGGACGGGAGGGCATGCTGGGCGCCACGGTGCTGCTCGGCGTTGACGAGGTGCCGATGCGGGCTGTCGTCCAGAGCCCGGGCATTGCCATGCGCATTCCGGTTGGCCTGCTGCGTCGGGAACTGCACAACAGCCGGGGACTGCGAAAAGTTTTGGGGCGATATCTGTATCTCCGGCTGCTGGAAGTTTCGCTGAATGCGGCTTGCACGCGTTTTCACCAGATCGATCAGCGGCTCGCCCGCTTGCTCCTGCTAACCCATGATCGCAGCCGCACCGGAAGTTTCCACCTCACTCACGAGGCCCTGGCCGATATGCTGGGGGTCCGTCGGAGCGGCGTGACCGTGGCGGCCGGAACGCTGCAGGCGGCCGGGGTCATCGGCTATTCCCGGGGGGAGATCACGATCCTCGATCGTCCCGCCTTGGAATCCGCATCGTGCGAGTGCTTCGGGAAGCTGAACGGGCGCCGGGACCAGCTTCAGGGACGTAACCTTCAGGGGCAGTCCTGATCGGGGATATCAGGGCGAGGGTCGAATCAGCGCAATCAAGGGCAGGGTCAGGGAGAATGCCGGGCATTGAGACTCCGGCAAGGATCGCTCGCCGTATCGTGACGGCGCGGTCAGGGACACTTCTGTACGTCAGCGTACACAGGGAGTCCGAAGATCGTACAATAGAGGGCAGGTATCGACCGGAGCCGCTCCATGCCCGCTGGCCGTACCGTCCAGCAGAATTCTCTTCTGGCCGCCCTCCCCGCGCCGGTGCGGGAGCGATTGGCTCCGAACCTGAAACTGGTGGTCATGCCGCTGGGCAAGGTCCTGTACGAGTCGGGAGACAAAGTCCGGGACGTCTACTTTCCGACAGACTCGATTGTCTCCCTGCTGTACGTAATGGAAAGCGGTGCCTCGGCGGAAATCTCGGTGATAGGCAACGAAGGGATCACCGGCGTGGCGCTGTTCATGGGTGGTGAGTCCACGCCGAGCCGGGCGATCGTGCAGAGTGCCGGCCACGCCTATCGGCTCCCCGGGCCGGCGCTCATGGCCGAGTTCAATCGCCATGGCGAACTGCAGCACTACATGCTTCGTTATACGCAGGCGCTGATCACCCAGATGGCACAGACGGCGGTGTGCAATCGCCATCACAAAATCGACCAGCAGCTATGCCGCTGGCTGCTGCTCTCCCTGGACCGCCTGCCGGACAACCGGCTGGTCATGACCCAGGAACTGATCGCCAATATGCTCGGCGTACGTCGTGAAGGGGTCACCGAAGCCGCCCACAGACTCCAGGAGCTGGGCATCATCGACTACCACCGTGGCCACATCACCGTGCTGGACAGGCCCACGCTGGAGCGCCATTGCTGCGAGTGTTATGCGGTGGTGAAGAAAGAAACCGACCGGCTACTGCCCTACTCCGCCGCCCCCTCCGGCAACTGAACCGGACCCGACCGTGCGGCACCGTCCCGGTGGCCGTCCGGGATCCGTCCCTGCGCCGCCCCGGCCTGCGTGCGCTTTCGCACAGACGGCTAATCGCCTTGTGCCCGACACTGACAGTTGCTCCCCGGGGGTCATACAACCGGCGGCGGGCAAGGGCTATGAAAATTTTGGAAACGTTACTGTGGGTCGCCGGCATAACCCTGCTCTGCTCCTACGTTGGCGCTCTCTTCTGGGGCGAGCAGCAGCGCCAGGAAGGGCTGGCCTCATTTGCAACGGCAACGGCAACGGCGCATCAGCCCGCAACCGAACAGTGGCTCGTTCCCCCGCCGGCGAACAAGCCGCGGCCCCGCGAGATTCCGCTCACTGCCGCAGCAACTCCGGCTGCGGATGCGGTGATCGCCGTGCTCCGGATCCCCGGCATCGCGCTGGAGGTGCCCGTCTATGAAGGCACTACGGCAGACGTGCTCCGTCGCGGTGCCGGGCTCGTTGAGGGCACGGCCTTTCCCGGCAGCTCTGGCAACGTCGGCATCGCCGCGCATCGTGATACCCATTTCCGGGCCTTGAAGGACGTAGCAGTCGGCGATCTCGTTGAGCTGAACACGCCGGAGAAGACCCGCTTCTATCGAATTACCGCATTGGAGGTCGTCGACCCGGGTGACGTGCATGTGCTCGACGATACTGGCGAGTCGATGCTTACGCTGGTGACCTGCTATCCATTCTATTTCGTCGGCAATGCACCACAGCGCTTCATCGTACACGCCGTTGTGACTATGCCGAGTGGTTTCATGTAGACAAGGAGGACGTGATGAAGATTACACACAGCAAAACTTTTGTATGCCTGACGGCAATGGCGCTCACCGCCTCATTGCCCGGTGTGGCCAACGCACAGCAAGAGCAGTTCCCGAGGGAACGGGAACAGGCGAAGAGCTGCGCCGAGGTGGACTGGAACGCGGACATGCTCCGCAACCACCCCCGACTGACCGAGGCGTGCCGTGAAGTCGTCATCGCCGGTGGCGAGAACTGGGCGCGGTTCGAGGCGAAGTTCGTGCGTGTCGAGCCGGACGGTAAGGTCACCTTCAGCATCCGCGACAGGCGCGACCGCCCCATCGAGGCCGTGACGTTGCAGCCTGCGATGAATCAGGTCGCCTACATCGACAATCGGGCTACCCCGTTTTCGCGGCTGCGTCGTGACCAGCTCGTCAATCTCTATGTCCCGGAGGGGACGTACGGTTTCGTGACCCAGCCCGGGGCACCGCCCGAGCAGGTCGCCGAGGTGACAACACCGGTAACGCCGCCGGCAGCGACTCGCGTCGCCGCTGCGGAGAGCCGTGCGGAAATGCTGCCGGCCACCGGCGGCCCGCTGCCGTGGTTCGCTCTTGGCGGACTCCTGTCGCTGCTGGGAGCCCTGGCCGTGCGCACCGGGCGCAGGACCTGAAGGCGGCCGTGGCGAGGTCATGACGAGCGGCACGCCGGGAGGTACAAGCGGCACATGAGCGAGACAGGGACGGTTCGAAGCCTTACGCCCGCCCCGGCTGCCAGCTCCGGGCCGAATCTGTTCGGCACGGAGCTGGCACTCCGGCTGTGCGAATTCTCCCCGCTGGGCGTCTGCGTGTCCGACACGGAGGGGCGATGCCTCTACGCGAACGCGGCATACCTCGCGATCACGGGACTGACGCAGGCACAGGCTCGCGGCGCGCGCTGGAGTGCGTCGCTGCAAGCGGATGACCGCGAACGGGTGAATACCAGGTGGCTGCATGCAGTCCGGACCAGGCAACCGTTTCAGACGGAGGTCCGCATCAGTCGACCGGATGGTCGCGCCATGTGGACGCGGCTGCATGCCTCGATCGCGCCGGACCGGCACGATTCCGACGCCATGCTTTTACTTTTTGAGGATATTGCGGAGCGCAAATCTGCCGAGGCTGTGTTGCAGCGGGCGGAAGCTGCGCTGTTCGCCGAGAAAGAGCGAGCGCTGGTGACGCTCGATTTCATTGGTGACGCCGTGCTGGTGACCGACCTGGCCGGAAACCTCACCTTCCTGAACCTGCAGGCAGAGACTCTGACCGGCTGGCCGCGCGAAGAGGCGCTGGGCCTGCCTCTGGAGCAGATCTTTCGCCTCATCGACGGGACGTCACGTGATACCGCTCCCAACCCGGCAGAGCGTGCCATCGCGGAAGACCGCACGGTCGGCCTGGCGATCGGCTGCGTGCTCCTGAGGCGCGATGGTACCGAGCTCGGCATCGAGGATTCTGCGGCCCCCATCCACGACCGTGACGGTGCCGTGACCGGCGCCGTGATCGTCTTCCGCGATGTGGTCCGGTCACGGCTGATGTCCGAGCGCATGGCCCACCTCGCGCTGCACGACCATCTGACCGGACTGGCCAATACGGTGCTGCTGCAGGAACGCCTGAACCAGGTGGTCAGCCTCGCACGCCGTCATCGTCAGAAGATCGCTCTCTTGTTCATCGACCTGAACTTGTTCAAGGCAGTCAATGATAGGTACGGCCACGATTTCGGCGACGAGGTGCTCAGGATGATCGCCCGCCGCCTCGAGGCTTGCGTGCGAGACAGCGACACCGTCTGCCGGCGGGGCGGTGACGAGTTCGTAATCCTGTTGACGGAGATCGCATGCCGGCGGGACGCGGCGCGGGTAGCCAGGTCGGTTCTGGCCGCCATTTCCGCGCCACTAACCATCGGTCACGAATGCGCCAGGGTCAGCGCCAGCATAGGCATCAGTTTCTATCCCGACCACGGTCACCACATCGACGCCTTGATGCGACGCGCCGATCTCGCCATGTACGACGTCAAAGCCGGCGGTCGTCAGGAGGGTTTCCGCTTCGCCCGGCGAACAGACACCCGAGCCTGGCCACAGTAGATTGCCGTTTTGGCCGAGCGCAGAGATTGCCCTACGTGTTCCAGGTCCGCATCACCACATCTCGCAGGAATGCATATGACGCACAGTAACCGAGACGCTAGCTATCCAGGCAAGACATCCACAATTATTGCGGAGCGGCTTGTCGGTCCAGCGAGACCTCCCGTTGAGCATTTTTCCGCGGCATTCGTCGCGTCGGCAAAGTTCATACTCTTATCTCCGCCTCATGCCAATCGCGCACGCTACGTGGCGAGGTTGAACGCGGCGCTGGTCGAGAAACCTGCCCCACCTGCCCTCCCGGCCATACAGGACTGGGAGAACGAGGGAGGGGCGCTGCCGTATTCCCAGGGGACTCCGAAGATTTCGGCGGACCGGTTGCGCCGCCGCAATCCGCCGCCCACTGGCGTTGTGCGCTCCAGCGCACCGATCGCGGAAGTGCCGCTGGGCCATGCTTGATCCGTGGCCGCGCCGGCAATGATCCCGCAATTCATGTGAGTTGATGATCGGCGAGGACCGTGCTGGTCGTCCGGTGCGCTCCCCCGGCCAGTGCCAGTTCCCATATTTCCCCAAGATAATCTTATGAACATTGCGAAATTGCTACTGCTTCTGACCGTGGTTTCGTTCGCGGTCACAGCCTGTGATACGAGTGACAGCGCGGCTGAGAATGCCGGCGAGGCTATCGACGAAGCGGGAGAAAATATGAAAGATGTCGCAAAAGACACCGGCAGCGCGATTGAAGATGCCTGTGAAGACATCAGGGACTCCGTCAACGCAGACGATGCCGATTGCTGAAGAACGGCCATTTCCCGGACTTGCGGTGGCGAGCGATTGGAGCGCGGCGGCGATACAGGAGCCGCAGACCGCCCAGTTGCGCACCGGCAATTAAGATACACTTCACCGCGGTGCGCGCTGTATGTACGATGGCGCACGGACGGGAACATGCCCGGGCAATAGCCTGTCAGGATCGCACGCAGCCCACGGGTAATCTCAATGCCGACCTGCCCTGCCCCGGAACAGAACCACCTGCTCGCCGCCTTGCCGAAGGAAGCGCAGGTACGCCTGTTTTCGCATCTCGAACTGATGGAGATGCCCCTCGGCAAGGTTCTCTACGAATCGGGCGAGTCGTCGCGGCAGGTCTATTTTCCGACTGACTCGATCATATCCCTGCTGTACGTGATGGAAAACGGCGCATCGGCCGAGATCTCCGTAGTCGGCAACGAGGGTATCGTCGGCATCGCGGTGTTTATGGGCGGCGAGAGCACCACCAGCCGCGCAATCGTCCAGAGCGGGGGCCACGCTTATCGGCTGGCCGGCCAGCTGCTAAAGGACGAGTTCAACCGACATGGCGACCTGCAGGTGCTGATGCTGCGCTATACCCAGGCGCTGATCACGCAGATGGCGCAGACCGCCGTCTGCAACCGCCATCACAGTATCGACCAGCAACTCTGCCGCTGGCTGCTGCTATCCCTCGACCGGTTGAGGTCGAGTGAATTGACCATGACGCAGGAACTGATCGCCAACATGCTCGGCGTGCGCAGGGAAGGCGTTACCGAAGCCGCGGGCAAGTTGCAACGACTCGGCGTCATCGCCTATCACCGCGGGCGCATCGAAGTGCTGGACCGTGAAAGACTCGAGGGGCTGAGCTGTGAATGCTATGCGGTGGTCAGGAAAGAGACCGACCGCCTGCTGCCGCACCCAAGAAACTGGACGGCCCCGTTAGGTTCGACAGCGCACAGATAGCGGCCGTCGATACGGTTATCTTCAACGCTGAAGGCAGTCGAACACTGCGAGCCCATTGCCACGCATGGCGCGTGGCGCACCTCGCAGCCACCCCTCCAGGAGTCGGATCATGAAGAATACGAACAGCGTCGTAATAGCCCTCACGCTCGCAGCCATGCTGGTGAGCTCACTGCCCGCCCGTGCGGGGATTGTGGGCACGGAACAGATGGTGGCGCAGGAAACCCGGGCGCATACGCTGGACCGAATCGAGTTGATACTCGCGCAGGAGACGGTCGCCTCCCAGCTCTCGGACTGGGGCGTGGCACCCGAAATGGTCCGGGCGCGAATGGCGGCAATGTCGGACGTCGAGCTGCAGCAGCTGGCGACCAGCATGGAGACTGATCCCGCCGGCGGCGTACTGGCCGTGATCGGCGTGGTATTCGTGGTCCTGTTCATTCTCGAACTGACAGGCGTCACCAATATTTTCACCCGAATCTGAATTCCTGGTTCGCGACAGCCGCTGCAGCGGGCAAACGCTGCAGTGGCCCGGTCGCGCTTTGCCGTGCGTGCCAAATCCCAGATAATCCTGATACTGGCGGCCATCACCCAGCTTATGCTGAGCGCCTGCGCTGTCGGCCCCGAGCGCCAGGTACTCCGCGAGGCCGGGTCCCCGGTCGAGGTCTTCCGGGTACCCTTCTTCCCGCAGGATGAATACCAGTGCGGCCCGGCGGCGCTCGCCACCGTGCTGAACCACAGCGGCGTCGATGTGACGCCTGCGCAACTGGTTTCACACGTCTACGTACCCGAGCGCCGCGGCAGTCTTCAGGCCGAAATGCTCGCGGCGGCACGAACTCACGGGCGCGTCCCCTACGTGTTACCCCAGTCCCTCGCACCGATACTCGCGGAGCTGCGCGCCGGGCACCCCGTGCTGTTGCTGCAGAACCTCGGCCTGGATCGGTGGCCGGTGTGGCATTACGCAGTACTGATAGGGTTCGACCCAGCAGCGGAGAAACTCCTGTTGCGCTCCGGCATTACCCGCCGCGCGGAGACAGGAGCCGTTCCGTTCCTCACCAGCTGGGACCGTGGCGGGCGCTGGGCCATGATAGCGGTCGAAGCCGGCGAACCGCCCGCCAGCGCCGATGTGCTCGGCTGGCTCCGCGCGGTGGCACCCTTCGAGTCGACGGGGCACCTCGAGCTCGCCGCGGAGGGTTACACGGCGGCCGTTGCGCGCTGGCCGGGAGAGGCCATGGCTTGGACGGCGCTGGGAAACGTGCGCTACCTGCAGCGCGACCTGGCGGCGGCCGCATCCGCCTACCGGCATGCGCTCGAGTTGGAACCGGACTTTCGCACGGCCCGCAACAATCTTGCGCAGACCCTTGCCGAACTCGCGAACGCGGGGGATGGGGCCAGGCAGGAAACGAATGCCGGTTCAATGGAATCCGCCGGCAGTCCCTAGGGCCTTCCCCGCGGGCAGAGTACCTGACTCCGAAAGTCCACCTGCGGGCGAAGCCATCGGTGCGAGACCGCACAGAGGGAAAGGCGGAAAAGGAACACAATTTCAATCTGGGGGAGGCCATAAACGCACTCCCACCGGACACACATCTAACGGAGCACAAGCATGCTGTACACAATTGCCGTCATCCTTCTCGTACTTTGGCTGCTCGGCTTGGTCTCCGGTACCACCATCGGCGGTTTCGTGCACGTGCTGCTGGTGATCGCGGTGGTCGTGGTGTTGTTACAGATCATCAGTGGCCGACGGTCCTTGTAGACTGGCCAACCGGAGCGCGCAGCTCGCAGGTGGCCTGCTGGCGCTCGGCCTGGCTGGCTGCGCGGCCTTGCCGATGGTGGAATTGGACGCACCCGTTCCCGCCGAAGTCGAGTTCCAGGGTGAGCACGGCACCGTCTCGGATGCGCGCGGCGAGCAGTTGCTCGGGCAGCTTGAACGGGAAACCCGAGGCCCCGATTTGTTGCGTAAGCACCTCGCCTACGAGCAGTCCATCGCCGTCGGCAGCCCGCTGGTGCTCGGGAACAAAGTCACGCTGCTGCAGAATGGCCCGGATACCCACGAGGCGATGCTGGAAGCAATCGGGGCGGCCGTCGACCACGTCAATCTCGAGACGTATATCTTTGACGATGGCGAGTTCGGCCAGGAGTTTGCCGCGTTGTTGCTGAAGAAGCAGGCCGCCGGTGTGCACGTCAACGTCATGTACGACAGCGTCGGCGGCCTCATGACGCCGCAGTCATTCTTTGACACGCTGCGCGAAGCCGGCATCGCGGTGCTGGAGTTCAATCCCGTGAACCCCCTTGCGAAAGACCCGAAGACCTGGCGGGTGAATAACCGCGATCATCGCAAGCAGCTGGTGGTCGACGGCCGCATCGCTTTTATCGGCGGCGTGAACATCAGCGTCGGTTACTCGAGTGTGCCGCTGGGCAAGCCGGCGTCGGGGCTGAAGGCCGCCGTTGCGCCCGACGATGGCAAGGGCTGGCGCGACACGCACATCCAGATCGAGGGGCCCGCGGTGGCCGAGTTCCAGCGGCTGTTCCTCGACTCGTGGACCCGGCAGGCCGAAGCCCCGCCGACGCCGAGGGACTACTATCCGGAGCTGTCCGCCGAGGGCGACGAGATCGTGCGCGCCATCGGCAGCCGATCGGACGAGCAAGCCAGCCCCATTTACATGACGCTGGTGTCCGCGATCTCACGCGCGGAGGCCGAGGTCCACCTGACGGTTGCCTACTTAGGGCCCGACCCGGTGCTGCGCAAGGCGCTGACCGACGCAGCGCAACGCGGCGTAAAGGTCAGGCTGGTATTGCCCAGCCATACCGATTCGGCGGCGATCTTCCACCTCGGCCGCTCGTATTACACGACGCTGCTGAAGGCCGGTGTGGAGATCCACGAGCGCCAGGGCGCGGTGATGCACGCCAAGACCGCCGTCATCGACGGCGTGTGGTCGACCATCGGTTCGAGCAATCTCGACTGGCGCAGCTTCCTGCATAACGACGAGATCAACGCGGTGGTGCTGGGCGGAAAGTTTGCCCGGCAGATGAACGCGATGTTCGCGGAAGACCTGGCGGAGTCCGAGCAGATAGTGCTCGCGGAGTGGCGGCGCCGCTCCCTGTGGCTGCGTATCAAGGAGCGCTTCGCGCGACTCGGCGCCTACTGGCTGTAGCAGCGCCCGGCTCAACCAATCCCCCGGGCGCGTGGTTTCTCGTCTGCGTCCCGGATCCAGGGTGCTGCCCCTCAACCGCGTCGCGGCGAGACGGGCTCAGAGCTTACTTTGCACCCTTCTTGACCTTGCCCTTGAGCTTGCCCCAGGCCTTCTGAATGGATCCCTTGGCCTGCTCGCGCTCGCCCTCGCGCTCCATTTTATGATTGCCCGTGGCACGACCGGTCACTTCCTTGACCTTGCCTTTGCCCTTGTGCAATTCGCCTTTGACCTGTTGCTTGTTCATGATTACTGCCTGTTTGCGGTGGTGGTTGGTAAAAAAACGGCCCGCCGGGCCTGCGCCCGACGGGCCCGAACATTGCCAGAAGACTCAACTGGTGCTGGAAAGCGTCGTTGCATTCGAGATGATCACCTCTACGCGGCGATTCTGCTGCCGGCCCGTAGCGGTATCGTTGCTGGACACCGGCGAGCCCTGACCGAGCCCGAGGGTGGTCAGGCGATTCGCCTGCACGCCGCGGCTGACCAGGTAGCTCTTCACCGACTCCGCACGACGCTGCGACAGAAACTGGTTCGACTCCTCGCTGCCCACGCTGTCGGTGTGGCCTTCGATCAGAACGGTCCGATCGTCGTACTCGTCGAGGAAGGCCGCCAGCTTGTCGAGGTTTGCCCCCGCGCCACCGGTCAGATCGGACTTGCCCGTGGCGAAGAGAAGATCGCCCAGGGTGACGACCAGGCCGCGATCGGTCTCACGGGCATTGAGCTCAGTGATCTGGCGCTGCAGTTCCTGGCGCGCTGCCCTGGAAGCAGCAACCTCGTCGCGTGCGCTGGATGCGTCCGCCCTGGCCGACTCGGCGTCGGCGCGAGCGGACTGCGCATCACTGCGCGCGCGGTCGGCTTCCTGTGTACGGGCCTCGAGACGGGCGCGCTCGCTCTTCTCGCTCAGGGACTGACGCTGGTCCTCGTACTGACGGCTCTGGGCGCGCGCGCGGGCAATCTCGACCTTCTGGTCGGCCAGCAATACCAGGTGGGTAGCGTACTTGCCGTCCGGCGGAGGCGCTTCGGCTGCTTTGACCGCTGCCTCCGCTGCTCGCATCTCAACCGGCGCACGGGTGGCGAGTTGGGAATCGGACTGGAGTGCGGTCAGCTTGACGCGGGAATCGAGCGGTGCTTTCGGCGCCTCCGGCGTCGTCGCACAGGCAGACAGAAGGAAGAAACCCGCGACGACCAGCGCCGCTCGGCTTGATGTCATGGCTGTGGCGTTCATTGACTTTCTCCTGTGGCGCGCTGCATTTCCTGCTTCAGAGTGTCAATGCTCTGCTGCATGTCGTCGTTGACGGCCTTGGCCTTCAGCTCCTCGGCCCGGGCCAGGGCGACTTCGGCATGCGTGCGCGACTCGATGGCCAGGTATTCGGCATCGATCATCCGCTCTTCGCGCGCCGCGGTGTTGGCCGAAGCCAGCTTCGTGCGCGCCGTCGTGAGTTCGGAGGACGCATAATCGGCGACGCGGGCCTGTTCGGCATTGGAAATCGCCGACTCGGCTGCCTGCAGCGCCTGGGTTGGAGGCACAGGTGCCGTGGCACAGCCTGCCAGCACAAGAAGGCCGGCAGCGGACAGTGCAATGAAGAAAGGCGATCCGCGGATCGCCCGAATGGCGGGATGTTGTTTGTGCATGTCTGGTGTCCTGTGAAGAATGCGGGATGCCAGAGCATCCTCCGCCTTTGACACAGGGAGTTCTGTGCGGTGGCGCACCCGCGCCGGCCGCTCCGCGCAGGTCACACAGTGCCAGGCTCCGGCATCGGCCTTGTCGAAGCGACTTTCCGGCGGCTACGGTGGGCGCTCACGCCGGCCGCGCGGTCCGGGCCTTGCCGGTGGTCACCCATGTCAGCACCGCAAGTCCCGCCAGCGCGGAAACGATCGACCCCAGGAAGATACCGAGTTTGGCGCTGTCGATGAGGTCATCGCCAAAGGAAAGACCGGCAATAAACAATGCCATCGTGAAGCCTATCCCGGCGAGCAGAGCGCCGCCGGCGACCGTCGCCCAGCCGAGTTCCGGCGGGCGTATGGCAATCCCCGTGTGCACGGCCAACCAGCTGAACGCAAGGATACCGACGGGTTTGCCGACGACGAAGGCGACAATCACGGCGATCATGACGGCGCCGTCAAGACTGTCGAGAGAGAGTGTTACTCCAGCGTTGGCAAACGCGAACAAGGGCATGACGACAAAGCCGACCCAGGGATGCAACGCGATCTCCAAACGCTCGACAGGAGACAGTGTTTCGCGTGCCGCGACCTCCGCGACCTGGAGCGTCTGACGATCTTCAGTGCCGCCAACACCCTCCCCGCTGTCAGGATGTGCTATGACCTGATCGAGAATGGCGTACAACCGCTCGTCGCTGACCCATCTGCGCGCCGGCGTCATCAAACCGAGCACCACGCCGGTGATCGTCGGGTGAACTCCTGACGCGTCGACGGCAAGCCAGATCAGGGCGCCGATCAGAAAGTAGAGCGGAAAACCGCGGAAGCCTGAAAGCGCCATTGCACGCACCACGGCGATGCCAAGAGCAGCCAGGCCGAGGGGCAGGACAGCGATTTCACTGCTGTAGCCGACGGCAACAACGAGAATGGCACCTATGTCATCCACGATAGCCAGCGACAACATGAAAACCCGCAGAGACTGCGGAACGCGTGAGCCCAGCAACGCGAGACAGCCGATGACGAACGCGGTGTCGGTGGCCATCACCGTGCCCCAGCCGTGCTGGCCCGGTTGCCCTGCCTGCATCGTCAGATAGAGCAAGGCGGGCACCAGCATTCCTCCCAGTGCGGCCGATATCGATAGCGCTGCCATGCGCGGATTGCGCAATTCGCCGAGTACCAGCTCGCGCTTTAGCTCCAGTGAGACCAGAAAGAAGAACAGCGTCATCAGCGCATCGTTGATCCAATCTCTCAACGTGCGGGCGAACTCCCAGGTGCCCACCCGGAACCCGATCTGTGCTTCCCATAAATTGAAGAACGAATGGGCCCAGGGCGAATTGGCGAGGACGAGAGCGGCAACGAGGAAAACCAGAAGAACCGCGCCGCTTGAAGCCTCAATCGCCAGGAATTGCCTGACCGGCCTTGCGAGGCGATCGAGGAGTACGCTCGGAAGGCGATTCGTGTCGACGTCGCGATGCGGATGGCTTTTCACGATACCGGCCTGATCAGGCGATGCAGCGATTCAATGTGATGCGACCATGGCTAGGGGTGCAATCTGGGTAGTGTTCCCGGGAGTGATGTAAATCGAGGGCGGTGGTAGCGGCCATCGCGGGTCTCCGAAAACTGGATGTTGCGACACATTCAAAGAACGGAGAGGCACCACGATGACCGAGGATAGGATGGCATTGCTCGAGCTCGGTGAGAAGCACGCAGACGGAGATTTTCTGAGGGAGCTGGGGCAGTGGACGCTGCAGCGGCTGATGGAGCTGGAGGCTCAGATTTCGATTTATACAGAGAACTGACCCGGAACTTGCACTTAGTATTCGCCCGGATAATCTGCGCCAGGCGGCTGAGGCAGAACGTCAATTTGGCTAGCCATTCGGGCCAATCGGCGATACAAATATTCGGTGAACTCGGCTCAATACTCGGCGCAATTCAACAGCGTATTCGACTTGAGCCGCCTCCCGTGTTCGAGAAACTACCTCCGTGAGTCAGGCGACAGAGCGGATCTTTATCGCTCCGGCAGGATCATTAGTCGCCCGCGGATTCATCCAAAAAATCGGGGAGGTCGGCAAAGCCTTGGCGACGTCCAGTGATATCGAATATCAGAACTCTTTGCGTGCCCACCCTAAACGTTATCCCACCGATCAAGCTTCGTCATCACGAGACGTTTCGGTAATCCGCCCACTTCGCCTGAGTTGCGCGAACCGCTTCACGATCCTTTCGAAGAACCGCGGCGGCAACAAGCCATAGTCGTAACGGCCGGGTTGACCGGAAATTGGCCGCAAGTCATAGCCCGGCCAGGTAAAGACATTGACGTCATCGAGTACGACCCAGCAGGGATCGCTGTCCAGCCCCAAGTGTGCGGCTACTGGCCGGGGAATCTCAATCGCCGTTTCCGGATCGGAGTGCGGACTGTGCGTGATGGGTAACACGGCAACAAACGGTCGATCTTCCTCGGCGCGTTTCACAGCCATGACGACCGCGCAAGGTCGAGGCTTGCGACCCTCTGCGTGGCCGGCGGCTGCCTCATCGCTCCAGAGATAGGAATAAGAAACGACGAGGCCGACCTCCGGATCGGGGTATGCCATCGTCGCCGCTTCGCCTGCCGATCAGTCTTCGTTCAGGAGTTCGTTGAGATGATCATGGGCCGAATCCATCTGAGCTACCTCGATGGCATCGGCAATCTCAGCCGGCAAATTATCGAGCCTGTAGACGCGCCGCTCAAACGCACGCAGGCGCTCCAATTCGGCATATTCGCGGGCCGATACGAAATAGCCGCTGATCCGCCCGTGGCTCGTGATAGCCACCGGTTCCCGCTGTGCCTCTTCCTTGTAGCGCCCGAAACGTTTGGCAAATTCTGTGGCTGTGGTCGCGATCATAAAGGCGTCCTGAGTATCCGTATATTGCGGATAATACGGAATTTACGGCATAACGTCAATTATGGCTGATCTCACTCGAACAGCCCAGGTCGCAGCTGCTGACGATCTGACGCACACCTCAGTGCGATTCCGCAGACTCCACCCCGGCCGGATCGGCGAAGCCGTCCCATAACGTGCCCTGCCACCCCGTAATCATCCCGTTATCGTGACAGACCGGGCAATGCCAGTGGATGCTATCAAGGTCGTCCACGGCCGGATACGAAACCACGATACCAGGGCACGGACGATGCCCGGGCCGGCGACGGCAGCGGACTGTGGGCGGGCCGTCGATACCCGTCGTAGCATCCACAACGATGCTGGCAAAGTATTCTGCGAGCCGTCGAGCGCGAGGCAGCATCTCCGCCATGGCGCCGCTGGCCGTCAGGTAGTGCCGAAGATCGGTGACCCAAGTGTTACTCATAAGCGTAGCGTAATACGACCGTGTGGGGCGCAGCCCTCAATAATCTCATCGCCGGCGGCAGCGGCGATACCAGGGCGCTGTGGTCCTCGCTCGCCGATACAGTGAAGTTACCGCGAATTGCAATCAAGAAATTGGGGGACAAATTTGAACCGAGCTCTGCAATCCCTTTTTCCCGGTAAAACGTCGAGGAAGTCGGGTGCGACATCGGTGCGACTTCCGGATAGACTGAATTCGTAACTTTCTGATCCTAGATCGCTTTTCCGATCCCTTCCGTCCAATCCCTCATCGGTGCAACCTGAATTTCTCGGCGATGTGGGCGATTATTCATGTGGCTCATGGCATAGATCAAATCGTGGATGAATACATGAGCGCGACCCCATCACGTTCGCACAGTTGCCGTTCGCTCCAGAAAGAGCCTCACCTCCGGCGCGATTTCGATACCCTCCTTCTTCAGCCAGCTTGCCAGTGCCGACCAGTCTATGTTCTTCGACTGCTCTATTGCGACGAGCACAGCCTGCTCCAACGACTGCGGTTCCGACCAGACTACTGCCGCGATCAGTCTATCCATTACGGAATGTGTAGGCGTGATGATTCTCAGACGCCCGACAGAAGTCTCGAGGACTGTGCATTGCGACGGATCCACATAAGTACTGCCGAATCCGAGTGGGCCAGGCGGGAACTCGAGATACCAAGCGGTACGATGATGTTCGAACACTGAGAGCCGAGGCCTGCCTCTCCTTGCAAAGCCCAACGGCGACAGCGCACGCTCGGGGTCGTCGACCAGCGCATTCGTAACGAAATCGAGATCCTCGGACAGGTAGCGATTCGCCGAATAGATCGACACTGCTGCACCGCCCGACAGCGTCGCGACGATACCCGCATTCTCCAATGCCTCGGAGACAGCGGTCGCCAGCTCCGTCAAACTCGTGTCCTCCGAGATCATCGGACAAGCCTACCGCTTCCCATGCCTTCGGGGGCGGCGCCTTTCCCGGTAATATTTTCTGATTGTCTCTTCCGGGAGCCGCTCGAGCATCTCCCGCAGAAAGACTCTGAGGGCGTCGGAAACCGGACCCTGCTTGAAGTAGAAGACCCGCGTCGGGCCCTCCATTCGGCTGACCAGAAGTCCCAATTCCTCGAATTTGCGCAGCTGATTCTGAACCTGATTCAGAGAAATGCCGTAGGTTCTCGCCATTTCGGACGCGTAACCCCTGCCGTAGTTTTCCAGGTACATCAGTACTCGGTAGGCGGACTCGCTGCCGAACAAGCCGACTAAAGGACGTTCTGAGATCCGGGGTTGCTGCATGATACTCACCTACTTGTTGGGTGATTATACCTATTTCTTTGGTGGAATCTTCCCCGACCCATTTACCGACCACCTGTAGCGGAGCGCGGGATTTTTTCCCAGAGAAGTCGCGAGGCGAATTTTTCTATGCTGTCCCGGACCAGTCGGTCCTCTATCCCGCGAATTCGTGGATGAGCAGGTCACACCGCCGTCCCAAGAGGCGACGAGACTGGACTATGAGAGATCATCCAGAGCACCGTCTGCCACGATTATTCTCCTCTTCTTACGAAACGGCACCACGGACGGATCGTAGTTCTTCTGAATATCCCGAAATTGCTCTTCCAGGAACCGAAAAGCCGCCTGTTCTTCCTCGTCGATCAACGCGGCAAGCTCTGCCGAATCACCGGCAATACGCTGGCAGTCGGCGCAATACCGCCGAAACCTTACCGCATCGAGGGCGCGCTGGTCGGAGAAAACAAACTCGATGTTGCGCTCAACGCCCCGCTCTGTGCGCTGGATATACACCCTTTGTATTCCCTGGTCGTCAAATCGTTCCAGAAGTCGCGAATGACAGTTCCGAAGATACTCGTAATACCGACGTTGCAGCTCATCCAATTGAGGTTCCATGCCTCGTGCTTCCACACGCATATCCCAAAGCGATCCGCCTTTCTCCCGCTTGCCGTGATCGCTCCCCGCAACGTATCGATGCGGTATCAGCGACCGGATCCTCTCCGATCCGGCATTATCGAGCCTATCCGTCAGATATCTCGCGAGCGAGACAATCGTGGCATAGTGAAACTCCCCATCGATATTCAGTCTGGCCCAGCATGGGTACAGATCACCCTGAAAGGGACGTATCTCATACGCCGGATCCTCCGTCTTTCGCGCCTGCTCCTGGAACTCATGATCATGGCGGGCATATTCACCCACCGTCGCAAAATCCAGCAGCGTGACACCTTCTGCAAAGCACTCATTCAAAAAGAAATCATTGTCACCAATGCCTTGAAAGGGCAGAAGCGTGCTATTCAGCAGTAGATATTTTTCGTCATCGAATCCCTCCAACATTTCTCTCATTGCTTCCTCTGTATCGACGTCAAGTCCAAACAGGGAACGCAACACGGATTGGCGAACAAGAAACTTTCGCTCTTCGGGGATGCTCAGTCGATACTGCTCTTGCTGCGCAGGCGACCACGCGTAGTATTCGGGCTCGGCGCGGATGATCGCCCTGCGAAGGATTGCTTGGCGATCAGTCGAAGACAAGTTGCGGGTTTTCATATCTCAGTCGGGTTTGGCCCCATTGTCTCGGACGACCTGATCAGGCACATGGACTGACCTGGGTTTCCGGATACAGGCTGCTTCACATAGCAACAGTCGCATTCCTGTAATCCAATCAGTGATTCTGAAAGCTATAACGCCACACACTCGCGGAGCGACTTGATTTCGATATCCCGATAGCGCCCAAGTGCGAGCATCCCCCCGTCCGTGGTGACGATCAAATCAACGCGCCCCGTGCGAGCGCACTCGAGAATGCGATTGTCTGCTTCGTGGGCCAGAATCGTGATCGGACGCCGTGGACGAACCACACTACTCAGATCGCTCAGCAATAGTGCGATGCGCCCCAATTCGTCGGCGTCTCGCGCAAACTTTCGGGCCAGGACGGTCAGGAGTTCGTCGATGATCGGTCGGGAGATAACCAACTCACCCACGCCACCAAGTACTCGCCTGATCGCGGCATCCGCGTGGCTCCCGGGAAACACGAAAGCCGAAACGGATATGTTGGTATCGAAGACGACCCTCAATCGCTGAGGTACCGACGCAGGTCTTTCTCAGTAAGGACGCCCTTCTCACGCGCCTTCCTGCTCCAGAAACCCTGAACCCCGGCATACTCCCGCTTTAGGTACTCCCGATGCGCCAGTCGCAGCGCGTCCTGGACGACGGCGCTGACCGACTTACCCTCAGTTGCGGCGATCTCTTCGACCTGCTTCGCCAGGTCCGGTGGAAGTGAGATGGTCTTCTTGACTGCAGAACCTATGGTGACCACCCTCAGGCAGGGTATGAACGATTCATACTAAAGGACAATTATGCCAGAAGAGTCCAGTTGCCAGAAGAGTCCAGTTGTCTGTTGACCTGTAGAGAAAACTGACCCTGGATTTGCATTGGCTCTTTAGCCGGATAATCTGCGGCAGGAGACTCTGGCAGAACGTCTCTTTGGCGAGTCATCCGGGCCGGTCGACGATGCCAATATTCGGTGAATTCAGCGCAGCCCTAGTCCGACACGCTCGGGACGTGATCCTGCCGCCACGCCGGCACGATACAGGCACCGAGGCTCGCGCTCATCGTGACTATCCCGGCGATGATGAGTAACGTGTAGTTCCCGTTCCCGCCGATCAGCAGTCCCCCGACGAGCGGCCCGCTCGCGAGACCCATTTTCGAGGCGAATCCGCCGAGTGCCGCCATTCTGCCGGTTCGATCGAATTCGGCGGCGAGGCCGAGCAGATAGGGGATCACGAACGCCCAGGTAATGCCCATGGCGCAGTTCGCCAGCAGATAGATGCTGGCCACCTCGCTGTAGTTGAGTACCCAGAAGCCTGCGATCGTAAGAATCATGGCTACCACCAGGGGCATGGTGCGGCCGTAGCGCGTGTGTAGCACTATCACGAGGCCGGCGCCGACAATACCGATCCAGCCGGACAGCGCGAGCGTCCAGGTAATAAAATCCACGGTAAGTCCGGCCGCCTTGCCGAGACCGATGATGAACGCGAATAGGCCCATATTCGCGGCCTGGAACAGGAACGTAGCAAGGAGCGTCAGCGCCATCGGAATCAGCGCAGCCCCCGCGACTCCTTTCGCGCTCTGCAAACCCTGCGCTTCTGTTACTTCGTATTCATCCAGGAAGGGCACCATCGCCGCCGTGACCAAACTGAAGGCGATCAGCGAGAGGAACAATACATCCGTGCCGAAGATTGGCACGAGGCGCGGCAGATAGAGGTTTCCAAGCCCACCTAACCCGAACTGGATGACGAGAAGGACACCGAAGGTGCGATCCGGTGACGTCGCCCTGGCGATGACCGCAAAGCCAATGCCGACAAGCGCACCACCGACAACGCCATGCACGAAGCGCGTACCGATCATCAGTGCAGGCTGCTGCACGAGAATGGACAGGAGATCCATGGCGATCAACACGGCAAGCAGGGCATAAGCCACGGGCCGCCATCGGATCCTTCCAACAATGAAAACGATAATCAGCGCGCCCGCCGCAGCCCCGTACACATTGGCCGAACCGACAAAGCCCGCCTCCCCGTTGCTGAAACCGAGCCCCTCGATCAGCCCGTCGACGATCGCCGGCATAATGTTGACGTAGAACAGGCCGGCCGTTGCCAGAAAGGACATGAAGATCCTGGCGGCAGCGCCGTTCGGTTCCACCCTGCGAATGCCGGACCGCGTATTCGGGTCGGCGGTTGTCATCGACACATCGCTTCGATGGTGTCTGCCGTGCGCACGGCAGACCGCCAGCGGTGTACGTAGCCATCGGATGCGTAGTAGAAAATAACTCCGTTCGGCATCATCGCGATAGTGATCCCGCCAAAGCCGGACATGAACGGTATCCAGATGTCATGCTCGCAATCGATCACCTCGCGCACATTGAACGCCCACATGCTGTTGTTGTAGCGCAGCGTCGGGTTTCCGGCGAAAACACCCCTGTCGTCGGGATCACGCTGCAATGCGGCATCGAGCATCGCGGGATCCAGCATCGGTTCACCATCGATGCTCCCTCCCCGGTTCGCCAGCCAATCTGCGATTCGCAGCCAGTCATCGGCCTCAACGGTCAGGCCATAGCCGGCGAACGGCTGGGAGGTTTGGTCGTAAGTGCGCTTCGTAACGTCCAGCAGCGGACTCAGTCGCAGCCGACGCCACAGCGGTGTCAGTAGGTCTGCATAGACGTCGCTACCCCCCTCGACGACCTCGTCGAGCAACCGCTGAAGAGCGACACCCACGAGATAAGTATCGGACGTATGGTACGCAAACGTCGTTCCAGGCTCGGCACGCCGCTCGAAGTAGCCGCAGGAGAATTCGAGCTTCTCGCCGTGGCTGTCCGAGAAGACGAACTCCAGGTGCGGCGCCGAGTCCTCGTCGGCAGTGGGCCCTGGCTCGCTGAAGTTACCCGTCGCCATGTCGAGAGCATCCTCGATCGTCACGTCTTCCCATCGTGGAAGGTCGCATTCCGGGATCACCGAGGCGATCGTTCTTTGGCTGATCCCGGGGGCCAGATGCTCGGCCCGCATCAAGCCGACTCCCGCAAACATGGTCTTGGCGGTTGAGTAGGACGGCAGTGGCAGGACGTCGCAGTACGGGTAGATGCCGTGGCGGGTTTCACAGCCCCCGCGGTAGTGCACGCCGTCGACGAGGAAACCATAGACGCTGACGTCGGCCGGATTGACGCCATCCGCTAACAACAAGCCCTCGGTATTGCTGCCCGGCCAGGCCTCCGCGAGCGCGGCCAGCGGCCGAATCGGAAGCCGGGCCGCGGCGTGTCTGTCGACCCGCGCGATGGCGGCCGCCTCATCCTCGCCGGCCGTGGTCGGACTATACGCCGCCCGAGCTTTTCCCCAGAGGTCGAACTTGAAATAGGCGCAGGTCTCGCTGCTGATCTGGAACGCTACATTGGAGACTCGGCCGTCTCCGTCGTACAGCCATGTCATCACGCCGTTATGCGTACAGTTGGCGCTTCGCTCCTGGAGCGCAAACGGGATGGCCGCCCGGCTCCAGGGCCCGTCTTCCTTCCGGCGCCAGACCTTCCCCGGCTGCAAAGCAATTTCCCAATACGGATGCTCACGCCGGATGACACCCTGTCGGAGCGGTATCAGATCGCCACCCCGGCTCACGAATCCAAAATCGAACTCGGGCAGACGCCGGATCACATCACCCACGGTGTCCATGCGCCCATGCTCATCGTAGATCAGCTCGAACCCGTCGGCCACGACCGGACCATACAGTTGCAGCCGGCCGACGAATGCGTGTGGCTCTGCTCCCGTCGGTCCGCCTGGCCCGAACTCGCTCATGGACATCGGCGCCCGGATCGGCGCATCGCTCGTGAGAAGCTGCCGCGACACCCGCGGCTTCGGGGTCTTCCGGGCATCGCTGACGACGCTGCGCACGAACACGTTGTCGAGGTAGCAGGTGTCATCGGCACCGTCTCCGGCAACGCGGGCCACGAGCAGCATCATGCCGGCATCCGCCGGCACTTCCGCGGTGAAGAAACCCGCATGCAATGTGAAATTATCGTCCTGCCCGTCAACGACACGAACGGTGGTCTGCCAGCGATCTCCGCCATTAAACGACAGCTGCAGGAGGCATCGATCCTCGCTTTCGAGATCGTTTGCGGCGAACGCAGCGCCAACCGTCACGCGCCGCAGACCGGCCACATCGATCTCGGCGACGGCATAGGCCGATCGGGTCAGCCGCAAGGTGCGACTGCCCTGATAGTCGTTTATCGCAACATCTCCCTGCCCGCCGCCCGACCATCCCTCGGCGTCCCCGTCCTGGAAATCGTCGAAAAAGACGGTCTCCTGGGCTGCGGCGAGGAGCGGCACGCACACGAGTAGCACCAGGGACGGTAGGGAACCACGCATGTCAGACTTCGACTCCGCCGGAGGCGAGCACACGTCGCAATGGTTCCAGTTCGCTCTCGTATTGCCGCCAGAGGTCGCGCGCACGCCCGTAGAGTGGCTCGCGGACCTGTGCGGCGCTGGCCGTGGCCGTCGGCGTGCGGTTCTCGTGGAACCGAAGACAGTCATCCGACCAGTCCAGCCCACAGTGCGACAGGATCTTGCGGCTCACCCCCTCCTGGTCATCGACGAGTGCCTCGTAGCTCACGTCCAGAATGCGCTCACCGAACAGCGTGTTCCAGTGCGAGAGCAGCCGTTCGTGGGCCAGCCAGTAATGGCCGATGGACTCCAGATCGTAGGAGAAGGGATAACCCATGCGAAAGAGGGTCTTGTACATCGCATAGCCCGCGGCCATCGGGTGACGGCGAACATAGACGATGCGCGCCCCAGGTAACGCCTTGGCGATCAGCCCGAGGTAGAGCACATTGCCCGGCGTCTTGTCGATAAGGCAGGGGCCCGGCTCGCCGTAGCCGCGGATGGCCTCCAGGTATTCCCGCCCCATCGCGCTCATATCCGCGCTCGCGACCTGCCGTATTAGCTCGTCCTTGCCGGAAGCAGGGGCACCGAATCGCATCACCGCGTACGCGAAGTCGTTGATCTCGCCAAGACTGCTCACCTGCGGATGGCTGGCGAGGATCCTGTCGACCAGGGTCGTGCCGCTGCGTGGCAGGCCACAGACGAATATTGCGCCCGGTTCGTCTTCACCGCTCGACGTCTCTTGCCACCAGCGCTCGTCGAAAGTCCTGGCAATATCCCGAAGGGCCGCGGTATCGATCGTGACGTCGTAGGAAAGACGTTGCTGACGGGCCTTCGCTCCGCGCTGGAAGTAGCCGAAGGCACTCTCATAAGCACCCACATCCTCGCATTCCTTACCCAGGGCATAGCAGAGCGGGACCTCCGCAGGATCTCCGACTGGCCACCCGTCTAGTCTCCGCTCAAGCTCATCGATGTGATTCGACGCCGCCGTCTGCCGGCGCACGGTCGCGCGGGTATGGTAGGCCTCCGCTTCGCCGGGATTCTCCGCGATGATCGCCTCAAGCTGCTGTTGCGCCTCGTCGAAGCGCCCGACCGCTATCGCCGCGCTCGAAAGCGCGAATCGCGCAGCAGTCTCGTGGCCAGCGCTGCTCGCCAGTCGTCTCGCGGCATCATACGCCTCCCCATGCCGACCGAGCTGCGTGTACACGACTACGAGCTGAGACAGTGTATTCCGATCCTCACCACACCGCGCGGCGGCATCGGCAAGCTGCGCGAGCGCATCCCTTATGGCACCGCTGGCGATGGATGCCTCGGCGGTGGCGATGATCAGATCGACGCGATCCGGTGCGAGGGTGCGCGCACGTGCGATATGCTGACTCATCGCAGCGAAGTCGGAGACCTGCTGGCGGGCTCTGGCCAGCAGCAGCCAGCCGTCGACGGTCTCCGGCGCGCGTTGCAGGATCGACCGGGCGCATCGTTCGGCCAGCCCCTGCTCGCGCCGCGAGAGCGCGCGGAAGCCCTCCCCGATCAGTCGCCGTATCGGCTCCGCATCCGGATGCCGGTGCACCGCCGCAGTCGTCGTTCCTTCGCTCATCCTCGCCAGCTACTTAGAAGTCGTAGCGGATCGAGAGGCCTACGGTGCGCGGCAACACGATGAACTGCCTGGCGTTGCTGCCGTAAAACTCCGCACTTGCCAACGGATTCACGGGATCGACTACCGGCCCGAAGGCATCGGGTGTGAAAGCACCGGTAGTGCCCTCCTCGTTCGCGATATTCTTGACGAACAGTGCAACCGTCCAGTTGTTGTTGTACCAGGCAGCGCTCGCATCCCATACCCAGAAACTCGGGAACTTCTGTGACTGCAGGATGCCCTCATCCAGCACGTTTTGTGTCGACGACTGATAGAAGCCGTCTATGCGTATTGTCACGTTGCCGCCCTTTCCGACCGCCGTCGTGTAGTCACCCGCTACGTTGAATGCGTGCTCCGGTATGCCCGGCAATGGGGCACCTTCGCTCGCCACGAGCGTAGGCGTGCCGGTAGCGATATTGACGGGCTCGAACAGATCCTTGGACAACTTCGCATCGACATAGGCGTAGCCGAGCGCGTAGCCGAAATTATCGGAAAGCGCACCGCTCACCTGGGCCTCGAAGCCCGACGTCTCCGCCTCGTCGCCATTGACCACCGCGAAGAATGCGCCGACTGGCGCCGACGTGTTGAACTGCGGGTCTTGCCAGTCGATATAGAAAGCGCTCAGGTCATAGCGAATATTGCGAAAAGTCCCCTTCAGTCCGACTTCGTAGTTGGTCACGCTGTCGGAATTGTACACCTGCCAGCCCGGGGCGTTCGCGAAGCGGCCGATGGTTGGCACTCCGTTGTTGCCGCCCCGCCGATAGCCCTCCGACACCGTAGCGAAGAGGAGATCGTCATCTCCAAAATCGTAGGCCACGTTGGCCTTGAACAGCAGGTCGTCCTCGCTGCTCTCGAACGGCGTGCTTACCGCGCCCGCGATCCCGTCGTAGGCGCCCGTCCGTACGAAGGTACTCACGTCCGACTCAATATCGAACCAGCGCAGCCCGCCCGTAAAGTGCAGGCGATCCGTCGCGTGCCAGGTGAGTTCGCCAAAAACCGCGAGGTCGGTGAAATCCTCGTCGCGTTCGTAGGTAAAGACGTTGTCCGTGGAGACGAAGTCGAGCGGGAAGAACAATGCGTCCGCGAACGCCTCGAAGCCGACCAGATCGCTGACCTGGAAATTGCCTCGGTTCTGCTCGCGGTAGAACGTCCCGACGACGTAATCCACCGTACGCTCACCGCTGGACACCAGCCGGAACTCCTGCACCAGCGCACGGTCGTTGAAGCCACGAACGGCTGTGTACAACGGGCGCGGATAGTTGTAGTAGAAGAAGGCGAAATTATTAGCGTAGAAGCCCGTATTGTCGCTTTCGGTGCCGCCTTTGTTGTCATAGTAGGAGGTGGCCGATGTCAGCGTCGCAAATCCGAAATCGACATTCAGCTCCAACGAACCCATATTGAACTCGCGCTCGGCGGGCTCGGCAATAACGGCTCCGTTACTGTAGTCCGGATAGTCCTGTCCGAATCCGTCCTCGCCCTGGGTCTGCTGGCGGCGACCTCCGATATCATCGTCTTGGTAGATATAGTTCAGGGTCAAGTCGAACGTATCGGAAGGCTGATACCGGTATGAGAGCCGACCGTACAGGCTCTCGAAGCTGTCCATGTCGTCTTCACGGCGGTAGCTCGTCGAGTCCGGCCCGCGCGCGAACAGGCCGTTCGGCTGCACCGGCACGCCGTTCTCGTCGAGTTCGTAGAGATTGATGTAATCCGTTATGCCGGGGTAGTCGCGGAAGTACAGATTGGCGCGAAACGCCGAGCTGTCGCCCAGCGGGAGATTCAGCGTACCCTGAACCCCGTACCCGATACTGTCCGAACCCTCCACGCTCGATACCTCCGTCGCGGCCCCACCCGTCGTCTCACCGAGCTGCGGCTGTCGCAGGAAGTACTTGAGCGTACCGCCCAGCGCGCCGGATCCGTACAGCGTTCCCTGGGGACCCCGCAGTACCTCTACCCGCTCCAGATCAGTGAGCGCCAGATTGGCGTAGACGGGTGTCTCGTTGACGTAGGTCGACACGGTCGCCACCGACGGTACCGCATAGTCACCGAGTGCGGAGCTGTCGACGTTCAGTCCGCGGATGCGGATACTCGAGAACTGGGCATTGTTGCGCGGCCCCTGATCGATCTGCGTGATGCCGGGGATCGAACGGAGCAGTTCCTCGTTGTCCAGCGTGAATGCCGCTTCGATCTCATCACCCGACACTGCACTGATGTTGTAGGGCACGTCGAGGATGTTCTGTTCACGACGGCTCGCCGTGACGGTGATTTCCTCGATGGCTTCGGTCTTATCCGTGTCCGCGGTCTGGGCCAGAACGGGACCCGATGTGCCCGCGAGTATCCCGCTGATCGCTGCCGCGAGTGGGTTCATAAGACGATGTCTGTTATTCATGGCGATTCCCCACTATCCAGTAGATTTTTCCGAGTTCATGAAGACCGTTTCGGGTCTCCGATCCCGCGGCCCGGCATTTCGAGCGGACCCAGGGCTTCGAGTGATGCCGATGCATAGCCCTGCGTATACGGTGGGAACTCGATCCCGCAATCGCGGAAGCTCTTCAGAGGCTGGCCGAGGTTGTGCCAGCCGTGGCGTCTTACGTCTCGCACATGCCCGAGGTCGAGCTTGAGCGGTATGATCTCCCGCCCCCGGCCCGCTTCGTAGATGACCTCGCCACCGGGGCCGGCGATCAGGGATTGCCCGCAACCCACCGATGGTCCGAGATTGACGTCGAAGAAATAGCATTGGTACATCGCGGCGCTCGCCCTGATGATGCAATGCTCGGCCGCCCGGTCTATAGTGCTTGTGAGACTGGGATGAAGAATGACTTCGGCACCCATCCAGGTCAGTGTCCGCAAGGTCTCCTGAATCCACATGTCGTAGCAGTTCGAAATCCCGAAGCAGCCGACGCCGGGGACTTCGAAGACGAAAGACTCTTGCCCGGGCTTCGTATCCTTCTCATAGGGCAGCCACGGGAACTGCTTGCGATAGCGCCCGACAACATTGCCGTGCGGGTCGATCACCGGGACCGTGTTGAAGGCCGCACCATCGGCAGCCTCGAACATCGAGCCGGGAATGAGCCAGATCGAGTGTCGGTCGGCAATCTCGCAAAACCGCTGCTCACGCGGGCCGGGCATCGGCTCGGCGGTCTCGGCATTCGTGCCGCAGCAGTTCAGTTCGGCGGCAACGATCATCTCGATCCAGGGAAATCGTCGCATTGCCGCATCGATCTCCTGGGCCATGAGGTCCATGTTGTCGCCATTGCCACCGGTGAGCTGCAACCCGGCTACTGCTATGGTGCTCATACACACGAAGCTAGCCCGCCGGGGGCGATATACATAGGTCCAGTTGGGGATGGCCGATTGGGCCAGTCAGGCTGCCGGCTCACCGGCGAGGCGGATGACCGCCGTGTCGACAATCTGGCGATCACTGTTGAAATACTTGATCTGATCGCCATCGATCACAATGTAATAGCCTGCCTCGGCGGCATAATTCCAGCGGTCCCAGCGTCGGTAGAAGCGTTCTCCGTCCGTGCGCCAGGCCCCGCTGTCCCGGTCACCAGAGGCGTCGTCCATCTGACCAGTCATCCTGCCGTCCGGGTGCAGCCGAATCGTGCAAAGCGTCCCGTACACCTCCCGGTACAGGACTGTCGCCCCGGCCATTGTCTGTTCCAATGCGTCGCCGCGCAGCCACAGTCCGGCGGCCGACTCGAGGTGCTCCACCTGGTCGCGCACCAGATAGCGAATCAGTTCCACCAGCCTTCGTACGCCCGGGACAATGCGTTCCTCCGGGATACTCGTCACGCCCATGCGAAAGCAGTTCTCGGCATTTGTCGGATTGGAGTAGTATCGCTCCACCGGCTCGAGAAGGATGCCGTGCTTCGCGGCCTCATCGATGAAGTACCGGACATTGAACTGTCTCGGCGCCTTCACCCAATAGGTGGTGCCCCCGACTTCCGGCGAAATCTGCAGTGGTACACCTCGCATGTTGGACAAGGCGTCCCGTAGTGCGATGCGGCGCTGGTATAGAGTGCGGCTTAGCCTACGCAACGCCGCTTCGTAACTGCCTGTGGACAGAAGAAAGGCGGCGGCACGCTGATTGTTGCGCGGCGGGTGATTGAACATCGCGTGCCTGAGGTCACGAGCTCGACCTATGAACGCCTCGTTCGCGACGATGAAGCCAAGGCGAATCCCCGGCGAGAGCAGTTTGGAGAGTTCGCCGACATAGATCACACGGTCCCCGGAATCCATGCTCCGTAGCGCCGGCTGTGGTTGATCCAGATAGTTGATCTCGCATTCGTAATCGTCCTCGACGATCAGGAAATCGTACTTCCTCGCGGCCGCCACCAGCTCCCTTCGGCGAGTGGGAGACATCGTCACGGCAGTCGGAATCTGGTGGCTCGGTGTGGTGTAGACCAAATCGCAGTCGGCGAGGTGAGGACCGACCGTGATGCCCTCGGCATCGACGGGTTGGGACATTATCCGCGCACCACGCTCTTCGACGAGATTACGCATGCGGAAATTGCCGGGTTCCTCGATTGCGACAGAACTCCGCTCATCCGCAAGGAGTTGGGCAATGATATAAAAGCTGTTCTGCGTGCCCAGGGTTATGAGGATCTGCTCGGGTCTCGCGTTGATGGCCCGCCGGGTAAGAAACTTCGTGCGGATCTGCTCGATCAGCTGTTCGTCGTCGGCGTCACCGCTGCTGGTGGACCATTGCTCGACGTCCGCGACGCTCAAGGCATGCTTGCTAGCTTCGCGCCACTCTGCCAGAGGAAAGAGGGAAGCATCGAACTTTCCGTCCAAGAACGGGAAGGGAGATTCGGTCCAATTCGAGTAGTCCCGATCGCTACGGTTTGTGACAGAAACCACCTCCAGGCGGTTTCGCCAAACCAGCAGTTCGGCTTCCGACTCGGTCTCGTTGGCGTCTGTCGGTAATACCCGGCTCTCCCGCCATGATTCTGCTACGAACAGCCCGCTCCGTTGCCGGCTCTCGACATATCCGTCGGCAATCAGCTTCTCGAAGACGGCAACGACCGTGTTCCTAGAGACGCCGAGTTGTTTCGCGAGCTTGCGCGACGAGGGAAGCCTCTTCCCGGCAGGAAGCGATCCGAGAACGATCCCCTCGACGAGACGCTGGCGTATCTGGGTCTGCAGGCTCAGACGGCTGTCTTTGTCGAGATAGATCAGTACTTGAGTCACAACTCGCACCCCGGAGGAAGATCACGTACTGAGTAGTTCTACCTGAATTTCGACATTGAGTGGCGTCCGGCTGCAAGGAGCAAGTCGAGTATCCACGCGATTCTCGCAGAAAACGGGGGCGACTTTCGTGCGACCTGCCGATACACTGGATACATAAGCGGCGTATATCGAATCGCTATTCAGATTCCTTCCGTCCAATCCATCATCGGCGCAACCTGGTTTTCTCGGCGATGCGGGCACATTCATGTGGCTAGTCTTGCACAAGTGCCGTTTCCCTAACGGCTTGGCCATCGCGCCGACCGGATCGACCTCCGATCAAAGGCACTCGGGATACACCTTGCACACCAATATCGAGTAATTGACCGTTGCGTATGGCTTGTTCTCACCTTCAAGCAAGTCCGTGTACTGGGCCCTGCGGTAACCGATGTCCAGTTGCAGGTCCGCTTCCGTAATCTCGGACGGGTTCTCGTAGTAGATCAGGCTCCAGTAGCCGCCGCCCTCTCTTCCCCGTTCTTTGTGAGGCTTCCCCAATTTCCGAACTGTCTCAGCCCTTAGAGTATCGACCTCCTCGAGACTCGATCCGGAAACCGTCAGGCGAGCGAGCTGTCCCTCAAAAATCTCGATATTGAATTTCTTGGTCTTCAACGCATCGATGGCGAGGCTTGTCTGATAGGCTCGACTCTCCTCTTTTGTCATTTTTCCTCCCGGGAACGGCGTGACCTCATCGATTGACAGGGTGACGGCGTCCACGGGGTATTTCTTGACAGGACTGAGCCTGAGCAGGCTGGTAGAACGGCGCTCCACCTCGTAACCCTTTTCCTTCAAGTGAGCGATCGCTTGCTCAGGATGCATGCCGAGATGGACTCCCTCGAACCGCGTACGCCGCAGGTCCGGACCTGCGGCGATGGTTGGGGGATCCAGCTCTAGGCCTGCGCCCTTCGCGTTCCGGGTGTTATTGCCGCTCGCGGTACTGGTGTCCGACTCCTGTGGCGCGGGCTTCGATTGAGCCCGATACTCCTCGGACAGCCGAGCGGCGTACTTGTCCACGTAATCTACGGGCAGGTATCGCCTCGCATCGTCGATCGCCGAGATGCTCGCCTGGGCATGCTGAGGCAGGCCGCTCAGCTTGCGGCGGTCGAACCTGCCTTTCAGACTCCTTTCTGCCTGGTGAATGGCCTCCTTCTTCTTTGCAGAGTCGGGCAGACCGATAAGTTCCCTCACAGCATCGCCGGCTTTGTCGATAGATTTGTCTATTCGCTCGACGTATCCGGCTGCGTTAAACACGGCGCGGCGGGCATTATTCAAGACGGGGATTGCCGCAAACCGCTGTTGCTGCTGCGCTTCATTTCGGCAGGTAGCGATTCGCTCATTGAACGTCGCGAAGTCCTCGCTCGACCATTTCAATAATGACTGGCCGAACAGCGGCTCCATGTGCTCATCGCGGGTAATCCCGGCGATACGCACATATGGAGTGACCTGCCATCGATCGCCGGCATCGTATTGCCCGGCCCATCCCTCTATCCGCTCGCAAGACGGAGCCTTGAGATCTGAGTGCGCAGGAAAGCCGGCAAGGCACAAGAGGAGTACGACCGCGATACGAGTGGTTTTCACACCATTACCTCCTTCACTCAGCGAGCCTGCGGGACTCTCGTGCTGCAGCACCGATTGCCGGAAATCGAGCCCGGTTATTCTTCGGAGCGCCCCCCGCATGGCTGATAGTACCGGTTGACCGATGTTCCGGGAGAGTTACCCCTCGTACTCTCACCTAATATATCGGCTCTGTCTTGTAGGCTGTCTCGATCACTGTACGGTCGCCCTCGATGCCCGCCACCACGGTAATACCACGGTCATTCTTCTCGTAATGATAGACACGCGCCCCTGGCGCGCTGGTTTCGGAGAGTGCCTCGATAAGGCTCCAACCGTGCTTCTCAAGGGAGTCCGTGTAGAAGGCGTGGACCTGCTCCAGGCTGTCGCCGGTAGCCCCGCTCACCTCGAAGCCGTCCCCCAGCCGGGTAACATCTGGCGCGGCCATTCCCGGATAAACAGGAACGTCTTCGGGAAAGTCTTGCGGCAACTGGCTTCGTACTTGCTCGCTGGCGTCAATTCCGTCTCCGGGGACGGTGTCACCACAGGCAGTAAACAGGGCAATACCCGAGCAAGCCATTAAGGTGATGAAGAATGTTCTCGTGCGCATGACGGTCCTCTAGCGGACTCTTTTTGTTGAGGCTACCTTGATGCTGATGCGCTGTGCAAGGCCCACCGTGACTGCGAAGTTCGAAGCATTTGAGATGTGGGGGTTCTACGTTCTCCTGGGAAACACGAGTATGGACCGGATACCGGGCACGGACGGCTTTCGGAAGATCCGCTGGGAAGACGCCCGACGCGGCAAAGGTGAGCGTGGCGGATTGAGAATCATCTACTACTGTTTCACAAGCGCTCACCAGATCTGGTTCTTCACGATTTACGGAAAGAACGAGGTAACCGATCTTACGACCGATGAGAAAAGAGCACTGAGAATGGCCATCCATGCCGAGCTCGACGCCAGGAGGCAGCAATCATGACCAAGAAGCGCAAGTTGTTCGACGAACTGATGGAGGGCGTCGATGCCATGCGGCGCGAACGAGAGGGCAAGATCACGCTCCGCTCGCACGAGGTCGAAGATCTGCCCCCGCTGGAAGTGGACGCCGAACTGATCCGCGAAACCCGGGAACGTCTGAACGTCTCCCGTGCCGTGTTCGCCCGGCGTCTGCGGGTTTCTACTCGCACCCTGGAAAACTGGGAACAGGGACGGGCTCGCCCCAATGCCCAGGCTGCTGCACTGATCTTAATGGTAAGAAAGTTCCCCGATACGCTCGACAAGCTCAGTGAACTCGGGAACCAGGCTGCATAGCAAGCAGAGATTCTGGTCGCGGGTGCAACCCGAATTTCGTGGCAAAAAGACTGAAAACAGGGAGCGACATCGGTGCGACTTCACGATAGACTGAATCCGTAAGCCGCTGATCCTAAATATTTATTTAGATTCCTTCCGTCCAATCCATCATCGGCGCAACCTGTATTTCTCGGCGATGTGGGCAATTATTCATGTGACTATATTGGCAGGAATGTCATGGGGATGCGCGACCGGCGGGATCTGGCCCGATACCTGTTCTTGCCCGTTCCAAGCCGAAAACGACCAATGTCGCACCGTGACGCACCAGCAATGACGCACTTTTGTTTTGTGGCTGGTTAATTTTTTGGTTGATATCGAGGTCACGCATCCCGAAATCGCGTTCGCCCTCCTCTTCCCGAAAGATGTTTTCCCTTACGAAATATTCGCATTTTCGACCGAGACATCTAACCTAAAGCCGCTTGCGATAAAATGACCGCTTCCGACTCAAGCCGACCTGCAATTTCTAAGTAATTTTCCGAATAACAATTCTCGTTGTTCTATGGTGCTTTCTGCTTATGCGGAATTGTTCTCGGACTTCGTGAGAATTAGCCGCAAACGCTCGCGACTCAAGCCCTGCAAGAGTCATGGATGCCTCCTCGAATGACGCGAGATCGCAGTGCGGTTGGTATGCATTGGCTGAGCAGGTAATCCATAAATAGGAAACCGCGTATCGGCGGCAGAGGTGTCCGATGAAGTATCAACGAAATTCCGAGATAGAGCAGCATAGAACCGAGATTCTGAATTGTCTGCTTCTTCTCTTGGTAGTGACGTTTTTCGGGTCGAGCTTTCTCGACTCGGGTGCCGCTCATGCAAAATCAGCAGACGACTTCTTGGTCAGCGAGCAACTGGTCACGCGCTTTGATGGCTACAAGTCCCATGTCCGTGTCTACGGTCCCAACAAGCGTGCTGAACGCGGTGAGTACGTCGTTCTACTCCCATCGCTCGGTCGTGGTGTTGAGGACTTCACCGAGGACTTCGGTTCGAATCTTACGACTCGCTTGGTCCGGGCAGGCTATCAGGTAGCCCTGATCCAACCCCGGGGGATTGGTAAGAGCACCGGTGACATCACTCCAGGCGTTGTAACGCTGCAAACGCTGGTCAGCGACATCAAGCAGGTGTTGGATACGTTAGGGATCGAACAAGCACATTTCGTCGGCCATGCTTTCGGAAACCGCGTGGCACGTAGCTTCGCGACATTACATCCGGACAACGTTTCCGACGTGACACTTTTGGCCGCAGGCGGTCAGAAGCCACTGACTCCCGACCAGCGGAATACGCTCTTGGCGATCTTCCTCACTCAGGATGACCAAGCGCGCCTTCCGTTCATCGAGAAAGCATTTTTCGCACCGGGCGGCGACGCGAGTGTATGGCTCTACGGTTGGAACACGCCTGCTGCGTTAGCGCAAGGTTTCGCAGCGGAAAATCCCAACGTGGATTTTCTTGCGGCTGGCAGCAAGCCTATTCTGCTGATCCAGCCGGCGGAAGATTTCATCGCTCCGCCTGATGATGCAGGTCGGCTTCTTGCCGATCAGCTAGGTGATCAAGTCACGTACTTCGAGTTGCCGAACACTGGGCACGCTCTGCTCCCCGAAAGGCCAAATACGGTCGCAGCTCGCCTCATTGCCTTTTTTGCATCCTCTCAGTCGAGGGCAAACTGACAGAGACGCCTTGGGGTCTGCCAACCGTCGCTCAGCGCGGTTGAGCAGGCCCCTCCGACGCATCCGCCATTCAATCTGCATTTCGCCTTCTCCAGTGGCACGCCGGATAACTTAGCGGATGCCATCCGCTTCTGGCCGGAAGGCGACGAGAAAGCCAGTCTGCTGGTCAGAGACAGGATGCGTCAGGGGAGCTACGCGCCTCAGACCTTATACGCTGGATACCACTCTCCTTCACAGAAGGGACAATACTTCATATTCGCGACCAGACCTGGTGACGCTTTGAAAGTGTGGCCACCCATACACTCAAACTCCACTTGCGTCTGCAGTCCACGATAATGCCCGATCATGGCCAGATTGGTTCCTTCCAATTGCCCATTCATCCATTCTCGATTTCGTATTGGCTTGTCTCGTGGCTTTGGGTCTGGGCGCACTCCCGCGTTCCTCGCTGCTGCCAAGCCTACTTCGACCCAGCCGTCCCCCATCAGCATCACTTCAATTTTGCCTCGAAACGGTGCCGGATGTGCCGCTTGCCAGAATGCCTTTTCAGCGTATGACGTATCGGGCACTTCGATGAACTGTTCCAGCGTCCACTCCTGACCTGTTTCTTGGACAATCTTTCCCGCTTCTGAATTGAAATTGCGATTGTGTTGGGCGAGTCGACGCTCGGGGGGCAACGTGGTTTTTCCCACCTTGACCAGGAACGGGTCAGATGGATGCCTTAACACGTACAAATAACCGGGTTTCGCCATTCCTATGGTCTGTCCGGTTTGGGTCGAAAGCGGAAACGCTACCTCAAAACCGCCAAGGGTCGCTTTCCGGCCAGAAGGCGGCGCAATCTAAGCGCGGCGACGGCAATATGCACCTACGACCCACCCTGCGAATACACCAATCAGTATGGCCGTACCGTGATACTCGACAAACTGGAAGGAAAAGTAGGTCGCGGAAGCAGCTGCCAATGCGGGAAACATCGGAGACTTGAGGTTTTCACGCCGTCTTGCAGTTCTTTCCCGTCTGTCATCTATCCTCCGGCCCGCATGCTCTAGGCTCTCCTCAGTGCTTTTCGTTGCTTGATCGCTCGAAGTCATAACCTATCTCACACACTGTCAACGCCGACCGCTCTGTGGGTCGAAAGCGGACCATAGGTCCGAGTCACCTGAGATTACCAGCGAATTTCCGGCTCGCCAGCCTTTGTGCAATAGCCAAATCAGCGAGATTTGCCTAGAAAACAGGGTGCGTCATCGGTGCGACTTGGCGATACACTGAAGTCATAAGTAATTGATCGAAAAACGCTATTCTGATCCCTTTCGTCCAATCCATCATCCGCGCAACCTCAATTTCCCGGCGATGCGGGCAATTATTCATCTGGCTATTTAATGGGAATGTCATGGGGATGCGTGGCAGATGGGCCTCGGGCGCAGAACTGTCATCGCTCGTTTAGCGCTGAGAATGACTAATGTCGCACCGAGTCACACGGGCAACGCCGCGCCTTCCTTTTCGCGGCGGCATGGAATCGCGGCTGCACTATTTAGCCGACCGGTGTAGTGCAAAACCAGTATTGGCGACACGGCGATCACTGGAATCCCTCAAGCCTGGCCCTGACACGGAAGGCATTCCACGAGCGGCCCTGCTCACTCCGCATTCTTGGGAGGTCATGATCTCCTCTGCCCGGAAAGCCCGTTTTCCGTCAATAACGGAAACGACTCGACAATGGCCAAGCGCACCAATCGGGGGCGCGCGGAGATGGACCTGCACTTCTGCGGTGCGGTTACGGTTCGTTCTGATCAAGATGGCGGATATTCAGGACGGTCCGGCTGCTTCGTTACTTGGCCCGGATTTTGCTTCGGGTCACGCAGTCTTTTGCTGGTCGACGAATTCGTGAGCGTGATCGATACGATGATCACGCACTGATTATCGCGGGATCACATGGCGGTGAGGTCAACAAGGAAGCCGTTCTCTTTTCGAACCGGGCATAAACGTCATTACACGATGTCATTGTCCCGATACGCCACGGAGTCGCTATCAGTTCACTGGCCTGGCTTCTGTGTCTTCCATATGCAGTCGCAATCCTGTCTCAGACGCATGTTGACGACATCGTAATGAGTAAAGTCGGAACAACAGGCATTCGGTGGGAGTCGCTCGCCGATTTCAGCAGGCCCGGGCACCTTGTCTTCCGTTCGCGCTGGACATGATTCAATCAATAAACTAATTTCGCGTTGGCCCTGTCGCAGGGCCCCGGGAAACATCGGACGCGCCAAGCGCCCGGCGCCGTAGAATGACAACCGCAGGAAGCGGGAGGTTTGGATGAGACGTAAGCTATGGTGCCTGGTACCGATCATTTTTCTCCTCGCCCTCGGTGGCTGCGCGGACGATTCGGTATCCGACAGCGGCCCGACCACCGGCGTCGGCACGGCGGATTCACCGAGCCAGAGCGGCACCGACCAGCGCCGTCTTGTCTTCGGCATCACCCAGTATCCCTCCACGCTGAACCCGAACGTCGAGAGCATGACGGCGAAGAGCATCGTGCTCGGCATGGCAGTCAGGGCACTGACTACCGTCGACCATGACTGGGAGACGGCCTGCTCTCTGTGCACGGAGCTGCCGACCCTCGAGAACGGCCGCGCCGAACTGATCGTCCTGGATGATGGCAGCCAGGGCATGCGTCTCAGGTGGGAACTCAAACCCGGCCTCAGCTGGGGCGACGGCTCGCCGCTCACCACTGGCGATTTCCGCTTCGCGTGGGAGGTGGGAAGACACCCTCAGTCGGGCGCCGTCGCCATGGAGATGTGGCGTGCCATCCGGGACATCGAGATCATCGATGACCGGAACATGCACTTCACGATCGATCGCCGGGCCTACAACTACAACAACTTATATCCCTTCACGCCTCTTCCCGAACACCTCGAGCGATCCGTGTTCGAGGATGCCCCGGCCGAGTACATGAATCGCTCGCTGTATCAGACCGAGCCGACCAACCCCGGCCTGTACCACGGTCCCTATGTCATTGCCGAAGTGGAACGCGGCTCACACATCGGTCTTGTACGAAACCCTCACTGGGCGGGTAAGGCGCCCTACTTCGACGAAATCGTGGTGCGCGCGCTCGAACGCACGACGACGCTCGAAGCCAACCTGCTGTCCGGCAATCTGGACATGATCTACGGAGAACTGGGTCTGTCCATCGACCAGGCACTGGCGTTCGAGCGCCGCCATGGCGATGCCTATCAGGTCGTCTACGAGCCGGGACTGCTCTATGAACATATCGATCTGAACCTCGACAACCCCATCCTGAAAGACCGCAGGGTGCGCCAGGCCCTGATGTACGCGATCGATCGGGAACAGATGGCCGAGGAACTCTTCGGCGGTCGGCAGCCCGTGGCTGCGACCTTTGTTCATCCGATGGACCCGCCCCATACGACCGAGGGCGTACGCACCTACAGCTACGACCCGGAACGGGCCGCTGCACTACTGGAGGATGCCGGCTGGACGCTCGGCGAGGACGGCATCCGCCGCAACGCGGAAGGCCAGCGCCTGCAACTGGAGATCATGACGACGGCCGGGGCCAAGCTGCGTGAACTGGTGCAGCAGGTGTTACAGAGCCAGTGGCGCGCCTCCGGCATAGACGTCCGCATCAGGAACGAGGCTCCGCGCATCTTCTTCGGTGAGACGACCCGCAAGCGCGAATATGACTCCATGGCCATGTTCGCCTGGGCAAGCGCGCCGGAGTCAACGCCGAGGCCGGTGCTGCATTCCTCGGAAATACCGACGCCCGAGAATAATTTCGCCGGCCAGAACTACACGGGCTACGCCAACCCGGAGATGGACGAACTCATCGTCGCGATCGAGAGTGAGCTCGACCCCGAAGCACGCAGGGACCTGTGGAAGCGCGCGCAGCAGATCTATGCGGAAGACCTTCCGGTGCTGCCGCTGTATTACAGATCCAACGTGCATATCATGCCGAACTGGCTCGAGGGCCTGCGGCCCACCGGCCACATCATCTCGGCCACCACCTGGGTGGAAGACTGGACGCGCGCCGAGTGACCGAGCCGGTACTCGCGGTCGACGGCCTGAGCGTCGGCTTCGATAGCGATAACGGGTATACGCCCGTGCTCGAAGACGTCTCCGTCTCCCTGCAGGCCCACCGGACACTCGCCGTGGTGGGCGAGAGCGGCTGCGGCAAGTCGCTTACGGCGCTGGCCATCCTCGGTCTCCTGCCACCGTTCGCCCGAATCACCTCGGGGCGTATCGGTTTCGATGGCCACGATCTGACCGCACTCGACGACGCCGCCATGACCGACATCCGCGGCAACCGCATCTCCATGATCTTCCAGGAACCGATGAGCGCCCTGAACCCGGTGTTCAGCATTGGCCGGCAGATCGGCGAGGCGTTGCGGCTGCACAAAAACCTTGACGCGAAAGCCGCGCGGGAAGTCACCATCCGCGCGCTGACGGCGGTGGGCATTCCCGACCCCGGTTCGCGGGTCGATGACTACCCTCATCAACTGTCCGGAGGCATGCGCCAGCGCGTGATGACTGCCATGGCGCTTGCCTGCGACCCCGACGTGCTGATCGCCGACGAGCCGACCACCGCTCTCGACGTAACCATCCAGGCGCAGATCATCGACCTGATGCTCGATCTGCAGGACCGTCTCGGCACGGCCATCTTCTTCATCAGTCACGATTTCGGCGTGGTCTCTCATATGGCCGACGACATCGCCGTGATGTATGCCGGCCGCGTGGTGGAACAGGGCAGCGCGGCCGACGTGATCGACGGTGCGCGGCACCCCTACACGCAGGCACTGCTTCGCACCACGCCACGCATAGAGAAGAAAGTCGACGTACTGCCGGCCATCCCGGGCCGCGTTCCCGGGCCGGACGAACGCGGTACAGGCTGCCCCTTCCAGCCCCGATGTTCGCTCGCGCGGGATGCATGCCGTACCCAGCGGCCGGAACTCGTCGCCGTCAGCCCCGGTCATCGGGCCGCCTGCCATGAGATCGAGCGTGCCTGAGGCTCTGGTCACCGCGCGGCAGTTGACTCGCAGCTTTGCCACGGGTCATGGCGCGAGGGCTGCGCGTGTGAAGGCAGTGGACGGCGTGGATCTCGATATCTTCCCCGGTGAGACGCTGGCCCTGGTGGGTGAATCGGGCTGCGGGAAGACGACGCTCGGGCGTCTGTTGTCGCTACTGCTCACGCCCACCAGCGGCAGTCTCACGATTGGCGGGACCGCCACCGCCGCACTGAAGCGGCGCCAGCGGAAGCCACTGCGCCGCCAGGTCCAGATGGTGTTCCAGGATCCCGTGTCCGCACTGAATCCGCGACATCCGGTGGAGACCATACTCACCGAACCGCTGCAAAATTTCCGCGTCGGCAACAGCGTCTCGCGACGCGAGAAGGCGGCAGAGTTGCTCGAGGCAGTGGGCCTCGCACCCGGAGACTTGCGGCGCTATCCCCACGAGTTCAGCGGCGGCCAGCGCCAGCGGATTACGCTCGCGCGCGCGCTGATGTTGAACCCCGAGTTCATCGTCGCTGACGAACCCGTCTCGGCGCTGGACGTCTCCGTCCAGAGTCAGATCCTGAACCTGCTTGCCGATCTGCGTGGCCGTTTCGGACTCACCTATCTGTTTATCAGCCACGACCTCGCCGTCGTGCACCACATCGCCGACCGGGTGGCCGTGATGTATCTGGGACGCATCGTCGAGATCGCCGATCGCGACACATTGTTCTCCGGGGCACGGCACCCTTACACTCGCGCGCTGCTCAGCTCGGTGCCCGAGATTCGCGCGGGCAAACGCCGCATCGGACGCATCCTGCCCGGTGATCCTCCCAGCCCGCTGAATCCACCGGCGGGTTGCCGCTTCCATCCCCGCTGCGCCCACGCTACCGAGATATGCCGCAGGGAGACACCCGTGCTCGAGGCGCAGGATGCGGCCGGGCACGAGGCCGCGTGCCACCATGCCCGCGAGCTCGAGGTGACGGCAGCATGAGGCGTTTCCTGCTGTCCCGTCTGGCGCAGTCCCTGGTCGTGCTGGCCCTGATGTCTTTCGTGATCTACGCGTTGATCGGCCTGATGCCGGGCGACCCCATCGACCTGATGATCAGCGCCGACCCGATGATGACGCCGGCCGATGCGGAGCGACTGCGCGCCCTCTACGGCCTCGACCAACCCATCGTCGAGCGCTACTGGAACTGGTTGCAGGCGGCCATCAGCGGCGACCTCGGCTACTCGCGCCTGTACGCGCAGCCCGTGCTCTCGGTGATAGGGCCTGCGCTCGGGAACACCGTCCAGCTCCTTGCCCTGGCGCTGTTCGGTTCCGTCTGTATCGCGATTCCGCTCGGTGCCATCGCCGCCTCGCGTCCGCGGTCGACCTTCGACTACGCGGTGAATCTGTTCGCATTCGCCGGCATCTCGGTGCCGCAGTTCTGGCTGGGACTGGTCTTCATGCTCACGTTTGCGGTAGTCCTGGGCTGGCTGCCCGCCGGAGGCATCGCCCCGGAGGGCGCGTCGGCGGGCGAGCAAATCCGCTACATGATCCTGCCGGCCGTAACCCTGATGCTGGCAAGCGTGGGTGGACATGCGCGCTACATACGCTCTGCCATGCTGGAGGTCATGCGCCAGGACTACATTCGCACCGCGCGCGCCAAAGGGGCCAGCCGCGCCCGTGTAATCTGGCTGCACGCCCTGCGTAATGCCCTGATCCCGTTTATCACGATCCTTGCCCTGGACTTCGGGTTCCTGTTCTCGGGCGCCTTGATCACCGAGACGATCTTCGCGTGGCCGGGCATGGGTAAACTGATCTACGACGCCGTACTCGGCAACGACTTCAACCTGGCGCTGGTGGCACTGCTGTTTGCCACCGGACTGGTACTGGTAGCCAACCTGCTCGCCGATCTCTGCTATGGCCTGCTCGACCCCCGCATCGTGGTGGGAGGCCGGAAGTCGTGAACTCCAACGCCCCGCTCGCGCTCGCGCTGCGCCGTTTCAAACGCCATCGCCTCGCGATGGCGAGTTTCGTCGTTCTGGTGATCCTGATCACATTGGTGCTGCTGGCCGGCGTCATCGAATCGCTGCTGGGCGTCGATGCCACGAAGGTCAACCTCATGAACCGCATGGCGCCAGCCGACAGTGTTCACTGGCTCGGTACCGACGAACTCGGCCGCGATGTCGCCGTACGCCTGCTCTACGGTGGTCGGGTATCGCTCTTCGTCGGCCTGACGGCTGCGCTGATCGCCGCCACCATCGGCACCGTAATCGGTCTTTGTGCCGGCTATTTCGGCGGCCGTCTCGATGCTTTGCTGATGCGCACCACCGACAGCGTGCTCACCCTGCCGACGCTGCCGCTGCTGATCGTGCTCGCCGCCATCGATCTGGAGAAAGTGCTGCCGAGCAATCTCGCCAACTCCGAGAACGTGAGCTTCGTGCGCATCGTGCTCATCGTCGCCCTGCTCGGCTGGACCATCGTCGCACGGCTGGTCCGCGGTGCGACGCTGTCGCTCAAGGAACGGGACTTCGTGCTCGCCGCCGAAGGGCTCGGTGGCGGCCATGGCCGCATCATGTTTCGCCACATCCTGCCGAATCTGCTCTCGCCGATCATCGTCGCGGTGACGCTCTCGGTCGGCAATGTCATCCTGCTCGAGTCGGTGCTGTCGTTTCTGGGATTAGGCATCCAGCCGCCCATGGCCAGCTGGGGGAATATGCTCACCAACGCTCAGGAGACGATCTGGGAAGCCCCGATGCTCGCCATTTGGCCAGGATTGTTCATCTTCATCACGGTGATGTGCTTCAACTTTCTGGGTGACGGGCTGCAGGACGCCTTCGATCCGAAAGCCGAGTACTGAGCCTCCCGCAGGTAACGGACTGGGCGCCGACCCTCTTGTTCACTCGAGTCACTGCAAGTCGCACCTCCGCATCGGGCTGACGTCTTTAGTGGCTCGATCCGGCCTGTTCAACCGGCATCGTCGATTGGAAAACCCTCACTCGTCCAGGCGCCCATCGAGCCAAGGAACAGATCCACTTCGTCGAACCCCGCGCGCAACAGCAGGCTCGCGGCAATCGTCGCGCGCGTGCCGCTACCGCACATGACCGTGTAGCGCCGTTTTCGGTCGAGTTCGTCGAGCGCGTCTGGCAGTTTGCCCAGGTAGATGTGCTTCGCGTCCGGAATCTCCGCCGATTTGACTTCGTCGAGCGCACGTACATCGAGCAGGGTCCAATCATCGTTTCCCGCATCGAGACGCTTGCGGACGATGTCCGCATCCACCACCGGCACCGCCGTAAAACACTCGCCACTAGCCGCCCAGGCTGCGAGCGAGGGCGCGAGAAACCCCTCCAGATTGTCGTAACCGATACGCGCGAAGTGACGAGCGGCCGATTCGGCCTGCGCGGCATCGTCGGCGACAAGCACCAATCGCTGCCGAGGCTCGAGCAGCCAACCAGCATAGGCAGCGAACGTGTCGGCCGGCAATGCGAGACTGCCCGGCAAGTGCGCGCCCAGGAATCCCGAGGCGCTACGCACATCGACGACTACGGCATCATCACGAGAGGTTTTGAGCGCCTCGGAGGTCAGCGGCATCGGCAACAGCGGTTGTGGGACGGCCGACGCTCCACGCAGATTCAGTGCCTCCATGTGCCTGAAATAGGGCGGGTACTCGTGGTGCTCGGCGAGCTTCGCCTTTACGAATGAGTCGCGATCATCAATCGCAAGCCGGGGGTTGTTAATGCGCTCATAGCCAATGGTCGAAACCTCACGATCGGCCATCCCGGAGCCGCACACTGATCCGGCACCATGCGCGGGGTAGATGACAGCCTGATCGCCAAGGGCAATCAGTTTGCGCAAGCTATCGAAAAGCAGCCCCGCCACCTCTTCGGCGCGATCAGGATAGAAGTCGGTGCGCCCGACGTCACCAATAAACAGTGCGTCACCGGTAAAAACGGCGACGGCTTCGTCGCCGAAATCGGTGTCGTAGACGGCATACGAAACGCTGTCATCTGTGTGTCCCGGCGTTTCCATGACATCGAGTCGTAGCTGCCCGATGTCGAATCGAGCACCCTCCTTTACCGTTTCAGCATAAGCAACGTCACCATCCGCATTGGGCCCATGGTAAACGCCGGCACCGGTGCGTTCAGCCAGTATGGCCGCACCGGAGAGCAGATCTTCATTTCGATGCGTTTCGAAGATATGCGTAACGCGGCAGTTTTGCGCTGCTGCCATCTCGATATACACGCTGCAGTCTCGACGCGGGTCGATAACGGCAGCCTTGCCGTCACTGCCAATGAGGTAAGAGAGATGGGCTAAGCCGTGACTTTTCACCTTCTCGATAAACACCTTCTTCTCCTCCTGTAATCCCTTCTTCAGGGGTCGGATGACTGCGCTTGCGACGGCGGCCCGCCGATTGCTCCCGAGAGAATCTGACTGGCGCCAGCCGCAGTCAATCCGCATTTCTTGCTAGACCGAGCGGACTACACCAGGTCCATTTAACGGCTCGGTAACCTGTCTCCGTCCTCTGTACGGAAGAGCCACGAATGAGGTCAGCTCACAAAAGCCCCCGGCGTTATCTGAAATAAGTATCTGATTATGTTAAGCTTTAGAAATAGAGTTCTGGCGGTCGCGGCTAATTCGAGTCAATTGCTCTAGTGCTAGCGACCAACGCCACGGAGGTAAGAATCATGCTTAGCTGGGCAATCGCCTTTTTCATCCTCGCCATCATCGCCGGTTTCCTCGGATTCGGAGGAATCGCCGGCACTGCGGCGAGCATTGCAAAAATCCTTTTCTTCATTTTCCTTGTGTTGCTGGTTGTCAGTGCAATCGCTCATGCGGTGCGCGGGCGTCCACCGGTGTAACTCGGACGACACGCACCGGCGGTAACGTGACCGTTTATTGGGCACTGCTGGCGCCCCGATTGCCGGTATTCTGATACTGGTGACTCCCGGACTCATCAACTACGTGGTTGCCGGCTACCTGATACTGATCGGTCTGTTCGGCTGGTAACGGGAACACTCCCTAATTTCACAACACCACCGCAAAAGGAAACGATATGAGTCAACTTCAGAGAATCACAAAGTTATTTGCGATAGCCCTCATCACAGGGTTCCTCGGCGTCGGGCTGACAGCCTGCGAGAACGAGGGACCTGCCGAGGAGGCCGGCGAGGAAGTCGACGAGGCATTCGAAGAGGCGGGTGACGCTATCGACGAAACCGCGGACGAGGCTGAAGACGCCGCAGACGAAGTTGAAGACGAGCTTCCGTAGGAAATTGCGATATTAAGGAAGAAAACAATCAACGAGGAGATTATTGATGAGCCAGGATGAGATGAAAGGCCAATGGCGCGAACTCAAGGGTCAGATCAGACAGCGTTGGGGCAAGGTGACGGACGATGATCTCGAACGCATCTCGGGAAAGACGGATGAGCTGATTGGCACGCTGCAGCAACGCTATGGGGAATCCAAGGAATGGGCCCAGGATCAGGTCGAGAAATGGCAAAAAGAATTAGGCGATTGACGACAGGATGGGCGCGTCGGTCGCGGCGCCACCATAACTGCAGAATTAGTTTAGAAGCGGCTTTCAGGCCGCAACGAGGAATCTGAACTCATGGGTTATCGTTCAAGGGTACTCACCACCATCGGTATGCTGGTTTTCATGATCGGTGCGCTGACGGCATGTAATACGACCGAAGGTCTTGGCCAGGACGTCGAGGCTGCAGGCGACGCAATCGAAGAGGCAGCCGAGGAGACTGAGGAAGAATTGGAGGACTGACGACCTGGTTGCTGGTCGGCTAGTTCTTGTCGTCGTCAGTAATGCGTGCTTCCACGCTGCGCACATACCGGAGTGTCAGGAAATTGATCAGGGACATGACCAACGCCACCTCATAGCGCTGAAAGGCAACCGCCATTCCAATCAGGCCGGTATTCCAGATGCTGGCAGCTGTCGCCGTTCCACTCACGCTACCCTTGGTCTTGAGGATGGCGCCTCCACCGATGAATCCGATGCCGGTGATTAACCCCTGCAGGATACGGGACTCCGCCTCGGTAGAGTCGAGGACGGATATGCCGACCAGCGTATACCCGCATGCGGCGATTGCGACGAGGGGAAACGTGCGCAGACCTGCCCCGCGGCTGGAGCGTTCACGATCCCACGCGACCGGAAGAGCAATGAGCCAGGCAATCGCCAGGTGGAACAGGTTGGACCAGACTTGCTGCCAGGTGATGCTGAGATCAGTCATTCCCGCACCTCATTTTTTTGAGAATATCGCGATTCAAGTGCAGCCCGCCTCGCCAGACGAAATATAAGGGCTGAACGTTCACACTCGACGCCGGTTTCCACAGCAAGCGTATCACGCCATCCCAAAAACAGATGCCACGGGTTATCGCCCCGTATCGAGTGAAATCCGGCCCGGTTACCTTTGAGGACTGGATCAAGGCGCAGGTTGCCAGCGGTGATTACACCAATGACAGCGCGTATCTCCGTGACCTGATCCGGCGGGAGCAGGAAAAGGCCAGTGCGCTGAAAGCCGCCATCGACGAAGGTCTCACCAGCGGTCCGAGCGACCGCAGTCTGGACGATATCTGAGCCGCGTCTCGAAATATTTCGTTCCAGCGAAGTACGACATTGCCAGTGACTGGTCGCGAGAAAGCGCTGCAACTCCGGTTTCAACGACAAGGTCGAGCATGACTGCGACATATTTCAAAGCCACCGCTTCGTCGCGCTGCTGCGCAATCCGCTTGAAGACTTCCAGCAACATGATCGATGGCACGACCAGGGCAGCCGTATCCTCGATGGCCCCGGCAAAGTACTCCAGCCACGCCGAGGAGTCGACGATATTCACTGCGTCCTAGGCACAGTCCGCAACTCGCGGAACATCAGTATCCAGTCCGTGGAGAGATCCCCGAAGGCTCTTGGCATTGCGTAACGGAATCAACCTCGATGCGGTCCTCGAACTGGGCGACCTGGTGTCGTGTGCCGGGCTTAAGGTTGAGCGATTCGCGCACTTTCAACGGAGAACTCGTTCGCGGGCGAATTCAGCTGATCCAGCTTCGGATCGAAGGCGGTCGGCAGCGAGATCGCAGTCAGCAGTATCACGGATAGCATCGGGTCCCCCTTCTGAACCGTATTCTAGAGAACGGGCGACCACTGGAGACTCCGGTTCGTCGTACCGGACGCACCACTCGCCGCAGCGGCCTCGTTTCAGCAGGATGGGACACGGCTTTCTGATCGATACACCTGGCGGTGGAAATCACCGTTGCGCCACCTCATTGCGCAGCGTACCCCAATGGCATACGCTCATCCCCGACTTCGGTCTCTCTGGCCAGCCGGGCACCGGAGAAGGTGCAGCACCCGGACCAGGAAATACGCAACCTGGCAGGTATGAGCATGTACGTTTTCTTACTCGTGCTGATGTGGGTCACACCGGCGGTCATCGCCGGCACACTCGGCTGGACCGGTATCTGGGGCACGAACCCGGCGTTTCTGGATTACCTGATCCCGTCCACTGTGACCGGTGGTCTCCTCCACCTCCCGTCATTCGCCGTGGGAGCGCTCGCGGTACGTTACTTGCGGGATTCGAACGAAGGGTCACGCGCAAGCTGGGTCGGCGCCATCGCTGCCATGGTGATGCTCTCGGCGCTGGTCCTTCAGATCGATTTCCGTGACTTGAATCTCTGGCTGTACACCGATTATCAGCCACACGGTTTCCCGATCGAATTCGAGGGAACGGCCCTCTTCCTGTTCATCGCAAGTGATGCCTTCTGGGTGCTGTTCTACGCCATCGCCATCGGGGCCGCACCGGGCCTCGCCCAGAGCGCCCTTGCGCCGCTAATACCCGCCGCCATCATTGCCTTCAATGTGCTCGGATACCAGTCTCAGGGCGTCGAATCGCGTCACGTGTTCCATTACGGCTACAGTATGCGGGGAGAGCAGCAAGGCCAGGACCAGGCCTGGGTTTACACACCCACCGCTTACGACGAAACGCTCTTTCGGAACTGGCTGGAAGAGAGCGACGAGGTGCAGGCTCCCTGGAACAGTTCGACAGCGCAGCACCTCGCCGTGTACTTCGTCGACAGCATGGATAGCATCAAGCGGCTCCGCCGCGATGATACCGAGCACGTAGTGGCGACCCTGTGTCTGTACGAGGAGGATCGCTCGGTCGTCGCGCACGAGGGCATGGCGGATTGTTTCTCCACGCGGCCAACGCTGGTTCAGCGTGTCGCACACCTCCGCGATCAGAACCCGACCGGTCTGGGACCGGAAATCGATCAGTGGTACGCATACGCTGTGCTGTGCGCCGATGTCAGCGTGCCGGAGGAGCGGGACGAGGTGGCCCTGCATTCCGTCTGCCGGCGCTTCCTCGAGCGGCAGGCGGACTTCATCGGCCGCATGCAGACGCAGTTCGGTCCCGACTCGGAGCCTGCCCGGTTCGTGCGCGAGGAATCGGCCGCGTTGGGACTTCCGACAGAGCCCGGGCAGAGTCCCGCGAGAACGCCATAGTCTGGAATCCGCGTCTTGCACTATCGTATGGATCATACACGGCATCTGCAGGGGGTAATCCGCCATGGCCGAACTGAAGACCAGGAAGAATCAAGCGAGCGTGCAGGCGTTCCTCGACAGTGTAGAGAACGACAAGCGAAGAGACGACGCGCGGGTCGTGCTGCAGCTGATGCAGGAGGTCACCGATGAGACGCCGATCATGTGGGGCACCTCCATCATCGGCTTTGGCAGCTATCACTATCGCTACGAATCCGGCCGCGAAGGAGACTGGATGCTCACCGGGTTTTCACCCAGGAAGCAGGCGCTCACGCTCTACATCATGGACGGGTTCCGTGGGCATGGAGAGCTCATGGATAAGCTGGGCAAGTACAAGACTGGCAAGTCGTGCCTCTACGTCAAAAAGCTCGAGGACATCGACATGGATGTGTTGCGTCAGCTGGTAGCCGAGTCCGTGGCCTATATGCGCAAGACCTACGGCTAAGGCAACTGTCGTGCTTCTCCCCGGCCATCCGTCACTGTTTGTTGCGAACCCGTACTGCCGTTGAATGGCCGGCACATGCCTGGTGCCCTGTCGATAAGAGCAGCACGGTCCGAAGAGGCACGATACCTGTCGGACCTCGCTCTGCGCTCCAAGGCGCATTGGGGTTACTCGGCGGAGTTCATGAATTCCTGCAAATCGGAACTGACGCTAGAACCGGCCCGAATCGACGCAGACCAGTACCACTGCTTCGTGGCGGTGGATGAAGGAGAGACCGCAGGATTCTATGCCCTGGAGCGTCTGGCCGGTGGCGAGTACGAGCTGGAGGCCCTGTTCGTCGAGCCCGGACGAATTGGTTCAGGAATCGGGCGCGCCTTGATTGACCATGCCAAACGGACGGCATCTCGATTCGGCGCCACGCGACTCGTCATCCAGGGCGATCCCCACGCCGATGACTTCTACCTGGCCGCCGGAGCTCGGCAAATCGGTCACCGGGAATCCGACAGCATACCCGGGCGCTATTTGCCCCTGTTCGAGATAGTGCTCGAGTGATCCGGCTTCCCGGCTACCGGCCGTCGACAAAGAGCATGTTCTTCGATCCGATCCGCAGCGGCAGCTGCCTCAAGCAGGCACGCAGGCCCGGATTCGCCTTATCCGGCCTTGCCCCCATGCGGGCAGCGGTGGGGCTTGATATCGAGCAGCGGCGTGCCGTCGACGCAGTCGAGGCCGCGTACCGTGACCACCCCGTCCTCGATCCCGACCAGCTGCACCAACGACGTGCCGATGGGATTGGGACGGTTCGGTGAGCGCAGCGCGAAGGTCCCTTTGGTCCGGCCGTCATCGCCGGGACTCTGGGCGACGAGGTCGCGGCGGCTGCGATCGAGCCAGTACAGCACCTCGAGCTTCTCGTTGAGCTCCAGCCCTTCGAGGGCGGGACGCCAGATCGGCGCGACCACCAGGCGACACTCGGGACCATCGTAACTGCCCTGCCGCGGGCACGAGTCCCGGTCGGGCCAGGGAGTCCGGATCTCGCCGATGAAGCGGACCCGGGCGTCGTCGGCTTCGCCCGCGTCTACGGTGCGCTCGTTTCGTCGAATCTCGTCACGGCTGCTCATGTCTTCTGCTCCTTGTTCCCCTCGCTGTGAGACGGTCGGCGGGTCGTTTCCAGACCATACATCCGCTTCATCGTCCCGGTCTGGAAGAGAAGCGCCGAACCGACCGTAACGAGGATAACGACTCCAATGATGGCGCCCATCCGCGCGGTGGGCGCGCCTTGCGCCAGACGTATCTGCGTGAGCTCATACAGAATGTGCGCCCATTCGACCGCGCCCAGAACCAGGGCCGCCTGGATGACGCGGGCGGCCCAGGCGCTGCGCACGAACAAAAGGCCGATGAGTGCCAGCGATACCGCAACGCCGAACACATTGCCGTAACGCAGGTAATGCGCACCGAGTACTGCGAGACTGAGAACGATGAGCAGAAGAAATACGGCTCTCATGTCCTGAAGAACATCCCTATTCGCGATGAACCGCCGACGGCGCCGATGGCGAGAGACGTCAGGCCAGCCACCAGCCAGAAGGTTCGTACGCCTGTCCTCACGATGGCAGTTCATCACACGGGAATCGGTACCGACAAGGGTCCGCGCACTCTACGGGGCCCATCCCTCGCCCGCTTCCCCCGACTGCAGGGCCCGCACCTCGGCAAGGTCGGCGGGTGGCTTCAGCCACATGGGCTGCTCCGCTCTCGCCCACGCGAGCAACGCGGCCTTTTTCTCCTAACAACTGTTATCAGTATCAGACACAATAGCCCCACCGGTATCCCCGGCCCGGAGAGCACACTATGAGTACCCCTCGGATGACCCGCCCACACCCCGACTCGCGCTTCCGGAACTTCATCGCGTCGCACTATGCACGCCTCGTCGCCGACTTGCCGCGTATCGAGAGCGAGGTCGGCTAGACGTGCGCGTAGTTCTGCGCTACGCCGCGCTCTCGCTCTCCGCGCTCGTGGCAGCGGCACTGCTGGTGCTGGCCGCCCTGGTCCTCCGCCCCCCGCCCGCGATGCCGCAGCCCGGGCATGCCGGCGATGTCGTCGTACGAGACGTGCGCGTCATCGATGTCGAGACAGGCATGGCGCGGCAGGCCGCCGATGTCGTGGTGCAAAATGGCGTCATCACGGCGATCGGCAGAGACGCGGAGGCGCCGCCGGGCGCTCGCGAGATTCAAGGTACCGGCAAGTATCTGATGCCCGGGCTGTGGGACATGCACACCCACTCCAATGCCTTTGCCGACCAGTACCAGCATCCGCTGTTCATCGCGAACGGCGTCACCGGCGTGCGGGAATTGTGGGGCTGCCTGTCGCGGTCGGATTCTTTCATCGCCTGCATCGAGGATCGCCGGCGCTGGAACCGGGCGCTGGCATCCGGCGCGGGACTGTCGCCGCGCTACGTCGGCCAGTCGAGCTTCCAGATCAACGGCGGCGACGAGGTGCCGGCGGGGTTCGAGCCGTTCTTCAGCCTGCGCACCGCCGCAGACGCCGATGCGCTCGCACGCTTCTACCGGCAGGACGGTGCGGACTTCCTGAAGGTCTATTCGGCCGTCTCGCCCGCCGCCTACGACGCGCTGGCCGATGCCGCCGCGGTACACGGGCTCGCCCTTGCCGGGCACCGTCCGCTGAAGGTGTCGCTGCGCCAGGCGATCGAGGCGGGGCAACGCAGCATCGAGCATGGCCGATTGTTCGCTCTGGAGTGTTATTCACAGGCGGAGACCTTCCGCGCCCTGCCGGATCCGCTGGCGGCATACGACACCGGGTTCATCGCCAACCTCGTCGATGGTCAGGACCCGGTCCGCTGCGACGAATTGATGGCGGCGATGGCACGCTCACAGACGTGGTGGACACCCACGCTGCAGACGTTACGCATGGGTGCCATGGCCCACGTCCCGGCGTTTCGCAATGATGACAGACGGCGGTATGTCCCGGGGCTCCTGCGCCGACTCATGTGGAGCCCGGATGCTGACCGCAACGCCGCGACCGCGCTCGATGCCTCGGGGCGCAACGTTCGCACTGCCCTCTATAGCCTGGCTTTGCGCCACGTCGGTGAAGCCCATGCGGCGGGCGTGCGATTGCTGGCCGGCACGGATGCCTTCGACACCTATGTCTATCCGGGCTTCAGCCTGCACGACGAGCTGGGGCTGCTCGTGGACGCAGGACTGACGCCCGCCGCCGCGCTGCGCACCGCCACCCTCGATGCCGCAGTCTTCATGGAACTCGATCACCGCTACGGCTCGGTCAGCATCGGCAAGGCGGGCGATCTGCTCTTGCTGGGCGCGGACCCCCTGCAGGACATTGGTAACACCCGGCGCATCGATGCGCTGCTGTTCAACGGACACTACTACGACCGCGATGCCCTCGATACGTTGCTCGCATTCGCAGAACGTCGTGCCGGCAGCGTGCATCAGAATGTCCAGATCCTGTGGCAAGCCGTGCGCAGCCCGCTGGTGCGCCGACAGTTCGCCGACTGACAGTCACTCCCGAGACCACGCCTCTGTACGCCGCGGCAGCGCCTAATGCGTCGTCGGGACCGTTGTCGCTGCCTCCGCAGGTTTGACGACGATCAGGTCCGACCCTAGCATCTATAAGAGAATGATTCGCATTACTGTTTCTGCTTATCGTGTCTCCCGCACTCTTGCCGGGAGACCCCGGAACCCGACACCGAGGAACACCATGCAGACACGTCACTACACGCTCTCCGTACTCGCCGCGCTTTTTCTGGCGGCGCAACCCTCCGCGCCTGCGCTTGCCCACGGCGAGGTGGACTCGCAACATCTGGCACAATTCCACTTGCATCTGGACGATTATGAGGAAGAGATCGAAGCTTTGATTACCGACGCCCGCAACATCGCAAACGCCCGGGCCGACGGCCGAGGCGACGGATCGGGCGTGGACGAACTGATCGAGCACTGGGAAGAGGTGGGCGTCCATGCCGCCATCGAAACGAAGGCCACCGTGACCTATCCGGATATCTGGCAGGCTCTGGTGGCCTTCCGGCAGGCCATCGAGAAGAATCGGAGTGCCGATGCGCTGGCAGCCGCTGCGCGGGACCTCGAGGCGGCCCTGTGGCAGGGCTACGGCGCGCTGCGGCTCGCCGCTGCCGACGCCGACGACGAAACGGGCTAGGGGGCGAACGTTCTGTCTTCCGCGACCTGCCCCGTCCGACCGTCGGCAGGCCGTCCGTGACCGGCGAACAGGGCAGCACGACGATCACCGCCACGGTATTCGTGGTGCTGGCCGCCTTCTGCTGGGGCCTCTCGGGCGGGATCGGCGGCATGCTCATCGCCGCGGGCTGGGATGCCTACCTGGTCTCGTTCTACCGGGGAGCGATCGGCCTGCTGTTCGTGCTGGGCTGGCTCGTGGTGCATCCGCGGCGCACCGGCCTGTCCGACCCGAGCCTGTGGCTCTGGTCGGCGGTCGCCGGTCTGGGTGTCGCCGGTAACTTCACTTTCTATTTCCTCAGCATCGCAGAGGGCAGCGTCGCGGTCGCGGCCACATTGATGTACTGCGCGCCGGTGTTCGTCTTCCTGGTGTCATTCGCGCTGAGGCTCGAGACACCCAGCATGCGCAAGTGGATCGCCATCGCACTGGTAATGGTCGGCATCGTGCTGCTCACGCGCGTCTACGATGCCGGCGCAGCCGACGTGACGCTCCTGGGCGTGGCGGCCGGATTACTCGCCGGGGCCTGCTATGCCCTGTTCATCTTCGGCTTCAAGTACGCGGCACCCCACGGCAGCCCGCCCGCGATCCTCGTCATCGCATTCGCGGTCCTCGCCGCCGCCCTGATCTGGCCAAGCGACGCGGGTCAGGTCACGGCCGTCCTGGCTGCGGAGGAGTTACCGCTGTTCGTCGCCCTCGGCGTGCTCGGCGCCGGGCTGTCGTTCATTCTCTATGTGGTCGGCCTGAGTGAGACAGCGCCGGCGGTCGCTGCCATCGTTGCCATGATCGAGCCGGTTACGGCATCGCTGTTCGGCGTGCTGGTGCTGAGCGAGCGCCTGACGGCCACGCAACTGGTCGGCATGGCGCTGATCCTCCTCACCGTGACCGCACTGAGCGTACGCGCGACCCGCTGACCCCGGATCACGCTCGATGAGCCCGGGGCGCCACCGCTCATGCCGACAGCGCCAGCGGCTCCGGGTTCGACGGCGACACGAGCCCGCTCCCCTCGAACCAGCTGAGCCGTCCCGCGAGCGCAGCCACCTCGCCCACGAACAGGATCGCCGGCGCCTGCACCTCATAGCGCTCCGCGAGCGTGGCCAGCTCGGTCAGCGTCCCGCGCAGCACGCGCTGGCCCGGCAGGCTGCCGTTCTCCACTATTGCGACCGGCGTCGCCGGCGCGCGTCCGTGTTGAAGGAGTCGCGCGCGGATCGCGCCCAGCCGTCCCACACCCATGTAGAACGCCAGCGTCTGCCGGTCCCGGGCGAGAGACGGCCAGTCGAGCCGGTCTATGGATTCCTTGCCGTGGGCGGTGATCATCACCACCGACTGGGAATGTTCCCGGTGTGTCAGCGGGATGCCTGCGTAGGCGCCGCAGGCCGCAGCAGCCGTGATGCCGGGGACCACTTCGAAGGGCAGGCCCGCTGCCACGAGCGCCTCGGCCTCCTCGCCGCCCCGCCCGAAGATGAACGGGTCTCCGCCCTTCAGGCGGCAGACCTTTCTGCCCTCGCCCACCAGGCGTACCAGCAGCGCGGAGATCTCCTCCTGACTCACGCAGTGTCCGCCGGGCGTCTTGCCCACCGGTATGCGCTCGGCATCCCGTCGGGTGAGTTCGAGCACTTCCGGGGAGACCAGCCGGTCGTAGAGGACGACGTCGGCCTCTTGCGCGACCTGCAGGGCACGCAATGTCAGCAGACCCGGATCGCCGGGACCTGCGCCCACGAGCCAGGCGATGCCGGCAGCGGGCCGGTCGCTGCCCGCGGCCGCCGAAGCGAGTGTCCGGGCGATGAGACGGTCGGCCTCCTCCGCGCGTCCCGCCAGCGCGGCGTCCGATGCGGGCCCCGAGAAGACGCGCTCCCAGAATCGCCGTCTCGCGCCACCCTCGCGCAGGCGCCCGACGACCCGTGATCGCCAGCGCCCCGCCAGCGCTGCCAGCGTGCCGATGCGCGCCGGCAGCAGCGTCTCGATCTTCTCGCGCAGGCGGCGAACGAGGACGGGCGCGGTGCCGCCCGACGAGATGGCTATCATGATCGGCGAGCGGTCGACAATCGCGGGCATGATGAAGCGGCAGGCCTGCGGGTCGTCCACGACGTTGCAGAGCACGCCGCGGCCGTCGGCGAGTTCCGCCACCCATCGATTGAGCGACCGATCGGCAGTGGCAGCGATCACCAGTTGCTGAGCGTCGAGATGCGACGGCTCGAATTCGCTGTCGATGTGTACGAGCGCCTCGTCGCGCCGTGTGCGGTCCAGCTCGGCCGTCAGGGTCGGCGCCACCACCGTCACGCGCGCGCCCGCTGCTGCCAGCAGCCGGAACTTGCGGCTGGCGGTCTCGCCCCCGCCCACGATCAGGCAGGGCACGTCGTGCAATCTCAGGAATACGGGCAGGAAATCCATACGTCGCTCGCGCCTCGCAGTACGCCCCGACTATAGCGAGCGAGTGCGCGCCCCAGAAATAATGAAAGGGTCTGGAAACATGCCGAGCCGTTATAACGGAGCCGCCGGCGAGCCCGTATGATTCGGCCGCAGGAGATGCGGATCGATGCGGAGATGACCGAGGGCGATTCATGACACTGCGACAGCTGCGCTATCTGCTGGCCATTGTCGACAACGGGCTGAACATCACGGCCGCCTCCGAGAAGCTGTACACGTCGCAGCCGGGCGTGAGCAAGCAGATCCGGCTGCTGGAGGAGGAGCTCGATCTGCGGCTGTTCGAACGCAAGGGCCGGAGCCTGGCGAGCGTCACGCCGGCCGGCGCAGAGGTGGTCGCGCGGGCGCGCACCGTCCTGCAGGAAATCGAGAATATCCGCACGCTGGCGTCGAACACCCGCCACGAAGCGGACGGCACGCTGGCAATCGGCACCACCCATACCCAGGCACGCTACGTGCTCCCCGACGTCATCGCACGCTTCCGCGAACACTATCCCGACGTCGCACTCGAACTCCATCAGGGCACGTCCGAGCAGCTCGCCGACATGGTGGAGGCCCGCCAGATCGACTTCGCCATCGCGACCGGCGGCCGGGACCTGTTCGCCGACCTCGTGATGCTGCCCTGCTATCGCTGGGACCGCACGATCCTGGTGCCGCGCGAGCACGAACTCGCCCGCCTCGAAGGGCCGCTGACCATCGAGGCCCTGGCCCGCCATCCGCTGGTCACCTACGTGTTCAGCTTCAGCGGCGAGTCGTCGCTGAAGAAGGCCTTCGCCGCCGAGGGCCTCACGCCCGACGTCGTCTTCACCGCCCGCGACGCCGACGTCATCAAGACCTACGTGCGAATGGGCATGGGTGTTGGCATCGTGGCGAGCATGGCCCACGACTGCGGCGACGACCTGGTCGCCATCGACGCCGAGGGCCTGTTTCCCCGCTCCACCACCTGGATCGGCTTCCGTCGGGACACCGTGCTCAGACGCTACATGAGCCATTTCATGGAACTGTTCGCGCCGCACCTGACCGACGCGCTGGTGCAGCGTTGCCTGACGGCCGCAGACCAGTCCGAGGTGGATGCCATCTTCGGCGACGTCGAGCTGCCGCTGCGTGGCGGCTGCGGCGAGGCCCCGGCGCACCCGGACTGACTCAGGCCGTCTTGCCGAAGTCCATCTCGTGCAGGCCGCACTCGCGCTTCAGGCCGAAGAAGCGCGTGCCGGCGGCATCTCCCACTTCGTGCAGCGGCCGGGTGGTGTGGACGTCGCCGATGGACACATAGCCCTGCTCCCACAGCGGATGGTAGGGCAGCCGATGACGGGTGAGGTAGCGGTGTACGTCCCGATCGGTCCAGTCGACGATGGGATGCAGCTTCCAGCGCTCACCGTCGCCGGAGACCACCGGGAGTCTGCCGCGGGAGTCCGACTGCTGGCGCCTGAGACCCGCGATCCAGGTGCCGGCGCCGAGTTCCGCGAGCGCCTGCTCCATCGGCTCCACCTTGTTCTGCCGGTTGTAGTCGTCTATGCCGCTCGCGCCCTGCTCCCAGCGGCGGCCGTAACGCGCCTCCTGCCAGGCGGCGCTCAGCGCCGGACGATAGACATGCAGGCGCAGTGAGAGACGCTCGGCGAGTTCGTCGACGAAGCGGTAGGTCTCGGGGAAGAGATAGCCGGTATCGATGAGGATGACCGGGATGTCGGGATCGATGCGCGTGGCGAGGTGCAGGCTGACGGCCGCCTGAGCGCCGAAACTGGAAGTCAGGACGTGGCTGCCGGGCAGATACTCCAGCGCCCACTCGATGCGCTCAGCGGCCGCCAGCGGCGCGAGCCTCGCGCTCGCCGCCTCGGCGGCGACGCGGCGGCTGTCGTTCTCGCCGAGCGCTCTCATGCCACCTTGTCCTCGTCGGCGCGGAAATCCGGCCCGGAGGTCACGGCCCGGATCACGCCCGCCCGCACCAGGAAGTCGCCGAAGCGTTCACCGCTGTCTCGCTCCGCGGCATAGCGGGCGAAGAGCCCGTCCAGCTCCGACAGGATGGTCTCCTCGTCGATGTTCTCGCGGTGCAGCCGGTTCAGCCGGTCGCCGCTGAAGCCGGCGCCCAGATACAGGTTGTAGCGGCCAGGGGCCTTGCCCACGAGGCCGATCTCGGCGAGGTAGGGCCGGGCGCAGCCGTTCGGGCAGCCGGTCATCCGTATCACGATCGGCTCGTCGTCGAGCCCGTGTGCCGCCAGCCGTTCCTCGAGCCGCCCCACCAGGTCGGGCAGATAGCGTTCGCTCTCGGCCATGGCGAGCGCGCAGGTGGGCAGTCCCACGCAGGCCAGGCTGTGGCTGCGCAGGACCGACGGCGAGCCGGCCCCGTCCACGCCATGCCGTCGCAGGATCTCCGACACCCGTTCCCGGTCGCCGTCGTCGAGTCCGCTCAGGGTCACGTTCTGATTCGGGGTCAGAATGAACCGGCCGCGACCGAGTGCCGCCACCTCGCGCAACGCCGTCATCAGGGAGAGAGAGTCCCGGTCCGCAACGCGTCCGTTCTCGATGAACAGCGTGCGATGCCACAGCCCGTCGTCGCCCTCGATCCAGCCGTAGCGGTCCCCGGTGCTGGTGAAGCGGAACGGCCGCGGCGGCGCGAGCTCGAGACCGGCCCGGCGCTCCACCTCGCCACGGAACCAGTCGACGCCGCGGTCCTCGATGGTGTATTTCAACCGCGCGTGCTTGCGATTCGTGCGGTCGCCGAAATCCCGCTGGGTGGTGACCACGGCCTCGGAGACCGCGACCACCTGCTCCGGCGTGCAGTAGCCGATGACGTCGCCGAGCCGCGGCCAGGTGTCCGGCTCGCCGTGGGTCGTCCCCATGCCGCCGCCGACCACCACGTTGAAGCCGGCCAGCTCGCCGCTTTCCTCGATGGCGATGAAGCCGAGGTCCTGGGAGTACACGTCGATGTCGTTTTCCGGCGGCACCACGAAACCCATCTTGAACTTGCGCGGCAGATAGGTGGCACCGTAGATCGGCTCCTGCTCGTCCCGGTCGGATTCGAGTTTCTCGCCGTCCAGCCAGATGTCGTGGTAGGCGCGGGTCGCCGGCGTCAGGTGAGCGCTGACCTCGTCGGCCATTGCCGCCACCCGCGCATGCAGCGCCGAGCGCCACGGGTTCACCCCGGCCATCACGTTACGATTGACGTCGCCGCAGGCGGCGAGCGTATCCAGCAGGCACTCGTTGATGCCGCGGATGGTGGCGCGCAGCCGTGTCTTGATGACGCCGTGGAACTGGAAGGCCTGGCGTGTCGTGAGACGCAGCGTGCCGTTGGCGTGGGTCCGCGCGAGTTCGTCCATGGCGAGCCACTGGGCCGGCGTGCAGACGCCGCCCGGCACCCGCGCGCGGATCATGAACGAGTACGCGGGTTCCAGCCGCTGGCGCCGCCGCTCGCTGCGCACGTCGCGGTCGTCCTGCTGGTAGATACCGTGGAACTTGGACAGCTGGGTGTCGTCGTCGGCAATCGCGCCGGTCAGCCGGTCCTCCAGGCTCTGCTCGAGAGTGCCCCGCAGATGCCGGCTGCCGGCCTTGATCCTCTCCACGTCGCTCGGTGTGCCGCTCATCTCGTCTCCTCAGTACACGTCGCGCTGATAACGGCCGGCGCGGCGCAGTTCCTTCAGATATTCCCCGGCCTGCTCGGAGCTACGGCCACCGGCTTCCGCGACCACGTCGATGAGCGCGGCATGCACGTCCGGAGCCATGCGAGCGGCGTCGCCGCAGACGTAGACGTGTGCGCCCTCCTCCAGCCAGGCGTACAGGTCGCGGGCCTGCTCGCGCAGGCGGTGCTGGACGTAGACCTTGTCCGCCTGATCGCGCGAGAACGCGACGTCCATGCGGTCCAGGACGCCGCGCTTGCGGAACCGCGCCCACTCGATCTGGTACAGGAAGTCGCTCGCGGAGTGGCGGTCGCCGAAGAACAGCCAGTTCCGTCCGTCGGCACCGACGATCTCACGATGTTCGAGAAACGTCCGGAATGGCGCCACGCCCGTGCCGGGGCCGATCATGATGGTCGGGGCGGAGCCGTCCGCCGGCAGGCGGAAGCGGGGGTTCGGTTCGATGCGCGCCTCCAGCGTCTCGCCGACCTCCAGCGCGGCGAGCGCGGTGGACGCCGAGCCGTAATGCCGCCTGCCCCAGGCGTCGTACTCCACGGCGGCCACCGTCAGGTGCACCTCGTCCGGGTTCGCGAGCGGACTGGAGGCGATCGAATAGAGCCGCGGCTTGAAGCCCCGCAGGCAGGCCACGAACTCGTCCGCCGACAGCGCCGCCGGGTGCTCGTGCAGCACGTCGATCACCTGCCGGTCGGCGAGATAGGCCGCGAGTTCCTTCCGGCGCCCGTCCGCCAGCAGCGCGGCGAGTGCGGCCGCATTGCTGGCTTCGGCGTAACGTTCCAGGAAGCCGGCGCTTGCTTTCGTGATCTCCAGATCGGCAGCGAGCGCGTCGGCGAGCGTACGACCGTCGCCGAGGATTCTGCCGTCCTCGAGCCCGGCGGCCTCGAGGACAGCCTCCACGACGGCAGGCGGGTTGCGCGTTTTCAGCGCTACCGAGTCGCCCGGCTCGTACGCCAGGCCTTCGACCGCCAATTCGACGTGATGGACCCGCTTGTCGGAATCGCGGCCCGTGATGCGCTGATTGGTGACGACCTCGGCCGTGATCGGGCCGGGCGCGACCGCCGGCGGCTCGGACGGCACGGCGTGCAGATGCGGCGCCGGTGCCGCCTCGCCCAGTCGCTCTCGCACCGCATCGAGTACGGCTTCACTCCACCGAGCCGCGGGGTCCTCGTAATCGACATCGCAGTCGACCCGCTCGCCGTAGCGGCTGGCGCCGAGTGCGGCCAACCGCTCGTCGAAATCCCGACCCGTGCGGCAGAACTCGGCGTAGCTCGAGTCACCGAGCGCGAGCACGCTGTAACGCAGCGAGCCGAGCTTCGGCGCCTTCGGCCCGAAGAGGTACTCGTGCAGCATCTCCGCGTCGTCAGGCGGATCGCCCTCGCCGTGGGTGCTGACCACCACCGCGAGCCAGGTCTCCCGCCGCAGTTCGGCCGGGCGGTACTCCGCCATGCTGACGACCCGCGACGCCAGGCTGCGGCCGGCCGCTTCTGCCTGCATCGCCTCGGCGATACGCCGTCCGTTCCCGGTCTGCGAGCCGTAGAGTATGGTCAGCCGCTCACGAGCGTCCGGCCCGGCGCCGGCCGACGGGGCCGCGGCCGGATTCGCATCGCGCCCGGCGGCGGCAAGCCCCGCCAGATAGCCGCTCGCCCAGGTCAGCTGCGTCTCCGAAAGGTCGGCCACCGCGGCTTGCAGCCGTTCCCGACGCTCGTCCGTGAGTGGAGGCTCTACCCGACTTGCTGCCCGATCTGCTGCGACTCCGGTCATTGGCTCCCGCCTCCTGTTGACACTCTTGCCCGACGGCCAGCGTGGCCGGCCGAGATCGCACAATAGGGAGTCTCCGCAAGCCCGGGAACGTATTTGTTGTTATTGCGTTATATCGCGCCGCGCATATGCGGGGCTGTCGCGATCGACAGGCCGGGTTCCGGGGCCCGTCTGCGGAGAATCCCGCCCTTTTCTGTTACGAGCGGGTTACCGAGGTCACCCCGCGACCGCCAGAAAACCCCAAAAACAGGAGGTTGCCGACCCGCGCGGTATACCCCCATTTTCGGGACCGGAGAACTGGACTATTCTCGGGCGGAAATACCGGCGGAACGGCAATGAAGAACCAGAATACAGAGAGCGTAAACGGAGCCGGATCGGTCGAGTCCTGGGACGCGGCGTTCTCCCCGGTCGATCTCGTAGACCAGATCCAGCGCAGGGCTTTCCGGGAACGATTCAACCGGGCACCCGGGCAGGCCTATCCGTCCCTCGACACCGTGCGACGGGCGATTACTGAATCGAATTAGGCCGGATCGGACTTTACGGCTTCAATCGGCGCCGCCCGGTGATCATTGGCCGCACCAGTTCGATGCGTCCGGTGTATTGCACGACGAAAACGGCAGCGACATGGACGAGTGCGCCTATCCACAGTGTGTGCGCCGCATAGGCGTGCACTTGCTGTAGCAGTTCGTTGCCGTACAGCGCATCCACTTCCTCGTGCAGCCAACCGGTGCACGCCAGCACGGCCACCAGCAGGAACATCAGATAGACCATGATCGCGCCGAGCGGGTTGTGGCCCGAATCGACCGGGAGCTTGCGGGCAGCCAGCTCTCGAAAGTGCTCGCGTATACGGGCCAGGCTGACGGGGAAGTCGGCAAAGCGGGCATGCTTCGTGCCCAGAAAGCCCCAGACGACGCGCGCCAGTACCGCCGCCGCCGCGGTATAGCCTAGCCAGGTATGGATGTCCTCACCCGATTCTGTCAGCCAGTAATTGGCGACGACGATAACGGCCAGCGTCCAGTGGAAGACCCGCACGAGCGGATCCCAGATGACGACAGACGCCGGCCGGGTCACCGGATCAGCCTTCTTCCCGCTTGACCACGCTGCCATCGACCGGGTTGAAGTAGATCTCCACCTTGGTTTGCTGCGGGTCGAACCCGTAAATCTCGTAACAGTTGCCTTCGGTGACCTTGAAGGCGTTGATCTTGTAGCCCTGGTCAATGAGATTCTGCTGGAACGCATCGGCATCCTGCCAGGCCGAGCGCGGCTCTGTGGTGCACTGGGTGGTTTCGCCGCCGGCGCAACCGGCCAGCACCGCGGTAGCTGCCGACGCGAGCAGCAAATTGCGAATATTCATAGCATCCTCCATTGCCGTTGAGAGCGCGACGGAAGCGTAGCACATGCTTCCTTTGTGCCGGACCGCTCAGGACGTACCGCTGAACAACACCACCACACCGATGGCAATGAACACGGCGGCAGCGATCGCGTTAATGAGACGCATTGGCAGACGGTCGGCGCTGAAGTGCCCGAGCAACACCACCGGCACGTTGGCCGCCAGCATGCCGAGCGTCGTGCCCACCACGACGAGCCAGACCGCCTCGAACTGCGCAGCGAGCACGATGGTGGCGATCTGCGTCTTGTCGCCGATCTCCACCAGGAAGAAAGCGATCAGCGTCGTCAGGAAGGCACCGTAGGGGTAGCGGGCGGCCGCATCGTCCTCGTTATCCGGGACGAGGACCCACAGGCCCATCAGGATGAACGCGCCGGCGATCAGCCAGCGGCCGACGTCCGGCGGCAACCAGTCGGCGATCAGCGCACCGATCTCGGCGGCCACCCAGTGATTGGCGATCGTCGCCAGCAGGATGCCGGCGATGATGGGGGCGGGCTTGCGGAAGCGGGCGGCGAGGACGAGGGCCAGGAGCTGCGTCCTGTCGCCGATCTCCGCCAGCGCCACCGAGAAAGTGGATATGAGGAGTGCTTCCACGCGGGCGTCTCTGAAATCGGGCGTGTATGTTAGCGATCATGCACAGACTCGGCCACGTCCCGGGCCGCCGTTCTCGCGAACTGGGGAATCAAATCCGCCAGGGCGGAAATCGGCGATTCCCCCCCGCGAACATGAGGCAGACCTCGTTGCCGGCCGGGTCGGGGAGGCGTGCCTCCCGCCACCCCCACCGTTGATCCGTCGGTGCCGTGTCGAAGCTCATGCCCCGCGCCTCCAGTTCCCGTACGTGCCGGTCCAGCCCCTCGGCCGAATCGTGATCGAAGTAGATCACGGTGCCGGCGGCCGACAGTGGACCGCTGGCCGCGTCGGCCGCGTGCAGCGACAGCGTGGCGCCGTCGCCGCTCTCGCTCTCGAAGCGCGCGTAGCGTGGCGGCGCATCGACGATCTGGACCAGGCCGAGCGCCCGGTAGAAAGCAACCGATTCCGCGTAATCCACGCAGGGGATGGTGATCTGGTTAAGTCTCATCTCTCGATCTCCGTGTTTCGAAGTTCCGCGCCACCCGCGACCATATTGGTCGGTTCATGCGGCACGCCGTCGCTCAGGGCAAGGGGAAACAGTCGAGGTCGTCGGCCGCAATCACAGGGCCGTCGTAATGCTTCCGCACCCGGTCGACGTTGCCGTCCAGATCGCGCAGACTGCGCGCCATGAAATGGCTGAGAACCAGCTTGCGGGCCCCAACCCGGCCGGCCACCCGGCCGATCTCGCGGGGCGTCGCGTGGAGCCAACTCGCCGGCCCGCCGACGCCCTCGGGAATGGCCATGTGCATCACCAGCAGATCGGCCTTCCGGGCGAAGTCGACGAAGGCGTCTTTCGCGCCGTTCTGGTCACCGGCGAACACGATCGACATCTCGCCGATCCGCACTCGGAACGCCAGCGCCGGCACGATTCCGTGGGGCACGTGCATGGCGTCGATCACGAGGCTGTCCTCGCCATCGAACACGCGCGTTGTACCGGACTGGTCGGTAACCGTCACGGTGTCGAGGGCCGGCAGCCCGCCGTCGCCGTCGAGATACCCGGAAAGATAGCGGTACGCTCCCGCTTCCGGACTCAGCAGGCCGCGGAGAAACCCCTCGAGGTCCGGGAAGCGGTCGCTGCCCGAGGGCCCCGCCAGCCGCAGCGGGACGGAGCGATCCGAGAAGAAGCCGGATTTCAGCAGCGCCGGGAAGTCTGCGGAGTGGTCGGTATGGAAATGGCTGAGGCCGACGAAACCCAGCTGCGCGAAGTCGGCGCCGACCTCGCCGAAGCGCAGGAAGGCGCCGGCTCCCGCGTCGATCAGGACCCGGGATTCGCCGTTCATCCAGACAATGTAGCCTGTGGAGGCGCGGGCGTCGTCTGCGATGGGTCCGCCCGAACCGAGCACCTGCACGGCGATTCCTTCTCCGGGGCAGGACGCCGCAGCGGCATTGCCCGCCACCAGCGTCAGGCATGCGAGAAGCAGGCCGGCACCGAGCCCGGCCGGGGCCGCAGCGCGGGAAGTCTCTGGTCCGTTCAAGGATCTGCGCCTTCCATGAAATTTCTCAATCGAGATCGGCCAGCGCCTCCAGCGTTTCGTCCCGGAGCCGGTCGATAGCGGCGGTAATTCGCGCCTCGGCCTCGGCCTCGCTGCCCAGCGACGCCCAGTCCTCGTTCCAGGTCGTGCGCAAGTCGTCGGTGGCCTCCTCGACGTGGTCCGGCATGATCTCTGAGAGATCGTCCAGCAGCAGCACACGGGTCCAGCCAGCCTTCGGGTTGCCCCGGTACTCGTCCCGATCGTAGTGACTGAAGAAGACGATCTGCTGCAGCTCGCCAACGGTGAGAATCATCTCGAAGCCCGCCGCACGCAGGTTGCGGTTGTGCTCGGTGAGCTCGTTGCGCCAGGTATTGTAGGTGAGCCCGACCAGCGCGACCACCAGGCTGATCAGGGCGACCAGATTACGTTTGACTTGGGCGCGTATACCGTCGTTCATCTCGTGCGGTTTACCGGCGCGACGGCCCGTACTCAAGGCTCGCTCGTGGAACCCGAGTGTATGCGCGTCGTCGTGTGGAAGCTGTACCAGGCGAACCAGAACATCCGGTGGGTGACCAGCCGCTCGCCGGTATCGCCCCGCACGGCGACCACTTCGCCGCCAGGCCGCATCTCCCAGCGCACGCCGGGATCGCCGGCCTGCTCCAGTTCGCCGTGTGCCTGCAGGACGCTCTCCGTCACCGCATAGGAGGCATCGCCCACCTCGACGCCGTGCACCACGGTCTTCGGATGCAGGCTACGGTCATAGTCCACCGGGAAAAGCAGACGCCGGCTCTCGTCGTAGTCGCCGTAGGGCGTCTTGTTCGAGTACGGTCGCTCGAACCCGGTGTCCGTGGACAGAACCCGGGTGTCCGGGTGGGCATCGCGCCACCGCACCCAGCGTGTGATGGAGACCGGGATGGGCTCCAACTCTTCCCCGCGCATCGGCCCGGCGAATGCCCTGCCGGTAATCTGCTGCCACAGTGACTCCGTGGCCCGATCGTAGAGGATCAGGTCACTCTTGCGCAGGAGCCCTGACACGCCGAACTCCACCACCCGGTCGCCGAACGTGCGGTCGAACGCGATCCCCGACCCGCACAGCGGACAATAGGTGATCGCGACGGGCCGCCCGCCGATCTCGTCATTCACGATCTCGTGAAAATTCAGGATGGAGATCGGATACGCCCGCGCATCGCCGTCGATCTCGATGCCCATCACGACGTCAGCCGGGGAGAGGAATTCCGCCTCGTCGGCGGCAACGAACCGTGGCTCGTCGATGGACGGGATGCAATCCCGCGCGCCGCAGCCCTGCTCGATCGCGTCCCAGTCGACATCCGCCGGGGTGCCTTCGCCGTAGCCGAAGGTATCGCGCAGGATGTCCGTCTCCCAGCCCTGCGCGCCGACAGCGTCGGCGAGGGTGAGCAGAAGCAGCGCAGTCAGCGCGCACAGGGATAACCCGGGGACAGGGGGTCGACGCTGACCGCGCTGCACTGCTCGAACGCTCATCGGCAGGACCCGGTCAGGCGGCGTGGCGGCCGCCGTCCCAGGCCTGGCCGGCGAACGCGTCGTCGACGGGCGTGCCGGCGAGATGATTGGTGTAATTGCTGAGGGTTTTCATCGCCAGGATGGTGATGACGTCCAGCACATGGCGTTCGCCATAGCCTGCATCGGCGAAGGCCTTCAGTTCGTCCTCCGGCACCCAGCCCATGTGATCGCGCATCGCTGCAGCGAACCGCGCCACGGCCTGTAGTCGCTCATCCGGCAACTCATCGCCGTTGCGCAGGGCCTCGAGCACGTCGTCGGACATCGAAGTGGCCTTCGCGAGCGTGCTGTGCGCCGCCACGCAATAGTCGCAGCCGTTCTTCGTGCTCACGGTCAGGAACACCACCTGCTGCTCGGCGGGGTCGAGCGCCGCCTTTTCCAGTGCCTTGCCGATCGAGGCATAGGCCTCGGCGGCTGACGGCGAGTGAGCGAAGACGCCGAACAGGTTGGGCAGGAAGCCGTACTTCTCCTTCACCGCCTCCATGACGGGACGTGACTCCTCCGGTGCGCTCTGCGTGTCGTGGACGCGAAACTGCATGATCTCTCTCCTCGGTTACTCGTGTCGGTTCCCGCAACACCTCGCGGTGCCGTGCGGGACGAATGGTTGTCGCTTGGGTCAGCGGAGCGACTGCATCGCCAGATCGGCGATGGCGATCAGCTCCCTGCGTCGAGCCCCCGCCTTGGCCAGGGTGCGCAAACCGCTCATGTTGCAGACGACGTGGCGGCCGAGCAGCTTCGGGTCGCGCTCCGGCGGGACCTCACCCTCTTCCTGGGCGCGACGCACGGCATCGGTGAAGACCCGGGTGAAAGCGTCGATGCTCGCCGCCACACGGCCGGCCACCTCGGGATCTTTCTCGCCGAATTCGGCCGCCGAATTGAAGACGAGGCAACCACGACGGCCGTCTGCGCACTTCGTATCCTCGGCCACGGATTTGAGGGTGCCCTCGATGAATGCCAGCCCCGAGTCCGCGCTCTCCATCGAGGCGCGCAGCTCGCCGACGAGATAGTCCCGATAACGCTCCACAGCCTGCAGGAAGACTTCCTGCTTGCTGCCGAACGCCTGGTAGAAACTGCTGCGGGCGATGCCCATGGCATCCAGCAGGTCCTGTAGTGACGTGGCCTCGAAACCGCGGCTCCAGAACAGCTGCATCGCCGCTTCCAGCGCGGTATCGGGATCGAATTCGAGTGGTCGTCCTCTGTTCATGCCGTCAATTTAGTACTGATCAGTTCATAATGCAAACAGGAGGCCCGGCCAGCCCGGCGACTCCTCGCTGCGCCTGGCTGACTCACACCGCCTCGCGGGGGCCGCCCGTCGCCCGGGCAATCCAGTAGTCCAGGCTGAAGAAACGCCCGCCGCCGGTGAACAGCAGCGCGATCACCATCACGAAGTAGGTGGCCGCGAATTCGATGCCGTTGTTCAGAATCGTGATGGAGCCTCGTGCCGTCAGCCAGCTGTAGTTGCCGTGTGCCTTCAGCAGCTCGATCGCCATCTCCTTGCGCTCCGCCGCCTCCATGACGCGTTCGTTGGCCAGCCAGCTGGAGGCATCCGAGATGGCCAGCCACCCGTTCTCCCAGTGGACGGCGAACATCGCCACCAGCATCGTGAAGGCCAGCGGTATGGCGATGAGGCGCGTGGCGAGGCCCGCGATCAGCAGAATGCCGCCGAAGAACTCGGTGCCGGCCGCGAGCGCCGTCATCAGCGACGGGAAAGGCAGTCCCAGGCCCCAGTCGGGATTGCCGAACCACTGGGCGGTCTGCTCGAAATTGGCCAGCTTGTTCCAGCCCGCCTGCATGAATACCGGCGCGAGGTACAGCCGCAGCAGCAGCGGCCCTATTCCGTCGATGGGACCGAGCGCTGCAACGAAACGGTCGTAGAGGGAACGGGTTGCGGTCAGTACGTCGGCCATCGGGGACTCCTTCTGATTGAATGTCTCGTGTTCGGCGTGGTAATTTAGTACCGATCAGTTCAGAAAACAAGCATCAGGTCGCAGAGACGTAGCGGAGCGAGCAATCATGAGCTGGATACACATGCATCCGGAAGACGGGGCGGAGGGCGAGATAGCCGAGCTGTACGACCGCCTGCGAGAGCAACGGGGCCGCGTGTCCAACATCCTCAAGGTCCACAGTCTGCGGCCGTCCGCGCTGGCCCATCACCTGGACCTCTACATGGGGCTGCTGTTCGGCTCGGGCGGACTCTCCCGCGCCCAGCGCGAGATGATCGCGGTGGTGGTATCGCGTGAGAATCAGTGCGAGTACTGCGTCAGCCACCACCGCGAGGCGCTGGCGAAGTACGTCAGGGACGAGGATCTGCTGGCCCGGGTCTGCAGCGACTACCGGGACGCCGACCTGCCGCCCGGCGACCGCGCACTGCTCGACTACGCCAGCAAACTGACGGCCTCGCCCGCAGCCGTCGAGGAAAGCGACGTGGTGACGATGCGCCGCAGCGGCTACACCGACGAGGACATCCTGCTGGCCAACCTGATCGTCGCCTATTTCAACTTCGTCAACCGCATCGCGCTCGGCCTGGGTGTCGAGCACAGCGAAGACGAGGTCGGCGGCTACAAAGTCTGAGGAGGAACTCCGAACATGGAATCAGCTAACCGCAATCTGCCGATCTCTTTGCTCGCACTGCGCATCGGCGTCGCCATCGTCATGCTCGTATGGTCGGTGGACAAGCTGCTTCGCCCCGAGCATGCAGCCGGCGTATTCGGCACCTTCTACGCCATGCCCGGGCTGGGTGAAACCGTTTTCTACGTCCTCGGCGGGCTGCAGCTGATCGTGGTCCTGGCTTTCCTCGCCGGCGCGTGGCGCACCTGGACCTACGGCGCCATATTGGCCATGCACACCGTCTCCACGCTGTCTTCGTTCCGGCAGTATCTCGCGCCGTTCGAGGGACCCAACATCCTGTTCTTCGCCGCCTGGCCCATGCTGGCGGCCTGCCTCGCCCTCTTCCTGCTCCGCAGGGACGATACGCTGCTGAGCGCGAAGGTCGGCAACCCCGGCGCTTAGCGCCATGCGTCGGCTCGCAGTCATTGCGGCAGCTCTTGCGCTCGGCGCCTGCGCCGGGCCCGCGCCCGACCTCGGGCGGCTCTATTCCATGCAGTCCAATCCGGACATCCAGCCGCCGGTGGTTCTCATCCCGGGAGCGCTCGGCTCGCGGCTCGCGCACGCGGACACCGGGCAGGAGGTATGGCCGGGCCCCGTCTGGAAGATCATGTTCGCCGACTATTCGGAACTCGCGCTCGAGATCGATCCGGAGACGCTCGAGCCGCTTCCCGACGAGCTCATGGTGTCGGGCCTTACGGACAAGGCGGCAGGACGGGATTTCTACTCCGAGATACTCCGTGTGCTCGAGCGCTATGGCGGCTATCGCAGAGCCACCGCCGGCGAGCCTCCCGGCCAGGCCGCGAAGCACTACTACGTGTTCACCTACGACTGGCGGCAGGACAACGTGCACACGGTGCGCAAACTCGATGCCTTCCTCGACCAGATCCGCCGGGATCACCGCGACCCGCAGCTCAGGGTCGACATCATCGCGCACAGCATGGGCGGCCTGATCGCCCGCTACTACGGCCGCTATGGCACGCAGGACGTCCTGGACGACAACGACTTCCCCGTGAGCAACCGTGGCGCAGAACACATGCGGCGCGTGGTGCTCCTGGGCACGCCCAATCTGGGCACGGTAAAGGCTTTCCGCACGCTGAGGGAGGGCTCGAAGGTGGGGCTGAACCGGATTCCGCAGCATGTCGTCGCCACTTTTCCCAGCACCTATCAGCTGCTTCCGCACCCGCTCAATACCTGGCTGATCACCGCCGACGGCAAGCCCCTGGAGCGCGACGTCTTCTCCAGCGAGTTCTGGCGCCGCTTCGGCATGTCGGTCTACGACCAGGGAGTGCGCGAGCGCATCTGCGCCGGCATCGAGGACCCGGAGCGCGCCGACAAGCGTCTGCGCACCTACGAGGCTTACTTCGAGAAACGAATCGAGCGCGCTCGGCGCTTCGTCTGGTCGCTCACCGTGCCCGAGCCAGAGCCGACGGTGCGCTTCATCACATTCGGCGGCGACTGCACGCTGACGCCCGCCCGCATAATGGTCGAAGAATGGGACGGCGACTCCAGGCTCCGGTTCGAGCCATCCGAGATCCGCGACCGCCGTGCGGGCATGGACTACGAGCAGTTGCTGCTCGAACCCGGCGACGGCGTGGTCACGAAACCCTCGCTCATCGCCCGCCAGACACTGGATCCGACAGTGTCACGGCACCGCTACATCTACTTCCCGCTGGACTACTCGTTCTTCCTGTGCGAGGACCACGACCAGCTGACCGGCAATATCCACTTCCAGGACAATCTGCTGCACGTGCTGCTGTCCGCGGACGGCGCCCGCATCGGCCCCGATACCCGGCAGGCTGAGCCGTGAGCAGCGTCGGCCACGGGCCCGGCGCCTGGCTGCGTACGGCACTCAGTCCCGACATCGTCCGCGGCGCGCTGACCGTGGCGTTCGTGGTCGGTATTGCCCTGAATCTCATCAATCAGAGCGAGCGGGTCACACTCGGCCAGGGGTCTCGCTGCCGCACCTCTTGCTGAACTTCCTCGTACCCTACCTGGTCGCAACCTGGAGCGGCGCACGCGCCGCACTCCGACAGAAGGACTCCGATGTATGAAAGCAATCTGCACCTCACTGGCCCTGACCATCCTGCTTGCCACGTCCTCTCTCGGCGCGAGGGAGGCGGCCCCGCCGCTGCCGCAGGGTGCGAACGCACCGGCGTGGACGCTGCCTTCGCCCTCGGGCGAGCCGGTGGAATTCCCGGCCGACGCCGACAGCCGGCCGGCAGTGGTGCTGTTCTGGGCCACCTGGTGCCCCTGGTGCAAGGCGCTCATGCCCCATCTCCAGTCCATCCGCGAGGACTACGCCGACTGGGACGTGCAGGTATTCGCCGTCAGCGTCTGGGATGACGGCGACCCGGTCGGTTTCATCGCCCGCAACCACTATGATTTCGTACCGGCGCTGCAAGGCAACGAGATCGCCTACGGCTATGGCGTCACCGGTACGCCGGGCCTGTTCGTCATCGACGGCGAAGGCAAAGTGGCCATGAACCGCTTCCTGATCGACCTGACCGAGTTCGTGTCGCCGCCGCCGGGACGGGACAGCCTGCCGCCGGCACAGTCCGCGGAAGCCTGGGCCGACCTGGTGCGCGAGACGCTGGATGGGCTGCTGGCGGAGTAAGACCGTCGTGTCATGAGCGACTGCGGCTGCGCAAACACGATAGAGACGGCGACCCTGCAGCGCCGGCAACGCCGCGTGCTGGCGGAACTCCGCCAGCCGGGGCCTCAGCCGTCCGTCTGACGCCGGCCCTTGTATCGGGCGGCGGCGGGATCGATGATACGGGCACATCCCTCGACGGTGACCGCCCATGGCCATCAGCGTATTCGACCTGTTCAAGATCGGCATCGGCCCTTCCAGCTCCCACACCGTGGGGCCGATGAAGGCGGCCGGTCAGTTCGTCGCGCGCCTGCGCGAGGCAGGTGCGTTCGACCGTGCGGCGCGGGTCCGGGTGGAGCTGTACGGTTCGCTCGGCGCCACCGGCCGCGGCCACGGCTCCGACAAGGCGGTCATCCTCGGGCTCGAGGGCGAAGACCCGGAAGACGTGGACGTCGAGTCCATCCCCGACCGCGTGGAGCGGGTGCGCGAGGGCGGCCGGCTGCGGCTCGGCGCCGAGCGCGAGATCGACTTCGATCACCGGGAGGACCTGACATTCGACCGGCGCCAGAAGCTGCCCCACCATCCCAACGGCATGCGCTTCAGCGCGCTGGACGAGTCTGGCGGGACGCTGCTGGAAGCCGCGTTCTACTCCGTCGGTGGCGGTTTCGTGGTGGACGAGGAAGACGCCGAGAACGGGCCGATCAAGAAGGACGACACGAAACTGCCTTACCCCTTCACGACCGCCGTCGAACTCCTCGGCCACACGAAACGCACCGGGCTCGCCATCAGCGACATCATGCGGGAGAACGAGACCGCATGGTGCACGGCGGCCGAGACCCGCGAGCGGCTGCTGAAAATCTGGCGGGCGATGGACGAGAGCATCGACCGCGGTTGCGCCACCGAGGGCGTGCTGCCCGGGTTGAAGGTGGAGCGGCGCGCGGCAGCGCTGCACGCCCAGCTATCGTCTCAGGCAGAGCGCTCGCTGAGCGATCCCCTGACCGTCATGGACTGGGTGGATCTCTACGCGCTCGCCGTAAACGAGGAGAACGCCGCCGGCGGCCGGGTGGTCACCGCGCCGACCAACGGGGCGGCCGGCATCATCCCGGCGGTGCTGCGCTATTTCGTGCGCTTCCGCGGGGCGGATGACGACGACATCGTGCGTTTCCTGCTGACCGCCGGCGCCATCGGCGTGCTATTCAAAGAGAACGCGTCCATCAGCGGTGCCGAGGTCGGCTGCCAGGGCGAGGTCGGCTCCGCCTGTTCCATGGCGGCCGGTGCCCTTGCCGAGGGTCTCGGCGGCACCCCCGAGCAGGCGGAGAACGCGGCCGAGATCGGCATGGAGCACAACCTCGGCCTCACCTGCGATCCCATCGCGGGCCTGGTGCAGATCCCCTGCATCGAGCGCAACGCCATGGCGGCCATCAAGGCCATCAATGCGGCACGGCTCGGCCTCCGGGGCAGCGGCCAGCACTTCGTCTCGCTGGACAAGGTGATCAAGACCATGCGCGACACCGGCCGCGACATGAAGACCAAATACAAGGAGACCGCCCGCGGCGGTCTCGCGGTGAACGTGATCGAGGTGCCGGTTAACGTTATCGAATGTTGAGTCGGGATCGGGCCTGAAGGCCCTCCTGCATCAGATTTCCGGGTCGTAATCCTCCGGTACCGGTGCCTTGTCCGTCGGCGTCACGCCCTGCACGTCCTCCGTGGGCAGGTCCTTCGTCGACGGTGCCGCGGGCGCGCGCATCCGCAGCGCCGCGGCCTGGGCCTGACGGCTGTAGTCCATGGACTCGGCCAGGATGCGCGCGGCCTCCTGGTCGGCGTGGAAGCCCTTGGAGTTCTCGCTGCTGATGTAGTCGAGGCGCCACATGGCCTTGCGCTGCAGGGCGTAGACCGGCTGCAGGTCGGCCTCGCTCGCGCCCGCAGCCTTGGCCTCCATGATCGCATCGAGCATGTCGGTCATCGCCCGGCCGGCGCGCTCCGTCATGGCGACGGTGCGGGACTGGATCGCTTCCACCCGCGCCCGCAGCTCGTCCTCCGGGACGTTGTGGCAGGTCTGGCATGCGCTGTTCACGAACTCCATCGGGCTCTGCACGTTGTGGTTGCTCACCTTCATGGCGCCTTCGCGCTCGTAGGGCATGTGGCAGTCAGCGCAGCTGACGCCGCTGCGCGCATGGATGCCCTGGCTCCAGAGCTCGAACTCCGGGTGCTGCACCTTGAACACTTCGGCGCCGGTCTCGCCGTGTTTGTAGTCGTAGAAATCGCTGCCGTCCGGGAAGGTGGTCTCCTCCCACACCTTCTCCAGGTTCTCGGCCTTGAGTCCATCACCCCACGGGAACGTGAGCGTAGTCTTGTTGGCGCAGTAGTACTCCACGTGGCATTGCCCGCAGGTGAACGAGCGCATCTCCTGGCGGGTGGCGTATTTGTTCGGATCGTAGGGCTCGGCTCGCTTGCCGTTGCGCCACTGCTCGATGCTCGGCAGGTGCGGCACCGGCGCATCGCTCGCGGCCAGGTCGGCGATGCCCTGCATGAAGCCCGGCCGGGTGACGCGGATGCTCATATCGTCCGGGCTGTGGCAATCGATACAGGTCACCGGGTGGGCCTCGCCGACCATCGCATGGCCCTCGGGCACCTCCTCGCCGGCGTACTCGCCCGTGAAACCCCCGGTCGGCGCCTGCGGGAAGACCGGCTCGTTCTCGCCCGGCGTGCCGTCCGGCGTGGCATAGAGCACGTCGAGCACCTCCGCGTAAGGCATGGTGCTGAGTTCCTCGAAGCCTCTCCGCACGGCCGGCATGTTGAAGTCAGCGGCGAGTTTCTCCTCGGTCACCTCCTCGCCCATGGCCTCCAGACCTACCATCCGATACAGGACCGTGGTCGAGGCATGGCAGTGCAGGCACGCGCCTGCCTGGGGCTTCTTGGTCACCCGCTCGGTGACACCCTGGTCGTAGAGCATGTAGGCGTGGCCGCGGGCCTCCCGGTAGTCGATGCTGAATGCATAGCCGGCATACAGGCGCTTCAGCCACGGATGGGTGTCGAGCTTGCTCTCGGGCATGGCGCTGCTGCCGCCGTAGAACTCGTCGCCGGCAGTGGACTTCCAGCCGTCGAACTGGCGCGGCCAATTTTTACCCCATGGCTCGGGGTCTGTACTGATCTCGCTGACCTCCACGACGCGCACGAACGGCTGCTTGGCGTCCTGCTTGTGCGCGAACATGGTGATCAGCACGTAGGTCACGCCTGCGGTTGCCGCGACTGCGACCAGGAAGACGACGGCGAGCAGCACCGCGGCGCCTCGCTGACTCCCTGCCCCGCTCCGGCCGAACAGGCCCGGGCGTTGTCGCATTCTATTTCTCATCATCGATCTCCCGTGGCTATCTCGCGTAGGTATCTCGCGCAGGTCAGCGCCGGCCCGTGTGACCGACGTCGCTATGACAATGGACGCAATTCTGTACTTCGCCGCCATGTTCGACGGGCAGCATGGAGTCCACCAGATCGGAGTGGCAATGCAGGCAGGCCTGCTGGGTCACGCGCCGGTTCCGGGGCTTGATCTGAATGGGCTCGTGGAAATTGCCGGTGGTGAAGGCCAGGGCGTGGAAGAAGCCGTTATCCGCCTTGGTGAGCCACTTGCCGACGAAATCGTGCCGCAGATGACAATCGCCGCAGGCTGCGACGTCCCGGTGACTGGAGGTGACCCAGGAATCGAAGTGGCCCTGCATGATATGGCAGTTCGCGCACGCTTTCGGGTCGTTGGTCAGGTACGAGAAACCGTTGCCGTACCCGATTGTGAAGGCACCGAGCCCCCCGAGGACGCCCACCGCGATCGCGACGGCGAAGGAGAGTACCCGGACACGGCGGCTCGTGGGGGTCTTGGTGGGTTGTTCCATATTGCTCTTCGAGAGATTCCGGGGCCGGCCGGTCTGAGTGGCGCGAATCAAGCGTCCCCGAAACTCGTTGTCACCAGTGTAGATGAAATTGTCAGGGCGGCCGACGCCTGCCGCATTGATCCATGTCAAACAGACTGACGATCTGCCTGTGGTTTATACGGATGACAGGACCCTTGCAATGCAAATGTAAATCATTATCATTTAGATCCAATGGAACGGGGATCGGATAAACAACAGCCGCGTCCGGCCGACCCGAATCGGCCGCTGCAGGCCTCCGACCTGTTCCGGGGCCGCCAGGAGATCGTCATCGAGTTCCGCGACGAGACCTACCGACTGAGGATCACGCGCAACGACAAGCTGATACTGACCAAGTAAACCCCGCCAGCCAGCCAGCTCGACGCCAGCACGCCAGCGACAAACATCAGGAGGACCATGATGTCGTCTGAAATGCTGTGGCTGCTGGCCGCAACGGCTGCCGTCGGCGATGCGCCGGCCGACTCTCCCCGGGATGCCGACGCCGGGATCGAAGTGATCACCGTCGAGGCCTCCAAGCTCCCTGCTCCGGCTGCGGACATCGCGAGCCGCGTCACCGTGATCGACGAACGGCGCATCGAGCAGGAGCTCGCGCAGAACATCGACGACCTCGTCCGCTACGAGCCGGGCGTCGAGGTCGCCGATCAGGGCAGCCGCTTCGGCCTCTCCGGCTTCAGTATCCGCGGCATCGGCGGCAACCGGGTACAGATCGAGGTGGACGGCGTGCCGACCTCCGACGCCTTCTCCATCGGCAGCTTCTCCAACGCCAGCCGGGACTTCGTCGACGTCGCCAATCTCAAACAGGTGGAGATCATCCGCGGCCCCTCCTCCGCGCTGTTCGGCTCCGACGCCCTCGGCGGCGTGGTCAGCTTTATCACCAAGGGCCCCGCCGACTACCTGCGCGGCCGCAACAGCTACCACGACGTGAGCGGTGGTTTCAACAGCGTGGACGAGAGCACCGTGGCCGGCGGGACCTTCGCCTGGCGCATCGGTGAGGTCGGTGCCATGCTGCGCGCCACCCGCCGCGACGGCGCCGAGCGAGACGTCCCCGGGGCCGATCCTCTCGACGAGGACAGCCTGAACGCGCTCGCCCGGTTCAGCTTCGGCGAAGCCGGCGCCGGCGGCATCGAGTTCTCCCTCGAGCACTTTCGTGCTGCCGGCGAGACCGAGGTCGATTCCCTCGAGCGCATCCAGGATTTCACGGCCGACTTCGGCTTCCCCTTCGTCATCGACACCTCCGTCGTCGCGGGCGACGACGAGCGCGAGCGCAATCGCGTGAGCCTGGGCCAGGAATGGGTCGACGGCCGTTTCGGCGCCGATTACCTGCGCTGGCGTCTGTACCGGCAGGACAGCGAGACGCGGCAGGATACCTTCGAGGCCCGGCAGAGTTTCATCGCCGGCCGCCCGTCCGCCGCCGAGCGCCAGCGCTCGTTCCGCTTCGAGCAGGAACTCACCGGCCTGGAAGTCAACGCGGCGAACCGCTACTCACTCGGCGCAACGGCGCAGGAGCTGGCATACGGACTCGAGTACGAAGTCACGGACACCGCCCAGCTGCGTGACGGCACGGAGACCGATCTCGCCACCGGCGAGACCTCCAGCCAGGTCGGGCCCGATCTGTTCCCGCTACGCGACTTCCCGTTGTCGCAGACCACCCGCACCGGCGTCTATCTGCAGAACCGCATCACCCTCGGCGCCGTCTCGCTGGTGCCGGGGCTGCGCTGGGACCGCTACGAACTGGAGCCCGAGCCCGATGCGATATTCCTCGCGGACAACCCGGGCATCCAGCCCGTGTCCCTGCAGGAGGACGAGTTCTCGCCGAAGCTCGGCGCCCTCTGGGACATCGGCGAGCGCTGGCAGCTGTACGCCCAGTACGCCGAGGGCTTCCGCGCGCCGCCCGTCAACGACGTCAACGTGGGTTTCACCAATTTCCAGTTCGGCTACACGACCCTCCCGAATCCGGACCTGCAGGCGGAATCCAGCCGCGGCTATGAGGCGGGCGTGCGGTATTACGGTGAAACCTCGTCCTGGGAAGTAGCAGCTTTTTCAACGAGATATGACGACTTCATCGAATCGTTCCAGGTCGTGGACTTCGACCCGATCAACTCCCTGATCGTCTTCCAGTCCGTGAACGTGGACGAGGTCGAGATCCAGGGTGCCGAATTCCAGGGCCGGTTCGCCCCGGCGCTGCTGCCCGAAGGCCTGAGCCTGAACATGTCCGCGGCCTGGGCGGACGGCGAGGACCGCACGAGCGGTGCGCCGGTGAATTCGGTCTCCCCGCTGAACGCGGTCCTCGGTCTGGAGTACGCCGAGCCGAATGGCGCCTGGGGGGCGAGCTTCATCGTCCGTGGTGCCGCCGCCCAGGACGACCTCGACGAATCCGCCGGCGCATTGCTGAGCCCGGCAGGCTACGTCGTCTACGACGCATTCGGCTACTGGCGGCCTCGCCCGGCCGTGCGTCTGCGGGCCGGCATCTACAACCTCACCGACCACGAGTACTTCAGCTATCTCGACGTGCAGGGCGTACCCGCCGACGTCGCCGACCCGGAGCGCTTCCGGCGCCCCGGCCGCCACTTCAGCGTGGCTTTCGACTGGAATTTCTGATGTCCAAGGGAGGATCCCATGAGAACCGGACGACTGCTTTTCATCCCGCTGGCGCTGCTCGCCTCAGCCTGTGCCAGTACCGGCATGCAGACCGCGGGCGACACCGCCCCGGCAACCGCACCCGCATCGCCGGAGTACCAGGAAGTCGCGAACCCGCGTTTCGCCGCCATCCGCGACGCGGACACCAAAGCCGAGCGTGACCGGCTCGCCATCCTCGCGATGCAGGGCGAGTACGTGGTCGACTTCCACTTCGCCGAGACCGTGCCTCTGGCGGCCGGCTACGAGCGCCGCGACGACAAGGACAGCGGCGGTTTCGAGGTGGTCTTCGTGGTCGAGGACGGCGACCAGCGTATCGTCCTGCAGCACCTGCTGGTCATGCCGGGCGGCCACGTCATCAAGCACTGGCGCCAGGACTGGGTCTACGAGGCCGACGAGCGCTTCGAGTTCGTCGCCGACCAGACCTGGCAGGTGCGGGCGATCGAGCCGGATAAGACCGCCGGCGCCTGGACCCAGTGCGTCTACGAAGTGTCCGACGCGCCGCGCTACTGCGGCACCGGCCAATGGAATCACCGCTACGGCGTCTCCACCTGGACCAGCGACCGCAGCTGGCGCCCGCTGCCCCGCCGCGAGTACACCAAGCGCGACGACTACAATGCCCTGAATGCCGAGAATCGCCACACGATCACACCCCACGGCTGGACTCACGAGCAGGACAACACGAAGACCGTGCGCGACGGCCGCGAAACCGCGGCGACGCTGGTGCGGGAATTCGGCTTCAACGACTATCGCAGCATCGCCGGCTTCGACTTCGAGCCGGCAAGAGAGTACTGGCAGAGGACCGGGGACTACTGGGCGCGGGTGCGCGAGGCCTGGGACCGGCGTCTGGCGAGCGGTACCACCCTGGTACTGACGACGGAGATCGACGGCATGCCGATCATCCAGGGCACCTTCGCACAGGCCGCGAAGGCCGACGAGATGAGCGTCGACGAGCAGGTGGACGCCATCGAGGACCTGCTCGCGAAGTGGACCAGCAGCGACAGCGACGCGACTCTGGCGGCCAACTGAAGGCCGGCTGGTTCCTCGGCGGCCTGCCATGGGCCGCCCAGGCCGCCCACTGGCTGCACGCCCTCGGCGCCCGACAGCGTTCGAGGGCGGCGGCCCGTACGCGCAACCCCTTACCCCTGGCGGTGGCGTCCGTGCGTATCATGCAAGTGCGAGCGGTCGGCCAAGACCGGCCCGACCGATGCAGGCGACAGCAACAGGAGGTCCATCCATGAGCGACGGTGCCATCGACGTAGGCGCACAGGATCCGGAACTCCGGAACTCCCCCATCGCGGACGAGAGCGACGAGGATACGGAGACCCTGCGCGAGAGCATCCCCGGCGAGGACTTTTGCTACTTCAACGGCACGCCCTACGCCCACGGGACCGAGGTCAGGAGCGGCACGACCTACCTGCGCTGTGACTACGGCATCTGGGTGCCGTCCGGACCGGGCGACCCCGATAACCCCTGAGCGGCGACGCGGGGTCCACCGGCTTAAGCCCTCGCCAGCCACGTGCTAGCATGCGAGCGGTTCCCACAGCGGAGGAATCCATGCGACGCACGACATTCATCACCGCCGCAGCGCTGCTGGCGGCAGGCGGCCCCGCCGCCGCGGCCGATCTGACCCAGGTGCCTTCCGGCACCTACCAGGAAGACGACCAGCACGCCTACGTGATCTTCTCCTACACCCACCTCGGCTTCTCCAACCCGAAGGTGCGCTTCGACGACTTCGACGTCACGCTGAAACTCGTCAGCGAGGACCCGGAGGCGAGCGAGATCGACGTCAGCATCGACGTCTCGAGCGTCGACAGCGGCGTGGAGGTATTCGACGGCCATCTGATGGGCGCGGAGTACTTCGATCTGGAGAATCACCCGACCATCACTTTCGAATCCACGGACGTCGAGAAGACGGGCGAGAACACCTACGATATCTCCGGCGGACTCACGATCAAGGGCAAGACGGTCCCGGTCACGCTGGCGGCCACGATCAACGGCGCCGGCGAGCATCCGCTGAAGAAGGTCCCGGCAGTGGGTGTCTCTGCCACCGGGACCATCCTGCGCTCCGACTGGGGCCTGGACCCGTACGTGCCGGCAGTGAGCGACGAGGTAACACTGACCATAGAGGTCGAGCTGACTCACGGCGACGCACAGTAGGGCCGCGGCGTGACCGCAGACGCCGATACACTCGCCTTCCGCGGCGGGCGCCCGGGCGCCGCCGTCCCCCTGCTCTTCTTCGTCGTCTGGGCCGTCGCCATCTCGGTGGCGGGCGCGCCCGACGAGCAGGGCCTCATCCTCGGCATGATCGGCGGTCTGACGCTGGGCATGCTGCTCTGCCGCAGCCGCTGGGCGGATTACGCCAACGCGGTCTTCGAGGGCATGGCCAACCCGGTGGCTGCGGTCACCATCGTCGCCTGGTTCTGGGCGGGCATGTTCGCCCAGGTGCTGCGGGTGGGGGGTCTGGTGGACGGCCTGGTCTGGGTGGGCGCCCAGTCCGGCGCCACCGGCGGGCTGTTCGTCGGTGCGACGTTCCTGCTGGCCGCCACCTTCGGCACCGCGGTGGGCACCGGCTACGGCACCGCCGTCGCTTTCTGCACGCTCATGTTCCCCGCCGGGGTGGCACTGGGCGCCGACCCGGTGTGGCTGTTCGCCGCCATCCTGTCGGGTGCCGCCTTCGGCGATAACCTGGCGCCCGTGTCGGACACCACCGTGGTCTCGGCCACCACGCAGGAGACGGACATCCCGGGCGTGGTGCGCTCGAGGGTCAAGTACGCGCTGATCGCGGCGGTGCCGGCGCTGGCACTGTTCACGCTGCTCGGCGGCGACGGCGATCCCGTGAATGCGGCGCGGGCGAACGCGCTGTTCGCGGAGAGCGCGTCGCCGGAAGGCCTCGTGCTGCTCGCCCCGTTCGCACTGGTGATCTTCCTTGCGCTGCGTGGCCACCACATCCTGGTGGCACTCACCTGGGGCATCCTGGGCGCGGTCGCGCTGGAACTGGCGCTGGGCCTGGCTGCGCCATCCGACATCCTGTTCATCGACCCGGACCGGGATCGGGTCGGCGGCGCGCTCGTGGACGGGGTGGCCGGCTACGTCGGCCTGGCCATCCTGATCCTGCTGATCGTCGCCGGCGGCCACATCATGCGCCTCGGTGGCGCGCTGGAGGCGCTGATCGACCGGCTGCGGCGCTTCGCCCGTGACTCTGTCGCCCGGGCGGAGACGGCCATGTGGGGCATCGTCTTTTCCCTGAACGCGTTCATCACCATCAACACGGCGGCCGAGATCGCCGCCGGCCCGGTGATCTCCCGGCTGGGCAAGCGCTTCCGCCTGCATCCCTACCGGCGCGCCAACATGCTGGACGCGGTGACGTCGGCCATCGGCTACATCTTTCCGTGGGGCGGCGGCGTGCTGATCGGCTATCAGACGCTGCGCACGCTGGAGCCGCAGTATGACTTCGTGGAGGCGGTGGCGCCCACCGACGTGTGGGCCTACGTCCTGCACGGCTGGTTCCTGGCGGCCGTAATGCTGATGGCTGCCATCACCGGCTTCGGACGAACCTATGAGGCGGACGACGGTTCCGAGACGCGGCAACCACCGCCGTGAATAACGGTGATGAAGAAAGCGCCAAGCGGCTCGCGCCGCTGACCCTCGCCGCTCTCGGCGTCGTCTACGGCGACATCGGCACCAGTCCGCTGTACGCCGTGCGCGAGTGCTTCTACAGCGACTACGGAGTGGCGGCGACCGCGGCCAACGTCCTCGGCGTGCTGTCGCTGGTGTTCTGGTCGCTGATCCTGGTCATCTCCGTGAAGTACCTCGTATTCGTGCTGCGAGCCGATCACTACGGCGAAGGCGGCATCCTCGCGCTGATGGAGCTCGTGCGCCGCCCGCTCAGGGGCAGGACGCGCAACGCCGTGATGGCGCTCGGGCTCTTCGGCGCCGCCCTGCTCTATGGCGACGGCATGATCACGCCGGCCATCTCGGTACTGAGCGCCATCGAGGGTCTGGAGGTGGCCACACCGGTGTTCGAGCCTTATGTGGTTCCGATCACCATCGCCATCCTGTGCGGGCTGTTCGCCGTGCAGCGGCTGGGTACGGGCGGAGTCGGCATCATCTTCGGCCCGGTGATGCTGGTCTGGTTCGCTTGCATCGGCCTCGCCGGCCTCCCCGGCATCGTCGCCAACCCCGCGGTGCTCGGCGCCGTGAACCCGGGCTATGCGGTCGCCTTCTTCGGCGACAACGGGCTGCATGCGTTCGTCATCCTCGGCATCGTCTTCCTCGTGGTCACCGGCGGCGAGGCGCTGTACGCCGACCTGGGGCATTTCGGCCGGACGCCGATCCGGCTCGGCTGGTACCTGGTGGTGCTGCCCGGGCTGCTGCTGAACTACTTCGGCCAGGGCGCGCTCATCCTGCGCGAGGGCGATGCGCTGGTGAATCCGTTCTACGAGCTCGTGCCGGGCTGGGCCTTGTATCCGATGGTCGGCCTGGCCACTTTCGCCACCATCATCGCCTCGCAGGCCATCATCTCGGGCGCGTTCTCTCTCACGTTCCAGGGCCAGAACCTGGGCTACCTGCCGACGGTGAAGATCGTGCATACCTCGTCCCGGCAGCGCGGCCAGATCTACGTGCCGTCCGTGAACTGGCTGCTGCTCGTGGCCGCCGTCGCGCTGGTGGCCGGCTTCCAGCGCTCGGGCAATCTGGCCGCCGCCTACGGCATCGCCATCAGCGCGACCATGCTCGTGACCACCATCCTGCTGTACTTCGCGGAACGACGGATCTTCCGCTGGGCACTGCCGGTCTCGCTCGCCGCCACGGTCCTGTTCATCCTGCCCGACGCTGCCTACTTCGCGGCCAATGCGGGCAAGTTCACGGACGGCGGCTGGCTGCCCGTCGGCGTCGCAGCCGCCGTCTACCTCGTGATGACCACCTGGCGCCGGGGCCGCGCGACGGAACAACGCCACATGCGCAACGAAGCCACCCCGGTCCGGGAATTCCTGGCGGCCCTGGGCGGCGGCTACTACCGCCGGGTGCCGGGGCAGGCGGTCTATCTCGCCGCCAACGAGCGCGGCACGCCCCACGGGTTGATCCACAACCTCCACCACAACCGGGCGCTGCACGATCTGGTGGTGATCTACACGGCCAAGACGCTGCGCCGACCCCGCATCGGGCGCCGCGAGCGGCTGAAGGTGACCAAGCTTCGCGACGACATCCACCGCATCGTCGCCTACTACGGCTACATGGAGGAGCCGCGGCCCCGTGAAGACCTGGAACAGGCCAACGAAGAACACGGCATCGGCCTGGACCCGGAGCGGGCCACCTATTTCCTGGAGCAGGAGACGGAGTATCCGGCGAGCGCGACCGGCATGGCGTGGTGGCGGTCCTGGCTGTACGTGCTCATCCGGCGCAACACACGCCGCACGACGCTGTATTTCGATCTGCCGCCGGACCAGGTGTTCGAGGTGGGCGTGCGCATGCGCATTTGAACTCGCTCGTCAGGGGTATAAGGTAGAGGACTGATGACGACGAGCCCGAATCGCTGCGCGGCCCGGCATGAGTGAGTTCTGGATCACTTACGGCGAGGCCGCCAGGACGGCGGCGGGCTTCTTCTGGAAGTCCGGCTGGGCCTTCGTACTGGGCTACACCATCAGCGCCGCCATCCAGGCCTTCGTACCGAAGAAGCGCCTGACGGCCCATATGGGCGCGGCGGATGCCGGCAGCGTCAGCCTGGCGACCCTCTTCGGCGCCATTTCGAGCTCCTGCTCTTTCGCCGCCCTGTCGGCCGCCCGCGCCCTGGTACAGAAAGGCGCGCATTTCGTCGCGGCCGTAGCCTTCATGTTCGCCTCCACCAACCTCGTCATCGAGCTCGGCATCCTGATCCTGATCTTCCTCGGCTGGCAATTCCTGGCTGCCGAGGTGGTGGGCGGCATCGTGCTGATCGCGATCAGTTCGATGCTGATCCGGCTCACCTACCCGCGCCGCTGGCTGAAAGCCGCCCGGGAAAAGGTGAAGGAGGAAACCGACACCGAAGAAGAGGACTTCGACTGGAAGCAGCGCATCGCGAGCTTCCAGGGCTGGTGCCGCGTGGGCAACAACTTCGCCAACGAGTGGGGCATGGTGTGGCAGGAGATCCTGGTCGGCTTCACGCTGGCCGGCTTCATCGCCGTCTACGTACCGGACAGCTTCTGGCAGGCCCTGTTCCTCGCCGAGGCGGCCGCCGCCAATCCGGACAACTTCTGGATCGTGCTGCAGAACGCGGCAGTGGCGCCGTTCGTGGCCGCGGCGACCTTCATCGGCTCCATGGGCAACATCCCGCTCGCCACCGTGTTGAACTCGGGCGGCGTGCTGTTCGCCGGCATCATGGGCTTCATCTACTCCGACCTGATGGTACCGCCGCTGGTGAAGGTGAACGCCAAGTACTACGGCTGGCGCGTGGCCCTGTACATCGCGGGCATCATGTACGTGAGCATTATTGTGACGGCAGTCATCCTGCACTACGGCTTCCTCTGGCTCGGCATGATGCCGGAGAGCAGCCGCCAGGCCGGCGACGTGGCTCAGTTCAAGCTGGACTACACTTTCTACATGAACCTGATCGCCGTCGCCCTCACCGCGGTGATGCTGTGGCTGCGGCGCCGGCACCGTCGCATGGCCGGCGGCGACGGCGGGCACGACCACGATCATGACCATGGCGGCAGCGGCATCGGCATGCAGGACGTCGTCACCGGTCTTTTCATCCTGTTACTGCTGGGCGGCGGCGCCGCCCTTCTCTTCAGCGGAGTTCTCGCATGAGCGACAAGTGCGACCACCATAGCGATCATCAGGCGAAAACGGACTGCCATGAGCCGTCTGCGGCCCGGGCGCCGCAGGCCGACGGCGACAACCCCTACGACACCGTGCCTCCCGGCTACGAGGGCACCGTCTACATCTGCCCGATGTGCGCGCCGGTACGCCAGACGGAGCCCGGCGCCTGCCCCATGTGCGGCATGGCGCTGGAACCCGAGGGCGTGGTGACCGGAGAGGAGGACCAGAGCGAGCTCCGGGACATGACCCGCCGCTTCTGGATCAGCGCCGCCTTCACACTGCCGCTGTTCCTCTACGCCATGGGCGAGATGCTGCCCGGACAGCCCCTCCACGGCCTGGTGCCGGCCGGCCTCTCCCAGTGGCTGCAGCTGGCGCTCGCCACGCCGGTGGTGCTGTGGGGCGGCTGGCCCTTCCTGGTGCGCGGCGTGCAGTCGGTCCGCACCATGAACCTGAACATGTTCACGCTGATCGGACTCGGCGTCAGCGTCGCTTACGGCTTCAGCGTGGTCGCCACCGTCGCGCCCGGCCTGTTCCCCGCCTCGTTCCGGGATGCGAGCGGGCGGGTGGGCGTGTACTACGAAGCCGCCGCCGTCATCACCACGCTGGTGCTGCTGGGCCAGGTGCTCGAGCTGCGTGCCCGCCGGGCCACCTCCGGGGCCATCCGGTCGCTGCTGGAGCTGGCGCCGGCGGACGCACGGCGCATCCGCGAGGACGGCACGGAGGAGGACGTCCCGCTGGACGAGCTGGCCGTCGACGACCGGTTGCGCGTGCGCCCGGGCGAAAAGGTGCCGGTGGACGGCATTATCGAAGAGGGACGCAGCACCCTCGACGAGTCCATGATCACCGGCGAACCGCTGCCGGTGGAGAAGAGCGGCGACGACCCGGTCACCGGCGGTACCGTGAATCAGACCGGCGGCTTCATCATGCGGGTCACGCGGGTGGGCGAGGATACCCTGCTCTCCCGCATCGTCCACATGGTGGCCGAGGCCCAGCGCAGCCGTGCGCCCATCCAGCGCCTGGCCGACGTGGTGGCCGGCTGGTTCGTGCCGACCGTCGTCGGCGTGGCCATCCTCGCGTTCATCGCCTGGTCGATCCGGGGGCCCGAGCCCGCCATGGCCTATGCGCTGGTAAACGCGGTCGCCGTACTCATCATCGCCTGCCCCTGCGCGCTGGGACTGGCCACGCCCATGGCCATCATGGTGGGCACGGGCAAGGGCGCGCAGAGCGGCATCCTGGTGAAGAACGCCGAGGCCCTGGAGACGCTGGAGAAAATCGACACGCTGGTGGTGGACAAGACCGGCACGCTGACCGAGGGCCGCCCCCGCCTCACCGCCGTGGAGACCGGCGGAGGCCTGGCCGAGGAGGAACTCCTCCGCCTGGCGGCATCCCTCGAGCGGGCCAGCGAGCATCCGCTGGCGGCCGCAATTGTCGAGGGCGCACGCGAGCGCGGCGTCAACCTGGCCGAGGTCAACGAATTCGGCTCGGTGACCGGCAAGGGCGTGTCCGGCACGGTCGACGAACGACACGTCGCCGTGGGCAACCGGGCCATGATGGACGAAGTCGGGGCGGGCGACGACGGGCTCGCCGACCGCGCCGACGCGCTCCGCAGCGAGGGCCGCACGGTGATGTTCGTCGCCGTCGACGGCGCTCCCGCCGGGCTCGTCGCGGTGTCCGACCCGATCAAGGAGACCACGCCGGAGGCGCTCCGCTCCCTGCACGAGGCGGGCATCAGCGTGGTCATGCTCACCGGCGACAGCCGGGCGACGGCCGAGGCGGTGGGCCGGGAACTCGGCATCGACGAGATTCACGCCGAAGTACTGCCCGAGGACAAGAATCGCATCGTGACGGAACTGCAGGAGCGCGGCGCGATGGTGGCGATGGCCGGCGACGGCATCAACGACGCGCCCGCGCTGGCGAAGGCCCACGTCGGCATCGCCATGGGCACCGGCACCGACGTCGCCATGGAGAGCGCCGGCGTGACGCTGGTGAAGGGCGACCTGCGCGGCATTGCGAAGGCCCTGACGCTCTCCCGCGCCACCATGCGCAACATCCGCCAGAACCTGTTCTTCGCCTTCGTCTACAACAGCCTCGGCGTACCGGTGGCCGCCGGCGTGCTCTATCCCTGGTTCGGCCTGCTGCTGAGCCCGATGATCGCCGCGGCGGCCATGAGCCTGAGCTCCGTCTCGGTAATAGGCAACTCCCTCCGCCTCCGCCGCCTGAACCTGTAGGAGGGCCTTCAGGCCCGATCCCCTTCTTTCCTGGCCGCCCTGCGGGGGTATCCATCTTGCTCCCGACAAAAGGTCGCGGCGATGGATACCCCCGCAGGACGGCCGTGCTCGCGGTAGCGTGAAGAAAGCGCCAGTCAGCGGCGCGTGCTGACTGGTGCCAATCCTCTCGGCTAAGGGCCCGTCATCGGGTGGAAAAGGGTTGCGGGGTCGTCCGGGCCGACTGGAGCCATGACGGCGGGAAGGAGGCCCGGCCGAAGCGAGCGAGGACAGGACGTCCGAGTGAGCGTCCCTGCGACCCTTGTCCACCCGATGATGGGCCAACGCCAGTAGAACGGGGCGCCATTCAGGAAGGGCGGATCGGGCCTGAAGGCCCTCCTACACATTCCGTGCGAGAATCGGGGGCAGGAACCGTCACAGAGGAGGAGTCGAGCATGGACGAACCCCAGTCGCTCCGCGAGGAGGAAGCCCGGGAACTCCGCGAGAGTTTCGATTACAACGACCGGGACGGCGACGGCCGCATCAAGTTCGACGAGTTCGTGAAGATGCTGGAGGAGCTCGAGGCCGGCGCCAGCGAGGAGGAGGCCCGCATCGGCTTCCGCGAGATCGACAGCCACCGGGACGGATCCATCGCGTTCGACGAGTTCGTCGACTGGTGGCTACAACGCTAGCGGCGCGCCGGCACACCCGGGAGGATGTTATGAATGGCTATCGCTTACTGATCGCGCTGATGCTGCTCGGCACGGGATTCGCCGCGGGGGTGACCACCTCGGTCGCCGTCGCCGAGCGCGACGATCCGCTCATCTACGTCGTGGACTTCATGAAGGTCGAGCCGGCGGACAAGGCCGCCTACGAGCGCCTGGAGCGCGAGACCTGGAAGGTCGTGCACGCCGAGCGCATCGAGCGCGGGCTGATGCGCGGCTGGGGACTGTACGAGGTGCGCTATCCGCTCGGCACGGCCAAAGCGTACGACTACGCAACCGTCAACGTCTACGATTCCTTCGAGGACGCCGAGCGCGACCCCGCCCTGCTCTTCCCCGACGTGCATCCGGAGCGCTCCGTCGAGGACGTGATCGCCGAGACCCGTGCGGCCCGCGAACTCGTGCGTGGAGAGATCTGGTATCGGCTGGATCACCTGGGCCAGGCGGATCTCGCTCCGGTCGGTCACGGGAACAGGTAGCGCGACTCCCAGCCCTCGTCGCTCGGCCGGTATTCCAGCCGGTCGTGCAGACGGAAGGCGTACTGGCGCCAGAACTCCATCCGCTGTGGATGCAGCCGGAACCCCGACCAGTGCGGCGGCCGCGGCACCTCGCCTACGTTGAACTTCGCGGTGTAGCGGGCCACCTCCGCCTCCAGCTCGAAGCGCCCCGAGAGCGGCCGTGACTGCCGTGACGCCCAGGCACCGAGCTGACTCGTGCGCGGCCGAGTGGCGAAATAGGCATCGGCCTCCTCCGCGCTCACCGGCTCCACCGGACCCTCGATGCGCACCTGCCTCTCGAGGCTCTTCCAGTGGAAGCACATCGAGACCACCGGGTTCCCGGCAATCTCGCCGCCCTTGCGGCTCTCCAGATTGGTGAAGAAGACGAAGCCCCGCTCGTCATAGCCTTTCAACAGCATGATGCGCACCGACGGCACACCGTTACGGTCGGCGGTGGCCAGGGCGAATGCCTCCGGGAATGCGGGTTCGGCCTCCTCGGCCTGCGCGAACCAGTCCCGGAAATGCTGATACGGATCCCCGTAGCGCTTCACGAGCCGCGCTTCACGAGCAATGCTTCACGTTCGGCGCGAGTCGGCGACCTCGCCGCCGTCGCCACCCGTTCGGCCCTTGCCGGCGCCGCCAGCTGCGCCAGCCTCGCCGGGCCGTCCGGTCTCGCCGGATTCACGCTTCTCGCCGGACTCCCGCTTCTCGCCGGCCTTGCGGCCATCGCCGCTCCCGGCGTAGCCGATGCGCTGCAGCGTCACCTTCTCGTCGTCGCGGTGGGCCAGACGCTCGCGCAGTATCTCCTCCTCCACGAGGTGACCGGCACCCTCGCGCAGATGGTCGAACACTTCCTTGTAACTGTCCGTCAGCTGATTTACCAGTTCGGCCGTCTTGACGAAATGGTCTGCCACCTCCTCGCGATAGGCCTCGTCCCGGCGCCGAGCCGATGTGGCGCCACCGGCGCCGCCGTAGCGGAACCAGACGAACAGACCGCCGGCGCCCAGCGCGAGGCCGATGGCGGCGCCGATCAACAACGATACGAGTGAAAACTCCTCCATGGATTCCTCCTGCAAAGCCTGCGCCGACCATACCACGACGGCGCACCGTGCCCCATCGTGGCATGCAACGGTGCGATAGCGAACGCATTTGCACGTTCTTGCAATATTTCTTGCAATTGCAATCTACGCTGAATACGTCTACCATGAAATCCGTGAAGACACCGCATGCACAGGCCTCTCCCGATCCGGCCGCCGTCCTCGGCAAGGCCACGCTGCGCGCTGCCGCCCGCATGGGGCTGTCGCGGGACGAACTCTCCGCCGTCATCGGCCGGGACCGCTCCAGCATCTCCCGCTCCGGCATCGGTCCGGACACCAAATCCGGCGAGCTGGCGCTGCTGCTGCTGCGCTGCTACCGCTCGCTCGCCGTGCTGGTGGACGACAACGAGGATCAGGTCCGGGAGTGGCTGGGTACGCCCAACACGCACACGGGCGGCGTGCCGCGCGAGCAATTGCGCGACGTCGCCGGACTGGTCAGGGTCACGGGCTACCTGGATGCCATCCGCGGCAAGCTATGACGAGTCGTTCTGGCGCCGGGTCGTCGCCCGCGCGCCCGAGACGGCACTCATGGGTACGCTGCTGCGCGTCGTCGAGAACCAGGAGCAGAAGGTCACCGTCCCGCTGGTGGATGACTTCGACGAGCACGAGATACTCGAGGGGCTGCTGGAGCATTCCAAGCCCTCGCCCGCCGACGGCACCGCGCGCTTCGACTATCTGCTGCGTGCCCCCTGGCGCTACCCGCCCCTGCCCTGGGGGTCGCGCTTCGGGCGTCGCTACGAGCCCGGCATCTTCTACGGCTCACTGAGCGAGACCGCGCTGCTCGCGGAAGTCGCCTACTACCGACTGGTCTTCCTGGAGGGCATGCAGACCCCGTTCGCCGATCGGGTGATCAGCCAGCACACCCGCTTCGAGGCCCGCTACCAGACCGACCACGGCCATCGTCTCGAGGCCCCGCCGTTCGCGCGCCACGAGGCGGTGCTGCGCCACCCGGCCGAATACGGTCCCTGCCAGGCGCTGGGGACGGTGCTGCGCGGCGCGCATACCGCGGCGTTCACCTATCTGTCGGCCCGCGCCTCGGGGCGCGAGTGCAACATTGCACTCCTGCGGCCGGATGCCCTGCGCTCGCGCCGCCACCGCAATCCGGTCAGCGGGCTATGCGAGACACGGCCGGAGGGGGTCCAGTTCCGCTTCGGCCAGCGGCGCACCTGGTTCCCCCGGGAGCAGTTCCTGGTGGAGGGGCGCCTGCCGCAACCCGCCTGAGCAACCGGCCTTAGCAACCTCCCCTAGTAACTTCCCCCCTTAGCAACCTTTCCGGGCAACGAGGTCAGCCGGCGGCGATGCGCTCCAGCCGGCCCTGCAGCAGCACCGTCCACAGGGACGCGGCGAAGCAATAGACACCCATCACGCCGAGCTGCAGCTCCAGCCCGACGCCGCCGTCCATCAGGATGCCCACCAGCCCGGGCGAGAGGGCCGTCGCGAAGACGGCCAGCGCCGTGGTGACGGCCCGGATGGCGCCCAGGTGGCGGGCGCCGTAGAGCTCCGGCCAGACGGCACCATGGGCGGTGGACGCGAACCCGAGGCTCGCTCCCAGCAGGATCATCGCGGCGGGCAGGACGAGCCGGCTCTCGGCGAACACCAGCAGCAGGATGCCGGCGCCCATGGGCAGCAGGTAGACCGTGAGCAGCCGCCGCGCGCCCAACCGGTCAGCGAGTCGTCCCGCCGCCAGCGCGCCCACTACATGAGCCCCCGCCAGCACGGGAAAATTGGCGGCGAACCAGGCGAGGTCCCAGCCTTTCAGTTCCACCAGCGTCACCTGGTTGATGAACAGCGCCGTGATGATGAACGGCGTCGCGAGCAACACCGGCATCAGCGCGTAGAAGACCGGATCGCGCAGCACCTCGCCGCGGGTCCAGTGCCGGCGCGTGCCCTCCTCCTCCGGCGCGGTTGCGGCCGCCGGCCCGCGGGTGGGATGGCGCTCGTGGCGCAGCAGCACGCCGAAGACCGGCAGCGCCACGGCCACCAGCAGGACGGCGCCCGCAATCCATGCCTGGCGCCAGCCGAACAGCCCGATGGCGGCGACGGCCAGCAGCGGCAGCACACCCTCGCTGGCCGGCAGGCCGAGGGCGGCGATGGACACCGCCCTGCCACGCTTGCGATTGAACCAGCGGCCCATGGCGGTCATCGCCACGTGGGTGAGCATGCCCTGGCCGAAGAAGCGCAGCCCGAAGAACGCGAGCGCCAGTGTCCAGGCGGACGAGACGGCCGACATGCCGACGCAGGTCGTCGCCAGGCCGGCGATCACGCCGGCGCCGAGCAGGCGTATGGAGACCGTATCCGCCAGCTTGCCCGCCCAGGTGAGGAGCGCGGCGCTGGCCAGCGTGCCGATCGTATATAGCGTGCCGAACTCGCCCTCGGTCAGGACGAGGTCCGTCTTCAGGTGGCCCGCGAACAGCGCCACGTAGTAGGTCTGGCCGAAGCCGGAGAAGAAGGTCAGCAGGAAGCCGCCGGACAGCCAGGGCAGGTCGGGTCGGAGGTCTTCGGCAATCAGGCGCACGGGCAGAGTATGCCGCATACCGGACGGCGTCACCTGACGCAAAAAAAACGGCGGCCCGAAGGCCGCCGTTCATTCCCCTCGAGGGGATGGTCGGTTAGTCGTCTTATTCGAAGCTCACCTTGAGACCCAGCGTATAGGTCCGGCCCATCGTGTCGTACAGGCTCGGGAACGTATTACCCGAGTTGAACGACGTCGAGCCGGTGTTGTTACCCAGGATCGGCGGATCCTCGTCGGTGATGTTCGTGACCAGAGCCGAAACGCGGATGTTGTCCCGGAACGTGTAACCGAAGGTCACGTCGAAGTAGTTCTGGGAATCCACGCTGCGGAAATCCTGGAACAGCGTCGGAGCCTCGTTCGGCTGCGCGTCCATGCTGCCGATATGACGCCACAGCAGGGAGCCGTCGAAGGCGTCCAGCGCCCAGCTGGTCCGGAAGACCGAACGGAACTCGGGCACCGGATCACAGGACGTGCCATAGCGGCCCTTGCAATCGACAACCGGTGAGGCGGCCGTGGTCTGGAACTCATTCGTCAGATAACGATGAGCGGTCCAGCTGAAGCCGAGGGTGCCGTAGCGACCGATATCATACCCGTTCGAGGTGATATTGAGGTCGATACCCTCTGCGGCAAACTCCACGAAGTTCGTGAAGAACGTCGGCGTACCGGTCCCACTCTCGCCGAGTGCCCCGCCGATCCGCACGATGCCGCTGCAGGTGGCCGGATCGCCCAGCACGTAGCAGAGATCGAGCGACTCCTGACCGGTGGGCTGATCAATGTAGTCATTGATCTGGATGTCATACCAGTCCAGAGAGATCGTGGTGGCCGCGTTCAGGAAATCGAACTCCGGCTGCCAGACCAGACCGACCGTGGTCGTACGAGCTTCCTCCGGTTCCGGAAGGTTGTTCGGATCCGTACCGGCAAACACGTTGACCTGACCCGAAATGATATCCGGAACGGTGCCCACCTGGCTCGGCAGCATGCCCGTGCTCACACAGCGCTGGAACAACTCCGTTCCGGGCTGGGGAGGATTCGGGTTGCCGATCGAGCAGGGATCCAGCGTCGCGTTATCCAGCGCGGTCGTGACCGGGCTGAACAGCTCGCCGATATTCGGCACGCGCACGGCTTGCTGCTCCATCACACGGAACCGCAGGCCCGGCGTCACTTCCCAGCTCATGCCGGCCTTCCAGGACTCGGTGGATCCCTGGATGTCGTAGTCGGAATAGCGGAAACCGAGTTCCAGGCTGAGGCTCTCGACGAAGTCCCTACCCTGCACCAACGGCAGGATGGTCTCTACGAAGAACTCGTCCGAGTTGTACTCACCCGCGATCGGCAGTCGATTACCGCCGGCACCACCCTGACAGCTGGCAGGCGCCAGTTTCAGGCACTCGTCGGGAGACGAGAATGCCGAGTAGCTCATGAAGTCGACACCGAATGCCAGAGCGACACCCTCGTCAGCCCAGGGCAGACGCATCTGATCGATCACGCCGTCGATCTGGGCCGAGACGATCTCGAGTTCGGACTTGCGGATATCGCTCGCGATGGCGATAAAGTACCCGGACTCTCTCTGCGCGTCGGTGATCGAGCCGACCGGCCCGAACACGTTGATCGGCGTACAGGGAGCAGCCGTCACAACGCCGGTGGCGCTGATGCACTGATCAGGATCCACGGTGTTGATACCGGCCGCGAGGTTGGTCAGATTCGTGAAACCATCCCGGGTCTCGACGAAATCAGACACACCGCGCTGGTAGGACACGTCGAAGTTCCAGTTGTCGTAGTCGCCGGGCAGATTGCCACGCGCTCCGATCGCATACTGGAAGAAGTCGGTGTCGAAAATACCCGTACGCGGTCCCAGTTCCAGCGTGCGCCGCCGGGCCGTGGACGTGAACGCGTCCTCCTCGTCGAAGACACCGTCGCCGTTGATGTCCTGGATGCCCACCTGGCTGAACCCGAGCGGGTCATTGGCCAGTGCGTCCTGCAACGCGGCGAGTTCGTCCAGGTCGTCCTGCGACGGGTTCGGGAGACCCTGGATCTCGTTGATCCGAGTCGTCGTATCGGTGACGAAGGTCGAGGCGCCGGCATTCAGATCACCGATGATCGTCTGACGAGCCGCATCGTTGAGGAACGGATTCATCACCGGGATCGTGAACGCCTGTCCGAACGTACCGGAAGGTGCGATCTGGAAGGCGGATTCGTTGCTCGAGAAAATCGCCTGTGCGTACAGTTCAACGTCGTCCGAGACTTCATAACTCGCGATCGTGGTCGCATTCACACGATCCTGCGGCGTCTGATAGTAGTTGAACGGGTTGAAGTTGAAGCGCGCGCACTCGCCCTGGATCAGGCTGCCGTCGTCGCGGAACTGGTAGGAGTTACCGCTCCGGAGGTTCAGGGTGCCCGGGATAGCCGTGGTCGAACCCACGCCGGAAGAGTGTGCCGTCGTGAAAGACGTATTGCCCGAACAGGCAGGATCCGGCTCCGGCGGAGGTGAGCCGAGACCCGAGCCGGTCGTCGAGGACACACCGAACAGGCCGTACTCCCGCTCACCGAGCAGCACCGCACCACGCTTCGTGCGTCCGCCGCCGATGGTGATGTTGCCCCGGTCGTCGTCGAAGTTGATACCGAAGAGGGCATTGACCCAGGTGGTGTGCTCGCCGCCGCCGTTGACTTCGGCACTGGAATTCATGTCCGAGTAGCCGACGTCGATCTCGACGCCCTGAAAGTCGTCGCGGAGCACGAAGTTGACCGCACCGGACATGGCGTCAGAGCCGTACACCGCCGAGGCGCCGCCCGTGACGATGTCGACCCGCTCCAGCATGTTCACGGGGATCACGTCGGTGGTCACGATGCCGTTGATGTCATAAGGCGTCAGACGCTTGCCGTTGATCAGGATCAACATCCGCTCGGGCCCCAGCCCGCGCAGATCGAGAGTTGCCTGACCGGCGGTGCCGTTATTCACGTTCTCGCCGTCGCCCGGAATGGTGATCGGCAAGTCACGCAGCACACGCTCGATGTTCGGCGTCTGCTTCAGGGCAATCTCTTCAGCCCCGATAGTAGTGACCGGGCTGGCTGCGATGACGTTCGTGTCCTGGATACGCGTACCCGTGACAACCACTTCCTCGATCAGCTCGCCCGCTTCGATGCCGTCGTCTTCCTGCGCAGTCGCCGGAATGGCTAGCCCGGTGACGGCGCCCGCCACCAGGAACGTTTTAATTATCTTCTTTAAGTCACGATTGCTAGTCATAACCCCCGTGCTCCTCATAGTTGTAAACCCAACGGTTCGACGTTATACGCCAATCGATGTAGTGCTGCAACAACAATCCACCGAGGATTTTATTGGACTTCCCGGTGAGCGTTGTAGTTTTGCAACAGACAGGGCCGGCCGGTGGCCATAGCGAACCGCGGTGCGACCCGCGCGGGCGATCGTGTCGGTCGCCACGAGTCCCGGGATTTCGGCCCCAGATATGGCATTCAGTATTTGTAGCGGAAGTCGAGAATCAGCCGGTCGTAGTCCAGTTCCTCGGCGCCGGGATCGCCGCGGTCCACCGCATCCTCGTTGATGACGTCGCGGAAATAGCTCAGCCGGAATACCCAGTTGGGCGCGAGAGCGTAGTCCGCTGACAGAAAGTGCCCACGGGCGTCCGTGCCGCCGCCGCCGAAGTTGGAGTCGGTGAGCAGCCCGAGGACGGCATCCGCCTCCAGTTCCTGCCAGGTATAGCGCACACGCCAGGTGCCGGGCGCACCGGCCTTGCCGAGCGCGCCACCCACAGCCCAGCCCGTGTCGTAGTCGCCGGCATCCAGGTTTCTCACGTAGTCCGCGAACAGGGCCACCGGCCAGCCGCCGACCTGCGTGGCGTACTCGGCGGCGAACTCCACCAGGCTGAAATCGTAGCGATAGGTCCCGTCCGGGTTGACGCTGTTGCCGAAGGCGTCGGCAGGGTCGAAGAGCGTCTCGCGGCCGGCGAGGTTCATGCGATAGTGGCTGGCGCTCAGGGTCAGCGTATCGTCGCCCCGCAGGCTTGCGGCGTAGCCGCCCTGCAAGCCAATGGCCAGCTCGTCGCCGTCCCGGCTGTCGCTCTCCAGCCAGGTGGCCAGCGCGGTGGCGAAGAAATCGCCGGTGGCATAGTCGAGCGCGAGGCCTTCCGGGCGCCAGTCGTCGTCCCAGACGAGGCCGTTGCCGCCGGGACGGCGCAGCGGATTTCTGAACTTGCCGCCGACGAGCCGCGTACCCGGCAGACCGGTCCACTCGAACCAGGCCTGGTCAAGGCCGATATCCTTCCGCGAGCCGCCGTCGCCGAGGGTCTGGTTGCCGGAGACGGGGTTGTCGCCGCCGGTGGCCAACCCGACACCCACGCGCACCGTGTCGTTCACCCGTGCCGTGAGCGTGGGCCGCACCCGGATGCGATGGCGTTCCCGGCTGTCGCTGCCCTCCTGGTCGATGGTCTCCCAGCGGTAGCGGAAGTCGCCGCTGAACGCGACCCGGTCCGTCCAGTGCTCCTCGCGGGGTGCGGCAACCGGCGCCGGCTCGGGGGCAGGTGCGGGGGCCGCCGCCACGTCGCGGCCCGTGCCGCCCTCCTCGATCCCGGCGCGCTCTTCCAGTTCCGCCAGCCGCTCGCTGAGGGCGGCGATCTGCGCCCGCAGCTCGCGGATTTCCTCCTGGCTCACGGCGGCCGCGCCCGAAAACGCGGGCGCAAGCACCACGCCGAGCACGATGCACGCTCTCAGCAAAGCTCGCATATCTGATCTCCCCATTGGATTGTCTGCAGTTGGGTTGTCTGGAGTTAGTGTCCCGGAGCCGGACGACCCGCTGCCGGCGCGGCGCCATTTGTCACGAAAAGGTTTCGTTATTATTGCAGTTTTGTGACACCCGGTGGGGTGCGATATCCGGGCACCCGGGTCCGCGCCGGGAAGGTTCTGCTACGATCCGGCGGTCGCGGCGCGCCCCGTCGCCGCAGGAGGCACAACGCATGCGCATCACCACTCTCCCGGTCTCGGTACTCAGTGCTTTCACGTTGGTCGTGCTCCTCGCTGCGCCGACCGCCCGCGGCGGCGAGGCCCTGGACCTGTACGTCGAAATGACCACCGGCAGTTTCAGCTCCGCCGCCCAGGCCGCCGCCGACGATCGCTACGGCACGGCCGTCTGGCACATCGCAGAAGTCTGGGAAGGCCGGAACGACGGCCGCTGGCTGTACGCCGAGAACTGGTTCGGCGAGGCCGAGCAGCCCTACCGGCAGCGCATCACGCGCCTGACGGTGGCGGAGGACGGCAGCCTCCTCGCGCGCGGCTACCGCCTGCCGGAGACCGAACCCTACGTCGGCGCCTGGGAAGACCCGTCGTTGCTCGAGGGTCTGTCGCCGGACGACCTGGAAGCCGTGGCGGGCTGCGACGTCACCCTCGTTCGCGCCGGCGAGCGCCGCTTCGAGGGCGACACCCACGGCCGCGAGTGCGAGAACAGCTACAAGGGCGCCGCCTACGTCGTCTCCCGCTCGGTGCTCACCGACGAGGTCATGATCAACTGGGACCGGGGCATCGCGGCCGACGGCCGGGTGGTGTGGGGACCGGAGGCCGGCGGCTACCGTTTCCGCCCGGTCGGTGCGGACGGCAGCACGGAGGCCTGCAACAAGCCGGTGCGCATGGTGGTCTTCGGCGAGATCCACGACCGCGAGGCCTTCGCCGCCTATCCGCGCGCCATCTTCGCCTCCGGCCTGTACGAGCAGGTGCAGGGCTACTACGAGGCGATCACGCCGGCGCTGGAGGTTTTCGAGGGCGAGCCGCCGCCGGGACGCGGCGTCGTCATCTCCCGCTTCCCCTGCCTGGCGGCCGCCCGGGAGTTCTGGTACTCGGACACCTACCAGAACGAGATCCTGCCGCTGCGCGAGGGCGCCGCGGATTTCGAGGTGCTGGTGCTGCCCGGCCTGCCGGTGCCGGACTATATCGAGCCAAGCTATATCGAATAGGTCCCGTCGGCAGCCCGCGGTTGGCGCTGCCCGTGGGCGGCGCCACCCTGCAACGCGGTCAGCGCAGCTCGCCGAGGAGCTGGTTCAGCTCGATGACGAAACCGTCCGGATCGGTGAGGATGCTCACCAGCACGGGGATGGTGCCCTTGCCGTCGTAGGAGGGGTAGCTGATCTCCCGCGGCTCGCTCAGCACCCGCACGCCGATGACCTTGCGCGCCGCCTCGAATTTCGCCGTCAGGTCGCTGGTATTGAACAGGAGCACCATGCTGCCCGGTGTGAACGGCTCCAGGCCCTGATTGGCCGGCGGCTTGGCGGGCTTCACGTACTGCAGCAGCCCGACGATGCCCACGTAGTCGTCGTTCGCCCGCAGGAAGACCAGGCGGCGGGCGATGTCGGCCTCCTCGTCGGTGGCGGCGTCCCGGGGCGTGCGGATGGCGCGGTCGTAGATCACCTCCATGCCCAGCGCGTCGCGGTAGAAGGCGAGCGAGGCGTCGATGTCGCGGACCACCAGGGTGGTGCGGCGCAGGTCGATGTCCACCTGCTCGGACTCGGGCACCGGGGCGGCGAGCGCGGCGGCGGACAGGAGCAGACCGGCGAGGAATGCCATTGCGAGAGTTGCGGGCAGGCCCGGAGGCGAGGCGGACTTGTGGATCCGCGGGGCGGCGATCCCGCGGGCGGCACGGGTATGCGGATGGCGGCGGCTCATGACGGTCACTCCTGGCTTGGTCGGCCCACAGTTTAGCGCGGAGCGGCCGGGTGCGGAGCCTGTGACGGGCGGCGGGGATGCGCTAGGCTTGCCCGGTTTCGACGCGTTGCCGTGCACGCGCAGGGGGTAAGCGACCGATGGCGGGAAATCCGAGGGAGAGACTGGGCGCGGCGATGCGCTTCGCCATCGGCGCGCAACCGGGGGAGCTCTCCGCCTGCCTGGCCGCGTTCGTCTATATCTTCTGCCTGTTCACCGGCTACAGCGTGCTGCGGCCAGTGCGCGACACCATGGGCGTCGCGGGCGGCGTCGAGAACCTGCCCTGGATGTTCCTGGCGACGTTCCTCGCCACGCTCGTCGCCGTGCCGTTCTACGGCTGGCTGTGCTCGCGCTATCGCCGCGGGGTGTTCCTGCCCTGGGTGTATCTGTTCTTCATCATTAATCTGGCGCTGTTCTACGCGGCCTTCAGCGCGGATCCCGACGACCCGGTCGTCGCTCGCGTCTTCTTCGTCTGGCTGAGTGTGTACAACCTGTTCGTGGTCTCCGTGTTCTGGAGCTTCATGGCCGACATCTTCTCCGGCGACCAGGCCAAGCGGCTGTTCGGCTTCGTCATCGCCGGCGCGAGTTCGGGTTTCATCGTCGGGCCGGCGTTCACGGTAAGCCTGGTCGAGACGCTGGGCACCGGGAATCTCATACTGGTCACCGCCGGGCTGCTCGCGGTCACGCTGATCCCCATCCGCTATCTGTTGCACTGGTCGCGGACCTCGGCGGCCAGCAGCGACGTGAAGGTGGACGGCAGCCCGGCGCGGCGGGAGGAAGCCCTGGGCGGCAATCCGTTCGCGGGCTTCACGCTGCTGTTCCGCTCGCCGTATCTACTGACGCTGGCCGCATTCATCTTCCTCTATACCGCGGTGGGGACCTTCATCTACCTGCAGCAGGCGGAACTCGTCCGCGACGCGTTCGCCTCGTCGGAGGAGCGCACGCAGATCTTCGCCTTCATCGACCTCGCGGTGAATGTCATCTCGCTGGGCACGCAGGTCTTTCTGACCGGGCGCATCGTCAAGCGCGTGGGGATGGTGGTGACACTCGCGGTAATGCCGGTGTTCATGATCGGCGGCTTCATAGCACTCGCAGCAGTGCCGACGCTGACCGTGCTGGTGATCGTCCAGGTGCTCCGGCGCTCAGGCAACTACGCCATCACCCGCCCCGCGAGGGAGATGCTCTACACGGCCGTGGACCGGGAGAGCCGCTACAAGGTGAAGAACGTCATCGACACCGTCATCTACCGCGGCGGCGACGCAGCGAACGCGGGTCTCTACAACGGGATGAAATCTGCCGGCATGGGCCTGGCCGGCATCGCCAGCGTCGGTGTAGTGGTGGCAGCCATCTGGGCCGTCTGCGCCATAGCCCTGGGCCGCCTCTACAACAAGGTGCCGGACCGAACTATTGAAACTTCTGATAGTTAATCAACAAATTTGCGTTTCGAGTGTCCGGCACCCGAATCCGAACTTTTGCAACTTTTGATCGTTATTTGCAGTTCCAGTGACCGGCACCTGATCACCTGATCAGCCTGATCAGCTGGCCTGGACTTGCTCCAGGAGCTGGGAGTCGGAGAGCCGGTCGTTTTCGCGGCTGCGTTGCTTGGCGCGATACATGGCGTGGTCGGCGGCGCGCAGCAGCTCGTTCAGGTGGCGGCCGTGCTCCGGGTAGAGCGCCATCCCCACGCTCGCGGGCGAACCGACGGCGACGTCCCGAATACGGTAGCGCTCGGCCAGCGCCAGCGTGAGCCGCCGCGCGAGCTGTTCGGCCTCCGGCTTCGAGATGCCGGGCGCCAGTGCCACGAACTCGTCCCCGCCCCAGCGGCCGATCACGTCCTGCGGCCGCAGGTTCGCCCGCAGCCGATCGGCGAAGCTCTGCAGCAGCGAATCACCCAGCCGGTGGCCGTGCTCGTCGTTGATGGCCTTGAAGCCGTTGATGTCGAGGAAGATCACGGCGCCGTGGCCCGGCCCCGCCTCGCGGGCGAGCAGCGGCCGAGCGTGCTGCTCGAACCCGCGCCGGTTGTAGAGCCCGGTGAGCGAGTCGGAGAGCGCATAAGTCTCCATCTGGCGCTCGCGCTCCTTGCGCTCGGTGATATCGATGAACGTCACCGCCACGTCGTCGTCCACCGGCTCGGCGATCACCCGCATCCAGCGGCGGCGCGTGCCCTCGCCCACCTCCATCTCGTCGTCGCAGCGCGCCCCCTCGGTGGCCGAGCGCACCACCAGCGCCTGCAGCTGGCCGTCGCCGGGCAGCTCGAAGGTATCGATCTCCTGACCCACGATGCGCCGTGACGGCAGACCCAGGTAACGCTCGGCGGCCCGGTTGGCGAACACGCAGCGGAACACGTCGCGGTCTTCGGTCTGGCGCAGCCGCAGGATGCCGTTGGACGAGTTGTCCACCAGCGTGCGCAACAATCGCTCGCTCTTCGCCAGCCGGTCCTGCGCCTTGTGCCGTTCGGTCACGTCCCGGCACACCACGATCTGGCCGCGCTGGTGACGCTTCGCCGTGCGGATGGCCGAACGGCGCACCTCGTAATGGCGGCCGCAATCCGTCGAGAGATTCTGCATGATGCCGCTCTCGACGCACTCCCGGATGGCCTCCACCACCGGCGTCTCGCCGCGCAGCCGGCGCGCCACCAGCGCCGCCTCACGGGCGCCCAGCAGCTTCTCGGCGGCGCGATTCGCGCCCACCACCCGGTCCTCGTTGTCCAACAGCAGCACCGGGTCCTTCAGCTGCTCGAAAACGCCCCGGTAGGCGACGACGCTCAGCTTCGTCACCTTCATGCCCAGCGTCATCCAGGCGTAGATGGGGATGAACGCCGACAGCGTCAGCGTGGTCACCGGCACGTCCTGGGGCCCGAAGCCCAGCACCGACAGGCCGCTTATCGTCAGCGGCACCATGCCGGAGATCATCATGACCACCGCCGGCAGCCGCTGCGACGGTGGCACCGACGGCAGGTGGAAGCCGAACACCGTGAAGGCCACCAGCACCATGCCGTAGCTGTAGGGACCGTGCACGAACGCGAACCAGGGACCCCAGTCCAGCGACAGCAGGATCCGCCCGTCCGACATCGGCGGCGGGTAGTCCCACATGAGACCGTGCCAGGGGTTGGTCGCCGTCATCAGCAGCGTGAGCGTGGGCACCACACACAACCCGGCCAGCAGATTGGCACGCACCCCCTGCGCCGTGTAGCCCATGAGGAAGGCGACGATGGCCACCGGCGCGAAGCACGCGCCGACGAACACGAGCACCCGGGCGACATAGTGCACGGCGAGCGTGGGAAACGCGGTCTCGAGCCCGGCGCCCAGAATCCAGACGGACAGCAAGCCCAGGAATACCACCAGCGAGACGGAACGGGCGTCCGGTTCCCGGCGGCGATACAGCGCCGCCGCCATGACCCCGTAGCCCACGCCGGCAGAGAGCTGGATTAACAGGAAGAAGGTCGTCTTATCCAATCGGCCCGTCCGTCTGCCGCCCCCACCGGCGGCGATTCGAGCACTGTAGCGGCGGGCGGCGCCGGTTTCTGTTAACCGGTACTCAGTTGCCCCCGGCGCCGGACGGGATTATGTCTCAATCAGGGTCTCACTCGGGCGCCTCCAGCCCCGTCGCCGTCTCCTCGATGAGGTGGTCGACGACGGCCTGCAGGGCCCCCTGGTGATCGGCACCCTCGGACAGCGCATCCCGGTAGGTCTCGAGCTGGCGATGCGCGCTGGTACCCCGCTCGATGATATGGCGCACCGAGCGCACCTCCGCCACGCAGTCCAGCGCCTCGGCGTCCTCGGCGACCAGCTCCAGGAGCTCCTCCAGCAGAGACTCGAAGGCGATGACCCGGCCCTTGGCGAGATCGATCATGCCCTCGTCGAAACCGTAGCGCATTGCGCGCCAGCGGTTCTCGTGGATGAGCATGTTCGGATAGATGCGCCAGCGCTGGTTGTCCACCCGCAGGCGAAACAGCATGCGCAGGATGCACACCACCAGTGCCGCCAGCGCCATGGTGTCGTCGATGAGCGTACACACGTCCATCACCCGCGTCTCGAGCGTGGGGTAGCGCGCGCTCGGGCGCTGGTCCCACCACAGCTTGGTGGCGTCCTCCATGATGCCGGCCGAGACCAGCACGTCCACGTGGCGCTGGTATTCGCCGAAGCTCGAGAAATGCTCCGGCAGCCCGGTGCGCGGCAGCGCGTCGAACACGGTGAGCCGGTAGGATTTCAGCCCGGTGTCCTTGCCCTCCCAGAACGGCGACGAGCAGGACAGCGCCAGCAGGTGCGGCAGGAAATAACTCATCTGCGACATGAGATCGATGCGCATCGCATCGTCCTCGATGCCCACGTGCACGTGCATGCCGCAGATCAGCAGCCGCCGGGCGGCCGCCTGCATCTCGGTGGCCAGCGCCTGGTAGCGGGTCTTGGGTGTGTGCTTCTGCTCGGTCCAGCGGCTGAACGGATGGGTGGAGGAGGCAATGGGCGCCAGCCCGTGTTCGTCCGCCACGTCCGTGATCACGCCGCGCAGCCGGGCCAGGTCCCGGCGCGCCTCGCGGATGTTCCGGCACACCCGCGTGCCCACCTCGATCTGGGAGCGCATGAACTCCGGGCTCACCTGACCCTTGCAGCGCTTCTCGCACTCCTCGAGCATGGCGGTGGGCGGGTCGTCCGCCAGTCCCCGGGTCTCCCGGTCCACCAGCAGATACTCTTCCTCGATACCGATGGTAAAGGCAGGCTCTTTCATGGGGCGGGTGTCATGGGCCGGGTAGCGGGTTGTCCCCCGAGCGGCCCGGGGCATCGTGCTCCGGCACCACGGGCAGGCGGCGGTAGAGATTCGGGTTGTCCAGGAGGGGCGCGAGCAGGTGCACGAGCCGGTCGGTCCAGAGCTCCAGACCCTCCTCGCTCATCAGGTGATCCTGGCGGATCTCGAAGGCGGCATGGGGCAGCCCCGTGCGCTCCGCGTGGTAGTCCACGGTGAAGTCGGCGGGCGCCCGGCCCGAGTAGGGTTCGTTGTCCCCGATCACCAGCCCGGGGATGCGGTGCAGTCCCTCGAGGATGGGGCGCGGCAGACGCGGATCGGTGTCCCAGAGGATCCCGGCGTCCCAGTCGCGGCCCTGCCCGTCCAGTACCGGCGTGAAACTGTGGATGGAGATGAACGCCGGCACCCGGTCGCCGTCGGTCAGGCGGCGGATCTCCTCCTCGATGGCCCGGTGATAGGGCCAGTAGAGTGCGTCCGCCCGGCAGGCCTTCTGCTGCTCGGTCAGCCCCTCGTTGCCGGGGATGATGTGCCCGTCGCCCCGGCTCAGGAAAGCCGTCGGATCGGTCAGGTGGCGGTTGTAATCCACCACCAGGCGGGAATAGCAGGCCAGCACGGCATTGGCCTCGAGCCTCGCCGCCACCCGCCGGGTGAGTTCGCCGGCACCGATGTCGCAGGCCAGATGGGTGGACAACCCCTTCTCGTCCATGCCGAGATCGCCGAGGGTGCGGGGGATGCGCCGGCTGGCGTGATCACAGACGATCAGCACCGGCGGGTCGCTGCGTCCATGCACGATGTCGAACGGCGGCGGCTCGTCCGGCGCCAGCAGTGCCCGCTGTGCGTGTTCCATGGCGGCCTGGGCGGGTATGTGTACCGGCTCGGGTGCGTCTTTCATACGCCTCCGAGTGTAACCCATTCGCCGAGAGGTCGGCAGGCGCGGCCCGTCCGTCGGACGGTCGGCAAGACAACCGCTCCGGCCCTCAGGCCAGCGCGCGGTCTTCGCTGTCGCGACCCGTCTCGCCCCAGGGCACGAAACGGCGCACCGATTCCGGCCGGGCGATGTGGAAGCCCTGGGCGTATTCCACGCCGATCTTGCCGAGGATATTCAGCACCGCTTCGGTCTCCACCCGCTCGGCGATCGTGGCGATGCCGAGCGCCTTGCCGATGCGGCTGATGGCATCGACGAGGCTCTGGTCCTTCACGTCCTCGCCCACGTTGTGGATGAAGGCGCCGTCGATCTTGAGATAGTCCACGGGCAGGTGCTTGAGATAGGTGAACGAGGACAGGCCGCTGCCGAAGTCGTCCAGCGAGAAGCGGCAGCCGGCGTCCTTCAGCTCCTTCATGAAGTGGATGACCCGGTCGAGATTCGCGATGGCGGCCGTCTCCGTGATCTCGAAGCAGATGGCGCCGGTCGGCAGCTTGCGGCTGCGCAGCTCGTGGATCACCCAGGCGCGGAAGCGATCGTCGCTCAGCGAGGTGCCGGAGAGATTCAGCGCCAGCGTGTAGGCGGCCTGTCCGTCGACGCCCACCCGGTCGGCCAGGTTGTCCAGCGTCTCGCTCACCACCCAGCGGTCCAGCATGGGCATCAGGTTGAAGCGCTCCGCCGCCGGGATGAACACGTTCGGCTGCACCAGTTCGCCGTCCTCGTCGCGCATCCGCAGGAGCAGCTCGTAGTGACTGCAGTCGGCTGCGTAACCGCCCTCTTCGCCAATCGCCACGATGGGCTGGAAGTACAGCTCCAGGCGGTCTTCCTCCACCGCGCTGGTGATGCGCGAGACCCACTGCATCTCGCGGTGGCGCATGGAGGCGTCGCCGTCCTGGTACAGGTGCACCTTGTTGCGGCCGAGATCCTTGGCCGAGTAGCAGGCCACGTCGGCGGCGCTCATCAGCGCGCCTACGCTCACCGTTTCGTGGGTCACCATCACCACGCCCATCGAGGCACGCACGCTCTGCACGCTGTCCTGCCAGACGAAGCGGTGGTTCTCGACCGCGCCGCGGATGGTCTCGGCCACGCTCACGGCCCGCTCGCAGTCGCAGTTCTGCAGCAGGATGCCGTACTCGTCGCCGCCCAGCCGGGCCACCACGTCGCTGGAGCGGATGCAGCCCTGGATGCGCTCGGCCAGCTGGCGCAGCAGCTCGTCGCCGGCGGTGTGGCCGAAGGTATCGTTGACCACCTTGAACTGGTCGAGGTCGAGGTACAGCAGGCCATGGGAGACACCCGTGTCCAGGCTGGCCTCCTCCAGCGCGGCGGTCAGCCGGTTCTCGAACTCGCGGCGGTTGATCAGACCGGTCAGGCTGTCGTGGGCGGCCTGGTAGGAGAGCTGGCGGGAGAGCCGGCTCTCCTTGCTCACGTCGTGGAACACCATCACCGCGCCGATGACGTTGCCGACCCGGTCGCGGATGGGCGCCGCCGAATCCTGGATGGGGATCTCGTTGGACAGCCGGTTTATCAGCACCGAGTCTTCCGCCAGCGCGATCACCCGGCCTTCGCGCAGGCAGCGCTCCGCCGGATTGTCCACGGCCTGGCGACTGTGGGCATGCACGATGGACATGATCTCGCCGATGGGCTTGCCACGGGCGGCCCGGAGCTCCCAGCCGGTGAGATCCTGTGCCACCGGATTCAGGTAGTCCACATTGCCGTCCGCATCCGTGGTGATGACGGCGTCGCCGATCGACTTCAGCGTGACCTGCGCCTTCTCCTTCTCCTCGAAGATGCGGGTCTCGGCGAGCTTGCGCTCGGTGATGTCGGTGATGGTGCCCTCGTGGGCGATGATCTGCCCGTCGGCGTCGAGCACTGCGCGGGAGTTCTCCAGCACCACGATCTCGCTACCGTCCCGGCGCTTCATGCGCGCCTCGAAGTTGCGCACCACGCCGTCGCGCTCCAGCTTTTCGCGGAAACGCACGCTGTCGTGGGGGTTCACGTAAGCGGTGGACGACTTCACCTCGCGCTTCAGGTCTTCCTCGTCCTCGTAGCCGAGGATCTGCATCAGCGCCGGGTTGGCCGACTCGATCTCGCCCTCGGTATTGGCGATGTAGACGCCCTCCACCACGTGCTCGAACAGGCCGCGGAAGCGGGCCTCGCTGGAGCGCAGCGCCTCCTCGTCGTAGCGGCGCTTGATGGCGATGCCCGCGAGACGCGCCAGGCCGGTGATACGGTCCAGCTCTGCCGTGGAGGGCTCCCGGATCTCGGCGAAATACAGCGCGAGCGTGCCCAGCACATCGTCCGCGCCGCCCACCAGCGGGAAGGCCCAGCAGGCACGCAGCTCGTGTGCCTCGACGAAGTCCGCCAGCGACGCCCAGCCCGGGTCGCGGGCGATCTCGGGCGTGATCACCTGGGTGTTCTCGGCTACCGCGCGGCCGCAGGAGGTGGTCGCGGAGTCCACCTGGAAACCGTCGATGACGTCCAGCACCGCATCGGGCAGGCCGGTGGAAGCGGCCACCCGGAAGCTCTCGCGGTCCCGGTCCAGCGTCGTCACCAGCACGCGGGCGCCCGGCGTCACCTGTTCCATGGTCCGGCAGAGCGCCTTCAGCGTGCTCTTCAGGCTGGCGCCGGAGGCCACCATCTCCAGCACCTTGTGCTCGCCGAAGGCGATCAGCTCGTTGCGCTTGCGCTCGGCGATGCTGGTGATGCTGCCGCGCAGCAGCTTGCGGTTCGCCGAGGGCAGCCGCACGAGACGCACCTCGCAGGGAATCTCCCGGCCGTCGGCGTCGATATGCAGCCATTCGAAGCAGGGCTGCTCACCGTTCAGCGCGCGCTCGACGAAGCCACGCGCCTTGCCGAAGGAGAGCGAGCCGTCCAGCTGGTATTCCGGCGAGATGCCCTCCGGGCCCATCGCCAGCAGCCGCTTCCTCGACAGGTTGAAGAAGCTGAGCGCGTTCTCGTTCACGTCCACGAACCGGCCGCTGTCGACGTCCAGCACCACGATGGCCTCCGCGGCGTGGTCGACCAGCGCCCGGTAGCGCTCCTCGTTCTCCCGCAATGCCCCCTCGGCTTCCAGACGCCCGGAGATGTCCCGCAGGCACAGCACGAAGGCGCCGCTGGTCTTCTCCGACAGCCGGGTGGTGTTGATCTCGGCGGTGAAACCGCTGCCGTCGGCGCGCAACGCCTCGGTCTGACCGGTCTCCAGCTCCAGGTAGGTATCGTCCAGATTGGTGATGTAGGCCTGCAGGAACATCTTCACCGGGATCTTGCCGGCCTGGGGCAGCAATGCCGGCAGCATCACGCCCGGCAGGGCGCCGGTCTCGTAGCCGAAGAGCTGGTGGGCGACCCGGTTGGCGTAGCGGATCATGCCGTCGGGATCGACGGTGAGGACAGCGTCGGCGACGCTGTCGAGCACCACGCGCAGGTCGGCGTTGCGGCTCGGCTCGTCCTGCGGGGTCGTGACCAGACGGTCCAGCTCGGCGTAGCGCGCCTCCACCAGCTCCAGCAGGCTCGGATAGTCGAGTCGCTCGCCGTCGGCGGTTGCCTGCCGAATCTGTTCTTTGAGGGTCGGGTGCATGGGTGGCCGGTCCATTCCTCCGAGACCCCCTGGGCGCGCTCGCGGCGAGCGTCGGACCAGAGCTTCTCCCAGAGCTTCACCTGATGCGCCGGCAACACCGGCACTAATGAACCGGACGATAGTCGGCGTCACCAGAGGTGTCTGTGATCCAACTCTCGTTTCGATCAGGGCGGTGGGAAAATTTTCCCGCTTACGTTCGAGCGCCCGTCAAGGCTTATAGACAGCGCTCTGATTCCCATGCGATTTCCAATTCTCAATTGCCGACTTCAGTTGCCGCCGCTCTCCTTCGCCGGCAGCGACCGGACCGTCTCCCCCTCCGTGGTCCGCAGCTCACCGTTCTGCTGCAGGGTCGGCGGCTGGTCGCCCACCTGCACGGGGATGGACACCGCGCGGATCTGCTCGCCCTCCGCCGTGGCCACGCTGACCAGCACGGAGAGATAGAAGCGGCCCTCGGCCGACGGGATCACCACCACCCGCTCGGTCGCGGGCTCGGACGACGCCTCGACCAGCGGCCGCAGCGTCTCGCGCCGGACTTCCGCCGGCTGGCTGGCGCCCATCTGCAGGCCCTCGCGGGGCTGGAGCTGGACGGTCACCGGTCCCTCGAGGCTCGAGCGGAGCTTCAGCTCGATCTCCACCGGCTCGCCGGGCCGGGGCTCGCCGAGCACCTCGTAGTCGATGTCGATGGGGGCCACCGGCTTGCCGGGGGAATCGCCCTGCCGGGCCGCGATCTCCGCCGTGGTGGCCTTCTTCGGCACATCCTCGGCCCCAGTCGAGGAAGTTTTTGCAACCACCTGATCCGTAGACTGATCCGAAGACGCAGGCTCTTCGCTGCCGCAGGCTGCCAGCAGGAGCACGGCCAGCGCCATTGCCAGGCCGGCGGGGTTGATCGATGTTCTGTGGGTCATGGCTGTTCCCTTGCGGATGTAGTGTGGGCGCGATGTGGTGGGGGTCGCGCCTAGAACTGGCTCAGAGAGACGTCAAAGCACATGGTGTCCTGGGTGAAGTCGGCGCTGCCGGTGACAAAACCGTAGACGTTCGGGAAGCCGGCCTCGAAGAGTTCGATGACGTAGGTACCCGGCGGCAGACCGGTCAGGTCGAGGGACTCGGCGTTCTGGGTGCCGGTAGCTCCCAACCAGCTCAAGTCGTCACGCGTCAGACCACTGCGATAGACCCAGAAATCCGGATCCGAGAACTGCGCGGGCTCGCCCTGCGGAGCACTCGGCGGGTTCGTCGTCGTCACCGAGATGCGGTAGTCGCCGGTCACGCCGACGGTGAAACGCAGGTAGCGGAACAGGCCGAGCTTGTTGCCGTCCTCGCTGGGATCGAACTGGCGGGTGACGCACAGGTCCGTCACCGGACTGCCGAGCTGCAGCTCGGCATGGACCGGCAGCAGGTCGGTGGCGCCGGGGTTGTTGCCGGCCTCGCTGTCGCCCCAGATGTCGCCGATGACATCGATATTCTGCGCGCTGACGATATCGTCGATTGCCGCGGATTGCGACGCATTGGCCTGCTTCAGCTCATGGATGAAGCTGAACAGCGTCGTGAAGGCCGGCGTCACCCGCTGCGGTCCGGTCAGCACCTCGTGCAGCGGCGCGAAACCGAGCGACAGGCCGTCACTGCCGTCTGCCGCATCGTCGAACAGGTCCCACAGGATGAGCTGCACCGAGGTCTCGTTGTACCAGCCGGAGGCGAAGGTACCGTCGGTCTCCACACTGAAGCCGAAACTCGTCTGACCCGTCACACGGAAGAACGTATCGAAGTACTGCGGGTCACTCATGATCATGCCGGCGACGGCGTTGCCCCAGCCCTCGCCGAAGGCAAGCCGGGCATCCAGCCGGTCGTCCAGCCCGTGCCTGCCACCCGTGCTGTCCGCGCGCGCCAGTACGTCCTCGTAGTAATGGCCCCACTCGTGTGCCACCACGTGGGTATCGAATTCCTCCGTGTCCGCGCTGGCGTCGCCGAGCAGGAACAGCGAGTCGAGGTCACCGCGATAGAACGAGGTGCCGATCTCGCCGGTATCCAGGTTCCTGGTACTCACGTTCGGCGTGTTGTTCACGCTCCAGAACGCATCCAGCGGCGCGAACTGAGCCGCCGGATTGACGCCGGTGACCAGTTGCATCGCCTGATAGATGATGTCGAGCACGGAGAACGGCGCCGCTGCCCGCGGCTGCGTGTAGCCCGAACCCGTCCAGCCCGTCTCTGCCAGAAGATTCCGTACCGAGTCCGCACCGCCGCTGTCGGCGACACTGCCCTCCAGCACGTAGAGCGGACGCTGCGCGAGAGGCACACCGATATTGCTGGTGTTGTCGCGGACCTCCACATCCCACGCCGGCGATCCCGTCCGCTTCAGTTCCGCGCGGATGCGGATGAAGACATCCGTCAGCGACGGCACGGTCAGCGCATAGTCGCCGTTGCCACTCGCCACCGTCTCGGCGAGCACGGCGCCATCCGATGCGGCGATGGCCTGCACCGTGGCACCGCGGATCGGCCGGACCTCCGTGCCGGAGAAATCAAGCCCTGTCCCGATCGGTCCGCGCGGCACGAACTCGAACTGCACTTTGCCGCTGATGGTCACGGTCGCCGGGGCCTCCCGGACCGTGAGTACCACGAGGTCCGTGTCGCTGGCCCCGTCGCTGTCGGTCACCGTCAGGCGGAAGGTCAGCGGGGTATCCGCCGTCACGTCCGGGGCGGTGAAACTCGCCTGGGCCTGACCGGCACCGGTGATCGTGACGGCGGGACCGGCGGTCTGCTCCCACAGAAAGTCGAGGCTCGAGGTAGACTGCTCCGCATCGCTGCTGCCCGACCCGTCGAGGGTCGCCGTCTGCGCCTCGAAGACCGCGCGGTCCGGGCCTGCGTCGGCCACCGGCGGGACGTTGACGCCGGCCACGGCATTCACCGTGATGGTCGCCGCAGCCGTGTCGGTGGCGCCGTTGTTGTCGGTCACCGTGAGTTCGAAGGTCACGGTCAGGGTATCGCCCAGCGCCAGGTCCGGCGCATCGAACGTGGCCGTGGCCGTGTCCGCACCGCTCAGCGCGATGGACGCGCCGCCGACCTCCACCCAGGAGTAGCTCGCGATGGTGCCGTCCGGGTCCGTGCCGCTGCCGGCCAGCGTGACCAGGCTGCCCTCGTTCACCGTCTGGTCGCCGCCCGCATCGGCGGTGGGCGCCTCGTTCGGTTCGATGGTGACGGCCACGGCATCGCTGGCGCTGGCGCCGTCGTTGTCCCGGACCGTCAGCGTGAACTCCAGGGTCTCGGCGACGTTCGGCGCGGTGAAGCTGGCGCTCGCCGTGGAGGCGCCCTGCAGGGTCACGGATGTACCGGCCGTCTGGGACCAGGTATAGGAATTGATGGTCCCGTCGCTGTCGGAGGAACCCGCCCCCGAAAGGCTGACCGTGTCCCCGCCCCGCACCTGCTGGTCCGCGCCGGCATCGGCCACGGGCGCCTCGTTCGGCGGGGCGATGGTGCCCCCGCCACCGCCTCCTCCGCCGCCACAGGCGGCCAGCAGCGAGACGAGGGCGATGAGGGTGAACTTCCTGTATAACTGCATGTTCCCGTATCCGTTCTGCAGGTGCCGGCCGCGCGGCGTTTCCGGCTGGCATTGGTGGCCGATGGCGCATGGCGAGGAGCGAAGATAATAGCGTCCGACGGGCCGCCCCGCGAGCGCCGGGTCCCCGTCACCGGTATCCGACGCTACCGTTCATCGGACCCGTGCCGCGCCGACGGGTTCACGTTTTTTCAACAAGTTGCCTGCTAGACTTTTCGCTGGACGGGTGCGCCCGGATGCCCCGGCCCTGTCCGCAGACTCACGCAGCCCAGGTAACGATATGAGTAAAGCGAACATTCTGGTCACCGGCGGTGCCGGTTACATCGGCAGCCACGTGGTGCGCCAGCTCGGCGAGGCCGGGGAGCGCCCGGTCACGCTGGACAATCTGTGCACCGGTTTCGCCGACGCCGTCCTGGCCGGCGAGCTCGTGCAGGGCGACACGGGCGACGAGGCCGTCCTCGACCGGCTGTTCGCCGACAACGAGATCGAAACGGTGATGCACTTCGCGGCCCACACCATCGTGCCGGAGTCCGTCGCCGACCCGCTCAAGTACTACCGCAACAACACCGCCTCCAGCCGCACCCTGCTGGAGGCCTGCCAGCGCCATGGCGTGAAGCACTTCGTGTTCTCCTCCACGGCGGCGGTCTACGGCATCCCGCCGGAGGGCCGCGCGGCGGAGACCACGCCGACCGCGCCCATCAACCCTTACGGCACCTCCAAGCTCATGACCGAGTGGATGCTGCGGGATCTCGCCGCCGCCGGCGGGCCGAGCTACGTGGCGCTGCGCTATTTCAACGTGGCCGGCTCCGACCCCGAGGGCCGCATCGGCCAGTCGACCGCCAGGGCCACCCTGCTCACGAAGGTGGCCTGCGAGGCGGTGGTGGGCAAGCGCTCCCACGTCTCCATCTTCGGCACCGACTACGGCACCCCGGACGGCACCGGCGTCAGGGACTACATCCACGTGGAAGACCTGGCCCGGGCGCACGTGGACGCCCTCACCTATCTGCGCGCCGGCGGCGACTCCCGGGTGCTGAACTGCGGCTACGGCCACGGCTACAGCGTGCGCGAGGTGCTGGACGCCGTGCAGCGGGCCGCGGGCCACGCCATCGAGATCCGCGAGGAGCCGCGCCGGGCCGGCGATCCGCCCAGCCTCGTGGCCGTCGCCGACCAGGTGCGCGAGGTGCTCGGCTGGCAGCCCCGCTACGACGATCTCGACACCATCGTCACCCATGCCCTGAACTGGGAGCGCAAGCTCGCGGCGCGCGACGCCCCGTCCCGGGCCACCGGCTGACCGGGCCGCAGCACTCCGGGCAGAGGGATTACGTTAAACTCCCGCCATGAGATTCCCGCGCCCCCGATCACTGAACGGCCTGCTCTTCATGGGTTTCGGTCTGGTCACCATCCCGCTGATGGTGGCCGTGGTGTGGGCGCTGGTGCAGCTGGAGCGCTACGCCGACGAGAGCGAGAGCCTGGTGCTGGAGAGCGTCACCGCCACCCAGAACACCCGCCTGGTGCTGGAGCGCCTGCGCGAACTCGAGCGCCTGGCCAAGCTGTATCAGGTGCAGCAGACCGAGGATTACCTGGACCTGATGACCCAGGACGCGGCCCGCTTCGAGTCGCGCCTGACCGCGCTGGCGCCGCTGGCCGAGCGGGCGGGCGCGGCCGAGGCGGCGGATGTGCTGGGCCGGCGCACCAGTTCCGCCGTGTTCACCATCCGCACCCAGCCGGCGGATTCGGAACGCGTGCTGCAGGCCACCCGTGAGCTGGAGGAACTCTCCCGCCAGGCCGGCGAGTTCAGCGTGGCCGTCAACGACTTCATCGGCCGCGAACTCGCGGCCCTGCAGCAGGACGCCAGCGACTTCCAGGCCACACTCGCCTGGCAGGCCGCCGCGCTGATCCCGATCGTCCTGATCCTGGTGCTGATCTTCGCCCTGCTGGTGACCCGGCCCATCCGCCAGATCGACAGCGCCATCAACCAGCTCGGCCAGGGCGGCTTCTCCCGGCCCATCCGCGTGGGCGGCCCCACCGACCTGCAGGCGCTCGGCCGCCAGCTCGAGTGGCTGCGCGTGCGCCTGCTGGAACTCGCCCAGGAGAAGAACCGCTTCCTCCGGCACATGTCCCACGAGCTGAAGACCCCGCTCGCCAACATCCGCGAGGGCACGGACCTGCTGCTCGACGGCGCCGTCGGGCCGCTGGAAGACCCCCAGCGCGAGGTCACCGACATCCTCCGCTCCAACGGCCTGAAGCTGCAGCGTCTCATCGAGAACCTGCTCTCCTTCAGCGCCTGGCAGACCAAGAGCGAGATGCTGATGCTCTCGGACTTCTCGCTGAAACCGCTGATCGCCGGCGTGCTGAAGGACCACCGGCTGGCCATCAAGACCCAGGGCATCAAGCTGGCCCTGGACGTCGAGGACATCCGGGTGAACGCCGACGAGGAGAAGCTGCGCACCGCGCTCGACAACCTGATCTCCAACGCCATCAAGTACACGCCCCGGGGCGGACACATCCAGGTGCGTGCCATCGAGACCAACTCGAGCTTCGTCATCGACGTGGCGGACTCGGGCCCGGGCATCCCGGCCGAGGAACGCAGCCGCATCTTCCAGGCCTTCTACCAGGGGGCCAACCAGCAGCACGACGGCCCGGTGGCCGGCACCGGCATCGGCCTGTCCGTGGTGCTCGAGTGCGTGCAGGCCCACGGCGGCAGCGTGGAACTGGTGGATTCGCCCTGGGGCGGCGCGCACTTCCGCCTGCACATCCCCCAGGAACAGATCAGCCTGACCGACAGGATGGCGGCCAATGCGTAGCGCAACACCCGGCTGGATGCCCGCCCTGCTCGCCGTGCTCGCCGGCCTGGCACTCATCAGTGGGTGTACTTCTACCACGGGCTGGCTCGACCGGGGCGGCGACGAGGGAACTGCGACCCGCGACGTTGATGGCGCCGACGTCTCCGGCTACCTTCGGACCATGCGCGACCTCGCGGCCGGGGATCCCGCGACCAAGGCCGAGGTGTTCGCCCGGGTGGACGACGCCTTCCTGCAGGCGCCGACCACCACCAACCGGCTGCACCTGGCACTGGCACTCGCGACCCCCGGACACGCCGGCGCCGATGCGGAGCGGGCCCGGGAGATGCTGACCGAGATCCTGGCGCGCTCCGAACTGTTGCTGCCGGCCGAGGTCACACTGGCCGAGCTGCAGCTGGAGGTGGTGGAGCAGCGGCTGCTGCTGAAGACGGAGAACCGCCAGCTGCGCTCGCAGTACGAGCGCGCCGCGGACGACGACCGCCAGCGGCTCGCGCAACAGCTGGCGGCGGCCCGGGCGGAGAACCGGGAACTCGCCCGGGCACTCGAGGAGGCGGAGGAGAAACTCCGCGCGATTACTACCATCGAGAGATCAATCAGGGAACGCTCCGATGCCGACGAACAACGCTGAGCGCAAGGAAGAACCAAAGTCCGGTAACAAGGGTCGCATCCTGCTGGTCGACGACGACCCGGGACTGCTGCGCCTGCTCTCCATCCGGCTGCGCGCCGAGAAGTACGAGGTGGAGGCCGTCGAGAGTGCCCACCGGGCGCTGGCGGTGCTGAACCGGTTCGAGCCGGACCTGGTCATCACCGATCTGCGCATGGACAAGATGGACGGCATCGGTCTCCTGAAGGAGCTGCAGGAGCGCTCGCCCGGCCTGCGCGTCCTGATCATCACGGCACACGGCACCATCCCGGACGCGGTCGCCGCCACCCAGAGCGGTGCGTTCGGCTTCCTGACCAAGCCCATCGACAAGAAAGAACTCCTCGACCACGTCGAGCGCGCGCTGAAGGTCTCCGCCAAGGCGCCGCCGGAAGACGACTGGGCGGACGAGATCATCACCCGCAACCCGCTCATGCGCGAGCGCCTGAACCAGGCCCGCATGGTCGCGGACAGCGGCACCCGCGTACTCATCACCGGCGAGAGCGGCACCGGCAAGGAACTGATGGCGCAGGCCATCCACCGCGCCAGCAACCGCCGTGACGCTCCCTTCGTCGCCATCAACTGCAGCGCCATGGCCGAGCACCTGCTGGAGTCCGAACTGTTCGGCCACGAGAAAGGCGCCTTCACCGGCGCGAGCCGCGCCCACAAGGGGCTGTTCCAGGCGGCCGAGGGCGGCACGCTGCTGCTGGACGAGATCGGCGACATGCCCATGCGCCTGCAGGTCAAACTGCTGCGCGTCCTGCAGGAAGACCAGGTGCGCCCGGTAGGCGCCACCGAGTCCATCCCGGTCGACGTCCGCGTCATCTCCGCCACCCACCGGGATCTGCGCGAGATGATGGCCGAGGGCACTTTCCGCGAGGACCTCTACTACCGCCTGAACGTGGTCAACATCCACGTCCCGCCCCTGGACGACCGCCGCGACGACATCCCGCTGCTCGTCTCCCACTTCCTGAAGACCGTCGCCGAGGAAGCGGGCGGCGATCGCAAGGTCTACGCGCCCGAGGCCGTCGAGCTGCTGGTCACCGCCGAGTGGCCGGGCAACGTCCGCCAGCTCTACAACGTGGTGCGCCAGAACGTGGCGCTGTCCCGCTCGCCGGTCATCAGTGCGGAGCTCGTGCGCTCGTCGCTCGGTGAGCACGGCGGCAAACTGCCGTCCTTCTCCGAGGCCCGGGACGAGTTCACGCGGAACTACCTGAGCCAGATCCTGCAGATCACGGCCGGGAACGTGAGCCAGGCGGCAAGGCTGGCGAAGCGCAACCGGACGGATTTCTACAAGCTGCTGGCACGGCATGAATTGAACCCGGACGCGTTCAAGCCGCACTAATGTAGGAGGGGATTTATCCCCGATTTCTTGATGAATCGGGCCTAAAGGCCCTCCTACATTTTTCTCAGGCAATCCCTCAGAAAACCGCGTGGCTGCCATCGGTCGTCCCCGCCATGCTCGTCCCCATGGCAAGGACGCAACACAGAGGTCACGCCCTGCGCCTCGGCCGCTGGTCAGAAGCGCAGCGCATCTACCTCGTCACCACGTGTTGCCACGCCCGGCGCACGATCTTCACCTGCCTCTTCTGCGGATCGATCGTGGTGGACGAGCTGCGCCGCTCCGACGAGACCGGCGGCACCCGCACCCTCGCCTACACGGTGATGCCGGACCACCTGCACTGGCTGTTCGAGCTGCAACCGGGACGAACGCTGCAATCGGTGGTGGCTCAGGTGAAAGGCCGCTCGGCGCTGCGCATCAACAAGGCGCGCAACACCTGCGGTCGCATCTGGCAGCCGGGCTTCCACGACCACGCGCTGCGGAAGGACGAGGTGGTGGAGGTGGTCGGCGACTACGTCGTCCACAACCCGGTGCGCGCGAAGCTGGTGGAACGGCCGGAGGATTATCCGCTGACCTACGCGGTCTGGTGGCAGCGCAAAGAAATGTAGGAGGGGCTTTAGCCCCGATTCATCAGACGAGTCGGGCCTGAAGGCCCTCCTACATGGAAATCGTAGCGCGCCGGCGCGTGTGCCAGACGAAGCCGAGAGCCAGGAGGCCGGCGCCCAACAGACCGAGCGAGCCCGGCTCGGGGACGGAGACGGCGCAGGGGTCACCGGTCGCAATCCGCATATCGCCTATTCCCCAGAGGAGCGGAGGGGGGTCGACCACTATCCGATCGATGTTCGCGCAACGGTCATTGCCCGTGACAAAAACCCCGAACTCCTGCGAGTTTTGGTCACTGATACCGTAAAACCAATCCGTCCAAAGTGAGCCCTCAGTACCGTCACCGGCAGTATAGAAAGCTTCGATCCATGCCTTTACAGGCTGATTCGCACCAACCGTGAAACTGAAGCCGACGACATGCAAATCCCCGAAATCTATATCCATCCAATTGGTGGGTGTCGTGTATACGAGGTCGGAATCTCCGAGCCACCAGGAGTAGTCCTCCTTTGTGCCCTCCTTCAGCGGGTCACCCTTCCCGTCCTTAAAGACAATCGTCTCATCATCGTAGTGTGTGGTGGACAGAGCCCCGTCGACCGGTTCGAGATTGAGCATTTCGAGACCTGACGTATCGGGATCCCAATCGATAATCAGCGGTTCTTCAATGATATCGGCCCGCGCCACAGTACAAGCAAAGAACACAGCCACCAGAGCGAGTTGGAGGAATCTGAAAGTAGTACTCATGGCGTAATCCCCAGAAGAAAATGTCTGCCTATTCGGAGTTAGCACGTTCCGTGCCAATCAACCAACTATCTGAATTTAATAGGATTTTACAAACAACGGGCATAATGGTGTAAATGACGTCGACAACACCGCGCGACGACTCGTCCCATATGCGTTGATAGCGGCGCAGGAGCGGCTTCAGCCGCGATAGTCAGTCGGGCCTGAAGGCCCTCCTACATTGATTTTACCCGCTCTTCTTTCTTGCAAACCCATCCGCCGACAACCCGTATTTATCCAGCAGGTCGTACAGCGTCGGCCGCGTAATTCCCAGCAGTTCTGCCGAACGCGAGATGTTGCCGTAGGTCTGGATCAGCGCCAGCCGGATGGCCTTGGTCTCGGCCTCCTGGCGCACTTCGCGGAGATTCAGCGTCTGCTGTGCGCCCACCTTGTCGCCCAGGCCCATATCGGCGGCGGTCACCTGCTTGCCTTCGGCCATGATGACCGCGCTCTTGATCTTGTTCTCGAGCTCGCGGACGTTGCCCGGCCAGTTGTGGCTCTGGATGGCTTCCTGGGCGTCCTGGCTGAAGCCGCGCAGCGGGCGTTTGTGCTGCTTGGAGTATTTCTCCAGCAGTTTGCGCGCCAGGATCAGCCGGCCGCCCTCGCGCTCGCGCAGCGGCGGGATGTTCACGGTGATCTCGCTGATGCGGTAGTAGAGGTCCTCGCGGAAGCGGCCCTCCTCGATGAGATTCGAGATCTTCTGGTTGGTGGCGCAGATCACGCGCACGTCCACCGGGATCTCGTCGCGGCCGCCCACGCGTTCCACCACCCGTTCCTGCAGGAATCTGAGCAGCTTCGCCTGCAGCGGCAGGGGCATGTCCCCGATCTCGTCCAGGAACAGCGTGCCGCCGCTGGCGGTCTCGATCTTGCCGGGGGTGGTCTTGTGAGCACCGGTGAAGGCGCCCTTCTCGTGGCCGAACAGCTCGGACTCGAGCAGGTTCTCCGGGATGGCCGCACAGTTGATGGCAACGAAGCGCTCGTCCTTGCGGTTGCTGAGCGAATGCAGCGCGCGGGAGAGCAACTCCTTGCCGGTGCCGCTCTCGCCGAGCAGCAGCACGGAGACGTCCGTGGGCGCCACCTTCTCGATCATGCGACAGACCTGGAGCATGGCCTCGCTGGCCGCGACGATCCCGTCCAGCGGCGAGACGCCCTCCTGGCTCATCAGGCGGCGGTTCTGGGCCTCCAGCTCGTAGATGTGGAAGGCGCGGTCGACCAGCAGGCGCAGCGTGTCGGTGTCCACCGGCTTCTGATAGAAGTCGTAGGCACCGATGCCCACCGCCTTGACGGCGTTCTCCTGGTCGCCGTGGCCGGTTACCACGATCACCTTCGTATGAGGCGCCAGGCTGACGATCTCCTCCAGCGTCGCCATGCCCTCGCTGACGCCCTCGGCGTCCGGCGGCAGGCCGAGATCCTGCAGGACGACGGCGGGCTCGTGGCGGCGGAGCTCCGCGATGGCGTCCGAGCGGTTCTCCGCCGTTAGCACCTCGTAGTCCTCGAAACACCACTTGAGCTGGCTCTGCAGCCCCGGGTCGTCCTCTACGATCAATAGCTTGCGCGGCGTGTCGTTCACGGCTCAATCGGTCTCCGTCTGACTGTGTGCCTCCGTGCCCATCACGCATAGTGCCACGGCACCGCGGGCCTTGGGAGTGGCCAGATCACACTCGGGGCTGCGAAGTGTCGGACAGACGACCCGATTGAGGGCCGCGCTGAGCGTCAGCGAAAACGGTAGGTATAAATGCTTACGATTTACGGTTGCGAATGATTCTCATTTGATCTAGTTTACGCCCAATCGACAGGGCCGAGAGGCCCGGGGACATACGACCGCACAGAACGGAGCGAGAACCGAAATGGCACGAATGACGTCTTCGAAGCATGCAGGAGGGGCTGTAGGAGGGGCTTTAGCCCCGATTCATTTTTTCAAATCGGGCCTGAAGGCCCTCCTACAGGGTGCCATCGGCGCAGTCATCCCCCTCGCTCTGATCGCCACTCCCGCGATCGCGCAGGAAACCACCGACGAGGGCGAGGTCATCGACGTCGTCACGATACTCGGTAACCCGAACCAGGTCTCCGACATCGCCGGCTCGGCCAAGTATTTCAGTCCGGAAGACCTCGAGGTTTTCGCCAACGCCGACATCATGCGGGTGCTGCGCGCCGCTCCCGGCGTCTACCTGCAGGAAGAGGAAGGCTACGGCCTCAGGCCGAACATCGGCATCCGCGGCTCCGGCCTCGACCGCTCCGGCCGTATCGCGCTGCTCGAAGACGGCGTGCTGATCGCCCCGGCCCCCTACTCGGCACCCTCTGCCTACTACTTTCCGACCCAGCAGCGCATGCACGCGCTGGAAGTCCTGAAGGGCCCCTCCTCCATCGGCGTGGGCGCCCGCACCATCGGTGGCGCGATCAACATGATCTCGACCCCCATCCCCTCAGCCACCGGCGGACGCCTGGAGGTGCGCGCTGGCGAAGACACCACGCTGCAGGGCATCGCCCGCTACGGCTACCGGGCCGAGCGCTACGGCTGGCTGCTGGAGACGGCCCAGCAGTACACGGACGGCTTCAAAACCATCGATGCGCCCCGCGACTTCGACGCCGGCTACCGTCTGCAGGACTACATGGCGAAGTTCCGCGTGAACAGCGCTCCCGGGTCGGACCTTTACCAGTCCCTGGATCTGAAGCTCGGCTACACCGAACAGGCCTCCGACGAGACCTACCTCGGCCTCACCGACGAGGATTTCGCAGAGGACCCCTACCGGCGCTACGCAGCGTCCCAGAACGACGTCATCGACACCAACCACCGCCAGGTGCAGCTGTCCTGGACCATCGACCCCACCGGCCCCTGGTACGGCGAGGTGACGGCGTACCGCAACGACTTCGAGCGCAACTGGTACAAGCTCTCCAGCGTCAATGACATCGGCATCAGCAGCATCCTGTCGGACCCCGGCACCTATGCCGCCGAGCTCGCCATCCTGGAGGGCGCCACCAGCGCCGACGATGCGCTCGAGAAGCGCAACAACAACCGGGAGTACTACTCCCAGGGCCTCCAGGCCCGCGTGGGCTATGACTGGGCCGTCGGCGGCGCCGACATCGGCCTCACCTTCGGCCTGCGCATCCACGAGGACGAGGAAGACCGCTTCCAGGACGACGACGGCTACCGCATGGAAGACGGCCTGCTGGTGCTCACCACCGACGCCGAGCCCGGCACGGCCACCAACCGCGTGAGCACCGCGGAGGTGCTGGCCGGCTTCGTCAACGCCGAGATCTCGGTCGGCGACTGGGTGCTCAGCCCCGGCTTCCGCTACGAGACCATCGACCTCGTCCGCGAGGATTACTCCACCGACAACACCGACCGATCCATCGGCCCGACCCGGGTGCGCGAAAACAGCGTGGACGTCTTCATCCCGGGCATGGGCGCGCTCTACCACATCGGCGAGAACTGGCGGCTGCTGGCCGGCGTGCACCGCGGCTTCAACCCGCCGGGGCCGGGATCCACGGCCGACGAGGAAGAGAGCTGGAACTACGAGTTCGGCGTGCGCTGGGGCGAGAACGGCCGCAGCTTCGAGGCGATTGGGTTCGTGAACGACTACGAGAACCTGGTGGGCACCGTCACCGCCTCCACCGGCGGCAGCGGCAACATCGGCGACCAGTTCGACGGCGGCGAGGCCACCGTCAGCGGCCTCGAGCTCACCGGCGCGTGGAACCTGTACGAGCCGTTCGGTAACCGCTTGGGTAACGGCATCCAGATGCCGCTCTCGCTCGCCTACACCTGGACCGCCACCGCCGAGTTCGACAACAGCTTCGAGAGCGGCTTCGACCCCTGGGGCGAAGTAGAGGCCGGCGACGAGCTGCCCTACATCCCCGAGCACCAGCTGCGGGCGACCGCCGGCCTGGCCGCCGAGCGCTGGAGCCTCGACATCGCCGCCAGCTACACCGACGAGACCCGCACCACCGCCGGCAGCGGCGACCTCGGGCCCCGCGAAGGCGTCGACAGCTTCGTCATCTGGGACCTCGCCGCCGGCTGGCAGGTGCGCCCCGATCTCCGCGCCACCTTCCGCGTCGACAACCTGTTCGACAAGGAATACGCGGTGGCGCGGCGGCCGGCGGGGCTGCGGCCGGGGCGGTCGCGGACGGCGTTTATTGGGTTTACGTGGGATATTTGACGTTTGGCGCACGGCTCCCTTCCGCACCCGGTTCTGCTGCTACCTCGCCGGGTGCGGGAGGGGGTCACCCTCACATTTCGGTATGTACGTAATTGACAATCATTCGCATTCGCGCTTAGTATCGCGTTTAGAGGTGTAAAAGCATGTATGTCTGCATCTGCCAAGCCATCACCGATCGCCAGATCGAAAAAGCCGTCAAGGACGGCGCGCAGACGTTCTATGACCTCAAGGACCACATCGGCGTAGGCTCCTGCTGCGGCAGCTGCCAGGAAGACGCCGAGGCCATCATCGCCCGCTGCGCGCCCTCCACCGCCGCTCCTGCGCCGGTGGGGCGCTGGCGTCCCGAGCCGGCGCCTGCCGGCTAGGCTGTGGGAGGGGCTTTAGCCCCGATTCATTCCAACGATCGGGCCTGGAGGCCCTCCTACATTCCCATCTGCGCCTCTCGAATCGCGCCCGGGCCGTCGTTTCGTTAGAATCCTCGCCTGACACAACGCCAACCTAAGGACGAGGAACATCATGAAGGGCGATACCACTGTCATCCAGCATCTGAACAAGACGCTGAAGAACGAACTTACGGCCATCAACCAGTACTTCCTGCACTCCCGCATGCTGAAGGACTGGGGCCTGCACCGCCTGGGTGACTACGAGTACGGCGAGTCCATCGACGAGATGAAGCACGCCGACACCCTCATCGAGCGCATCCTCTTCCTCGAGGGTCTGCCGAACCTGCAGGACCTGGGCAAGCTCAGGATCGGCGAGAACGTGCAGGAGATCCTCGAGGCTGATCTCGCGCTGGAGATGGACGCCATCCCGGACCTGCGCGAGGCGATCGAATACTGCGAGGGTGTGAAGGACTACGTCTCCCGGGAGATCTTCGAGCGCATCCTCGAGTCCGAGGAGGAGCACGTGGACTTTCTGGAAACCCAGCTGGGGCTGATCGAGAAGACCGGGCTGCAGAATTACATCCAGAGCCAGATCGGGGAAGGCGCGGAAGGTTGAACCTCACGTAGGGCCTTTAGGCCCGACTGAATAATGGATCGGGCCTGAAGGCCCTCCTACAAGAACCCCGGCCGAGAGCCGGGGTTTTTCGTTCGGCGAACGAAAAAGGCGGCCACTTGGGCCGCCTTTCCCGCAGATCAATCGACTCGATTCAGCCAGCCGCGCTTCGCCGCCTCGCAAACCCAAGACCGACCAAGCCAAGACCAAGCAGGGCTAGCGTCCCGGGCTCCGGTACACTCGCGGTCCTTATTCCGGCCAAAGCGAAATCGGAGTGGCTGGGATCCAGCGCGTAGAATTCGATCGAAGTCACGTTGCCGAACTCATCCGTGCCAGCGAAAAAGCCGATACCATCGTCGGACGCGGTACCAGCATAAGAGCCAGTGTCACCACTGCTGTACACGGTAAAACCCACGAACTCCGGAGTCGGATCGCTGCCGCTGTAGGCGAACAGATCAAGAAAAATCAGCTCTACAATATCCACCGACTCGGAGAAGCTGACGACCAGTCGCTCAGTATCCCCAAACGTAACTTCGTCATCGCGGATACCGATGCCATCTGATCTGCAGACCAAACCGTAGGCGTCACAGTCGTCCTTATCGCCACCGTCGTACGGGTATTGCCTGAGAGTGCCACCGCTCGCCACGATAGTGACGCCCAGTCCATCGATGTCCCGCTCAGCACCGGATGACCACCCGCCATCTGTAAAGTCGATAATGTCTGCGTGCGCGACGCCCGTCAGTCCTAAACAGACCATGGCTGAGACAGCCAAAAGTTTCGATTTCATGTCCATCAATCCTTTGATCAATCGGGGAAGCAGGTTTACAAGCGTTCATCACAAACAAAGCAAATCCCGTGCCAATAATACAAGATATTGTTTTTCTTATTTTTTTAATGATTTCAGATCAGGTGCATCCCAGGAATGTCATATTTTCCGACACTCTAACCGCGGCACCTACCCCGTCGGAATCTCACTAAACGGCACGTCCTTGTCCACCCGCACATCCGGCGGCAGACCGAGCACCCGCTCGCCGATGATGTTCAGCAGGATCTCGTCCGTGCCGCCCTCCACCCGATTGCCGATCGAGCGAAAGAACGAGCGCTGGAACAGCGCCTCCAGCGGCGCCTGCTCCGGGTCCGTGATCATCCCCGCCATGTCCTGCAGATCCATGGCGAACGACGCGATATCCTGACGCCCGCGGCCGAGCACGAGCTTGGTCATCGAGGCCTCCGCACCCGGCGTCTTGCCCGAGGACAGCGCCGAGATCATCCGGTAGCCGGTGTACTCGAGTCCGTTCGACTTCACGAACCAGTCGGCGAGCCGATCCCGCACAGCGCCGTCCTCGATCAGCGCGCCGTCGGCGCCTTCCATCCGGTTGGCCATCTCCAGGATGTCGTCGAAGTTCGACGGGAAGGCCGCGCCCACGCTCAGCCGCTCGTTCAGCAGCGTGGTCATGGACACCTTCCAGCCCTCGCCCACGTCGCCGAGACGATTCGCATCCGGGATACGCACGTCGGTGAGGAACACCTCGTTGAAGTCCGACTCGCCGCTCACCTGCTTGATGGGCCGCACCTCGATGCCCGGCGACTTCATGTCCAGGATGAAATACGTCAGCCCCTGGTGCTTAGGCACCGTGGGGTCCGTGCGCAGCACCAGGATGGCGAAGTCCGCAACGTGCGCGAACGAGGTCCAGATCTTCTGGCCGCTCACCACCCATTCGTCGCCGTCCTTCACCGCGCGGGTGCGGATGCCGGCGAGGTCCGAGCCCGCCGCCGGCTCGGAGAAGAGCTGGCACCAGATTTCGTCGCCCCGGGCCATCGGCTTCAGGTACCGCGCCTTCTGCTCGTCGGTGCCGTGGCGCATGATGGTAGGGCCCGCCATGCCGATGCCGATGATGAACGGCCCGGAGAGCATGGAGATGTCGCCTTCCTCCTGGGACCAGATCACCTGCTCGATGGGCTTCGCGCCGCGGCCGCCGGCCGCCTTCGGCCAGCCGAGGCAGGCCCAGTTGGCGTCGAACTTGGTCGCCTGCCAGTCCTTGAACGGCGTCAGGTCACGCTTGTAGTGCACCTTCGACAGGTCGAGGTCCGGCCGGTTGGCCTTCAGCCACTCGCGGGCCTCGGCGCGGAATTCCGCTTCCTGGGGTGTGTCGTTGAAATCCATGTCGCTCCCTCCTCAGGCCGCGTTCAGCGTCGTAGCCTCCGGCTCGCGCCGGGCCTGCAGCCGCTGGATGAGTTTGTCCTTCCACACGCGCTCGCCGCCCAGCACCAGGTTCAGGAGCTTCGCGCGCCGGTAATAGAGGTGGCAGTCGCCCTCCCAGGTGAAACCCATGCCGCCGTGCACCTGGGTATTCTCCCGGGCGCACTCGTAGAAGGCCTGGGAGGCCGCTACCCGCGCCGTCGCCGCCGCCACGGGCAGCTCGTCCGCCCCCGTAGACAGCGCCCAGGCGCCGTAATAGGTGTTAGAGCGCGCCAGCTCCAGCGACACGAACATCTCCGCCAGGCGGTGCTTGATGGCCTGGAACGAACCGATGGGCCGGCCGAAGGCGAAACGCTCCTTCGCGTAGGTCACGCCCATCTCCAGCGCCGCCTGCGCCCCGCCCAGCTGCTCGAACGCCACCAGCACGGCGGCCCGGTCCAGCACGCGGCCAAGGTACTCGAGGCCCTTGCCGGGCTGGCCCAGCGGCTCCACGGGCACGTCCTCGAAGGTGAGCGCCGCCGCATCCCGCGCCGGGTCCACCGTGGCGAGCGTCTCGCGGGTCACGCCGGCGTCGGAGAGATCCGCCAGGTACAGCGATGCGCCCTGCCCATCCTTTGCCGCCACCACGGCGTAGTCCACGATACTGCCGTCCGGCACCGGCGTCTTAGTGCCGGTGAGCTTCCCGTTCTCGACCTTCGCCCGGGTCTTGCGAGCCGTGACTGCGCCGGGCGTCTCCGCCAGCGCCAGAGTGCCGATGGACTCGCCCGAGGCAAGCTTCGGCAGCCACTCGCCCTTCTGCGCGTCGCTACCGGCGGCGAGGAGACTCTCACCGGCCAGATACACCGCGCTCGAGAACGGCACCGGCGCGACCGCCCGGCCGAGTTCCTCGGCGATGACGCAGAGCTCCAGATAGCCCATGCCGAAGCCGCCGTAAGCCTCGGGCAGCGCCGTCGCGGTCCAGCCCATCTCCATGATGGATTGCCACAGCTTCTCGTCGTGGGTGGCGTCGCCGTCGAGCACGCCGCGAACCGTCTCAGGCCCGCACTGCTCGCTCAGGAACTTGCGCGCCTCCTGGCGCAGCATTTCCTGGTCTTCGGAAAACTCGAAATTCATGGTGCTTCCTCCCCGTTGGCTGGGGAGGAATGTAGCAGATTGGGGATGGGGGATGTAGGAGGGCCTTCAGGCCCGATTCCTCAAAATAATCGGGCCTGAAGGTCCTCCTACACAAAAAGAAGCCCCTCGATGCGGGGCTTCAAGACAGCAAATATCGAGACGATGCCGATCAAGCCTTACGTCGCCGAGCGACCCCGACACCAAGGAGACCAAGCCCCAACAGCGCAAGAGTGCCAGGCTCGGGAACACTGGCGACGTACTCGATGGTCAGAACCGACCGTACGAGGTAGAAGTCCCCCAGCAGCGATCCTACTGTCACGCGATAGCTCCCGTCCGCGAGATGTCCTACAGCGACATCGAAATCGTACGACCCGGTGTCGACTTCGCCTATCGCCCACTCACCGGTTTCGTCGAATCCGAATGCGAACTCGCAACCAGACAAGAACAAGCCGCAGTCCTTTCGCTCGTCATCACGAATCGTCACGGTAAGGAGGCCAGACAGAATCTCCTCAGCCGCAGGATCGAACTGGAAGAGGTGATCCCAGGTAACGAAATCTCCCGTCCCAAGCAGCCCGCAACCGATGTAGTTGACGTCCCCGCACTTGTGGTCAACGTAGTCTTCCGGCGAATCTGTTCCAGTCGGTGTGAATTCGGTTTCGTCCTCAAGGGTAATGATGTCCGCGTTCGCGGTGCCGAACGCGCCGATCATCATGAGGACCGCCACCAACACCGCGTTCTTAACATTCAACAACGGCTTTCTCCCTTACCAAAGCCCAAGCAACCGAGGGTTACAAGACCGATGACCCTGATAATCGCTTGGTCATCCCGTTGGTACCCTTCTATCAACCCAAGTAAAGCAAGGATCATGCCAGTCTGTATTTGGGAACTCTAAACCCACGCGGGCAATTGTTTGCAGACCCGTCGAATCGCTCGGCCCAACGATCCGACGGGTCTGTAAATCTGTTCGACAACATACCCACGCATCTTGGTCCGGTTTGTCCCATCGACGGCGAGCATCGAAGCGTAGCGGGATCGATCTCCTTTTCCCGTCGAAGCAACAAGACCAAAAAAAGCCCCGCAGTGCGGGGCTTCGAAGCAGCAAATACCAAAACAGTGGTTGTCGTCAAGCCTTGCGGCGACGGGCTACACCCACTCCGACGAGGCCGAGACCGAGAAGGGCAAGCGTACCGGGCTCAGGGACAGAGCGCTTGACCACAAAGCCTCCGACGGGAACGATAGAAGACACACCATCAGGCGCATCGTTCCAACCCCAGCCACTAGGACTATCACTCCTGAAGTCCATAGCGAGATAGTCCTCGTCACCGGAGTTGTTCGGCTCGCCGCCCCACCAGGCTTCGTACGGGCCAAATGACTCACCGTCGATCCAGACCCACGTCCCTTCGTCCGCGAAATCGGTACCACCGATCCAGTAATGGGTGCGGTTCGCAGGCGCAGACGGCAGCAGCGACACAATCAGATCGAACTCGTCCTGCGAAGTGATGGACGCGAGAGTCCATCCATCACCGAGGCTATCGGCCGCTGCATCTGCGCCGCTCCAGGTAATACCCTCGGCATCGACCACACCGAACTCGAAGCCTCCCTCAACGCCTGTCACGATGGGATCCGCCTGCGCTGAAAGCCCTATCAGTCCGAACGCCGCACCCACTGAAATACGCCTGAGCCACTCTGTCATAGTCGTCAACCTCCCTGTCGGCGCATCACACGCACCGAATTATGGTAATCGATGCAAAGCACATGCCAATCTCTAACTATCTGATTTCATTGATCGCGCGAGGGTTCGAATGATTTTCCTGTAAAGAAAGCTGACATCCGGGGCCTTGTCTATCAGGGCTACCGACAACCTTTGCCTCCTGCAATTCATTCTTGGTGAAGAAAAAAGTCCTTCGCGGAACCGTCCCCCCGTCAGGCGTTATCGCTAACAAAAAAGCCCGCGATGCGGGGCTTTGCGAGAATATGGAAGAGAGATCTCAGACCTTTCGCCGTCTCGCGACGCCCCGAACAGCCCGAGACCGAGCAGAGCCAGGGTGCCGGGCTCCGGTACGCTTGCCGTGATCCGCACCAGGTTATAGTCGGATTGGTTCGTGCACTTGCTGCCCGTCTCCTCGAAGCAGGGCCCCTGCGTCGCTCCGAACGTCAGGCTGGACATGGCCGCATTACCGAACGCGTCGGTAATGCTCCAGACGGCGGCTCCGTTAATGACCGCGGGATCGATCGCAGTTATCGTCGTCTCCCCGCCAAAGTCCCAAATGGCAATGCCGTCGTCAGCGGTGGTTCGCAGTTCGCCGGTGACCAGGTCGTTGCCGATCAGCGCCGAGATTACCGCAATCTCGCCGAAATCCTCGAATTCATCACCGTCAAACAACAGAGATACGACAATCTCGCCGATGACAACTGCGTTATTCGAATTGCAGACGATACCCTGCCCGATATCGATCTCGCCGGTAGTCCCCCTGTGACGCCGACGCCCGTAACACTATTGCCGTTCGTATCGTTAACGGTGCGTATCGAGAAAGTACCGATCTCCTCCTCGCCGAGATCGGAATACGCCGTATAGGGCGTTCCGCCACCGAAACCGGCAAAGTCAGCCGTACTACCGCCGCCGAAGTCACCAGCCTCTATCGGATCTGCCATTGCCTGGCCGCCGAACGCCAAAAGGCTACCAGCCGCTGGTCCGAGCGACATGTATATTACCTCGACAACCTACAGATGGTCCTTGGGCCACTTCGCCCCAAAAAGAAACGGCCGGCCCCTGAAAGGGACCGGCCGACAAAACGCAAAAGGCGAACGAGAAGCTCGCGTGCTGCTAACTACTGGTAGCACGGCGCCGACGACGCGCGATACCCATACCAATCATGCCCATCCCCAGCAGCGCCAGCGTACCTGGTTCGGGCACTGAGCTAACGGTGCCCGTGTAGAGAACGCCGAACGGGTTATTGGTCGTGGTCTCGCCGGTCCCGACCTGGAATATCTCCATCGTGATCTGGTAACTGCCAGCCGAGAGGTCCGCCAGCAACTGACCCCACTCATCTTCTTCGCAGCCAATCGAGCCGTCCGCGCAAATATTCTGGCTGAAGTTCGGGTCGATACTTGCGATGACGCCATCCACGCCACTCAGAACGACTCTCGCCGTGTCGTCAGCCCAGATCAAGAAATCCAGCACGCTGTCAGACGCCACCTCAAACTCCTCGACGAGGATAAACACCGGGTTGTCTGTCGAGTCGTCCGGCGTGGTGGCGTCGCCCTGATAACCGGTGTCGGCGTAGGAAACCCAGACAGCAGCGCTGCCTTCCGGCCCGTTCTCCTGCCAAAGAGGGTGCGCATCGATTGCTACGGTCTCGCACGCGGTGTCCGTTGCAAAGACCAGGCATTGCTCCTCGTTGCCCGGACCTGAGTCGATGTTGATTACGTCTGCTCTGGCGGCGCCGGCCAACGCCGTTGCGAGAATGGCGGCAGCGGCCAATCCGAAAAACCTGTTATCCATTACATAAGTCCTTTGCGATGCCCTTATCCAACGATGCATGTGCAAGAGCGATGCCAAGATTAGAAAAAATTTGTTGAATCATAAAGTTAACGACTTTCCCCAATAACCATGGTCATTCAACAGTAAAGAGCATCGACACTCGGAATACTCTCCTCAACACGCGGGTGAATCTCCTGGCATGCAGCTGATAGAAATCTTCCAGCTCCTCGTCCGTGATTGAGTGAATATGGTCAATCCGCTCATTACAATCGAGCGAGCGGCCCTTCCAGTCACTGAATCCAGTCAAGTGCTCTACAATCACGGATGCGGCGGCAGCCTTTCTGGTTCGTGGCAGGAGCCCAACCGCCGGCGAGCAGACTTCAGCAACCAGCCCCTGAACACTGAGCAAATTCACAAGAATGAGACATCGGATCGTCGAGCGCGACGATGATTTCGCAGACCTGAAGCTCGCCTGGGGATCGCTGCTGGCGACTCAGCCACGTCCCCAGCTACCGCTCAGTTGGGAGTGGTTCTCGGCGTGGTGGTACGCGTTCGGCGACTCGACGCGGAAAGACCACACGCGCCAGCTCTGTATTCACGTTTTCGAGACCGACGAAGGACTACGCGCGATTGTGCCGATGTACGTCGAGCTCAGGCGCATCCGGGGTGTGTCTACCCGCACGCTGGTCACGATGGCAAACGGCCATTCACCATGGTGGAACGCCCTACTCCACGGAGAATTGACACCTGCTGAACTGGATGAAATTGGCCGGGCTATTCTGGCCACGCCGGACATCGAACTAGTGCTGGTCCTGCGCATTTCGGCCGATAGCCGCCTGCTGGCGTGGCTGGAAGGTGCTGGCCGGCAGTTCGGTCGGGTAGGCATCAACGAGACAGTCCGAACACCAATGCTCTCCGCCATGGGCAATTGGGAAGAACACCTCAAGGGTCGATCACGCAAGTATCGACGAAATACGCTGAGGAAAGTCCGTAAATTCGAAGCAGAGCCCGGTGCAACGGTCGAGCGCATGCCGCTCAGGTCCGGCACGGATCCCCTATTCGACGAGATAGTCACCGTCTCACGGAACAGCTGGAAGGTGCAGGTCGGCAACGACCTCGGCTCTAACCAGGTTGGGCAAACATTCCTGAGACGCCTCCTGGACTACCTTGGCCCCCGTGGCGACGCCGAAGCGTGGCTGGCCCGCGTGGACGGCCGCCCGGTGGCCTATGAACTCCACATCCAAGCCGGCGGCATCACCTACCCGATACGCGCGGATTTCGACGAATCATGGCGTGAGCTGTCACCCGGCTCCGTAGTCGAATACCGTGCCCTGGAAGCGATCTTCACCGATCCGACTATCGAGACTTACGACAGCTGCGCCGACAACTACTGGTACCTTAACAACCTCACGGACGATGCACGCATCACCTACGATGCGGAATTCTATCCCCGCGGGCTGAAGGGACGAGCCCTGTATCATCTCGAGTACAACGTGCTTCCGCCGCTCAGGAAAGTCAGGTCGTTGCTTCGCGGCGACGATCGATCGCGTGCTTGACGCGACGCGCCATGTCGAGCCCGTCGATGGCACGCCGCTTGAACCAGAAGTCGATCAGCGGCCGCTGCATCCAGTCCCGCAGCCGATTCTCTAGCCAGAAAAAATTCACCGAGACGTTGAGGCCCTCGGCCTCGATGTAATGCCAGGTACCCGCCGGAATGAAGAGTGCCTGACCGTCCTCCAGCCAGCCCGCTATGCCCCGTGCACGCTTCAGCCCGGGGAAGCGCTCGAAATCGGGCGCCGAACAGTCAACACGACTATCCACTACCCTGTTCTCGAGTAAGGCACGGACATTAAAGAAGCTGTAGGGATACATCAGCCCGCTCTGGCTCGGCGGAAACAGGATGAAGCGCTTGCGGCCCTCCATCATCATCAGCAGGCTGTGGGTTTCGTCGTAGTGCAGCAGGGAGCGGTTACCCCCCGGCCCTACATACAGGTTGGACACCCGGAATCCTTCCTCGGGCACGAATGCAGGCAGATCCACCCGCAGATCTTCCGGGAAAGACTGCGCTACGCCCCGCCCCTTCAGAGGCTCGAGTGCGTACCCGTCTCCGGTGCCATGCAGCAGCTCGTCGAACTCCGCCAAGGGAATGCGCTGAAAGCCCAGATAGTGGTAGATTCCGTCCGCGGACGGGCGCTGAATGCGGATGCTCTCGAGCCGTCGACGGAAATACTCATAATTCCAATCACGCGCACAGGGCAAATGCTCCCGTACGCCATTCAGCAACACAGGCTTGCGCGCACGCAGGTAAGGTAGCAGCCCATCCCGCTCGGTCGGGAATTCTGCCAGCTCGATCTGCTCGGGTCCGGCCAGATCAAATAGATCCATTCGTTCTGCCTCCGGCGGGTTTCTCTTCAGACCACTCAACTCGATTCACCGATTCCTCGAAGGGATTGATCAGCGAATCAGCGACCGACGCATCCCGCCGTTGCTTGTCTGCATCATATGTTGCCATGACGCGGCGCCACTGTCGCCAGAGCCGGCGGTGGTTGGCATATGTAAAATCCCTGGCGCGGCACAGGCGCCCGCGTGGCGGCTCCGGACAGGGATGCAGCTCGCCGTTCGCGATGGCACGGATGGCCGTGCTCATCATCTCGACGCCCAGTTTCACCACTTTCTCGTAAGCCCGGTTGGGGTGGTCGTCAAGCTCGAGGTGCGGCCGGCCCTGAAACACGACGCCACCATCGTCGATGCCTGGCGATACGAAGTGCACCGTCGCGCCGACCTTCTCCGGTTCATTCTCAAGGATGGCCCAGTCGGTAGTGAACAGCCCCCGATAATACTGAGCGAGCCCGCCATGAAGATTCAAAACCCCATGAGATGGCACGGACAGCATCTCCGGCTTGAGCAACGATGCACCACATACTGCCACCAGATCCGGACGTCGCCCTCGCAGCCATTCGACGCATTCGGGGTCGTTCAATCGACCTGTGCCCTCGATACGCTTTACCGGCACGTCGAGCGCCGGGTCGAGGCGCCGCCCTTCCTCTCCAAAGTCGGACGACTGCACACCCAGCAGGTTCCGGGAGACCCAGCGATGCCAGCGGCCGGATACGAACTCCACCAAGCGAGCGGACAACTCCCGGGGCCTCCCAAGCAGGCCCAGAAGCTTCCGCCACCTCGGCCGACGGTCAGGCGCATCCCGCTGGTGCTCGAGCAGAATCCCGGCCAGCGCGAAGCGCCGCGCGAGTTGGTTGGCGAAGAACAGGTCCGACGGATCGGTGCTGACGATTACGACAACGCGCAATTCACGCATTTCCATGCACAGAATCCATCCCGGCAGCTTTCGTCCCAATATGGTCAAACGCCGACTGCGCTCGGAGGATGCGGCCATCGTCGTAAGCCAGCGCAAACACCGGGCTACCGAACAGTTTCATGCCGAAGTACTTGAACAGCGGGCGAAATCCGACTCTCTCCAGCGCCCGTCGCGATGCCGTATTACCCAGATCGACCGCGACATAGGCAGTCCCCGCCTCAGGCACCGTCGAGAGCATCCCGCGGAGCAGCGCCTTGTACCGACCGCGATTCCGCTCCTCGGGCAAGGTGAGGCAATCCCAGATGTAGATGCACCGCGGGGGTACGGTGAATGTCAGCGCATGCAGAACCCGAACCTCCTGCCCGGGGCCCGACACCCAGCCGTAAGCGCAGACTCGCCCCTTGTCCGCGATAGCGTACAGTCGGTGGTCATTCCCTCGCCTGCGGGCCACGAGCGACGGCGATAGTGCAGCCTGTTCGGGCGCAACGATCTCCGTGAACCCGGGCACGGACTGGACCTCACTGACGGAAGCATCAGATTCGGCGGTTGAGCCAAGCATGAGACCGCCCTTGAACTCGAAAACGCGGCCCCAGGCGCGTCTCGCCCTGCCTGCCAGACTTCGCAGCGTACCCAATCGAGGCCCTTCAGATCGCACCAGGGCCAACTACAGCAACCGCTCTCGCACGCGGCGCGCCTCGTTGCGCACCACCGCCGAGAAAGGCCGATGGACGAATTTCAGGCTGCAGTGGTCGCAGATCGGCAGTTCGTGGCGCTGCTGAAGCCGTGCGAAATCCCGATGTGCCACATTTCCCCAAGTCTGCGCCAGCGACACGTCGCGGAGATTACCAAGCGCGTAATTACCATAGTAGGGACAGGGCATCACATCGCCATACGGTGAGAGCACGACGACATTAGTGCAGGACACACACTTCTGCCGCGGAAACTCGAGGCTTGCGAGTGCAGCCGGGTCCAGGTGCTCCATGGTCTCCATCTTCACGTCCATCGGCGCGTACTGGTCACTGTTTGCGCGAATCTCGCGGAGCATCTGCCACAGCTCTGCGGCATCCGCCCGTGACAACCGGTGCGAGGTGCCATCCGAGGACATGAAATACGGATTCGGTACGACACCGTTGACGGGAGAAGCACTCACGGCCTTCTTAGTAAACTCGCTCATCGCCCAGAGATGATGGGCATCCGCGCCGCGCTCACTCGACAATGCAAGCAGTGCCGGCAAGCTGCGCCAGTTGCTCGCTGAAACCGTGGTAATGAAATCGAGCCGCGGAAACCGACCGTCGCCTCGCGCCGCACGCAGCCATTCGAAAGCTCGCAGGACTTTGTCGGAATGACGCTTGATGCCCCGGATCGCACCGTCGAACTCCGGCAATTCATCCAGCGAAAGATAGACATGGTTCAGGCCGGCCTCAACCAGGTCCCGTGCGGTCTTCTCGGTCAGGCCGAGCGAATTGGTGGGGAAGAAAGTGTAGATGTCATGCTTACGGCAGAATCGCACCGTCTCGATAAGCAGTTCTTTGCGTAGCAGGGCGTCCCCGCCGAACAGCTCGACTTTCCGTATGCCGGAATCCGCGAGGTCCGCCAGAATCGGCTGCCATTCGTCCCAGCTCAGTTCATCGCCGGGCTCCTCACAGCGCTGCCACATGTTGCAGCCGACACAACGGCTGGTGCAGCGGTAAGTGAGGAAAACCAGCGCGTCCCGGGCCTGGAACGAGCGCGACCTCAGGGACTCACCCGCGCCTTCCTTGAGTAGCTGCGAGGTCGAGTACAGCACGTTCTTGAGCTTTGTATACATTGCTCTTACGCTCCGTCAGGACTCGGACTCAGCAGATCCCGAGCGGAAATCCAGTTGGCACGCCATAAAAATCCATGCGCTGTCCGACTTAAGTATAGGAAATTTCTTCCCGACGGGGAGGCCGAAGGAGTCGCAGATTTGAGTAAGAACCCGTGCCGGTGAGCACTGCCGGACTTGCTTCCGGCTGCTCTGCAGGATGAGCGGTCCGCTGGGTGAGATGGATTGTCCCGGTCTCTAACGCTGATCTACAGAGGCAGGCATCACACTGGCTCGCGTTTCCCACCAGACCGGAATACACCCTGTAAGGGATGGCGTCCCCACGGGGATTCGAACCCCGGTTGCCGCCGTGAAAGGGCGGTGTCCTAGGCCTCTAGACGATGGGGACACTCGGAAGTGACTTTGGTGGAGCCAGGCGGGATCGAACCGCCGACCTCTTGCATGCCATGCAAGCGCTCTCCCAGCTGAGCTATGGCCCCACGAAGCGCGGAACTTTAAGGCACCCCTCACAGCGTGTCAAGGAAAGCCGCCGAATCAACACCTTAGCCCGAAAAAACGTCGAAAAATCAAGACCGACTCAGTCCTCAAGCTAGGCTTGCGCGGCCGCCCGAGCTTCGATCAGATGGATGGCGTGATCGAGCCGCGCCAGCGTCCGCTCTTGGCCGATCAATGCCACCGTCACGTCGATTGGCGGTGACACCGGCACGCCGGTCACGGCTACTCGGATCGGCTGCCCCAGCTTACCCATGTTGATGCCATGGGCCTCCGCACTCTCATTAATAACCTGACTGATCGCGTCCTCGGTCCAGTCCAGGAGCTCCGCCAGACGGCTCCGTGCTTCCTTCAACGGTTCCAGCACGACCGGCCGCAGGTGTTTTCTGGCCGATTTCGGCTCGATCTCCTCGAAGTCCTCGTAGCAGTAACGGGCGCTCGCGGCCATGTGAAGCAACGTGTCTGCCCGTTCGCGGTACGCCCTGGCGACGTTCACGGGATCCGGGCCATTCTCGACGTCCAGGCCGGCCTGCCGCAGATACGGCAGCAATCGATGTCCCAGCTCCTCCGGCCGCATGGCGATGATGTGCTGCTGGTCCAGCCACCGCAGCTTCTCCGGATTGAAGGCGGAAGCCGAGTGATTTACGTCGGCGATGTCGAATAGCTCGATCATCTCATCGACAGTGAACACTTCCTGATCGCCATGGGACCAGCCCAGGCGTACAAGGTAATTCAGCAGCGCCTCGGGCAGGTACCCCTCGGCCCGGTATTCCCGTACGTCCACCGCCCCATGGCGCTTGGAGAGCTTCGCCCCGTCCTCGCCCAGGATCATGGGCAGGTGGGCATAGACCGGTGGCTCCACGCCCATGGCCCGGAGCATGTTCATCTGCCGGGGCGTATTGTTCAGATGATCGTCGCCGCGGATGACATGGGTGATCTCCATGTCGTGGTCGTCGACGATCACGGTGAAATTGTAGGTGGGGCTGGCGTCGGAGCGGGCGATGATGAGATCGTCCAGCTCGGCATTCTGGAAGACAACCCGGCCGCGAACCTTGTCGTCGACCACAACCACGCCCTCAAGGGGATTCCTGAAGCGGATGACCGGGTTTACCCCCTCCCGGGGCTCCGTCCGGGACCGGCAGCGGCCATCGTAGCGGGTCTTGACGCCCTTGCGCGTCTGCTCCGCCCTGAGCTCCTCCAGCTCCTCTTTCGTGCAGTAGCAACGGTAAGCATGGCCCTCGTCGAGGAAGCGCTCGATCACCTCCTCGTAGCGCTCCGTGCGCTGGCTCTGGAAATACGGCCCCTCGTCGGCGTTCAGGCCGAGCCAGGCCATGCCGTCCAGGATGGCGTCCACGTTCTCCGGGGTGGATCGCTCCTTGTCCGTGTCCTCGATGCGCAGCACGAACTGGCCAGCGTGGTGGCGAGCGTAGAGCCAGCAAAAGAGCGCCGTACGGACACTGCCGATGTGTAGGGTACCGGTAGGGCTGGGGGCGAAGCGGGTGCGTACTTTCATAACGCCCGGATTCTACACGTGCAGCTCGCCGCGAAAACCACATAGAAAGCTCTTCGTACCCCACCTGCATACGAAAACAAAAAAAAGCCCCGGCGCTGCCGGGGCTTCGAGCAAATCGAGTTAGTGCTGGTAGCTGTCAAACAACCATTTTGCGCCTGCGGACTATCCCGACGCCAACCAACCCCAGTCCCAACAATGCCAACGTACCAGGCTCCGGCACAGATCCATTGAACTCGGTCACATGGCTGATCGTAAACTGGCCCTCGCCGGTTGTCCTGAGGTTCCACCCCTCGAGTTCAAGACTACTAGCATTAAAGGCACCGTATTCATTCGAGTCATTATTCAGAAACAGTGCCCAGTTGTCAGACGTGTTTTTTATTATGTAAAACTCTGGAGAGCTTAGGAGATCGAAAAATATTACACCATTGTCAGCATCGTACTGATAGGTGACAGTCTCTTCCTTGATCGTAAAGTCCAACGATCCCGCTTCGAGGCCAAGGACCGTCTCGGCCCAGCACGCCTCAGCTTTCGGATTGGAGCCGTTACCGCAATCGAGATCGTTAGTCTCGCCCTTTAAAGTGTCCTCCCCGCCGTAGATCGGGTCTCCGGCCGCTGTTCCTGCCAGACAGAAAAGCGCCAAGAGACTTATAGCTTTCGTTATTACGTTCATGGTTTTCACTCGCTCAATTCTTCCTAACCGCGCTATTCAACTGAACTCAGATGACTAACGCTCTTACGCTCCCGTGAAGCAATGTCCGTGCCAAAAACTCAATCGCCTGAAATTGAACGGTTTTTTTTCTCCCATATATGCTGATCAATATCTTTGTGTAAAGCTTGCCGACACTTGGCGACCCGGAGAACAGAAGTTTATCCAGCGCTGCCGACCGTCCCCATCGCTACCGCATCAGCACTCAGGGACACGCGGTAAGAGAATTAATCCAATTGCTCAATAGCTCAACTCCCTGAATATCGACCTCATTGCTCCCCAACGGCGGCATCCCATGCACATCCCGCCGATTGGCCCGCACCACCAGAATCGACCGTGCAGCATCCCCCGGCGCGATAATCCGCGCATCGGCGATACCGAGATCACCCTGCAGCGGCACAACGTCACAGGTATTCGTGTCGGCCAGCGGGGTCGAATAGCGCAAGTCCATATTGGACGGCGTGGGCCCATTCGGCTGGTGGCAATTCGCGCAATTCGTATGCAGATATGCCCGCACCCGCTCGTCCAGCGGCGCCGAGGGGTCCGCCGGATCCGCCAGGCGCGGGAGGTTCGCCGGCGTGGCGGCCAGCGGCGCCGTCAGCACGTCGATCTCATCCGCCGTGACCAACTGGTTCGCAGTTATCCCGGTCGAGGGATAGGTCAGCTCGCTGTTCAGCTGAGCGTGCTCCAGCCCAAGCGTGAACCCGGCAACCTGAGTATGGCACTCCAGGCACTCCGCCTCGCTCGGGTAAATCCAGGTCTGACCGCCGATGTCCGTTGTCTTGCCACCGACCACGCGCGTGGCCTCGGTCTGGGTGTCGTTCCACTCGTAGGTGTAACCGGCCCAGCCGCCGCCGTTATGGCGCATGAAGAGCCGGGTCTCGATGAGGTCGCCAGCCAGGCGGAAGTTCTTCACAATCACAGAGCCGATCGGGAATACCCAGTCGCTCTCGGTGTCCACGTCGACGGTCGCGCCGTCCGGCAAGGAATACCAGCGCTCCTTGGCGGCCCCGTCAGACCAGAACGGCGCAATCGGCGCATAGGGAATCAGCGCCGATGCCGGCTGGGTGGGGTCCGTCGGATCCACACAACCCGTCTGCGAGAGCTGGTCCGCTACCGTCCCGGTTGAGCTGCCGCCGGCCTGGACGATGCGCCGCACGGTACTGGCGCCATAGTCCAGGTACAACAACTCGCCGTTCTCATCCTCCGCGAAGGAGACGATGGAGTTGCCCGTGGCGAGCAGAGTCTCGTAGCCGTAGCCGCCGGTACCATCCGACACCGAGGCAAAGATCTTGCCGTTCAGATCGGCGAAGACGTAGCGGCCCACCAACTCGGGAATCGCACTGCCCCGATAGACATAGCCACCGGTGATTGAATTCCCGACGCCATGGTCGTACTCGATCACCGGGTCGATGAGGCCGTCCGGACAAACGCCGGATGTATTGTAGTCGTGGGCGCCTTCGCGACAACGCCAGCCGTAGTTACCGCCCAGCTCAACGATGTCCACTTCCTCCCAGGAGTTCTGGCCGACATCGCCCACCCAGAGCTCGCCGGTGCCCGCATCGAAGCTCCAGCGCCAGGGGTTACGGAAGCCCCAAGCGTAGATTTCCGGGCAGGCGTCGCTGCCCGAACCGATGGTGCAGCTCGCGTTGGCAGCAAATGGATTATCCGAGGGGATGCCATACGGGCTGCCAGTGTCCACGTCGATGCGCAGCATGGCGCCGAACAGATTGGTCGTGTTCTGGGCGCGATCACCCGGATCGCCGCCGCTGCCGCCGTCCCCGAAGCCGATGTACAGGTAACCGTCCGGGCCGAACAGGATATTGCCGCCGTTGTGGTTGCTGTACGGTTGGTTTAGCGTCAGGAGGATGTCCTCGCTGTTCGGATCGAGCGTCACGCCGCCGTCCGGGCTGGTGAAGCGGGAGATGCGGGAGGTGAGTCCGCTGGCAGTGTAGGAGAGATACACCTCGCCATTGGTCGCAAAGTCCGGATGGAAGGCCATGCCCAGCAGGCCGGCCTCGTTCGCGCCGGAACTCACCCGGGCGTCGATGTCCACGAATGTCGTCAGGCTGGCCACATCCGCCCGGTTCTCGAAGCGGACGATGACCCCGCCCTTCTGGGCGAGATACCAGTGACTCGTGTCGGCGGGCAGCTGGCGCAGTGCGATCGGCTGGCTGATGGCCGGCAAACTCGGGAACGCGACGGCGGTGTCAATAACCGTCAGCTGGGACGGTGCGTCCCCCGCCAGGCAGGTGGTGTTGGCAGGTCGCTGGCTTAAGCCGGAGACAGGACCACCGCCGCCATCCTGGTCGTCCTGAATAGTGCCCGTCGCCTCGGCATCGACCAATGTCACGTTCGCAGGAGCGGACAGCGTGACGGTGAAGGTCTCGTCGCTCTCCGCCACCGTATCGCCGATGACGGGCACGTCGATCGTCTGATCTGTGATGCCCGGGTCGAAGGTCAGCGTCCCTGCTGTCGCGGTGTAGTCCTCGCCGGCGGTGGCGGAGCCGTCGGCCGTCGCGTAATTCACCGTCACGGTCCGGCCCGATGCCGCATCGAGAGTAACGGTGAAGATCATCGGGGCCGAACCGAAGTCACCCTCGACGAGAGAGGCATCGGCGATGGAAACCGTCGGCGAATCATCGTCATCCTGGATGGTGCCGGTGGCCTCGGTGTCCGCCAGCGTGACCGCATCCGGGTTGCTCAGGGTGACGGTCAGCGTCTCGTCCGCTTCGTCGAGCGTGTCCGCGAGAACCTCGACCTCGATCGTCGCCGCAGTCTGACCCGGATCTATGGTCAGAGTACCCGAGGCCGCCGTGTAGTCGTCGCCGCCAGAGGCCGTCCCGTCCGCGGTCGCGTAGGCAACAGAGATCACCCGGCCTGAAGGAGCATCAAGGTTCACGCCGAAGCTCAGAGCCACACTGCCGGCGTCTCCTTCGCTCACCGCCGCGTCGGCGATAGTGAGCGCCGGCGGCGCGTCGTCATCCAGGATGGTGCCAGCGCCGTCGGCATCGCCCAGATCGGCGTTGACCGGGCTGGAGACCGCGAGCGTAACCGTTTCGTCGACCTCGTCGAGCGTGTCCCCGACCACGACTACCGTGACCGTCGCGGCGGTCTCGCCGGGCGCGAAGTCGACGGTCCCGGCGACACCGG